>NZ_FTMM01000002.1 GCF_900156075.1 Chryseobacterium sp. RU37D | reverse complement strand
ATATCTTATAAAGTGTTTCTAAATTAATTGGCCTTAAAAGCCGATCCTGCGCTACCTACTTCCTTCCGTTTTCAGTGGGGCAAAGATAGAAACTTATTCACCTATTATCCAAATCAACCTAACATAAATTTTACTTTTTCGCAATATTTGAAGCTAAGCTGCTGGAAACTAGAGAGAATAATTTAACACTTTTTAAACTCATGTTTGATAGATGAAGGATTTGTTAGTGAACTGGTGAGTGAGTTGGGCGATTGAGCGTTGGCGAGTCTGCGACTGGAGGGTGGCAAATTTCTAAATCTTCAAGGTTTGAACGAGGATCGCTTCTAAATGCAGCATGGGTGCTCAGCATAGGTTTGATATGCTTATCGGAATAGCTTTTCTTTAAACTTTGGAATGTTTAGTTTATTGATGAATTTAAATTAAAGCCATGATGTAAATAAAAAACAGAGCTTAGTTGCTCTGTTGTTCTTTTTTATAAATAATGCTTAAAAATTCAGCGTAAGATTTTTCAAGACCTATGATGTCACCGCTTTTTAAATTGAGGCCCCCAACTCCGGTTTCGTCGGATTTGATTTTTGTAGCCGAAATCTGAAAATATTGATTGGAACTGTTTTCTTTGGGCTGGATTTTTATGGTTGATCCCAAAAGTTTTTTTGTTGAGATGGTATAAACTTCACCAGGAACCGTCTTTAATACTAAATATGACCTTGGTGAGATCGTATAATCTTTCTTATTTATTGCAATTTTTTGATCTTTCTCTGAAGATGCAAATAAGTATAGAGCCCCGATTTGATTTAACAATTTTTCTTTTGGTAAAAAATATAAACATAATCTGTAATTTGCCGGATTAAAATTTTGTGGCGAACGATCAATGTTTTCAAAGGGTTTCCATGAAAATGTGTTTGCTCCTATTTCCTTAGCTTTCTTATATATTAATGAAAAAACTCCGGCATCATTTTTAGAAAAACCCTGTACTTCGATTTCTCCTAAATATTCAGCGTCTTTTATTTCTTCATTTATTCTATATAAGTACTTGTCTGAATTTTCATGTGTTTTTTCAACTTTGGTTAAATACACGTTCTGCGCATTAAAAAATTGAATCAAAAAGACGAAAACAGCAATTATAATTTTTTTCATTCTTTATTTTATTGTGTAAGAATTTGTACGCAGTCTTCAAGACTGTTCTCCCAATGTTTAGGTTCAATTTTATAAACTTCTTCTATTTTATCCAAGCACATGGTACTTCTTTTCGGTCTTTTTGCCGGTGTTGGGTATTGCTCGGTTGTTAATTGATTCAGCTTAATTTTTGATTTTGAAAACTCAGCAATTTTTTGTGCAAATTCAAACCAGGTTGTTTCCGGGTAGTTTGAAAAATGGAAAACTCCATATGTTTTTTGTGGAGTTTCGATGATATCCATGATGGCTTCTGCCAGATCATCTGCATTGGTAGGCTGCCCGTACTGATCCCCTACAATTCCTAATTCTTCTTTTTGAGAGAATAGGTTTAACATGGTTTTCACAAAATTTTTATTAAACTCAGAATACAACCATGAGGTTCTGAGAATAATTGTTTTAGGATTAATATCTAGAGCCAGCTCTTCTCCTTTAAGCTTTGATTCTCCGTAAACTCCGATTGGGTTTGTAAAATCATCTTCAGAATAACACAAATTGGTATCCCCATCGAAAACGTAATCTGTAGAAATATGAATCAGGGTTGCTTTATGACTCAGACAAGCCTGGGCAAGATGAGCAACTCCGTAGGCATTAACCGCGAAAGCTTTTGCTTTTTCTGTTTCCGCAAGATCAACCGCTGTATAAGCCGATGCGTTGATGCAGAAATCCGGTTTGTTGTCATAAAAAAAGCTGTTGACCAGGTTTTCATCTGTAATATCCAGCATTTGAGAATCTGTAAAAATGAATTCATAATCCAACTCAAAATCAGGAGCAATTTTTTTTATACAGTTTCCCAGCTGCCCGTTTCCACCTATAACTACTATTTTTTTCATTATGAATTTTTTGCGTTTTGTGATCTTAAAAATTTAACTCTTGACTGAAATTCTTTCTGTTCCAAATCTACATAGAATTTCCCGAAAGTTTCTTTAATGTTTTCAGGGTGTACTTCTGACTTTCTTGTTTTAACGTTAAAGTATATCACGGTAACCCATAAAACAGCGTAGATTGTTTTTTCGTCTAAGCTTTTCATTAAGATTTCAACCTTTGCTGTCCTGTTCTGAACATCTATGGTTTTGCTGCTGATCACCACCGAGGTATTGTATTTTACTTCCTTTAAGTAGGCTATTTCGTTTTGAATTGCAATCCATGTGCAGCCAGTCTGTTTGGTATATTCTTCGTATGTAAATCCGTAAAAAGTTTCTACATGATCTTCTCTGGCATTGAACATATAGTCCAGATATTTTACATTATTCAAATGGCCAATCGGATCACAGTCACTAAACCTTATTTTTACCGTGGTTGATACTTCTTTATTCATTCTGCAAAAATAAAAAAACCACCTCTATGAGAGATGGTAAGTTTTATAAATGTTTGTTAATTTCTAAAAATTATTGAACACCTAGCTCTTTCTTAACAGCCGGAGTAGCATCTGGTCCTCCCTTATATACAAAAGCGGAAGAGTTTGCATCCATGATATAGTCATAACCATTTGCTTTAGCAACTTTAGTTACAGCATCGTTCAGTTTTTTCTCGATTGGCTCGTAAGCAGCATCTTGTTTAGCAACAAAATCTTTTTGAGCTTTATCGTTCATCTGCTGGATTTCTTCCTGCATTTTTGCTAATTCAGCTTCTCTTGCTTTGTTTTCGTCAGCAGTTTTCTTAGAAGCTTCTTCAGAATATTGCTTTAATTTAGTTTGTCCGGCATCAGCTTTCTTTTTGATTTCAGCTTGCTTAGTATCTAAGTACGCTTTAAGATCAGCATCTGCTTTTTTCTTTTCAGGCATTGCGTTAAGAACACCTATCACATCTAAAGTAGCAATTTTTTGAGCTTTTGCCATACCTACCGATACAACCATCATTACTGCTGCAAATAATACACTTAATTTTTTCATAATTGGTAAATAAATAATTTAATTTGTTTTAGATCTTTAAATTTAATAAAAGTTAATTTAAACTTTATTTTTTGTTATTAGTTTTCTCTTTTTTATCATTTCCTTTTAATAATATATCCAATACTTTATCTGAATAATCAAATCTTTTCTGTAGGAAAAGTACATTGTTACTCGTCTTATCAAGAACTGTGCCTAATCCGTTTTTTTCGGCCATCGTTTTGACAGCGTTCCAGATCTGATCCTGAAAAGGGACAATCAAACTTGTTCTTAATTTAGCAATTTCTCCGTTATTACCAAAACGTAAGCTTGTTGTTGTTTTGATATTTTTTTCCAGATCCATTACTTCTTTTTCTCTTAGTTTCAGCTGATCTCCAATTAAAAGTACTTTTTCACTTTCAAAAGCCGATCTTTTACGCTCATACTCTGATTGTAAATTCTGAAGCTCTGACTGCCAGGTATCGATCTGTGCATTTAATCTTGCTTCGGCTTCCTGATATTGAGGCATTTTACTCAATATATATTCTGTATCCACAACTCCCACTTTTTGTGCGTTGCTTAGACCGAAAAGCAAGAATAATACAAATGAGAAAACAATTTTAAAATTTTTCATATTGTGAATTATAATGACTGATTCATTAAGAAGTGTGTCTTCCATCCGGATGGATTTGATGATCCGATAGGCTTATCAAATCCATAAGCGAAATCAAATCCGATCAAACCAAATGCTCCCATATAAACTCTTACCCCAACACCTACTGATCTTTTCAGCTGGAAAGGATTATAGCTTCCCCAAGAATTCCACACGTTACCTCCTTCAGCAAACGTCAATGCATAAATCTTTGCAGTCTGGTTTAATGAAATCGGGTATCTTAATTCTAATGTAAATCTGTTATAAATAGTACCTCCGCCTTTTGGAGTAATATCAGTAATATCACCCCGAGCTGGATCTGCCCCATTAAGAGAAGCATTTTCGTAACCTCTTAACGGAATTAATTCCCTACCGTCATATCTACCTCCATATAAACCTGTACCTCCAACATAGAATCTTTCAAACGGTGGTGCACCTAATTGTTTATTATATCCATCCATAAATCCCATTTCGGCAGAAGATCTTAACACTAACTTTCCAACAATCTCGTTGTACACATCAGCTTTGAACTTCACCTTATAGAATTCCATCCATCTGTATTTATCAACCGGAGCCATTGTAGAATAATCTTTGTTATTAAACAATGAATATGGCAAAGTGAACTTTACAGAGAAATCGATGTTTGAACCTGTAGTAGGGAAAATCGGATCGATACCTGCAGAGTTTCTGCTTAAACCTACATTGAAACTTAAGTTGTTGGCACTTCCGTAAAGTTCTGTTGTTCCTCCAAAATCAAAAGGATAATTTTTAAAATCATACTTCTGATACTGAACTCCTGTGTATAACGAGAAATAATCATCTGGCCATTTCAATAATCTGTTCAGTCCTACTGAAGCTGAGAAAATATTTAATTTCTGGGCATCTCCATAGGCATCAGAATATTTTACCCTTGAATTATTTAAACTTACAGAAAGTGCGGTTGGTCTTGTTCCAAATAACCAAGGCTCAGTAAATGAAACACCATAGTTTTGGAAATATTGCCCTGCCTGTGCCTGAATGGATAATGTTTGGCCATCACCTTGAGGAACCGGCCTAAAGTCTTTAAACTTAAGGAAATTTCTCAATGAGAAATTGTTGAATGTCAACCCTAAAGTCCCGATGAAACTCTTACCCCCATAGCCTGCCTGCAGCTGAACCTGAGAAGAGCCTTTCTCTACCAATTTCCAATTAATATCTACTGTGTTATCCTGCTGATTCGGCTGAATGTCCTGCCCGATCTGTTGAGGATCAAAGAATGACATTCCTGCTAAATCAAAGTATGTTCTTTTAATATCGCTTTTAGCAAAGAGGTTTCCTGGCTTTGTTCTTAAAGCTCTAAGAATTACATGGTCATGGGTGGTGGTATTCCCCTCCCATGTTACTCTGTTCCAAGTTGCTTTTTCACCTTCATTGATACGGATTTCAAGGTTGATCTTGTCTCCATTTACAGATTTTTCAACAGGAGTTACGTTTGAAAAAAGATAACCGTTGTTCATGTAAACCGACTTGATATCAGAATCATCTTCCTTACCACCGTCTTCACCTACTTTTTTGTTGAAACCTACTGCATCATAGATATCCCCTTTTTTATATCCTAAAAGTCTTTGTAAATAATCTGTAGAGTAAACCGTATTCCCAGTAAATGTAACATCACCGATATAGTATTGCTTACCTTCGTTAAGCTTTACATTAATCTCGTAGTTATTTTTTGGGTTTCTCCATACAGAGTCAGAAACGATAGCTGCATCTCTGTACCCTAAAGAGTTATAATAATTCAGAAGATTTTGTTTGTCTTCCTGGTATTTTTCCTCTATAAATTTTGAAGACTTTAAGATCCCACCGATACCGAATCTTTTTTGTTTAGTTTCTTTAAAGGCTTTATTTCTAAGCTTGCTATCGGTAACCGCTTTATTTCCTTCAAATTCGATGTGATCGATTTTTATTCTTTTACCTTTATCAACATTGATCGTCCAGTCTACCAAATTAGGGTCACCTGCATTTACCTTGTCCTGAATAGTAATTTTAGCATCTGCAAATCCTTTTTTGATATAATCTTTAGGAATGTTTGTTTTAAGACTTGAAACTAAGTTTTGCGTAATTTTAGTTCCAGGTTTAAGGTTATTATCTTTTGCTAATTTTTCGCCTTTAGATTTTCCGATACCTTTTCCTGTGAATTTTACTTCGCCGAGATCTTTCAGATCCTGCAGATAAAATCTTAAAACAATAGTTTCGCCTTCAATACTCTGAACGTATACTTCCACCTCAGAGAAAGATTGTGTATCCCAAAGTTTTTTTACGGCATTACTGATTTTTTGCCCTGGAATGTCTACAGCTTCACCTTTTGCTAAACCTGTAAATCTCAAGATCTGAGCCGGTGTATATTTTTTCACCCCATCTACAACGATGTCTTTCAATGTATACGTTCCTGCTTGATTTTCTGCGTGTACAGAATTGCTCACCTTTGTGCTATCCTGTGGAGTTACCTGTCCATAAAAATGTGCAGAAGCAACAAACATAATGATGGGTAATAGTCTAAACTTCATTTTATCGTAGTCTTTCTTTTCTTAAATTTTACTGGATTTTTATTTGTTCGCCGGTCATCCCGAATCTTCTTTCCTTGTTTTGATAATCCACAATGCACTGGAAGAAAATATCTTTGGTAAAATCCGGCCAAAGAACATTTAAAAACTGCAGCTCCGCATAAGCGATTTGCCAAAGGAGGAAATTACTGATTCTGATTTCGCCACTGGTTCTGATTAATAAATCTACGGGCGGAAAATCTTTTGTATACAGATAACTTTCGAATAATTTTTCGTTAATGTCTTCTGTGTCTATCTTTCCCTCTTTTACATCCTGACTAATGTTTTTTACGGCATTCAGTATTTCGTTTTGCGAGCCATAGCTGATCGCCAGTACCAAATTCCCTTTTGTGTTTTCTTTTGTGAGCTCCACCACCTGATGAAGCTGATCTCTTACAAGCGGCGGCAATTTTTCCAGATTTCCAATCACATGCATTCTTAATCCTTTACTGAAAATTTCTTCCGCTTCCAGCAATAAAGTTTCCACGAGTAAATTCATTAAAGTATTTACTTCTTCTGCGGGACGATTCCAGTTTTCCGAAGAAAAGGTATAAAGCGTTAAATATGGAATATGAATTTCATTACATGCATTAATGGCATTTCTTACTGCATTAATGGCATTCTTATGACCGAAAGTTCTTTCTTCGCCACGGGATTTTGCCCATCTTCCATTACCATCCATTATAATAGCCACATGTTGTGGTAAATTCTCAGGATCTATTTTATCTTTTATCAACGACATATTAATCACAATAACATGGAGGTCTTCCGAACGAATATGTCAACCCTAAACTAAAGGTATTCATCCAATCTTTAGACTTAAGATCTCCAATATTTCTTTCGTCTAAAAACTTTGCCTCTCTCTCTTTAGATACTACATAATAGGCATCTGTCTGAAGCAGAGATCCTCCTGTGACAGGACTCAAGATATCTCCGTTATAAGTAGACATCACATCTTTGCTCAGAATTTTGTTGTAATCCAGCTGATCTGTCATTGTGTATCTAAATGTTGCTTCTGCGAAAATCGCCCAATTATAGTTAAATTTATATTTCAAACCTACTCCAAAAGGAATATGCATAGTTGTTTTTGTTCCTGTAGAATACACCGGCGTCGTTGTAAAGTCAAGCTCGTTGGTCGGAGCCTGCGCAACACCATCTGCATCTCTTCTAAAATCATTTACCAAGGTAGCCTTAGGAGCATCAAACATCAAAGCACCCACCCCACCGAAAATATATGGGCTCACCATACTTTTCTGCTCATTATTAACAGGGAAGAAATTATATTCGAAAACCAAACTTGCTTCATATACATTGTTTTTTCCGAACGAATTTCTATTTTTTCTGTATTCTTCCTTAGCAAACTTATCATTAAACTGAATCTGGTTGTATCCAAGATCTAATCTTACGGTCTGATGTGGATTAAAATTAAATCTATATAATAACCCTCCATAAAATGGGATACCCCAGTCCGACGCTTTATTTAAATCCAATGGCTTCTGTAAAATATAATTCGTTCTCCCTATATCACCCACTAGGTTACTCATACCTAGACGAACTCCCAATTCGTTTCTTTGAGCTTTTACACTTATCATAGTCCCTAGAGCGGCAAGGAAGCTAAACAATAATTTTCTATTCATAAAAAGAATATGGATTTATGGTTATTTTAAAATTTAATTTTTGCAAATATAAAACATTTTTATATTAATGATAATCTTAATGTTTAGTTAAAAATAAACAAAAAAACATAATTTGTTATAAAGTAAACGACAAACTCGTGAAAATATTCTTTTTTTAATAGATTCAAAATCGTCTTACAAAACAAACCCCCATTAAATGAGGGCTTAAATGTATTATTTTTTATTGAATATTGCCTGAAATTTATTTCGAATTCTTATTAACAATGGCTCTTTGTAGTTTTTATCTTCATCAAAATAACCATAGCCGTAGCCGTAACCATAGCCATAACCGTAACCATAACCCTGCTTAGTATTGTAGTCATTATAAACAAGTCCAAGGTGATCAATTTCTTTGTTATGATATTTCTCAGTAATCATTTTCAGCATATATTTTTCTGTGTATTCGTGGCGAACTACATAAATATTTGCATCTGAATATTTCATCAATTCGTAAGAATCAGCAACCAAACCTACTGGCGGCGAGTCTATAATGATAAAATCATATCTCTCTTTAAGATCTTCAAGGAATTTTACATTCCTCTCACTCATCAATAGCTCAGATGGGTTTGGAGGAATTGGGCCTGAAGTAGCCACATCAAGATTTGGAATCCTTGTTTTATTGATAATCTGGTCTATACCCACTTCACCGGTAAGATAATTTGAGATACCATATTTGTTATCAATTTTAAAATCTCCGAAGATTTTAGGTTTTCTTAAATCCATTCCTAAAAGGATAGTCTTCTTGTCACTTAATCCAAGTACTGAAGCGAGGTTGATAGAGACATAAGTCTTTCCTTCTCCACCAATGGAAGATGTTACCAAAATAATCTTACTGCTTCCATTTTCCCCGGATAAGAATCTTACATTTGCCCTGATACCCCTGAACGCCTCCGAAACGGAAGATTTTGGCTGATCAAGTACTGTAAGCATATTTTCATTGCTGTTGTTTCCAATAACACCAAGTAACGGAATTCTTGTAGCATTAAGTAATTCCTTAATATTTCTGATTTTATTATCAAGCAATTCCCCAACAAGAATGAACAATAACGGAAGTACAAGTAGCCCTCCGATAATACCGGCTTTTGTAGCTTTTACATTAGGACCTATCGGCGGCTGGCCAACATTCTTTGCAGGGTCAATCACACTGATGTCCGACTGATTGACCGCCATTCTCATCTGTGTATCATTCTGTCTTCCCAATAAACTGTTATAGGTAGCCTCAATCATATTATATCCTCTTTCAGCATCCAGATATTTTCTTTGTTTTTCAGGATAAGAAGAAAGATCTGCATTGGCATTGGAAACTTCATGGTCAATTTTGCCGATTTCTGTATAATAAGTATTGTAATAGTTCCTTAGAGATCCCGAAGAGGTTGTTTTGGCTTCATCAATAAGCCTGTTTATTTCCTTCATGGGCTCTGAATTCGGAGTATAGATCAAAGCCATTTCCCTTCTTTTCATATACAAAGCCTTAAGCTCAGAAACAGAAGCTGTAAACATACCGTCCTGAAACCCTGCTGCATTGGTGCTGATCATTTTATCAAAATTCTGGCTTTCAAGGGACTGCCTGATTTGATTCAGGGACGCTACCTTACTTTCAAGATCAGCCTTTTTGGATTCAAGTTCCTTGATTCTTGTCAAAGATTTTTCATCTCTGTCTTTGATATCATACAGCTTTTCAGTTGTTTTCATATAATTCAGCACATTTGCGCTGGAATCAAGCTTTTTTCTGATGTTAGTAAGGTTTTCGTGAAGATAATTATCTGTATTTTTATCCACCTGAATTTTATCTGCCAGTCTTTTTTTCTGTAACTGGCTTACTGATCTGTTCAGAAAATTTACTGTGCTGTTAAGATTATACCCATTTTTGGTAATAATCATAATCGTGTTGATTTCTTTATCGAACTCTACGCCAATCGTTGAAACAATGTCGCTAACAGATTGATTTACAGTATTTAAACTGACAATAATATTATTTAGCTTAATTTTTACCGGTGTAGGGTTGGTAAGCAGCCTAAATTTCAAATTTGGTGTTTCATACCACTCTCCTACTTTTATAATTTTATTGCCAGGTTTTTCATATGCACTGATCGAATGAAATCCTTCTGATGTATAGCTATACAAGCTTGTAGATTCTCCTTCCTCAGGTAAGACCACCTCATACGTATTCCCGCTTTTAGGAACCAAAGTAATAGGATAATTGACCTGCTGAAGGTGCTTTTTATCAATCTGCAGAAAAACAGGAGAATCATCTTTATCCAAATAAGTTGATTTTATGACTCCTTTCGTAGAATAGTTTACGAAAAGATCTAGTTCTTTTACCAAAAATTCGTTGTGCGTCCTTGAAAGAAGCATTTTCTTTAGATAAACTCCATCCTGATTCCCTCCCTGGCCCCAGATGAAGTTGATAGACTGGCTTGGAGTGAAATAGCTGGACGTATTATTGGAAATACTTAATGACAGGCTGGATGCATATACATTCTGTGCATAATATTTACTATATATCCAAGATAGCATATAGCCTATAAAAAGCATTAGTATAAACCAATACCAATTTTTTAAAATCCTTCTAAAAAAATGCTCAATATCGAATAATGAGAAAGAGCCAAATTTTTCTTTTTGAGAATCATTTTTCTCTACAGTAGCGTCTTTTCCTGGAATCATGATTAAAGATTTTTAAGAAGTAGATAAATTGATAACGCTGTAGTAATCACGGAAACTCCCGTTGTAAGGGTCTGGATAGGATCTTTTCCGAATCCGTTCAAACTTTTCGCTCTTGTATTGAAATAGATTTCATCACCATTTTGAACATAATAATACGGTGAATTCATCACATCTTCACGGGTAAGGTCAATTCTGGCTATCTTGATTCCTTCAGGCAATTTTCTGTGGATAACAATATTCTTTCTGTCGATAGTTCTGTTTAAACCTCCGTTGATTGCTAATGCTTCGGTAATGGTAAGTGTATTTTTATGGGCTACCTTTTCTCCGGTCACCCCTGTAGTTTCCACGTCACCAAGTATATAATAGGTTATACCGTCTGTATTCAGTCTAACTTCAGATTTCCCCTCTTGGAAATTTTCATTTACTTTTTGCTGGATTTCCTGAGAGACTTCCTCTATTGTCCTTCCTTCAGCTTTGATATAACCAATTCCGAAAACATTGATATCCCCTTTAGAGTCAACTTTTAATCCATTAAAATAGAAAACCGCATTTCCTCCAACTCCTGAACCGGAAACGGTTCCACGACCACCTGTAGCTGTAGCATTTGTGGTTGGGGCAACTGAAGATCCAGATGTGTTAAGAGCTGAATAAAACTGTGCAGCATCTCCTTTTGGAGTTGTAACAATATTAAGATTTAGAATATCATTTTTAGTAATTCTATAAACAGGAACATTGTAGGGAACCAGACCTTCTTCGTTAATTACTAGATTTTCATTAGGCTGCATGTATCGCACATCCTTTGTTGTGATACAAGAGGTAATAATTAGAAAGGGTAATAATAGCAGTAATAAATACTTATAATTCTTCATCATATTTTTCAAATTGTTTGCAAAAATAAAGATTAATTGTTTGTCTTTTTATTATTTTTCAAAATATAAATAAAATCTGGTATATAAGCTCCTAAAAAACCGAGAAAAATAATAATTCCCAGTAACAGATTTACGTTTATATGTCTGAAATAATAAGCTACACTCACTACAAAAAGGTAATATACAATGATATAAAAACTTGATCGTCTGTGTGTAAGATTGAGTTTTAATAACTTATGATGTATATGGTTTTTGTCTGCATCAAAGGGTGATTTTTTATTAGCCAGCCTTATGATAATCACATTCAGGGTATCTACAATAGGAAGTATGAGAATAGCAACAGCCACTACCGGGGCTGACTGAAGATGATACTTCGGAACATTCGGAAGTTCCTTGTCAATAAAAATATCAATAAAACATATGGAAGTAAAAGCCAGTAAAAAGCCTAAAAGCATAGAACCGGTATCTCCCATGAAGATTTTATTAGTTCTGTAATTAGACAAATTATAATACAAAAAGGCTAAAACAGCTCCTATTATTATAACAGAAAGAACTACCAAAGGATAATTATACTCACCTAATCTGTAATAGCTTATCCCGAAAAGTGCGCTACAGATCATAGAATATCCTCCAGCAAGCCCGTCAATCCCATCGATAAGATTAAAGGCATTAATAAGAATAATAAAAGTAGTAATACTAAACAATATACTAATGAGATATTCCATTTCATAAATTCCGAAAATGCCAAATAAACTTCTGATCCTGATATCCGAACCTATTACAATTAAAGACGAAACCACGATCTGTGCAACAAGCTTCTTATAAGCTCTCATCACCACAATATCATCCATTACACCTATGTAAAGCAGAATTACCAGGGAAGCGAATAAAAATTTGTATAAATCAAAAAGTTCATAGGCAAAAATAGATGCACTGATCCCTATAGAATAAAAAATAGCAATTCCTCCGAGATTTGGGATCTTTCGGAGATGAGAACTTCTCACGCCGGGCTCATCCATTAGGTTTTTCCTCCTGGAAATCTTAATAATGGTAGGAACTGAGGAAAACGTGATTAGGAATGAAAATAAAAAACCCAATCCTATCTTTACATAAAAAATAGGAACGCCCGATTGAGTTAAGAACAATTCAAAATTCTTCATTTTTTTCTATTCAGCACTTAATGTTTTTCAAAGAAAGCTCTTATCGACATATAAAAACCATTTCATCCTTAGTTTTACAAATAGCACTTACACTTGCGTTTAAACTAATTTCCTTATCAATTTATTCTGACCTGCAAAAAACAACAGATAAAAAATCTTTTTTTTCAGTGGCAAAGATAATAGATAATTTTTATCAAAACGACTATACATTAATATATCTTTAATTTTTATATTGCGTTCGTTCATAAAAGCTTCTAATCTTGCCGACATACTATAAAAGACTTCTTCATCCTTCACAAAAGCCAAATAAGCTAAAAAAGAATAAATTCCCTCAAAAATCTGGAAATTCTTCAGTTCTTTCAATTTTTTTGAATATTGAGAGCTCCTAAAAACGATTTCTACATCTTCCACTGCCTTCAAAATATCAAGCCCCTTTTCTGTGTGGGTTTTGGTGATAGAATCCGTACGCTCAAGATATTGATAATGAAAATTCTGTGTCTGTGCAATAATATCACACTCCAGTAAAAGCTGAGGAATCAATTGAATATCTTCAAAGTGGGCGCCTTTTTTAAATCTTTTTTCATTAAAAAGATCTTTCCTGAACAATTTATTGCATGCAAAATAACTTAAATCAGAAAAAACAGAAAAATTCGAATCAAGATCAATCTTTTCCAGCATATTCGGAATTTGTGTCAATTTTTGAGTGACATTTCCATTTTGATCTACTTTTTGAATGTTACAGATCACCATTTTCGCTTGATATTTTTCCGCTAGATTTGTCATTTCTTCAAACATAGTTGGTGTTACATAATCGTCGCTATCTACAAAGCCTATGTAATCACCTGATGCTATGTCAATTCCAAAATTCCTGGCATCACTCAAACCTCCGTTTTCTTTAATGAAAGGCTTAATTTTCTCGGGAAACTTTTGAGCATATTCTTGAATAATCCGCTCTGATTTGTCTTTGCTTCCATCGTTTACCACCAGAATTTCAATATTCTGATGTGTCTGATTAACCAAAGAATCAAGACATTTAGCCAAATAGTTTTCGACATTATAAACCGGAACAATAATGGAAACTTTTGAGGGGACGTATGTCATTACATTAAATTTTTGTCAGTCGTGCGTTCAGCCAGCCTTTTTTGGCTTCATCAAAATCTTTTCGTGTACAGGGAATACAATTTTCTATATTTTCATCATCGCCGAAATACCAGAGATTGCTGAAAGTATCACGCTTGAAAGCATATTGCCTTTCATCAATCAGTACATAAAATATTTCGTAATGTCTTTCTTTAGGGTGAGATTTTTGGATATTAATTCCTTCGATCAGATACCAGAGCATTTGTGCGAGAAGCTGGTGGTTCAGTTGATTTTCAGAATAAATATTATAATTAAAAAGCCCTACAGATTTCAGGTTTTTACTCAGCCCTATTTCTTTCATATAGGCACAGATTTCTCTTCGATTCAAACCATTCACCTGTGGATTTATTGAAAATGGTTCACTGAAGCTTTCAATGGCATCACAATTTACTGTTACCATATCCGATTCTCGGAAAAATGGCTCAGTTTTTTCAGTAGAATTCATCATTTCTGCCAGACGGACGATATCAAACTCTACTTCTTTAATCAATCTCACTGAATCAGCTTCATTTAAATGCTTTTGATAACCCAAATGATGATAATTTTTAAGGGAGAAATTCTTAGCTCCGAAAATTTTACTTAAAAAAGTATGTTCATTAATTACCTCCCCTTGCTTAAGTGAGATAATATTGCTGATTTGAGTATAACTAATATTTTTTGTATGGAAATTTAATGCGGAGAAAAGTGAAAAAGCAAAATCATTCGAACCCCCGATAATCACGGGAATTGCCCTTTTGTAATGGCAAGCCGACAATACTTCCTGCAAAATATAATGAGAGTCCTGAACTGATTTTCCTGAAACCAAATCACCCAGATCCACAATCGGGGTTTCAAAATCAAGCTGTGATAATTTGTAAAACTCTTTCCTTATTCCTGTAAAATCCTGAACCTCTGCAGCTCCATTCGCACCTCTGTAATCCGAAACGAAAAGAAGAACAATACTGTCTTCCTTTATATCTTTCGTGATTCGGTTTCCGATCTGCCAGCTTTCAGTTTTGAAATTTCTTGGTGAAATGATAAAATCTTCAAAATTCATTGACTACATTATTTCCGCAAACATACAAAAAACCTCACCAACTTAGACTTATGCCATATTTTTTGTTAATAAAAAATATCAAAAACAAACGTTGTAGATGTTTCAAATTCCCCATCCTGAGTACCGCCAAGCAAAAAACTTGGGATTCCTTCATTTTTATCCAATAAAATCATTGAACGTTTCAACCTTCTGAATCTATTTAAATTTTGGGGAAAAGCAGGTTCTATAGTATACATTTAAATAAACTGTCCTACCTTTATAAATATTTATAAATTATTTTTTTTTAGCAACTGTTTTCTTAGCTGTCACTTTCTTCGCCGTAGGTTTCTTTTTCTCAGCAAAGGCTTTAGAATCCTGATCGGTAATCCATTTTTTAACCTCATCAAGAGAAATTTCTTTCAACTCTTCGCTTTCATATTTTGTATCGTTGGCTTTTTTCGGAATTTTAAACATTGTTTTTCCGAATTTGATAAAAGGTCCCCATCTTCCGTTTTCAATGGAGATTTTTTCTTTTTCCCATTGTTGGATATATCTGTTGGCTTCTTTTTCCAGTTTAGCATCAATCAATTCGTTGATATCACTTTGAGAAAGATTTTCAAAATCGTATTTTTTCGGAACGTTTACGAAAATATCTTTATATTTAATGAAAGGCCCAAATCTTCCTGTTCCTTTTGTTACAGGCTCACCTTTGTACGTAGCAATCGGAGCATCGGCAATTTTCTTTTCATTGATGATTTCTTCCGCCCTTTTTTGATCTACTGAAAGCGGATCTTCACCTTTCGGAATACTGATAAACGTTTCTCCCCATTTCACATAAGGACCAAATCTTCCAACCCCAACAGAAACAGGTTGTCCGTCAACTGCATTTAAATCAAAAGGAAGTTTAAATAATTCCAATGCCTCTTCAAAAGTGATGGTTGCAATATTCTGTCCTTTCATTAATGATGCAAAAATTGGTTTTTCTTCATCATCCGTTTCACCAATCTGGATCATAGCCCCGAACCTTCCGATTCTGGCGTGAACATTTTTACCGGTTTTCGGATCAACACCCAGAAGTCTGTCTCCGGTAGCCCTTTCAGCATTTTCTTCTACATCTTCAATTCTTGGATGGAATTTTGAGTAGAAATCCGTCATCATTTGCTTCCATTTTTGGTCACCATTTGCAATTTCGTCGAAGCTTTCTTCAACTCTTGCCGTAAAACCGTAATCTAAGATTTCTTTAAAATTATCAGTTAAGAAGTCACTTACAACCTCGCCAGTATCCGTTGGAACGAATTTATTTTTATCCCCTCCGAATTTCTCATCAAGGACTTCTTTTTTAATTTTATCTTTTACCAGAGACATTTTCATGATCTCACGAGTTTGTGGATCAATCTCTCTTTTATCAACATATTCACGATTCTGGATGGTCTGAATTGTCGGTGCATAAGTTGATGGACGGCCAATTCCCAATTCTTCGAGCTTTCTTACCAAACCTGCTTCTGTATATCTCGCGCTTGGCCTTGTGAATTTTTCTGTTGCTGTGATTTTTTTATAGTCTAAAACTTCACCTACACTTACTTTCGGAAGTAATTTTTCGTTATTTTCCTCATCATCTTCTTCCGTTTTTACGATTCCGTAAGCTTTTAAGAAACCATCAAAAATGATAACCTCTCCTTGCGCTTCAAAATGCTGAGGAAGTTTTGCATTACCGATTTCAATGACTGTCTTCTCAATTTTAGCATTTGCCATCTGAGAAGCCAATGTTCTTCTATAAATTAACTGATATAATCTGTTTAATTGAGCATCTCCGATACTCGTCACTGCAAAATCCGTAGGACGGATCGCTTCGTGAGCTTCTTGTGCAGATGCAGATTTTGTGGTATAATTTCTTGGTGCAGAATATTCTGCTCCGTATTCTGAGGTGATTTGTTTTTTTGCGCCTTCAATAGCTTCCTGAGAAAGGTTTACCGAGTCGGTTCTCATGTAAGTAATGTATCCTTCTTCGTACAATCTTTGTGCAAGACGCATGGTGTTAGTTACATTATATCCTAATCTTGAAGAAGCTTCCTGCTGCAACGTAGACGTTGTAAAAGGAGCAGATGCGGAACGTGTTCCCGGCTTTGTTTCAACATTTAAAACTTTGAACTCAGTTGTTCTCGCTTGTTCTAAGAATTTTTCTGCGTCTTCTTCCTTGTCGAAATCTTTTTTAAGTTTTGCTGAAATTTCCTGTTCAGCTTTATTCAAGAAAATTCCGTCTAGTTTGAAACTTGCTTTTGGTGTAAACTCACGGATTTCTTTTTCTCTTTCAACGATCAGTCTTACTGCAACAGATTGTACTCTTCCTGCAGATAATCCCGGTTTTACTTTTTTCCACAGAACAGGAGACATTTCGAAACCTACGATTCTGTCTAAAACTCTTCTTGCCTGTTGAGCATTCACTAAATTTTGATCTATATCTCTGGGGTTTTCGATAGATTTTAGAATAGCATTTTTAGTAATCTCGTGGAAAACGATTCTTTTTCTATTTTCCGGCTTTAATTTCAATTCTTCTGCTAAGTGCCATGCAATAGCCTCTCCCTCGCGATCTTCATCGGAAGCCAGCCAAACCATATCTGCTTTTTTTACAGCAGCTTTCAGTTCTGTTACTAATTTCTTTTTGTCTGCAGAAACTTCGTAATCCGGACTGAAGGTAGCCAAATCAATCCCCATTCCTTTTTTAGGCAAATCTCGGATATGCCCGAAACTGGATTTCACTTCGAAATCCTTACCTAAATACTTCTGAATAGTTTTTGCTTTTGCCGGTGACTCGACGATTACTAAATTTTTCGACATTCTAAAATTTTTTTGCAAAAGTAAAGTTTTTTTATTAGATAGATTTTTCTTATTACATTTTATTTAATAATTCGAGCGGTGCAATGAATACTCTATACAAGATTCCTTCAAATGTAAAGCCTTTCCCGGACATTTCCACTCTATATATTAAAGAAAAAAATATAATAAATAACGTAATATAAAACTTTTTGCCAATAACTACAGGTTCAAATATGTAAACTGATTTTTCTTTTTTTAACAATAAAGCTAAAAGTACGATGATCAGTATCATATGAATATACATCCATCTTCCCCAATCGATCGCCAGATAAAAAAGTGGTAAAGAAAACAAGAAAGCACCAATTAATAAAATAGATAATAACTTTCTGTCTTTTAGAAATTTTACATAATATGCTATATGAGCAATACTGAAAGCTAGACTTATAAAATATAGAAGATACTCATTAATATGGTTTTTAATATAATCTCTTTCATTGATATTCCAGAAAAAAATCCCGTAAGTAGGATGAACACCTCTTTCTGCCAGAATTTGAAGAGACATTCCTTCGTTAACATTTTTCCCAAATTTTAGAATCAAAAGAGTCGGAATAGCCACTGAGATAAAATATTTAATATATCTTTTAAATTCAAATTTCCCGGTTTTTAGATATAATGCAATAGCAAAATAAGGAACATAAAATAACACAACTTCATGCAAAAAAGTTGTTATACACAGCGCAATACAAAAAATATACTCCTTGTTTCTCGAAAGCCTTTCATTGTCTAAAAGATATACAAACCAAGCAAAGAGAAGAAAAACTATAAATTCTTTCTTTCCGACATAAGTTACTGTATTTAAAAGCCCTATAAAGCCTATTGAAGATAATAGAAGTGATAAGTAAAGAAAATCTGTGATTTTATACCGAATGAGCTTTGTATACAGCCAGAAAAACCCGGAAATAATTACAAACTGAAAAAAATATACAAGGTAATTCAGCCTTAAATGAGTCATATCCTGTAAAAAGAAAAAGAAACTTCCCGAAAGGCCCCTTCTTTTGAAGCCGCCGTCCTGATAATTGATCAGCCAGTCTGCCAAAATATATCCATCGTCTTTCAGATTATATATATAGGTAAATACAAGGGTATAAACAGCGGTAACCGCAATAATAAAATATATAAGAATCTTAATATTAAAGTATTGTACAACCTTTTCTAGCTTCATAGTGTGTTTTATAATTGGAAAAAAGAGAAACAAAACAGTTATTAGTTTGCAATCCTCATTTAGCATGTCAAAAATAATGATTTTAAATGTAACAGCTGCTGTATTTCTCTTTATGAAACAAATCTTTTTAATTATTCTTTAATAATCTTCACCACCTCTTTTGAATCATTGATTCTGAGTAAGTAAGTTCCTGAAATAAGAGACGAAAGATCTGTTGTTCCATCTTCGAATTTCCCAGACTTCACAAGCTGCCCTGACAAGGAATATATCTGATAATAATAACCGTCTTCATTATCCGGTGCCTGGATATGCAGCTCATTTTTCACAGGATTCGGATAGATTGATATTTTCTCTTTAAAAATATTCTGGATCTCTACCGCGTTCAGCACTGGTCCTGGACTTGCTACCGTGAAAGTCGGAATCTGAAGACCAGGAATAGGACCTTCTTCATTTCCGTTGCTGTCATATTTAATTTTTACACAGCGACAGCTCATTCCAAAATAAGGGTCGTTATTATCATGGAAAACGATCATCCTGTTAGCTGTAGCCGCAGCATCAAATAATACATTAATTGCCCTTCCTATATAGTTAGTATTGAGTGCCGCCGTCCAAACTCCCGGATACTGGAAATTGATGAAATTATAAGTTCCGGCAGGGCTTTGATTGGTCATTACACTTCTGATTCCGCGAGAACCCGAATTAGGATAATTACCTATAGTATATTCTGATGCGTTAAAAGTATAACCAATGGTGTAACTGTAGGTAGCGCTTCTCCTTACCCTCAATCCATAATAATCTGAAATGATACTATATGAGGTAGCAACATTTTTATCCTTCTTATACCACGGAGTCAATCCAAAATCCTTATTTGATTCAATTGCTACTCCTGTAAGGTCAGGAATTCTCCAGCCTGCAGGGCAAGGATCAAAAGGAGACTTTCTGCCGCCCCTTCCCCATCTGTCAAGGGCGAGATTAGGTTCATTTGAAAGCCAGTCTGTCCCGTTAGTATAGGCCGGAATCGTGCTGTTATATGGTGCAAAAGTACTAGGGATCAAATATTGTAAAGGATTTTTTACTGTATATGATAATACTTTTGTAATTTTATCAGAAACTTTATCCGCAGCCTGTACATTTGCATTTGCAGCATTTGTATAAGTATTGAAAGGAACAATGTAAGTGCCTGCCATATCATTATATGCAGCTGCAGTGAGCGGTGTATAAGTTATAGTACCACTTGCGGCAACAGACCCAAGATAAATCTGATAGCTTGTCCTATCATCTGCATACTGGAAAACAGGAAGGGGATCTTTTCTTCCCCATTGATAATGCAGTCCGGTGGAAGCTTTAATCTTTGCCAGCTCAGCTACTGTAGGAGTAAGCGGATTTGCCACTACTGGAAATGCATCTATTGCACCAAGATTTCTATCCATAAACTCTGTACGGAAAACATTATCTGCTTTATTGACATAATTAATATAGTTAGGCGCAGATGCTATAGGGGTTTCTGTGGTATAGGTATAAGATCCGACCGCAGTATCCGTAATCCAGATATGCCATGACCAGTAGACAGGATTAGCCACACTTCCGTTATGTAAAGTAATTACTGCATTTCCGTTTTGATTTGGATTAATCGTTACAGAAATTTTTGAGTTTGGAATTTCAGCCAATGAGGAAGGGGATGGATTAATTATGCTAATTCCATTTATTAAATTCTGGTTTGTAGTCCAAAGAACGTTTGCTTTCAAATCATTATAGCTGGAAGGATCTAAAATATTATTATTATTAAGAATCTGATTCTGTACGGAAAATGCTTTACTTACCGGGATATCAATATTAAAAGCTGATGTAGATTTTACCATCTGATAAGTGTTCGGATTTTCAAGCCCTTCACGGAATTCTGTAGGAGGCACAAGATATTCTGTCGGGAAATTATAATCATTCATAATATACAATGGATCCTTTACACATCTACACGCGTTGGCATCAGAAGTATTGCTGGAAGCCAATGGAAAATACCAATATCTGCCCTGAACATTTGGCTGATTGGGATCAGGAATATCCGGCTGCCCCTTGTCCGGAATCATAAAAAGAGCCCTTGCACCCACCGCTGGAGTTGCATCAAAAAATCTGGGCATTGTGGCAGTCCATAAAGCAACATGATGCTGATCTGTATATTGCCCCTGGTGTGCCGAAATAGATATTCCTCCTGTTCCTGGGTACAACCCCATATTCAACCCTCCGACATTTGACATATTAAAGCCTATGTTTGGATAAAGCTTAAACCCAAGCATAAAATTGGGAACGCCGGTATTTGATGATTTTATGATATGATAATTATTAACCTCAAAAGTATTTTTACCCATATTAGTCCTTACTCCATACGGTGAAAAATCGACTCTTATATCATCTATATAACTTGTGGAAGCCAAATTAGCCACTAAAACCGAAGGAAGCCTCCACCCGTTCGGACAAGGATCATAAGGAGATTTGTCTCTGTATGGCTGAGCTGCGTCATCTGTATTGTAATTTGCATTGATTTTTCCCTGGGAATTATCAGACCAGAGATTAAGCTCCGGCAGCTGACTATCGCTCAGACCGGTCATTTTTCCAAACCAGTTGACCATTAGATTGGTATTGTTATTATAATAAGCAATTCCCGAATTGTCATCTTTATTCACATAGATCAGGCTTAAAGGATTCTTCACAGAAAGCCTTATATTATCCTGAACATTAGCCTGAGATAACAAGACAAATTTTCTTAAATTATCAAAATTCACGGCTCCTGTAAAGTTTTTCGCTCCCCTATGCCGTACTCTTCCTATAGATCCTGAAACTTCATAGAAATCATTACCTCTGTAAACCAATGGTGGAATGGGATCTTTCCTACCCCATTGATAAAGTAGCCCTCCGTTCCTGTTCCAGTCATCTGATGTAACTGATCCGCTTACCGATCCAAGATTTCTGTCCATCCAGCCCCAATCGTTGTAAGGAATAGATTCTATAAGTCCGTTTGCTCTTTGTCTTTTCAGGTTGGGAAAGCTTTTGTATTTGGATCCGTTGGCAGGATCATCCGTTACCCAAACATGCCAGGACCAGAAAATTTCCCCATCTATCTTGAAAGCAATTACTGCATTTCCTTCCTTAGCCTTATTAATGGGAACCTTGATCTTTGCATCCTGCCCGGAATCGATAATTTCCAGAGTGTAATCTGCGTCGGATTTTATAAGCCCGTGGACATCTTCCCATAAAACATCGGCCGTAACTTTTCCTGCAGGCACAGGATCTCCTCCTATATACTTGTCCTGCTCCCAGATGACATATGCTTTTTTTACAGGTATGTACAGGCCGTCAGCATCGAGGCTGGGATCAAATATATAGCTATTTGGTGCTTTCGTCCAGTCCGGCAGCAAAACTTTTGAAGACTTTTTGAAAGCATTTTTTTTTACATTTCCGGAATTTTTCACCAATGAATCTGACTTTATGTAAAGACGGTTCATTTTTTCCGAAAGTTTAATTACATTCATTCCTAATGGTGCATTTGCATAAACACCACTCATGGGCAGGCAACATAATGCTGCCCCCCAACATTTAAGTGATTTTTTCATATCCTTGATTTTGTGTTATATTCAAAATGCAATATTTACACCTTTGTTAATTAATATCAATTTATTTTATAAATAATAGTTAAATATTTAAAATATCTAATTAAAAAAATAAAATTACTAAATTATAAGTGATAAAATTTCAATTGCCAACTTGTGAATTTCGAAAATAAAGGATTTTTTAGATTATTTTTATGCCATTATTAAATATTAAATAAATTTTATTATCAGATTATATATAGATAATTTAAATAATACAGTCCAATAAAAAAGGCAGCATTAAAAAATGCTGCCTTCAGTTGTTTATAAATTCTTATTATTCTTTAATAATTTTTACAATAGTTTCAGAATTGTTAATTCTTATCAGATAAGCACCGGTAGTTAAACCTGATAGATCAGTTTGTTCGTTTTCAAACTTTCCTGACTTTACAAGCTGACCAGACATATTGTAAACCTGGTAATAATAGTCTTTTACTTTATCATTTCCTTTGATATACAATACGCTTTTCACCGGATTCGGGAAGAATTCAAGCTTATTTTGTACCACTTTTTCTTCTATTGTTGTTTTTGCTAAAATATTTGTTGCTTTAGCAGTGGAAGTTGTTGTTACCTGTAATCTTGGGATTGGTCCTGCCTCGTACGCTCCATCAGTTTTTACTTTTACGCAACGACAGCTTGCCCCGAAATATGGATCATTATTGTCATGGAAAGCTTGAATGAAGTTTTGAGTAACAAAATTTGGCACATTACTACTATCAAACTTTTTAAACATTAAATTAATTGGTCTTCCATTAAAGTTTGAGCTTAGACCAGCCGTCCAAAATCCTGTATAAAGACTACCATTTTTATCTCCTTCTGATGATGCATAATTAGGAATTGAATTAGTAGAAACACTTCTATAGCCTCTCATTCCCGTAAATATTGCATAGTTACCAATTTTATAGTCATTATTATTAAACATAAAACCCGCAAATCTCTTTTTTCCAACTCTTACCTGAGTACCAAAGTTATCTGTTATGATTCTATAAGCACTTGCGGCTCTATAACCTTTTCTATACCATGGGGAAAGTCCATAATCTTCTACTGCTATGGGATTGTCTTTAGTTGAAGCCAAAACAGCCACTCCCGTTACATCAGGAATTCTCCAACCAGCAGGACAAGGATCAAAAGGCGATTTTTTATCGCCTCTTCCCCAACGATCAGCTGCCAGGTTTGGTTCAGTCGAAAGCCAATCTGAACCAGTTCTTCCGTCACTATATAATGTACTTGGCACCATAAATGCAAGTGGATTTTTTACTGAATATGACAATACTTTTGCAATTTTTTCTGATGGTTTATCTGTTGCTAAAACATTTGCATTAGTAGAATTACTGTATGTATTATATTGTTTTATATAATTAGTATTATAGCTCTCTTCAGTTAATAATGTATAAGATATTGTTCCATTAGCAGCTACAGTTCCAGAATAATATTGGACTGCATTAGATTTGTAAGGATATATCACCACACCATTTTTATCTCGGAAATCTTCATCCGACGCCGGTCTATATGTAGGAATAGGATCTTTTCTGCCCCATTGATAATGAAGTCCACCAGACAATACTATTTTATCAGGAGATCCAGGCAAAGCCGTCTCAGGATTCAAATTATCTCCAGGAATCGTTGGAAAAGCTTCTATTGCTCCTAAATTTCTATCCATTATTTCCGTATCCAAGACCTCGCTTTTCTTTACGAAATTTATATAGTTTGCAGCATTTGCATCCGGTTGGTCAGTAGTATAAGGTGTAGAACCAATTGGTGTATTTGTCACCCAGATATGCCAGCTCCAGTAAACAGGATTAGTGATACTTCCGTTATGTAAAGTAACTACCGCATTCCCACTTTTATTAGCATTTACAGTAATCTTTATCTTTGAAGTACTAATTGCTGATAAAGATCCCGGCTGATCTACAGAGATTGTTTTAATTAAACCAGTATCTGTAGTCCACAATACATTTGTTTTTAAAGCATCAAAACTTGATGTGTTTAAAATTCCCGGATTGTTTAATAATTGACTTTGAACCGAGAACGCTTTACTTATTGGAATCTCAATAACAGATTCCGATGTAGATTTTACTATTGTATAGGTATTAGGATTATTCATCCCTTCCATATACTGTCCTTCCGTAAAGAACTCAGTAGGGAAATTATAATCATTCACTACATATAATGGATCTTTTGCACATCTACATCCATTAGCGCCGGAAGTTTCTCCCATAGATAACGGCTCATAGAAATATCTACCATTAATATTCGGGAAATTCGGATCGGGAACATCAGGCTGCTCTTTATCGGGAACTAAGAATAGGGCTCTTGCAACCATAGATGGAGAAGCATCAAAATGTCTTACCATTGTTGCTGTCCATAATGCAGTGTGATGCTGGTCAGAATATTGACCTAAATGTCTGTTTATTAGCAATTGCCCTGTTCCCGGAAATTTACCCATATTTAAGCCATTGACATTTGAAAGGTCATAACCTAGATTAGTATAAAGCTTGAAGCCTTTCATAAAGCTAGGTGTATTGGCGTCAGTAGGTTTTATTATTTGATATTTATTTGCTTCAAAGTCATTTTTTCCCATGTTTGTTCTTACACCAAATGGAGAGAAGTCGATTCTAATATCATCAATATAATTTGTTGATGCTTCATTCGCAGTTAAAACCGAGGGCACTCTCCAGCCATTAGGGCATGGGTCATAAGAAGATTTATTTTTATAAGGCTGTGCATCGCTATCATTTTTGTAACTATCTCTATAAAATCCTTCAGAGTTATCAGACCATAAATTAAGTTCAGAAAGACGGTTATCTGTAAGTTCCGGTGACTTTCCGAACCAGTTTAACATAAATTTTTTATTAGCGTCGTAATAAGCAAGGTCTAAACTGCTATTTCCAACATAAATAAGACTTAAAGGGTTTTTAATTGAAAATGAGATGTTATTTCTAACATTTGCATTCGCTAATGGAATATACCTTCTAAGGGTATCAATCTTTTTTGAATCAGCAGTAAATTGTGCATTTCTATGCCTTATTCTTCCTATAGAACCAGAAACTTCATAAGAGTCATTTCCTTTCGTTGTTAAAGGAGGTATAGGGTCTTTTCTACCCCATTGATAAAGCAATCCTCCATTTTTAGTCCAGTTACCGGAAGTTAAGGAGCTGCTCATTGCTCCTAAATTTCTGTCCATCCAACCCCAATCGGAATCAGGAATTAGCTCAACGGTTCCATCATTTTTCTGTCTTCTTAGTGCATCAAAACTTTTATACTTTGCCCCGTTTGTTGGATCATCGGTTACCCAAACATGCCAAGACCAATAAACCTCACCACCAATTTTCAATGCAATAACGGCATTACCTTTTTTAGCTTTGTTTACCGGAATTTTAATTTTAGCATTTTCACCTGAGCCTACAACTTCCAAGCTGTAATTATTGCCTGATTTGATAAGCCCATGTGTATCTTCCCATAAGACATCGGCTGTCATTACACCTGTAGGAACACCGTTACCTCCAATATATTTATCGTTTTTCCACATTGCGAAAGCTTTCTTTATGGGAATAAATAAACCATCGTTTGCACCGTTAGGGTCGAAAACATAGCTGTTTGGTGCTTTCGTCCAATCTAATACCTTATTATCCGGTTGAGCTCCTGCTTTTAAAGTATAACAAACATTTGAGCATTCTCCTGTATCCAATGCTGTATTGAAAATGCCCACATAATTAATGAATTTAGCGATCTCACTTTGAATGTCCGGTAAAGATCTTACTGACTGAGAAGTTGTAGTGGCATCATTTCTTAATGCCCCCATACCATATAATGTCATTTCCGGAGTGTTTGAAACAATGAAGTTTTCTGAACCCGGACCTCTTCTTGCTCCTCCCTGATCATTTCCGTACCCAAAAAATGCTGCGCCGTAATTGCTATCCGCCGTTAAGGCGATGAATGTGCCATTGCTTTTGTATACCCTTAAACCTGTAGCCTGACTGGAAACAATAACAATTGGCTCCTGATCATTCATAAATTCAGAAAGTTTTTCATGAATAGAATTATACAGATTGAAGTATCGGCTTTGCAGTTGGCCTGGATTTTTGAAATCATGATAACCAGGGCCATTAGAATCTTCAGGCCATTGACTGAATTTCATCATTAATCCGTTTATCGAAAACTTACCTGCTATCATGTAAACAGGATCATTGTAAGTATATAAATACGGTGTTGGGTGGCCTGCTCCTGCATTATAAATGAATTCAGGAGTAGAACCTAAAACACTTGTAGCTAAACCGGAATTCGTTATTTTGACAGATTTAGCACCATTGGTATCAATAGTAAGAAGACTCGGGTTTGCTGGTGAAAACACTACATCATCTTTTTTGTTGTTCATCAGAACATTTCCCAGTTTGTTCCAGAAATGTGCAGAAGTTACCCTGTCTTTTACACCTGTTACTTTACCTGTTGCATCAGTAAGAAGCGTCCCGTCTTTTTTAGGAGTCAGAAGAATAGTATATTCATTTTCATCCAAATCACAATTTGCTGCTGAATAATCTCCAAATTTGTAGTGATTAATAGATTTTTCCCAAACCACACTACTAAAATTTGACAGATTAGTATTAGAGCTCAGTTCAATTTTTACGTTATAAGAAGATTGTGTAGATGCAGGTAATTCAAAGCTGGCCTTAATGCTCTCATTATACTGATTGTAAGAATAAAGATTCTTGCACCATGCAGTAAGCCATTCACCTTGAGCATTTTGATATTTGATTGATAATTTCACGTGATCACTGGTAAAAGGCTTTGTAAGCTTACCAACAATGACTACCAATCCCTTCTCATTCACGTTTTGCTGAACAGTAAATCCAGCATCAAGATTATAAACATAGGGGGTTACCAGTTTTTTTAGAACTGTTTTTGGTTTTGCATGTTCAGGAAACGGATTCCGAACGGCTGCATGTGTCGAGACGACCATAAGAGTCGTAGCAAAAATCGACAAAAAGGATTTTTTTTCATAAGTTAAGTTAAACGTTTGTGCTTTATATTTATATACAATTATCCACCAAAGAAAATTGGCAGTACAGCAAAAAAATCAAAAATGAATAGGTGTAGTATGTAAAAAATTCAGAGTACTCTGAAAAAGGATTGTAGTTTTCATAATTTGTGTTTTAAAATTTCGAGGTAAAGATATACTTTTTTTGAAAAAAATATAAATTAAATAATTTTTTTTAATCTTTTTTGAAAAAAAGGCTCTAAAAAACGAGCAACAATATATGCAATAAACATTATAAATAAAGAAGAAATTACAGGAAGTAAAAAATAGGGAATGTGAGGAAAATATTTATTAATTTTTATAATCAATGAAACAAGCATATTTTCATGTAATAAGTATAATGGATAACTTATAAAACCTACAAATTTAAAAACCTTTGTAGAAAAAATAACCCCAAATCTTTTCCAGAACAAAGCAAGAAAGAAAATAATACAAAGTACTACCAAATACACCAGCATTATAAAATCCTGAAATTTGTATACGTAAAACAAAGAACAGATAGTAGCTAAAACCATCATCCAAAGATATTTCTTTTCTCGGTTATAAAAATATACATAACTGAGCGCTCCCGCCACAAACCATCCGAAGTGAATAAAGGAACCAATATAAATTTTCATCCATGAAGCTTCCTGAAGAATACTGCTAAAGCACAAAAGCTGTAAAAAAAGAGCAGAAAGATAAATTATAAATATACCTGCTAATGCAATATTTCTTTTAAATAAAAAATAAAAGGCTCCAAAAATGATATAAAATTTTACTTCAACAAATAATGACCAAAATGACAATTCCAAAACAGGAAAATCTGTTTTAAAAATTTTTTCCAAGATACTGTTATTAATAAAAGTGATACCTGGCAAAAGAGATTTCAGCTTCGGGATTCCGAAAGGTCTTTCATAGAAGAAATAAGCTGTAGAATAAATTATTAAACTACATATGAGCATACTCGGAAAAAGACGCACCCATCTGTTTTTTAAAAATTTCCAAAAATTAGTTGTTCTTTCTACAGACATTAAAATAACGAAACCGGAAATAAGAAAAAACAATTGAACCCCTAAACTACCATATTTAAATAAAATACAATCACTGTAAAGTTTTTTATATGGATAATAATCAAACCAAATATAATATCCATGAAAAAGCAGTACAAGTAAAATGGCAAGTCCTCGTAACCCGTCAAGCACTAAAATTCTTTCTTTTTTCTCTTTACTCATGAATAAATTAATTAGGGTAGAACATGGTTTTTATACAAGTCAATCGTAAATCTTCCAGAGGTAATATTTTTAAAACTGGAAAATACCACAAAATTAAATATCACAAAACACAAGATAAAAAGATGAATCATCTTCTTACCATTATTAGAAACCACATACATGGAATTAGGTATGATAATATAACCGAAACCTACAAAAGTACCTGCAAGCCTGGAAGCAAAGATTGGATTATTTCTAAAAATAAAGAACAGACATATCCCCATCACCGCATATACTCTATGATATTCGTAATAAGGATACTTTTCAACCATTTTTGAATCAAAAACAAACAGGAAAAAAGTAAGAATTGCCATCATACCTTCAGGAATACCAAATCCCCCGTTAAGCCTTTCAACACTTTCATCAACATATCCATTAAAGCCTATTGACAAAGTATTATCCGCTGCTATATTATTTAAAAAACTTCCGAATGACCTATAGACCTCAAAAGGGGATAAAAATATTGAAGTGATAATTAATAGAAACATTACTGCTTTGTTTAAAGGAATACGAGCAAGCCAATACATGGGTAAGAAAAGATAACAGACACTATGGATACCCCCCGCAAGATAAATGCATAATAAATAAGACCAAAACCTTCTTTCTTTTATATATCTTATTGCAAAATAAACAATAAAAGAACCCAAATTCTGCCTGATCTGCCCACTCTCTCCTATAAAAAATCCGGGAATAAAAAGCATTGCCATAATAGTAAATGGATAAAAAGTATTCTCCTCAATGTACTTTAGTTTAAAAAAAATGGCAAGCGCTGCAATTACAAGTGTCAGCATAAAAAAGGGAGCATTGAAAATATTAATCAAAACCTTATTGATAAGTACGAATAACCATTCAACCTCCATTGGCTGTGGAGGATCCAGATGAAGAGCAGTAAACAGGAAAGTAATATATTCTTTTGTATCAGAATAAACATATATGCTCCGATAACTTCCATAATCAGGCCCTACACTATCTCTAAGTCCAGCAATTATTATCAGATAAACTCCCAAGCCCCACAGATACCTATTATCAACTTTTTTCCCGTACACCTCCTGAAAGCTAAAAAAAAGCATAACAACCAGGGCAATAATATAATATGGATGTAATAAATGCATTGCTAAATATGATATTTTTTAAACTGATAAGACGCCGTCACAATTCCCGTAAGAATCAAAGGCATAAATAATCTGGTTTCCCAGAATAGCCCCACCAAAGTAATCATTATAATATAAGGAGAAGCAAAAAAAAGATATTTTTTGATCATTATTTTTCCTGTCTCATCACAAAAATGATAACTTAAATAAACACTCAAAAACCCAAACAGCAATCCCATCAGGTTATAAGGACTCGTGAAATTTTTCACCAAATAAATCCCTTCTACAAAAGAAGCCTGCTGATGAATAATTAATCTCAACCCAATATATGGCAGCACAAAAGCAATAATCAGGAAAATAGTTTCTTTTACAAAAGCAAAATTTCTCTCTTTTATATTATTAAAATCAATAAAAACCGTCGCAAAAAAAGCAATATTAAGACAGGCCGTCTCTCTTATAAATGTTGAAATAAAAATAATAACACTAAGACCAATGAGGTCTGAAGGCTTTCTATTTTGAAGATATTTTAAGGTAAAAAACATACCCCATACATAGAAAAACATTGCTATACAATCGCAATTCGTAGGGACATACTGCATAATGACCACAAAAAAAACAGCAATCAGGTGCATCATCCTACTGACATTACCATTTAATAAAAATTCAACCGGCTTTAACTTCAATATTAAATCTAAAACAACCGAAGTAAGGACAAAAAAGAAAACATTAATAAGAAATGTTGTATGATAAAATATTGATCCTTGCTTCAAAAGAAAATTTTTCGCGAAAGGAAGATAATAATCAATAATAAAACCCAGTATCTCTGTCCCGCGTACGCTCAGGTAATTCGGGATTACACGATAGGCATACACCGATGAAAACATAAAATCCGGAGCTTTTTCCCATGACTTGATACCCACCACATAGGAAGTTTCAAATCCGTAATAGGAAATAAAGAACAATAAAAATGGGAAAATTATAACAAATAAAAATCCATTTATTTTTTCATCAATTATTTTAAACATGCTCAATCTAAGCCTTATTACTCAGTAATTTTTTTGTTTTAAAATGTATTTCATCATCGGGAACTTTTGCAAAAGTATATTTTTTTTTCATTTTAGCTAAATATTTTATTGATTTTCAATGAAAACTTATTGTTAAAACTTTTTAAACTAATAATGAAAAATTTAAATTTGCAGACTTGATTTTACAATATCATGCATCGCTTCTTTATATTTTTATATTATCTGATCTCTAAAAACAAGATTTTCTCTGTCTTTTTTGCAGTCGGAATTGCTGTTTTATGCGGATTTTTTGCTTCAAAAATTAATTTTGAAGAAGATATCAATCAGATCATTCCTAAAAATGAAAAATCAGATCTTACGGCAAAAGTCTTGAAGCAGCTTAACTTTTCTGATAAAATCATTGTCATTATTGAAAACAAATCCAAAGAAGAAAATTTTCAATTATCAGAATCTGCCGATACTTTTTTAACCAAAATTGAACCTTTGCAAAAATATATCAGTTCGATACAAGGAAAAGTAAATGATAATGAAATTTCAGAAACTTTTGATTTTGTCAATAAAAACTTGCCCCTATTTTTAAGTGAAAGCGATTACAAAGAAATCGAGAGAAAACTTCAGAAAGACAGCATCGCCAAACAAGTAGAAAATAATTATGTCTCTCTGGTTTCACCTACAAGCCTCGTTACCAAAGAATTCATCAAAAAAGACCCCCTTGGCATCACATTTTTAGGCATAAAAAAACTCAACGCGCTGAATATCAGCAAAGATTTTAAGCTAGAAGATAATTACATTGTGACTAAAGACGGAAAAAATCTTCTTCTTTTTATTGACCCAAAAAACAAAAGCAACGATACTAAAAATAATGAAACATTTGTCAATCAATTAAATGAAATAAAAGACAGTCTTAATAAACAATTCAAAGGAAAAACAGAGATAAGCTATTTCGGCTCACCTGTGATTGCAGTAGCCAATGCCCAACAGATCAAAAAAGACATCCAGAGCACCGTAATGATATCAATTATAATGCTTTTGATACTTTTAATGTACTATTTCAGAAACTTTTTCACTCCTATTATTGTATTTCTACCCACCATTTTTTCGGTTTTACTCGCTTTATTAATTTTATATTGTATTAAAGATAAAATTTCCGCCATTTCACTGAGTGTCGGCGCCATCCTGATCGGAATTACGATTGATTATGCCCTGCATATTTTAACACATTACAAGCATAACAACAATATTGAAGAGCTTTACAAGGAAATCACCCAGCCCATTATCTTAAGCAGTGCAACAACGGCTGTCTCTTTTCTTTGCCTGGTTTTCGTACGTTCAGAAGCTTTGAAAGATCTTGGCCTTTTTGCGGCGATTACAGTGATTTTGTCTTCCGTAACGGCCTTAATCATTGTCCCTCAATTATATAAGCCAAAAAACAAGGAAAATCTCAATACCAATTTTATAGACAAAATCGGTTCGTATGCTTATGAGAAAAACAAACCCTTGATTATCATCTGTTCGGTGATCATTCTTGCCTGTCTGTTCGGTTTCAGGCATGTCGGCTTCAATGAAGACATTAGCGACCTGAATTATATTCCGAAAGAGTTAAAAATCAGCGAGGCCAAACTGCAGAAGCTTTCAGACATCACCTCAAAATCTATTTACACCATTTCTTACGGAAACTCTGAAGAAGAAACTTTGGCAAGAAATTCCAGGCTGGGGAATTTTTTAGAAAAAGAAAAGCAGGAAGGGAAGATTTTGAGCTACAATTCTCTCGGAAATGTTGTTTTATCTAAAAAAGATCAACAGAAAAAGATTAAAGAGTGGAAAAAATTCTGGGACACCAACAAGAAAAACCAAACAATATCCGAATTAATTAAAAACGGTAATCAATTTGGTTTCAATAGTTCAGCTTTTGATCAGCTCAATGAAAATTTAAATAAAAATTATTCTATTTTAAGTTTAAAAGATTACAAGAAAATAAAAGCTTTACAGATTTCAGAATTCTTAAGTCAGGAAAATGGTTTTTATACCGTTTCCAACGTTGTAAAAGTTGATGATAAAAAAAGAGACACTTTCATAAAAGATGTAGAAAAAAATCATGATGTACTCGCCATTGACCGCCAGCAGATGAATGAAAATTTTTTAGGATTATTAAAAAGAGACTTTAATACATTAATTAATTATTCTCTTTTAGCGATTGTTTTAACGATCATTGTTTTCTTCAGGAATTTTGAGCTTACCGTTCTCACGATGTTCCCGATTGTTTTAACGGGAGTCGTTACAGCGGGAATCCTGTACTTTCTTGGTTTGGAACTCAATATTTTCAGTACGGTAGTTTGCACATTGGTTTTTGGTGTCGGTGATGATTTCAGCATTTTCCTTACGCAGGCCATGCAAAAGGAGCATACCACCGGCAAAAACGAGCTACCTACTTATAGAATTTCCATTATACTGGCGGTTTTCACCACCATCCTTTCCATAGGATCATTGATATTCGCAAAGCATCCGGCATTGCATTCATTGGCTCTCGTAGCGCTGATCGGGATGTTTTCCGTGATCATTATCACCTCCACCCTGTATCCGTTCTGGTTCAGATTATTAATTACAAACAGGGCTAAAAAAGGACTTTCACCTATTACTTTCAGATTATTTCTTAACTCAGTTATATCATTTCTGTATTACGGTTTAGGAGGATTGTTATTTTCCGCAGTTGGAAGCATTTTTGTAAAAAATTCTAAAGGCAAAACATTAAATTTAATTAAATTAATCTTAGCTAAATTTTTAACTTCTGTATTATACTCCAATCCATTTGTAAAGAAGAAGGTCATTAAAAACTCGAAAGAAGATTTCAGTACACCTGCCGTAATCATTGCCAACCATACCTCATTTCTTGATACGTTGGCTCTGGCGATGAGCAGTCACAAAATCATTTATCTGGTGAATGACTGGGTGTACAACTCTCCCATTTTCGGAAAGCTGGTGAGGGCTTTAGGTTTCTATCCGGTTTCCCAGGGAATCGAAAACGGCATGGAAAAACTGAAAGAAAAAGTGGAGCAGGGCTACTCTTTGGTCGTTTTTCCGGAAGCAGAGCGTTCTTATACAAATGAGGTAAAGAGATTCCACAAGGGTGCTTTTTATATTGCAGAGGAATTCGGGCTGGATGTTGTTCCGGTATACATCCATGGAAATTCTGAGGTGCTTCCGAAGGGAGATTTTATCATTTATGACGGAGCAATTACTGTAAAAGTCGGAGACAGAATAAAAAAAGATGATCTGACTTTTGGGAAAAATTATTCCGAGAGAACGAAAAAAATCAATGCTTATTTCCGAGAAAAATTTGCAGTATTAAGAAGCGAGCTTGAAGATGAGAATTATTTTAAGAAAAAATTATTTTTAAGCTTTTTATATAAAGATAGTGAAATTGTAAAAGCGGTAAAAGCGGATTTCAACCACAATAAATCCGTTTATTTTGAACTGAACAAACATATTCCGAAAGATGTCAATATCCTGCATGTTGCAGATGATTTCGGACAAAAAGATGTTTTGATGACATTCCAGGAAGCCGGCAGGCGGATTTTCAGCCGGATTAAAAATGACGAAAAAAGAACCGTTGCCCAACAGAATTATATGGTAAAAAGAAGAAAAATTAATTATATAAAGGATCTTTCGGAAATCAATAAAAGCATAGACGTTCTGTTGGTCTCGGATAAAAATTTCAATAGCAGCGAAATAACAAAATTACCTGAAACGATAATTTTTATGAATATTAATCATCCTTCTTTCGATAATGCTAATTATAAATTAAAATTTTGCTCAGAATCGTTAAAAATATTTAAAATCGGATAATAAATTGGAAAAGCATATTTTTGTAAACCATAAAAAGTATTAATGAGAAAAAATATACTGATTATATATTATTCGCAGACTGGCCAGCTGGAAGATATTGTGAAAAACGTTGCCCACCCTTTTGAGGAGAAAAAGGAGGAATATGATGTTACTTATTACAATATCCAGCTGAAGAAAGATTTTCCTTTCCCGTGGTCCAGCGATATTTTCTTCAATACATTCCCTGAATCTTACCTGCAGATTCCCAGTGAAATCCTGCCTCCGCCGGAAGAGGTTTTGAATAAGAAATTTGATTTAATCATTTTTGGTTATCAGGTTTGGTATTTAACGCCTTCTATCCCGATTATATCTTTCCTGAAAAGCGGTTTTGCAGAAAATATCCTAAAAGATATGCCTGTCGTTACCATTTCCGGAACACGAAATATGTGGATGCTTTCGCAGGAAAAACTGAAAGTTTATTTAAAAAATCTGAAAGCAAAACTCGTAGGGAATATTGCTTTGGTAGACCGTCACGATAATTATACAAGCGTCCTGACCATCCTCCGTTGGATGACCACCGGAAAAAAAGAAAAATCGGGATTGCTTCCCGCAGCCGGAGTTTCTGATGAAGAAATTAACGGATCCGGAAAATATGGCAGAATTATTGAAGCACATTTCCGCAATAATGATCTGGATACCTTGCAGACCGACCTGGTAAAAAACAACGCTGTAGAAATCCGGGCATTTTTAGTAAGAGTAGAAAAAGTAGGCAATAAGATATTCACTATATGGTCTAATCTCATCATCAAGAAAAAAGAAAAGCGACCATTGCTTATTAAATTCTTTAAGGTATATTTGATGGCCGCGATCTGGATTATCTCTCCTATCGTATTGGTTTTACACTTATTAACAACACCTATCTTTTGGTTTAAAAGAAAAAAACAAAGACAATATTTACAAGGAATTAATTTAAAATAGGATGAACGACGTATTCATAACAAAAGCATTTACATATTTACCCAATGAGCCGGTTTCTAATGACGAAATGGAAACGTATCTTGGTTATATAAACGGCGCTCCTTCAAAAGCAAAATCTATTATTTTAAGAAATAACAAGATTACTACGAGGTATTATGCGTTAGACAAAGAAGGAAACCCTACACACACCAATGCTCAGATTGCTGCCAATGCAGTAAAAGGTCTGTTTGATGACAAATTCACAAAAGAAGACATGGAACTTCTTTCTGTGGGGACTTCCTCTCCGGATCAGATCCAGCCTTCCCACGCTTCTATGGTGCATGGAGAGCTTGAAATGCATAAATCTATAGCTATCAATACTGCATCCGGTCTTTGTAATTCTGGGATGAATGCTTTAAACTATGGCTTCCTTTCTGTAAAAGCAGGAGTTCACAAAAATGCAGTCTGTGTAGGTTCCGAAAGAATGTCTGCGTGGATGACTGCTGATAAATTCAATCATGAAGCTGAAAATTTAATTCTTTTGGAAGAAAGACCGATCATTGCTTTCAAAAGAGAGTTTTTAAGATGGATGCTTTCTGACGGAGCAGGAGCTTTCTTATTAGAAGGGCAGCCGCGAGAAAATGAAGTTTCATTAAAGATAGAATTCATTGATTTCTATTCTTATGCTCACGAAATTGAAGCCTGCATGTATGCCGGAACCGAAAAGCAGGAAGACGGAAGCCTGAAATCATGGGCAGATTACCCTTCTGATGAGTGGTTGAAGCAATCTATTTTTGCATTAAAACAGGATACTAAAATTTTAGATAAATATATTTTGGTAAAAGGAGCTGAAAGTTTGAAATCATCTTTTGACAAGCACAATCTTGATCCCGCATCTATCGATCACGTTTTGGCGCATATTTCTTCAGGTTATTTTAAAGAAGGTTTAAAAGATGAATTTGCAAAAGTAGGCCTGGATTTCCCATGGAAAAAATGGTTCTATAACCTTTCTGAGGTTGGAAACATCGGGGCAGGTTCTATTTTCATCGCTTTGGAACAATTAATGAATTCCGGGAACTTGAAAAAAGGCGAAAAAGTGCTTCTTTGTGTTCCTGAAAGCGGAAGATTTGCTTATTCTTGTGCTTTATTAACGGTTTGCTAATGAAAAACAAGTTACCAACATCTGATCAGAATTTTGTGGAAAGCTTAATTCCACAAAGATTTCCTTTTGTTATGGTAAACAGCATCACTGAATATTCTGAAAATCATTTAGTTTCAGGATTTGAAATAAAAGAAGAAAATATTTTTGTTCAGGACGGGATTTTTCAGGCTTCAGGTTTGGTAGAACATCAGGCTCAAAGCGTGGCTTTACATACAGGGTACAAGTTCTATCTTCTGGGAAAGGAAGCTCCGACAGGTTATATTGGTGCCATTAAAACCTTTGAGGCAAAAGCTTTACCCAAGTTAGGAGACCAGCTGACCTCTGAAATTTCTATTATCAATGAAATGTTGGGCGTGACGTTGGTAGATGTCATAACGAAGCTTAATGATGAGGTAATTGCAAAATCTCAGATGAAAACTGTAGTAATGTAATTATACATTAATAAACCTCATAGGTTTTTGAAACCTATGAGGTTTGTCAAAATAAAATTGGAATTAATGGAAATCAAGGAAGAAAACATCATCAACATCCACAATTTTCTGCCACATCGCGAGCCGATGCTGATGGCAGATTATATCCTGGAACTTACCAAAGAAAAAGTGATTACTTCCTTTGAAATAAAAGAAGACAACGTTTTTGTTCATAATATTGAATTCGTTGAAGCGGGTTTAATTGAAAATTTAGCCCAAACCTGTTCATCAATTCTCGGACAAAGCTTCTTCGAAAATCCAGAAACAGATACGAAAGTGATTGGTTTCATTACCAATATCAAGAAAATTGAAGTTTTCGCCTTACCGAAAGTTGGTGATACAATCATTTCAAAAGCATCATTGATTTCTCAGTTTGAAAACATCTGCAATATCTTTTGTGAAACTTTTCTTAATGATGAATTATTGATAAGGGCTGAAATTAATTTGTTTATCCAAGAAGTAAAACACTAATAATCAATGAAAAAACAAGACCTACCTCAAGACGAGAGCAATCTGAAATCAGCCAACATGACTGAGGTTTTGTATGTGACTGATGAAAACAACAACTATACAACAGCAAACAGTATTGGTTGGGACGTGAAAAAAGCAGCTTTAGATGAATCTTTAGCCTTAATTAACGAAAGAATTGAAGAAGCAAGACAAAATGTTGCGAATAATATCGCGAGTCCAATTGTTTATTTCATGGAACTGAATAAAATGGATCTTCAGGTTCTTGCAGCATACGTAGGAATGTGGCAGTGGCGAGTAAAAAGACACGCAAAACCAAAAATTTTTAAAACACTAAGCGAATCCGTACTGAAAAAATATGCCGATGCTTTCGGAATTTCAGTGGATGAATTGAAAAACTTCAACGGTAAATAAATCAAACCTCATAGGTTTTAAAAACCTATGAGGTTTAGTAAAGTTATCCGAGATAAAAAGATAAAACTTAAATGAAACTTAATTTTGAACACCATCAAACCGCACATTGCGAAAACGGTGTTGCCTCTAATTTATTATTAAACAAAGGGTTAAAACTCAGCGAACCCATGATTTTCGGAATCGGTTCCGGATTGTTCTTTGTGTATTTACCTTTTTTGAAAGTAAATTTTGCTCCCGGATTCAGTTATCGTCCGATGCCAGGTGCTATTTTCAGCAAGGCGGCAAAAAGACTGGGAATTAAAATTAAAAGAGAAAAATTTTCAAATCCTGCCGATGCACAAAAAGCATTGGAAAGAAATTTGAATCAAAATATACCAACAGGATTACAGGTGGGAGTTTTCAACCTTACATATTTTCCTGAAGAATATAAATTCCATTTCAATGCTCACAATTTAGTGGTTTACGGAAAAGAAAACGGCAGATTTTTAATCAGCGATCCTGTGATGGATTACGTTACTACCCTTTCCGAAGCCGAACTGGAAAAAGTAAGATATGCCAAAGGTGCACTGCCACCAAAGGGTCACATGTACTACCCGACTTACATCCCTGAACAGGTAAATCTTGAAGAAGCCATCAAAAAAGGCATCAAAGATACTTGTAAAAATATGTTGGCTCCCGTTCCGGTCATAGGAGTAAAAGCCATGCGTTGGGTTGCGAAAAGCATACCGAAATGGGCAGCCAAAAAGGGAACTAAAACGACCAATCATTATTTGGGACAATTGATCAGAATGCAGGAAGAAATCGGTACTGGTGGCGGTGGCTTCAGATTTATTTATGGTGCATTTTTGCAAGAAGCAGCAGTTATTCTTAAGAACAATCAATTAAAGGAATTATCGAAAGAAATTACAACAATTGGTGACCTTTGGAGAGATTTTGCAGTAGATATTGCACGAGTTTATAAAAACAGAAATTCAAAAAGCGATATTTATAATCAACTTTCGAAAACCATGCTTCACATTGCAGATCTGGAAGAAGCCTTCTATAAAAAATTGAGAAAAGCGATCTAAATGGAGAACTTTATTGAGATTAAAAATTTATATAAAAAATATAAAAATGCAGAAGAATTTTCTGTAAATGACATCTCGTTGAATATTGAAAAAGATGAAATCTATGGAATTCTGGGGCCAAACGGAGCCGGAAAAACAACTTTGATTTCCATGCTTTCGGGGTTAATAAAACCTACATCAGGAAGCTTTAAGATCGATGGGTTGTCACCACAGAAAGATGGATATAAATTAAGACAGATTATCGGAATTGTTCCTCAGGAATACGCTTTGTATCCAACTTTGACCGCTAAAGAGAATCTAATGTTCTTTGGAAGCCTTTACGGTTTAAGCCATAAAAAATTAAGAAATGCTATTGGTGAATCTTTGGAAATCATGGGTTTATCAAAATTCGCCGATAAAAAAGTAGAACAGTTTTCCGGAGGGATGAAACGCCGTTGCAATCTGATTGCCGGAACTCTTCACAATCCGAAAGTTTTATTTCTGGACGAACCAACCGTTGGTGTTGATGTTCAGTCTAAAAAAGCTATCATCGACCATCTTTTGGATTTAAATAAAAAAGGGACTTGTATCATTTATACATCGCATCACCTTTCGGAAGCGGAGGAATTCTGTACAAAAATTGCCATCATCGATCACGGAAAAATCCATGCAGTTGGAACTCCTGAAGAATTGGTGAACAGAGTAACAAATGCCGAAAACTTAGAAGATGTTTTCATTTCATTAACCGGAAAAGAATTAAGAGATGTTGTTGTATAAATTGTGGAGAAGCTTCATTAAGGAAATCCTTTTGCTGAAAAGAGATATCGGAGGAATCGTCATTATTTTCGTGATGCCACTATTGCTGATTATCACGATTACCTTGATTCAGGATTCTACTTTTAAAAATCTGGAAGGCTCAAAAATTCCGATTATTTTCATTGATAATGACAAGTCAGAAGTTTCGAAAAACATAAAACAGGAGCTCGAAAGCAGCAAAACATTCGAATTGCTGACCAATTTTACTGAAAAATCTGCGCAGGATGCTGTTTTCGGTGGAGATTATCAAATGGCGATTGTTATTCCTAAGAATTTAACGAAAGATATTAATTTAAATATTGATTCTAAAGTTCAGACCATCGTCAGTTCATTTGGTTTGGAAACAGATTCTTCCGCCGTAAAGAAAACGGTTTCAAAAGCGAAAAATATTCATCTGTATTTCGATCCGGCAACCAATATCGGCTTCAAAAACAATGTGATGAACGCCGTTAACAAAATGGTTTTCGAAATCGAAAATAAAAAGATTTACAAAGCTTTCCAGGATCAATTGGGAACAACCGAAAATCTGGAAGAAAATAAAAATTTAATCAGTTTTAAAGAAATCACGCCTAAAAAAGGAGCAATGGAAGTTATTCCGAATTCCGTTCAACACAACGTTCCGGCTTGGGCTTTGTTTGCGATTTTCTTTATTGTTGTGCCATTGTCTATTAATTTAGTTAAAGAAAAAAGTCAGGGAACGAGCGTGAGAGCGAGAATCAGTCCGACTCCCTATTTTATTCATATTTTAGGAAAAACATTTACGTATCTTATCATTTGTGTCATCCAGTTTTTATTGATGGTTGCTGTAGGAATTTACCTTTTCCCATATATGGATTTACCACAATTCGACGTTACAGGGAAGATGTTCCAGCTAATAATTGTAACTTTATTTGCAGGTTTGGCCGCGATAGGATTTGGTGTTTTATTGGGAACTGTTGCCGACACACAGGAACAGTCTGCGCCTTTTGGAGCAACTTCAGTTGTCGTTTTAGCGGCTGTCGGAGGAATCTGGGTTCCGGTATTTTTAATGCCTGAATTTATGCAGACGATCGCCAAATTCTCTCCTATGAATTGGGGATTAAATGCTTATTACGACATCATTTTAAGAAACAGCGGAATAGGCGGAATTGCTAAAGAAATCACTTTCTTATTTTTATTTTATGTAGCCATGGTCGCTATTTCATTATTTTATGAAAGAAAACAAAATGCAGTGTAAATACTGACATTAATTATATAATAAAAGATGTTTTTAATCTTAATTTTCTTAAACTAAATAAACTTTGTTTATTTCTAAATAATTTTAACCATTAAGAAGATTTAAGAATTTAAACAATAAATTAAGAAATCAATATATTGATTTTATATAAGAACATTAAGCTTAAATCACTTAATTTCTTAAATAAAATCTTAATGTTTCAAATAGAAAAATGGCTAAAAGTCAAAATATATTAAGCTGTACAGAGGAAGTCCGCGTAAGGTTCAACGAAACAGACCCATTGGGGATTGTATGGCATGGACATTATATAGTGTATTTTGAAGACGGCAGAGAGGCTTTCGGAAGACAGCATGGTTTAACGTATCTTGATGTCCAAAAAGCAGGTTATGTGACACCCATCGTAAAAAGTACTTGTGAACATTTTCTTCCATTAAAATATGGGGAGACATTTAAAATTGTAACGACTTTCGTAAATTCCACTTCAGCGAAATTGATTTACAGATACGAGCTTTTTAACGAAGACAATAAATTGGTCTGTTCGGGAGAAACCATTCAGGTTTTCCTGGATTCTGACAATAATTTATGTTTGTATAATCCTGAGTTTTTTCAGGCCTGGAAAGATAAAATGGGATTATCATGAGGAAGGAAATTTACATTACAGATTACAGCTGCGTCACACCTTTAGGTTTTGATGTTTCTTCGAACTGGAATGCCCTTTTGGAAGGAAAATCCGGCGTAGCTTTACATAAAATCATAGAAAATCAGGATCCTTTTTATGCTTCGATGGTTGATTCTGAAAAGTTAAATGAAGAATTCAATAAAAACTTCGACAATCAGAATTTTACAAGGCTTGAAAAAATGTTTTTACTAAGCTTAAAACTTTTAGTCGAAAAACATCAGATTTCAGATGAAACCGCTTTTATTTTATCAACCACAAAAGGAAATATCAGTTTATTAAAAAACCAGGAAACTTTACCGGAAGGCATTTTTCTTTCGAGCTTAGCTCAAAAAATAGCTGACTTTTTCGGATTTAAAACAAAACCCATTGTTGTTTCTAATGCCTGTGTTTCCGGAGTAATGGCGATTGCTGTTGCCAAAAATATGATTCAGGCAGGAAAATATAAAGATGCTTTTGTCATTGCCGGAGACGAAATTTCAGAATTTGTGATTTCGGGTTTCAACTCTTTTCAAGCAATAGGAACAGAAATTTGCAAACCCTACGACAAAAACCGTGACGGAATTAACATAGGTGAAGCAACTGCAGCAGTTTATATAACTTCTGAATTCAAACAAAACGAAAAATTTAGTTTTAAAATTTTAGGAGATTCAGCCATCAATGATGCAAATCATATTTCAGGACCTTCAAGAACTGGTGACGGATTGTTTGCAAGCATTAAAAATGCAATGATTGAAGCCAAAATCCCAACAGGAAAAATTGATTTTATTTCTGCCCACGGAACGGCAACCATATACAACGACGAAATGGAAGCCATCGCTTTCAACCGAATGGAATTACAGAATATTCCGTTGAACAGTATGAAAGGCTATTACGGACATTGTTTAGGAGCTTCAGGATTGTTAGAAAGTATCATTTCAATGGAATCTGCTTTGAATAATACTTTAATTCCATCCAAAAACTTTGAAGAAACGGGAACTTCCCAACCTTTGAATATTATTAAAGAAAATCAACCTGCAGAAATCAAGTATATTTTGAAGACAGCTTCAGGTTTTGGCGGATGTAATGCGGCAATCGTTTTGGAAAAATGTTAAAAATGAAAACGATGAAGAAAATAGACATTTGCACCATAGAAAATTCAAAAATCATTCTTAACAACGGCATTATTTTTGAAACCCCAACTGAAAATTTTTCAGATTTTGCTAAAGAAGCTTATAAAAGTTTAGACTTAAATTATCCTAAATTTCATAAAATGGATAATCTCAGCAAACTCGCTTTTCTTGCTTCTGAAATGATTTTAAAAGATGAAGATCACAGCAGAACAGCTCTGGTCTTTGCCAACAGATCATCAAGTTTGGACACTGATTTTAAATATCAGGAAAGCATCAATTCTCAAGAAAATTATTTTCCAAGTCCTGCCGTTTTTGTGTATACTTTGCCTAATATTTGTGTGGGTGAAATCAGTATTAAACATAAAATGCAAACAGAGAATGCTTTTTTTGTTTTGGATGAATTTGATGAACAATTTTTAAACGAGTATTCAGAACATATCTTACAGTCGGGTAAGGCTGATAAAGTATTGTGCGGCTGGGTAGAACTCTATCAGGAAAGTTATAAAGCTTTTGTATATTTGCTTACTTTGTAATTTAACAATATAAAAGTGTACCAGTTTACCAATCTTAAAATAATTTTATAATTATTGTTACATTGTTAAACTTTTACATTGGTACATTATAAATGAAATTTATTTATGGAAAACTTAAAGGAAGAATTAAAGCACAAAATTATCGAAGTTCTTAATTTAGAAGACGTCGCAGTAGAAGAAATCAAAGATACAGATCCGTTATTTGGAGGAGGTCTTGGGTTAGATTCCATCGACGCATTGGAATTGATCGTGCTCTTGGATAAAGAATATGGAATAAAATTAGCCGATCCGAAAAAAGGAAAGGAAATTTTCTCTTCGATCAATACAATGGCAAAATTTATTGAAGAAAACAGAACGAAGTAATTCAATCTAGCAATGTATCAATTTAACAGTTTACCAATATTGTTACACTGTTAAATTGATACATTGCTACATTATAAAATTAAGATGGGTCAAAAAATTGCCATAACAGGAATGGGCATCATTTCCGCCATTGGAAACAATGTGGAGGAAAATTTGAGTTCGCTAAAATCCGGAAAACATGGAATTTCAGACATTAGCTTGTTTGAAACCCGTCATTCCGGATATATCAAAACGGGCGAAATAAAATTGTCTAATGAAGAACTTGTTGAAAAACTTCAATTGAATGAAGATAATAATTCTACAAGAACCTCTTTATTAGGTATGATTGCTGCAAAAGAAGCCGTAGAAAGTGCCGGAATTTCCGACATTAATGAATATAAAACCGGATTAATTTCCTCAACCAGCGTTGGAGGAATGGACGTTACCGAAAAATATTTCTACTCTTACGAGGACTTCCCTGAAAAGCAAAAATATATTGATGCTCACGATACGGGAAATTCATCATTGTTGATTGCAGATTATTTGGGTCTAAAAGGCATGGTTTCAACCATCAGTACAGCATGTTCTTCTGCGGCCAATGCGATTATGATGGGGGCAAAACTGATTAAAAATCGAGTTTTGGATCGTGTGATTGTTGGCGGAACAGATTCCCTTTCAAAATTTACGTTGAATGGTTTCAATACGCTGATGATTTTAACTGATTCTTACAACACCCCTTTTGACAACGACAGAAAAGGTCTGAATTTAGGTGAAGCAGCCGCTTTCATCATTTTGGAATCTGACGAAGTCGTGAAAAAAGAAAACAAAAAAGTGTTGGCCTATCTTTCAGGATATGGAAATGCCAATGATGCACATCATCAAACTGCTTCTTCGGAAAACGGACAAGGTGCTTATTTAGCGATGAAAAAAGCATTGAAAGTTTCAGGTTTGAATAAAGAAAATATCGATTATATCAACGTTCACGGAACAGCAACTCCAAATAACGATTTATCAGAAGGAATTGCGATGATTCGAATTTTTGGAGAAAATAAAGTTCCGGAGTTCAGTTCTACTAAGGCATTTACAGGTCATACTTTAGCGGCGGCGGCGGGAATTGAAGCTGTTTATTCTTTATTAGCGATTCAGAACAATATCATTTTTCCGAATCTGAATTTCAAAACAAAAATGGAAGAATTTGACTTGACACCTGTGACAGAGCTCAAAGAGAAAAATATTAACCACGTTCTTTCCAATTCGTTTGGTTTTGGAGGAAATTGTTCAACCTTAATTTTCTCAAAATCATGAGTGCAGTTTACATCAACAGTGCAGCCTGCATCTCGGTTCAGGACACTTTAAATGAAAAATTTTTCCAAAATCTTAAACCTGAAAATTCATCTCAGGTTTTAAAAGCGATCGAACTCAATTACAAAGAATTCATTCCGCCTGCAGCAAGCAGAAGAATGTCTAAAACAGTAAAAATGAGTTCCGTAGCGTCACAATATGCTTTAAAAGAAGCGGGAATCAAAAATCCCGATGCCATTATTGTCGGAACCGGAATGGGTTGCTCCCAGGATTCCGAAAAGTTCTTAAAAAATGTGATTGATAATAATGAAGAGTTCCTGACTCCGACGTTTTTTATTCAGTCTACACATAATACGGTTGCGGGGCAAATTGCTTTAGGTCTGCAGTGTCACGCGTACAATTTCACCTACGTGAATACATCTTCGTCTTTGGAATTTTCGTTTTTGGATGCAAAACTGCAGATTAATGATGGAGAGGCAGAAAACGTTTTAGTAGGTTCAACAGACGAACAGACAGACCGAACAATGGAGCTGTATAAATTAAACAAAACTATTAAAAAAGAAGAAAATCTTCCTGTTAATTATCTGAACTCAACAACTGATGGTGTCATCTGGGGAGAAGGTGCAAGTTTTTTTGTTTTAGGAAAAGATAAAACAGAAAATTCTTATGCTCAATTGAAAGATATTCAAATCAATAGCAAATTAGATTTGGAAGAAACACAACAATTTATTGAAGAATTTTTAGCTAAAAATAATTTATCTAAAAATGATATTGATGCTGTGATTTTAGGTTTTAGCGGAGATGCAAAATCTGATGTGTATTATACAAAAGCAATGGATTTGTTTGAAAATTCGGCTTTGTTGTATTATAAACATTTAAGCGGAGAATTCAATACAGCAAGTGGTTTTTCGACGTTTATGGCTTGTCATATTTTGAAAAATCAGAAAATTCCGGCAGTGATGATGATTAATTCTGTGAAGAAGAAAGAAGTAAAAAATATTTTGCTTTATAATCATTTGGGAGGAAATGATCATAGTTTGGTTTTGTTGGGAAATGTTTAATTATTTTTGATTCAAAATAATCAGTTTATTTATCATTCCGTAGGAATCTCAGCATAGATTTTTAACGAACTTAGATTCACGCTACACTTCGTTTAGCTCTGAATGACAAAGATACTGTTAAAAAAGCCGGATATTAAAGACTAGATCCAATTATTTAAAGATGAAACATCCATTTATCCTATTTTATCTTTTCTGCAACGTTTTTATTTATGCGTTTCATGGAGGTTTTTTGGTATATTTCTTTTGTTTTCTTGGGTTTATGACGGTTTTAGCTTGGGGGGCTTTCGATATTACGTTAGGATATTTCGTAAACAGCATTACGAATAAAAGAACGAAAATCAAAGAAGTGGCTTTGACTTTCGATGACGGACCCACCGAATTTACACCGAAATTTTTAGATATATTAAAAGAAAACAATATAAAAGCCACCTTTTTTTGTATCGGAAAACAGATTGAAAAATATCCGGAAACCTTTCAAAGAATTATTGCAGAAGGTCATACGATTGGAAATCACACCTTTTCGCATTCGAATACGACGGGCTTTTTATCAGCATCCAAAATGGTTGAAGAGATTGAAAAATGTGATAACATCATATTGAAAATTGGGAATTTAAAGACCAATTTATATCGCCCTCCATTCGGAGTTACGAATCCGAATATTGCCAAAGCCATAAAAAAAACTCACAAAAAAAGCATCGGTTGGAATGTCCGTTCTTTAGACACAATTACTGAAAATGAGAAAAAAATTTACCAGAAAATTACAAAAAGTATAAAAAAAGGGAGTATCATTCTTCTGCATGACACTTCGGAGAAAACGTACAATGTTTTGGTGGATTTATTAGTATTTTTAAAGAATAAAAAATACTCAACTTTTACGGTTGATTCAATGATAAAAAATCAAAAAAATGATTAAAAATATTGCTTTTGGAACATTTCTATTAGTTTCTAATTTCATTTTTGCTCAAAATATGGCAATGTCAGGAGCTGAAGCAAAAGCGTTTGTCACTAAAGTTTCATCGGAAACAAAGGAAATAAAATCTTTGCAGGCTGATTTTACCCAGACCAAAAAAATGGACTTTTTGGATAAAAGTATCATTACTTACGGAAAAATGTCTTTAAAAACTCCGAATATGTTGGCTTGGAAGTATACAAAACCTTATCAGTACAGCATTGTTTTTAAGAATAATAAAATTTTCATCAATGATCAGGGTAAAAAATCTTCGGTTGATGCAAAGAGCAAAACGTTTGAAAAAATCAATAAGTTAATCGTTGGAAGCTCTAACGGACAAATGTTCAACGACCCTGAATTTTCTGTTTCTTATTTTAAAAATGCGTATTTCAACATTGCAAAATTTACTCCGAAATCGGCCCAATTGCTGAAATATATTAAGCAAATTGAATTGAGCTTTCCGAAAGATCAATCAACAGTTTCTCAGGTTAATATGACGGAAGCATCGGGAGATACAACGAATATTGTTTTCAAAAATACAAAGATCAATGCGCCGATTTCTGCTTCAGAGTTTTCTTTATAGTTTGATTTTATTGTCGTTTATTTCGTGTAAAACTTACAAGCTGACTGATGTAAAATCTATTCCTAATTCTGAAAAAATGGTTGAAAATTTATACTTTTCTTCCAAGGAAGATTACGTTTATAAATGTCAAATGGATATTTACAACAATCATGTAAGCGGAATTTTAAGTATAAAAAAAATTAACGAAACAATGCACCGTGTTGCAATGACTTCTGATTTTGGAAATAAATTAATTGATTTTGAAATTTCAGAGAATGATTTTAAACTCAATTATGTTCTTCCGGATTTGGATAAAAAAATTGTTATCAACTTTTTAAAGAATGATTTTCAACAACTTTTAAAGCAAAAATATCCTGTAACAAAAAGTTTTGAAAACGGAAATTCTAAAATTTATCTTTCAAAAATTGATAAAAAATCTTACTATTTATTCTTCAACAAAGAAAATAGTTTATTAAATCAAATCATTTACATGAAAAATAATATGGAGAAAATCGATTTCACTTTTGATGCAAAAAAACATATCTTCGCCGATAGTTTGAATCTTCAACATAAAGATTTCAAAATCAACATAAAACTATTTCAAATAACTGAAACAGAATAATATGCAAACCATTCTTACAGATTTTTATACTTTGGAATCATATGAACAGGCAGAAAACGGAAGTTATATTGCCAATATTTCCCTTAATAAAAATCATAAAATTTTCATGGGGCATTTCCCTGGAAATCCTGTAACTCCGGGAGTTTGTATGATGCAGATCGTGAAAGAACTGACGGAAGAATTTACAGGATCAAAATTATTCTTAAAAACAGCTTCTAATGTAAAATTTATGGCAATCATCAATCCATTTGAAACACCGGATTTGAAACTGCATCTCGATATCACTCAAACGGAAGAAGAAGTGAAAGTAAAAAACACAACTTCTTTTGGCGAGACTATTGCATTAAAAATGTCAGTAAACTATCAAAAGTTGACATTATGAAACTTATTTTTTCATTTTTAGCGGCTTTTATTCTGTTTTTTCAATCGAGTCTTGAGACTCTGAGAGAAAGCTACACAAAGGCAAATTCTTCAAATGCGAATACAGAAGCATTCATCAATGCTGCAGAAAAAACATCGGGTTCTGATGCCGTGATCCAGGGTTATAAAGCTGCAGCGCAAATTATGGAAGCGAAAACTGCAAAGACGAATAGAAAAGCATTGGTGAAATCTGGCGCAACAAGTCTTGAAAGCATTATTAAAAATAATCCCAATAATGCTGAACTAAGAGTGATCAGAATGAGCGTTCAGGAAAATATCCCGAAAATTGTAGCATATAGAGGAAGTCTTAAAGATGATAAAGCATTTCTTTTAAATAATTACAACAAGCAAAATGCTTCACTTAAAAATTATATTAAAAGATTTGCCGCACAGTCTAAAACCATGACCGACGCAGAAAGAGCAACATTAAAATAACCCAATGACCCTGCCAGAAGTGCAAAACGCAATCTCTAAAAAAAAGATCTGTGTTTTAATACCTACTTACAACAATGAAAAAACCCTGAAAAGGGTGATTGATGATGTGTTGGATTACACCAAAAACATCATTGTTGTCAACGACGGCTCTACCGATTCCACAAAGCAAATTTTAAGACAATATACTCAAATTAACGTCATCAGTTTGCTTGAGAACAGAGGAAAAGGAAACGGCTTGAATATAGGCTTCAGAAAGGCAAAAGAATCAGGCTACAACTATGCAATAACCATCGATTCCGACGGGCAGCATTATCCCGATGATATTCCTGTTTTTGTAGAAGCTTTGCTTAATGAAAAGGAAGATGTTTTATTGATTGGAAACCGAAATATGTCTCAGGACGGAATTCCAAAGAAAAGCAGCTTTGGGAACCGTTTTTCTAATTTTTGGTTTTGGTTCGAGACAGGAATTAAGCTTGAAGATACGCAATCCGGCTATCGATTATACCCTTTACACAGAATTCCGAAAAAATATTTCACTCCGAAATTTGAATTTGAAATCGAAATTATCGTACGAACAGCGTGGCGACACGTTCAAGTGAAAAATGTTCCCATAAAAGTACTATATGATCCTGCGGAAAGAGTTTCTCATTTCAGACCTTTTAAAGACTTTACAAGGATCAGTATTCTTAATACAATCTTGGTAATGATCACTTTGCTTTACATTATTCCGCGAAATTTCGTGGATAATTTCAAAAAAAAAAGCATTAGAAAATTCATAAAAGAAGATGTGATGGCAAGTGATGGCACCAATCGTACAAAGGCTTTCTCCATTGCACTAGGTGTATTCATCGGGCTTTCCCCTTTCTGGGGATTTCATACTCTACTGGTGATTTCTCTCGCAGTACTTTTTAAATTGAACAAAGTATTGGCATTTATGGCCTCCAACGTGAGCCTTCCTCCTTTTATTCCCTTTATCATAGCCGCATCTCTATTTCTCGGGACGCCGTTTGTACACACAGACAGCAATATTTTAAATCAGGAATTAAATTTTGAGCTGGTAAAAAATAATCTTCTTCAATATGTAATCGGAAGCGCGATTTTAGCAATCTCACTATCAGCAATTGCAGGAATCACTACATTCCTGTTTCTCAACAAAGTAAATCCAGAAAATAATTGACGGAATCAGGAGCTAATTCCTGCTTTCACTACTCGTTTTTTCGGGTTTAGGCTCGGCGGCGAAGCCGCCGAGCCTAAACCCGAAAAAAGCTCAAACATGTCGCTCAATCAGGGCTAAGCTTTTGTCGTTATACAAATTATCTCAACTTTTTCAACGTTTTCTTCAGATAATTCTCAAGGTTTTTTCGATCCGGAACCGTTGCAATTTCTTTCGTTAAAGCTTTTTCAAATTCAACTTTTGCTTTAGAATAGTCTTTTTTATTAAAATAATATTTTCCAGCCTGATAATAAACAATCCAAAAATCAGGATTTAAGGACTGATAATAATTGATAAAATCCTCTGAAAGTCTAGCTTTTTTATCACCGATAAAATCTTCAATATGAGAACTTAATTTCTTATATTCATCGTAATTTTTCAACTCTTGAGAATCTACAAAAGGATCTTTTGCAATATTCAATTCAGATTTTGAAAATATTCCGTTTTTTAATCTTTTATTAGAAAAAATTTCATTTAGATCATAACAGACAAACTCTCCCAGCTGATAAGGATTTGCCGAAATCCATACCAATTTTTTTCGAGGAGAAAAAATCACCGCATGATGCGCCAACAGCTGATTGATTGCCTTTTCATTACCATAACCAATCTTCTCCCCTTTCAGACCCGATTGATCTCTTAAAATCGAAGCCATTTTTTCAGGGTTTAATTTCTTATTTTCTTTTAAAAGTTCCTGCAATTTTTCGTACCGATACTCAGAATGACTTTCAAGAATATGTTTCTGGTTACGTTTATCGTTTTTATAAACATCCGACTGAAAATGATTGGTACAAAAGATACGGCTTGTATTTTCAACTTTGTATACTCCAAAATTATCCGGGGAAATCTCAATAATCACAGCATTTTTATCATTTGCACTTCCCACCAGAATAGATTCTGAAACGAAAACTTTTCTCTTTTTCGCAATCTCAATCGCTTCATCGATATTTTTAGCGTATTGTAAAATTTCTTTTGTTACCAAAGAAATCGGCGTTTTTGCCGTCAACGGAATTTTAGATTTTCCCGCATTAATTGTCACTGTAATTCCTTCTTTATTCATCCCGGAAACGACACCAATCATTCCCGGCCAACATACAGATAAATAAGGGATTCCGTCTTCAGGTTCTACAAATTCGATAAGCTTATTTTTAGCGAAATCATCACCTACATAAAAGTCAAAATTTCTTCCAATCAGCAAGTCTCCATCTTCCGTATTTTCGTTCCAAACCGCGAGAGAAGTGCAACCAACGACCATCAGATCCTGCATCACATGACCGATGTCATGCGCTCCGTGCAGATACATGCTTCTCAAAAATTTCGGTGCAATAAAATCATATTTATCTGAAGAATATTGAGATAATCCATATAATTCAGCCTGGTAATCTTCACGAACGTTCAGGTACATTTTTCGGTTGTACCATTTCAGAAAACCTCTCAACAGATTTTGTTTAAACTTCGAGGGTACAAAACCTTCCACTTTTGAAAAGAAAATTTCTTCCTGTTTCTGCATCAGATTTTGCGTTAACGCTCCATTGTTATAGCCCAGCTGTAAAGGATTTCCTTTAATATACAATTCCCAGAGCTGCTGCTTATTTTTTGTTAAATAATTTTCATTAAAACTAAAAGTGGAATCGTTTATTCTACTGACTTTCGGAATCTCAAGCGAATATTGTTTTACATCAGGAATATGGTTGACGGATTTTCTAATTCCGCAAGATGCGAGGATCAGAATGAAACAAAAGAAAAATAAAGCATTTATGTTATGCTGTTTGCTATTCTGACGATAGGAAGAATCTCTTTTTATAAGTTTAGATTCTTTATTTCGCTTCGCTTCATTCAGAATGACAAAAGACTGCATATAATCTTTCTTCTTATTTTTCACTTTTATTTTTATTAATCAAATGTGTTAATCTTTCATCAACAACCTCTTTTCCAAGGATTTCCGCGCAAGTATTAAAAGCACCAATGGTACAGCCCAAAATTCCGTGCATATTCACCGATTGCCCTGTCAGAAAGAGGTTTTCTATTTTTGTACGTGGTGAAACCATTGTTTTCAAGGGATTTTCTGAGCTTTTGACATAACCATACATATTCCCGTCGAAACTTCCGATATAATCACGGTATGACAGAGGAGATGACGTGTAGGTTTTCTTGATAGCCTGCCTTAAGTTCGGGATTTTCTTTTCTAAGGCAGTAATCATCTTTTCAGCTTTTTCAAGTTTGAACTTTTCATACAGTTCACCCCGCTCGTGCTCGTCGGCAACCGTATTGAAAGTTGTTTCCCACTCTTTAACTTCTTCAAAATCCATGTAAGAAATTGCCGTCAGGCTTTCAGCAAATCCCGGATACAGCTTTGATTGGGTGGAAGAAAGCATATACGTCTCAGGCCATGAATTTTTACTGTAACGATAAGCATTCCAGACCAGTTCTTCATTTGAATAATGGTAAATATTATAATTAAAATTCGGCAAAATGTGAGGTTTCAATACGAAATAAACACTGAAACATGAAGGAACAGGTTCCCAGCTCATGATTCTGTTTAAAAAGGATTTTTTTAATTTTTCTTCACCAATTAATTTAATTGTTGAACGGATTTCTATATTTGAAATTATTTTTTTTGCGAAATACTCTTTTCCCGTCTTGGTTTTTATACCTGCTAAAGAATTTTCATTAAAAATAAATTCAGAAACTTCTGAATGTTTATGAACCCCCGCTCCATATTCCCGAAGTCTGCGAATCAGCAATTTTGAAATCTGACTTCCTCCTTTTATGCATTTATAAGCACTTTGAATATAGGAATCTACCGTTAAAGCATGAACATAAAATGGAACATTTTTCGAATCTCCGGCGTATAAAAAATTTGAACCCAATAAAACAGATTGTAGTTTTTTATTCGTTGTTAAAGATTCAATAAATCTTTTGGTATTCAGGTAGAGAAGTTCCTCATTGTAATTATATTTTCCAACCAAATTATATCTTGGAAACTGGCTGCAAACCCTTTGAATTTCTTCACAATAATTTTCTAAATTTTCTCTTTCTTCCGGAAAATGTTTCGATAGCTGTTCAACAAAATTTTTGTAACCCTGCGCATGAGGATATTGTGTTTCATCATCCCCGAAAGTGATTTTATCATAGCCGTCTTCGTCCATTTTATGAAGCTCAAGCTCATCCATAATTTCCAGATAAGAAAAATACTGATGAAGGTTCTGCCCTTCCGAAAGACCACCCAAATAATGAACTCCGGTATCAAAAATAAGTTTATCGCGGGAAAATGTCTGCAAATTTCCACCGTATTGATTGTTTTTCTCTAGGACACACACCTTTAAGCCTTCTTTGGCTAAAATTAAAGCCGAAACAAGTCCTCCCAATCCGCTACCGATTACAAGTATGTCAAATTCTTTTTTCAAAGGAAAAAATTAATTACTAAGAAATTTAGAAATAATTTTATTTAACGCAAAGTTCGCAAAGATTTTTTTACTACTAACTGTTTTTAAGTTCGCAAAAGCGTTAATACTCAGCAAAGTAAAATCTAATCAATGAAAATCAAAGCAAAAAAAGGATTAATTCGTAAAAGAATCTTAGTGTTTGAGTTTAAAAATTAGTTTTTTCGAAGTAAAAGTAGGGAATTTAATCAATATCATCCCAAAAATTGAAGTAATTGAACCATTGAAGAGGATATTTTTTAATCATGGACTCTAAATTTTGAGTATAGGAATTCAAAAGTCCCTGCGCATCACGTTTTTTGACGTTTTGAGCAACTCGCGCGTACAAATGATAATGAAGATTTTTTTCTTTCATCACATACACATACACAACCGGAACGCCTAATCTTGAAGCAATCATGAAAGGACCTGCCGGAAATTTTGCTGATTTTCCGAGTAAATCTCCTTCCAAAAATTTAGAACCTTCAAAATAACGGTCACCTGTAAAACAAATTAGTTCGTTTTTTGACAACGCTTCATTGATATCGAAAATATGCGACATATCTTCTTTTACGTAAATGAATTTGATGCTACTCGCTTTAACGGAAACACTTTCAAGATATTCTTTAATCACTGTAATTTCCTGATCTGTTGTCACTAAATTAATTTGACAATCAAAATCAATATCTGCAAAAAAATGTTCTGCAATTTCGAAATTTCCGATATGGGCACTGATTAAAACGCCTCCTTTTTTCTCGACTAAAAGGTTTCGGAGGTTTTCAATCCCGTCGAATTCGTAGGTATACTTTTCGCGTAATCCTACAGAAATTGCAGTTTTATCAATCAAAACCGTTCCGAAAGTGAAATAACTTTTAATTAAAGAAATTTTTGTTTTCCAATAGCCGTAATTCAGTCTTTTCTGGAAATAGTATCTGTAGTATTTGTTGCTATTTTTTTCGAATAAAAAGTAATAGAATGCAACAAAATAAAGCACGAAATATGAATTCCGGATCCCGATATTTCTAATGCACCAGACGAAAATCCTGTAGCCCAGAATTGTGCCTTTAGATTTACCTTTCCACTTGTTCATAGTATTAATTTAACAATGTATCAATCTAACAGTGTAACAATTTATGAGACTTAAAGCATTGGTAAACTGTTTAATTGGTATATGGTTACATTTAACTAAAGTAGGCTTTAGTAGATAGTTATGCGTTTTTTTCAGCGATTTTCTTCTCGATAGTCGAATAGAAGTCATCGAACGTGATTATTTTCTTGAAGTCTGTCTCTCCCAATTTTACACCGAAGTTAGATTCAATCACTACAACCATATCAATATAATCTAAGCTGTCTAAGCCTAAAGTCGTTTTTAAGTTTGCTTCATTGCTGATTTCATCGCCGTCTACCTCAAATTCATTAACCAAAAAGTTGTTGACGATCGCAACAATTTTTTCCCTTTCCATGTTTTTAATCAAATTTTTTAACAATTAATGCGGAATTTGTCCCCCCAAATCCAAAAGAATTTGACAAAAATACGTCAATTTTTTGACTTTTTGTTTTTGCTACTAAATTTATCTTTTTTGCCTCATCGTCAGGGCTTTCCAGATTGATATTCGGAGCGATGAAATCGTTTTGCATCATCAGAATCGAGTAAATAACTTCACTTGCGCCTGCCATCCAACATTCGTGACCGGTCATAGATTTGGTGGAGCTTACCGGCACCTCACCACCGAAAATTTCGTAGATCGCCTTTGCTTCGTTTGCGTCTCCAATTGGTGTGGAAGTCGCATGAGCATTAATATAATCGATATCTTTTGCCGTTAAACCGGACTGTTTCAATGCTCTGTTCATAGCCAAAGCAGGACCGTCAACATTCGGTGTTGAAATATGTCCACCGTTTGAAGAAAACCCGTATCCAACGATTTCAGCAATGATATTGGCACCTCTATTTTGGGCAGATTCTAAACTTTCAACAATTAAAGTTGCCGCTCCACCACTAGGAATCAAGCCGTCTCTTGCAGAATCGAAAGGTCTTGATGCTTTTGTCGGTTCGTCTTCTCTCACAGAAAAAACGCCCAGTCCGTCAAAACTCGCCATCGAATATTTGTTGGTTTCCTGAGCTCCTCCACAAACAATCATATCCTGGAATCCGTTTTTAATCATCATATAAGCCAATCCCAAAGAATGAGAACCGCTTGCACAAGCTGCACTGATGGTTAAATTGATTCCTCTTAATTTAAAAATCGTAGAAAGATTCATCGTCACCGTAGAGTTCATCGATTTGAAAATCGCTCCTGAACCCATTAAAGTAGTATCTTTTTTCTCTCTTGCAATGTCGATTGATTCTACAACTGCCTGAGAAACACTGTCGTTTCCGTATAAAATTCCGACTTCGTTATTATCTAAGAAGTCCTGATCGATATTGGCTTGTTTTAAAGCATCTAAAGTTGCGATATAAGCGTATTCGCTTTCTTCACCCATGCTTACACGCTGTCTGCGGTTTAAAAGATTCTTCAAATCCGGTTTCGGGACAACTCCCGTTAATCCCGATCTGAAACCAAATTCTTTTCTTTCGTCCACCAAAACAATTCCGGATTTTCCTTGAAATAAAGATTCTTTCACCTCTTCCAAAGAAGTTCCGATGCAGGAATAAATTCCCATTCCGGTAATTACAACCCTATTTTCCATGCTTTTTAAATTTAACAATGTATCAGTTTAACAATGTATCAGTTTACCGATGTATCAATTTTACATTAAATCAATATTGGTAAATTTTTACATTGGTAGATTGTTACATTATTTACGAGTAGATTCCTCCGTTAATATTGATTACTTCACCTGTAATGTATGATGACTTTTTAGATGCTAAAAACGCTACCAAATCTGCCACTTCTTCCGCTTCACCAAATCGGTTGGCAGGAATCATTGCTTTTAATTCATCTTCATTAAATTCCTGAGTCATATCTGTTTTGATGAATCCCGGTGCAACTGCATTTACAGTGATATTTCTTTTTGCCACTTCCTGTGCCAACGCTTTTGTAGCTCCCACCAAAGCGCCTTTTGCCGCAGAATAATTGGTTTGCCCTGCAGTTCCCTTCACTCCGGAAACAGAAACCATATTGATAATTCTGCCGTATTTATTACGCAACAATTTTTGAATAAAGAAATTCGTCACGTTGAAAAAACCATTTAAGCTTGTGTTAATCACAGCATTCCAATCCTCACTAGGCATCCACATAAATAATCCGTCTCTTGTGATTCCGGCATTATTTACAATAACCTCAACAATAGATTTTGGGTTGTTTTCCTGCCATTCTGTTAAAACTTTCTGAGTTTCTTCGGCATTTCCTACATCGAATTTCAGAATTTCTCCTGTAGAACCCAATTCTTCCACTTTAGCTAAAGTTTCCTTTGCTGCTGCTTCGTTTGAAGTATAATTAATTAAAATATGATAATTTTTATCTTCAGCCAGTTTTATACAGATTGCTCTTCCAATTCCCCTTGAGCCGCCTGTGATGATTGCACATTTCATTGGTTGTTGTTTTTACCAGATTATGGTTTTATATTTCCATAGGTTTCACCTACGGCTATTATTGTTGAACCCTCCGGGTTCTCCTCGAACCCATTATCTTTTTAAATATTGTTTTACTTTCTCCAAATACGGATACATTACCATGTCATTTGAGAACGTGGGAATGATTTTTCTTATTTCATCGTACAATTCTTTTGTTGACGTTGAAACTTTATCTTTAAACTCAAGATATTCAATGGCCTGAACAATGGTGATGGCTTCGATTGCCAATACTTCGAAGGCATTTTCGATCACCTTTCTGCAGATTACGGCAGCATTGGTTCCCATGCTTACAATATCCTGATTATCATTATTATTTGGAATACTGTGAACATACATCGAATTTGACAACATCTGGCTTTCCGCCGTGGTAGAAGTTGCTGTGAACTGAACACCCTGCATTCCGAAATTGAAACCTAATTTACCTAAATTTACAAAAGGAGGCAAGATTTCGTTGATTTTAGCATTCAAAAGATAATTTAATTGTCTTTCTGCTAACATCGTCAGTTTCGTGACAACAATTTTCAGCTTGTCCATTTCTAGAGAAATATAATCTCCGTGGAAGTTTCCTCCATGGTAAACGTGCTGATCTTCAACGTTTATGATGGGATTATCATTTGCTGAATTGATCTCATTTTCCAGCACTTTTTCAGTGTATTCCAACGTGTCCAAAACAGGTCCTAAAATCTGCGGAACACATCTTAAAGAATAATATTCCTGAACTTTTTCTTTGAAAACTTTTTCTTGTTCTTCAAAGTGAGTATATAAATGATCAGCTCTTTTTCTGATCAATTTGCTGTCAGCCAAATGTTCGCGCATTCTTGCTGCAATTTCCTGCTGACCTTCGTGAAGTTTTGTTCCATTTAAAACCTGAGATAAATGATCGTCGTAAGCCTGAACAATTTCATTGATCGCGCAAGATAATTTAATAGAAACATTTATTAATTGATTCGCTTTGTGCGCATTAACGATTCCAATTCCGGACATGACAGAAGTTCCATTCATTAAAGCTAATCCTTCACGAATTTCAACTCGAATCGGTTCTAAACCTTCAAGTTCGAAAACTTCTTTCGTTAATTTTCTTTCACCTTTATAAAAAACTTCACCTTCACCGATTAAAACCAAAGCCAAGTGCGCCAATTGTACCAAATCTCCACTCGCTCCAACTCCACCGTGTTCGAAAATCAACGGTGTAATATCTCTGTTTATTAATTCTTTAAGTAAATTAACAACTGACTGATGAACACCCGATTTTCCTAAAGACAAAGTATTCATTCTTGCCAGCATACAAGCTTTTACCTCATCTGCAGGAAGTGGATTTCCAATCCCTGAAGAATGGCTTCTGATTAAATTATATTGAAGCTGGTGCGTGTCCTCATCACTGATTTTGAACTGTGCCATCGGTCCAAAACCTGTGTTTACGCCATAGATTACTTTATTTTTCGAAAAATTCTTCAAAAACTGAAAACTTTCATCCACTCTGGCAAGAAGTGTTTCATCCAGTTCTATTTTTTCATTATTAATAATGATTTTTTTAAAGTCGTTCAGTTCTAAAAAGTTATTTATTTTCATTAATTAAAAGTAATAAATAGATAATATTGTAATTATTAATTAATTGTCATTAATTTTGCGGCAAAGATAGAAGTTATTATTAAAATAAAAAATCAAAGATGAGCAAAGAATTTGTTGACGTGCTTGTAATCGGGGCCGGGCCGTCTGGCTGTGTATCTTCTTCATACTTAAATAACAACAATGTCAACGTGAAAGTTGTAGAAAAAACAAAGTTTCCGAGGCTGGTTGTTGGGGAAAGTTTGATTCCACGCGTGATGGATCATTTTGAAGAGGCCGGATTATTTCCTGCACTGGATAAAATGGGCTTTGAAAAAAAACTGGGTGCCCGTTTTTTAAGAGGCAACGAAGTCTGCATTTTTGATTTCAGTAATAAATTTGGTGAAGGCTGGGACTGGACTTGGCAGGTTCCCAGAGCTGATTTTGATAACGTTTTGGCTCAGGAAGTGATTAATAAAGGTATTGATCTTGAATTTGAAACTGAAGTGATCGGTATTGAATTTAACGGAACAGATTCTATCACAACCGTAAAAAACAAAAACGGTGAAACTAAGGAAATTCATGCAAAATTTGTGATCGATTCAAGCGGTTACGGAAGAGTTTTACCGAGACTTTTAGATTTGGAAAAACCTTCGAAATTATCACCACACTCTGCGATTTTCTCTCATGTAAAAGATGTTAATAGAGAAGAAGGAACGGAAGGAACTTTGATTTCTTTTGATATTATTGAAACTGAAGTTTGGCTTTGGGTCATTCCTTTCTCAAATGGAAATACGAGTGTAGGAATTGTCGGCCCAACTGAATATATTGATAAGCTTTCTGAAAACGGAGATACTGCAGAAGCTTTGAGAAAAGCTATTTCTCTCTCTGATTATTATGTTAAGCGTTTTGGAAACGTGGACTTCCTTTTTGAACCGAGACATTTGAAAGATTATTCGTGCTCCGTAAAAAAGTTATTTGGAGATGGTTTTGCATTGACAGGAAATGCTTCGGAATTTCTTGATCCGGTTTTCTCTTCAGGAATGGCATTTGCAACCGAGGGCGGAATGACCGCAGCAAAATTGGCTTTAAGACAGCTTAATGGCGAAAAAGTAGACTGGCAGACCGAATTTGCAGATTATATTTTATATGGTGTTGATGTTTTCACCACCTACGTAAAAGAATGGTACACTGGAAATCTTCAGGAATTATTTTTCCACCAACCGGAAAACCCTGATGTGAAAAGAAAAATCTGTGCAGTTTTGGCAGGCTACGTTTGGAACAAGAAAAATACTTTTGTGAGAATACACGATACTGCGATAAAAAATCTTGCAGAGTTTATTAAAACAGAAAAACAACAACAAGCATAAAAAAACGGTCTGAGATTTTTCAGACCGTTTTTGTTTTATAGTATTTTGAAGGTGTCACTATCTTAAATCTGTAAACGTAATCGACTTTCTGCTGTTTGGATTAAATACGATTTTAGACAAAACATCAAAATCAATTAATTCAATTTTCGGACTTACCCTCAGTTTTGCCCTGAAATGATCTCTGACTTCATTTACAAAGCTTTCAGAATCACTGTCTGTGCTTATTTTAATGATAATTTCGTCCAGCCCGATTTCATTCGACTGAATAACAATCTGATAACACAAAATATTGTTGAAATCATTTAAAATATCGTTCATTGCAGGCGGATACAAAGTTGTTCCCTTGTATTTTATCATCTGCTGTTTTCGTCCGATAACAGGACCTAACCTCATCGTATTTCGTCCGCATTCACAAGGTTTATAATGTGCTTTTACAATATCTCCCGTTTTAAATCTTAATAAAGGAAGTGCTTCTACGCCTAAAGTTGTGATCGTTAATTCTCCGCTTTCGCCTTCTTTTACCACATTTCCGTCATCATCGAGAATTTCAGTAATGATTAATTCAGGATGTTGATGTCCGCCGATTTGAAACTCACATTCTGTAAATGCCGTGCTCATTTCTGTCGAAGCGTAGGTTGAGAATAATTTAATATTCCACTTTTCCTTAATTTTCTGAGATAAAATATTATCCGTAAAATCCTGATTTTTTATGCTTTCCCCAATGCAAACTGCTCCATAAACACTGGAATTCTTATAATCAATCCCGTGTTTCTCAGCATAATCGATCATTTTTAACAAAAATGAAGGAACGGTAATTAAATATTTGGGCTTATATCTAAAAATCGAATCCCATTGCAATTCCGGAATTCCGGGTCCCATTCTTACAACGCTTGCTCCCATTTTTCTCAGGCCTAAAAAATAGGCAAGTCCGGCCATGAATCTTTTATCGATCGTTGTAATCATCTGTACAACATCACCTTTTTGGATTCCTGCACACGCGAAAGAAATCGCTTCATTGTAAGCCAGTCTTTCAAGGTCGTTGTCGGACAATCCGAAAGTTACGGGATCGCCTAAAGTTCCTGATGTCGTGCTGTAATCCACAATTTTATCAGGAGTAATGCAAAAGAAATCATCGTTATTCTGTTGAATATCGTTTTTCGTCGTTGTCGGGATTTTCTGCAAATCTTCCAACGTCTGAATATCCGAAATATTGATATTATTTTCTTTGAATAATTTTTGATAAAAAGGTGATTGAGTTTCAAGATAAGTCAATAATTCCTGAAGTTTTTGCTCCTGAAACTTTTTTATTTCCTGAATGTCCGATTTTTCGATTGATGGATAGAATTCCAATGGTTTTTATTTTTAGAAGACAAATTTATTTAATTAAAATTAAAAGATCGCTTCCTCTGAAATTTTAACCACAGATTGACACAATTTTTCATAGATGATTGTATTTATTTTTTGTGATATTTGTGACATTAGTGTTTAATCGAAATTATCATTGAAAAGTAAAAGTCTGCGTATTTGTATTTCCAGCCGTATTGATAGTTGTCACTTTTAATGTATGAGAACCCGAACCTTTCGGGCATTTTTCATCAAAAACATAGACAAAATCATCTTTTACTCTGGCAAAACGCAGCCATTTTCCATCCAATTCTGCTCGGAAAGATTCGATGTCACCAACCTTTGTTGTTCCTTTTAATCTTAAAGAACCTGAACTCAGAATTGCCCCTTCTTTCCAGCTTGGAGAAACAAATGGTAAATTATTATCCACTAATAATCTTGCCGTTCCGAGCCTGTTGAATTGTCCTTCTGCCCAATCACCATTCCATTTTGCTTTGATGATATTTTTATCGCTTCCGTAGTTGAGTTCTAAAACTGTTTTATCCTTCTCTTCGTTCGATAATTTTCTATTGGGTTTAATTTTTAAACTATAATAATCATGAATCGGAATGTAAGGGCTATTTAAAATTATAGCACCTGAAACTGCTTCTGCATCAGATTTTTCGTACATATTAAAATTCACCGCATCGTAAGCCGCATTTTTGCTTAAATTGATTTCTGCATTTTCTGTTTTAATTGTTTTTGATTCGTTTGGAGAAAGTGTTTTATTGTTTGATGAAATTTTTTCTGATGAATTACTCAACTGAACTTTTGTTATCAATCGACTTGTATTTCCGTTGACATCTTTTAAAATAATTTCAATATTGTGAACTTCATTATCCTGAAGATTAATAATTCCATCCGAACCGGAACTATAATTCGGCAATTTCATTCCCGGCAAATTCGATAAATGTTGAATACTCATTTTATCGCGGATAAATTTTGTATAATCTACACAGCCGTTGATATAACGTGTATCATTGTAATGAATTCTATCAATTTTAAAACTATAAACCAATTTTCCATCCATTAATAATTCGGCATCGTAAATTCCCAAATTAAAACCTTGATTGGCTTTATCCACCGCTTTTATAGCAAAACTTATCTGAGGAGAATCCACTTGAATTACGTTTGAAGTATAAACATTTCCCGCTTTTTTTACAGCAATTCCATTTGCTCCCGGTTCATACGTACTAAACCGACGGTCATACCAATACAATCCACTTATAATCGGAGCAATCCCATCAGGAATATTAAATCCAAACAGCAAAGGATTGATACATTCTTCTGTTTTTGTATCTCTGATTTCAAAATGCAGATGCGGTCCTGCGGAACCTCCCGTATTTCCGCTTAAAGCAATGAGCTGTCCTTTCGTCACAGGAAATTGGTTAGGCGAAAAACTAATATCCTGTTCCCATTTTTCGTCTTTGTATTGTTGGTCTTTTACGTATTTATCAAGTTGATCGAAATATTTATTTAAATGAGCGTAAACTGTTGTATAACCATTTGGATGAGTAACATAAACTGCATTTCCAAAACCATATCTTTCAACTTTTATTCGGCTTACATACCCATCTGCAGCGGAAACGACAGGTAAGTTTTCCTGACTGTTGGTTCGAATATCTAATCCCATGTGGAAATGATTGGAACGAACTGCCCCGAAATTGGCGGCGAGATTGATAGGAATATTTAAAGGATTTCTGAAATAACCTTGTGGATAATTTTGAGCAAATGTTGTAATACTATTGATTAGGTCAATAAAAATAATCAGTCGGAGAAAGATTTTCATACAAATGGTTTTAAGTGCTATTTTAAAATTACGAAAAATTCTTCTATCTCCCACTGATTTCACAGATTTTCACGGATGATTGCGTCAAAAATCTGCGAGATTATTTTAAGTTTTGGTTAAAACCAAATTCAAATCTATCATTTTGAAAGCGGACTTTAGTCCGCTCCTATTGATCCGCCACTTGGCAAAAATCTGTGATATTTGTGAAAACATTAGTGCTATTGTGTTTAAAATTCAATTCAAAAAAGCACATTTTACAATTCACAATCCACAAAAAACCAATCCCACCATTTATATTTCTGAAACAGAACTTTTTAATAGGAAATATCAAAATAAAACATATATTATAAACCGACAAATTTTAGTAAATTTGCCAACTTAATTAATCAACGATATTGATATATTACAATGAGCCAATTTAAAGAATACAAAAACCTCAACCTTATTGACGTAGCAAAGAATGTAGCGGAATTCTGGAAACAGAACAAAACTTTCAATAAGAGTGTTGAGATTCGTGAGGGGCAACCTGAGTTTGTTTTTTACGAAGGTCCGCCTTCAGCAAACGGTATGCCTGGAATTCACCACGTAATGGCCAGAGCATTGAAGGATATTTTCTGTCGTTATCAGACCCAGAACGGGAAGCAGGTTTTCCGTAAAGCGGGTTGGGATACACACGGACTTCCTGTAGAGCTTGGCGTGGAAAAAGAATTAGGAATCACTAAAGAAGATATTGGCAAAAAAATTTCAATTGAAGATTATAACAAAGCTTGTCGTGAAGCGGTAATGCGTTATACAGACGTTTGGAACAACCTTACCGAGAAAATCGGTTATTGGGTTGATCTTGATGATCCGTATATCACGTACAAATCAAAATACATGGAGACCGTTTGGTGGCTGTTGAAACAATTGTACGATAAAGGATTATTGTATAAAGGCTACACGATCCAGCCTTATTCTCCAAAAGCAGGAACCGGACTTTCTTCACACGAAGTAAACCAACCGGGAGCTTACCGTGATGTTTCTGACACAACAGTTGTTTCTCAATTCAAAACATTACCGGAAACACTGCCTTCGTTTTTACAAGGTTTTGGAGACGTACATTTCCTAGCTTGGACGACAACTCCATGGACGTTGCCTTCAAATACAGCTTTGACAGTAGGTCCGAAAATCGATTATGTTTTAGTTAAAACTTTCAATCAATATACTTTTGAGCCAGTTAATGTTGTTTTAGCAAAAAATTTAGTTGGAAAACAGTTTGCTAAAAAATATGCTGAAGGAACAGACGAAGATTTTGCAAATTACACTTCTGAAACGAAAGTTATCCCTTATCAAATCTTAGCAGAATTCAAAGGAGCTGATTTGGTTGGAATTAAATATGAGCAATTATTACAGTACGCTCTTCCTTACCAAAATCCTGAAAATGCGTTCAGAGTAATCTCCGGAGATTTCGTGACTACAGAAGACGGAACCGGTATAGTTCACACCGCGCCGACTTTTGGTGCTGATGATGCGAAAGTAGCTAAAGAAGCTCAACCAGAAGTTCCGCCAATGTTGGTTTTAGATGAAAATGAAAACCCAATTCCATTAGTAGATTTACAGGGAAGATTTTTATCTATCGTAAGCGATGAGATCTATGGTTTTGCGAATGAATATGTAAAAGGTGAATATCTTAGCGAAGACGAAAAAAATACGGAATTAAATATTCAGAAAGAAAATTTAAAGTCAATCATTGCAGATTTGAAGGCTTATCTTTCTGTAGATGAAAGAATTGCTTTAAAATTAAGAAAAGAAAATAAGGCTTTCAAAGTAGAAAAATATGTTCACAGTTATCCACACAGCTGGAGAACAGATGAGCCGTTATTATATTATCCGTTGGATTCCTGGTTTGTAAAAATGACTTCATTGAGAAGCCGTTTGGTAGAACTGAATGAAACAATTAACTGGAAGCCAAAAGCAACAGGAGAAGGACGTTTCGCAAACTGGTTGGAAAACGTAAACGACTGGAACCTTTCTCGTTCAAGATATTGGGGAATTCCGTTGCCGATCTGGAGAACAGACGATTTGAAAGAAGAAAAAATCATAGGTTCCGTAGAAGAATTATACAACGAGATCGAAAAATCTATTGAAGCTGGATTCATGAAAGAGAATCCGTACAAAGGTTTTATCATCGGAAATATGTCTGAACAGAATTATGCTTTGGTTGATTTACACAAAAATATCGTTGACCAAATCATCATTGTTTCAGATTCAGGAAGAGCTATGAAGCGTGAAAGTGACCTGATCGACGTTTGGTTCGATTCTGGTTCAATGCCTTATGCGCAGTTGCATTATCCTTTTGAGAATAAAGAATTAATAGACAATAATAAGGCATTCCCGGCAGATTTCATCGCGGAAGGGGTTGATCAGACTCGTGGTTGGTTTTACACACTTCATGCGATCGGAACGGCGGTTTTTGATTCAGTTGCTTATAAAAATGTAATGAGTAACGGACTTGTTTTGGATAAAAACGGCGTGAAAATGTCAAAATCCAAAGGAAATGGAATTGATCCGTTTGAAACATTGGCGGTTTATGGGCCGGATGCTACTCGTTGGTATATGGTTTCCAATGCTAATCCTTGGGAAAACCTGAAATTTGACATCGAAGGAATTGATGAAACGAGAAGAAAATTCTTCGGAACACTTTACAATACGTATTCGTTCTTTGCTTTGTATGCGAACGTTGACGGATTCAATTATTCTGAAAAAGAAGTTGAGAACAGACCGGAAATCGACCGATGGATCTTGTCTGAACTAAATTTATTAATCAAAGAAGTAAAAGCATTTTACGAGGATTACGAGCCGACAAGAGTTGCAAGAGCAATCAACACTTTTGTGAATGATAATTTGAGTAACTGGTACGTAAGATTGTGCAGAAGACGTTTCTGGAAAGGGGATTATTCGGATGATAAAATCTCGGCTTACCAGACTTTATATACTTGTTTGGAAACTGTTGCTAAATTATCTGCGCCAATCGCTCCGTTCTTTATGGATCAGTTGTATCAGGATTTAAATAAAGTTACAGGAAAAGAAACTGCAGAATCTATTCACTTGACGGATTTCCCTGTTGCTGATGAAAGTTTAATCGATCAGGATTTGGTTGAAAAAACGCATTTAGCGCAGAACATTACAAGTATGGTTTTCTCTTTAAGAAAGAAAGAAAATGTAAAAGTTCGTCAACCTTTACAAAAAGTATTAATTCCTGTCTTAGATTTAAAAGCTGAGGAGCAAATTGCTGCGGTTTCTGAATTGATTAAACAGGAAGTAAACGTAAAAGAAATTCAATTAATCAATGCTGAAGAGGCGGCAGATTTAATTGTAAAACAGATAAAACCGAATTTCAAAGTTCTTGGTCCAAAATTAGGAAAAGACATGAAAGTGGTTGGAGGAGAGATTGCAAATTTTAATGCAGAACAGATTTCAATATTAGAAAAAGAAGGAAAATTAGACGTTCAAGGATACGAAATTACGCTTGATGACGTAGAAATTTCTACAAAAGATATTCCGGGATGGACGGTAACTTCTGATGGAAAAACAACTGTGGCATTAGATTTGACATTAACAGACGAGTTAAAATCTGAAGGTATTGCAAGAGAATTCATCAACAGAGTTCAGAACCTGCGAAAAGACCAAGAATTTGACCTGACAGACAGAATTTCCATCACATTGGAAGAAAATACTCCTTTCTTGAATGATATCAAGAAAAATGAAGAATATATTTCATCTGAAGTCTTGTCAAATAAAATAGAAATTGTATCTTCACTTTCAAATTTTAACGAAATCGAAATAGATGAGGTTAATTTTAAACTAAATATTGAAAAAAATTAACATATAGTTATTGTTTTTCAAATTCCATTTCATAATTTTATTAAAAAAGAGAAAAGAACATGTCAGACGAAAGAGTAAGATACAGTGATACTGATTTACAAGAATTTAAAGCTATCATTAAAGAAAAAATAGAAAAAGCAGAAAACGATTTGAAGTTGATCCGAGAAAGTTTTATCAATGATCAGAATAACGGAACGGATGATACATCTCCTACATTTAAAGCGTTTGAAGAAGGTGCTGAAACATTAAGTAAAGAACAGAATTCTATTTTGGCCGGAAGACAGGAAAAATTCGTACGTGATCTTAAAAACGCTTTAATAAGAATTGAAAATAAAACCTACGGGGTCTGCAGAGTAACCGGTAAATTGATCCCTAAAGAAAGATTGCTGGCCGTACCTCACGCTACATTAAGCATTGAGGCGAAAAATATGCAGAAATAGCATAAGGTTGATTAAAATAATTTTGGGTTTATATGGTATTTCAGGATACTTTATAAACCTAATTTTTAATTTATATCCATGAGCGAATTATTAATTTTAATTATTATTCTCGTCGCAGTTTTAGCATTTTTCAACAGAGGCTGGATCATAAACAGGTTTCTCCATGACAAACAAAGAAACTACACGATTGATGATCAATTCAATTCTGATAAGCGTAACAGGGAAAAAGAAATCGACAGACTTTTAAGTAAAATGGGCAAAAATGGTATCAATGACCTAACTATAAAAGACAGAAAAAGACTTGATGAATTGTCTAAAAATAAAAATCAAATTCAAATTCAATGGAATCAATTATTGTACACACCAGAAATGCAATGGAACTTAGTGCACTGAAGAGTGTTTTAAAAGAAATGAACATTAAATTCGAAAAATTCCATACCAAAAACACCCATCACAATCAAAAAACGATTAAGAAAATCGTTGACACAAAAAATGAAAAAATAGCAAAACCTTCTAAACCAAAAGGATTGTAATGAAAAAGATATTATTTGTAACGCTTCTTATTTTATTAATTGATCAGGCTTCAAAAATTTATATAAAAACACATTTCAATCTGGATGATAGTATTACTGTTTTACCTGGCTTTAAACTGACTTTCGTCGAGAACCCGGGAATGGCTTACGGACTTCATTTTGGTGGCGTTATTGGTAAATATTTCTTGGTTATTGTAAGGGTTATTTTAATTGGAGGAATCATTTATTTGTTTAAAAAATGGTTACAAAAAGGAGAATCTAATTATCTTCTAATTCCGATGGCCATGATTTTTGCTGGAGCAATTGGAAATTTAATTGATGGTATGTTTTATGGGTTAATTTTCGATAGTGGAACAGTATACGATGCTAGTATTGACCGGTGGATCGGCTACGGCGGAATTTCAAAAATCACCTCTTTCGGTGAGGGATATTCTACTTTCATGAGAGGCTGCGTGGTGGATATGCTTCATTTCCCGCTGGTAGACTGGAATGTTCCTGAAAGCTGGCCTTTAATAGGAGGAAAACATATTGAATTTTTCAAATATATTTTTAATGTAGCAGATTCTGCGATTACAGTTGGTGCTATTTTATTATTAATTTTCAGAAAAAAAGCATTCCCGAACGGATTAGAATTTTAGAATATTTTCACGAAGAATGAAAAAAATCATTAAAAATATTTTTAAAATCTTCCTGCTTCTTATGGTTGCAGGAATTATTTTTATTGCCTGGGCCAACTACAGTATCAAGAAAAATAGTGAGGCCTATATCTCTTACAACATCGCCGACATTCCTGAGACGAAAACCGCCCTACTTCTCGGAACAAGCAAAAACCTGAATAGCGGGCTTCCCAACGCTTATTTCTACAACCGGATCCAGGCAGCCATAGATCTGTATAGAAGCGGAAAAATAAAATACATCATCGTAAGCGGTGACAACAGTACAAAAGATTATAACGAGCCAGAGGATATGCTTTTAACCTTAATGAAATACGGAATTCCGCAAGACAGTATCTTTCTGGATCATGCAGGTTTCAGAACTTTGGACTCTGTGGTAAGGGCAAAGGAAGTTTTTGGGCAGATAAGGCTGATCATTATTTCACAGAAGTTCCATAATGAAAGGGCTGTTTTTTTAGCTAAGGAAAACGGAATTGACGCCTTTGGATATAATGCAAAAGATGTAAGCAAATATGCTGGTTTTAAAACCAATGTAAGGGAATATCTGGCGAAAGCGAAAGCATATTATGACCTGCTTTTGGGTGTTGAGCCGAAGCTTGGGGGAGATAAAATTTTGATTCCTTGATTTTTTTATTGATGGTTTTGCAGATAAAATAATTTCAGGTTTCGGCTAAAGCTCCAATTCTTTATATTTATTTTTGAAAGCGGACTAAAGTCCGCTCCTATTGATACCAATTACCAGAGTTTCTTTAAAGTGAAAAATTATAACACGAACATCTGTGTAAACTCGTGAAATCTGCGGAAGAAATCCATAAATTTGCAATTCATTAATTTTAATATAAATTTTAACAATGTCAAGAATTCTTACCGGCATTCAAGCCACCGGAACACCGCACCTGGGTAACCTGCTTGGTGCTATCATTCCTGCAATTGAGCTATCAAAGCAAGGAGAAAACGAGTCTTTTTTATTTATTGCCAATCTGCATGCTTTAACACAAATTAAAGACGCACAGGTGATGAAACAGTATACCTACGAGATCGCTGCGGCTTGGCTTGCTTGTGGGCTGGATACAGAAAAAACATATTTCTACAGACAAAGCGATATTGCTGAGGCCTGTGAACTTTCTTGGCATTTATCATGTTTTTTTCCTTATCAGAGACTTACTTTGGCGCATTCGTTTAAGGATAAGGCAGACAGGCTGCAGGATGTGAATGCAGGCTTATTCACCTACCCAATTTTAATGGCTGCAGATATTTTGCTGTACGATGCTGAAATTGTACCTGTAGGAAAAGATCAGCTTCAGCATCTGGAAATTGCACGTGATGTAGCTTCAAGATTCAACAGCCAGATGGGTGAGGTTTTGGTATTGCCACAAGCTGAGCTTCAGGAAAACACAAAATATGTACCCGGAACAGACGGACACAAAATGTCTAAATCCAGAGGAAATATCATTAACATTTTCTTACCTGAAAAAGAATTAAAAAAACAAGTAATGAGTATAGAAACAGATTCTAAATCATTGGAAGAGCCAAAAGACCCTGACACTGATAAGGTTTTTGCCATCTATCAGCTGATTGCAAACCCTGAGCAAACGGAAAAATTGAGAGCAAAGTACTTAGCCGGTAATTTCGGTTACGGCCATGCAAAAAATGAACTCTTAGATTTAATCCTTACAAGATTTGAAAAAGAAAGGGAAACCTTCAACTATTATATGAATAATCTTGATGAGCTGGAAGCAAAACTTCAGGAAGGAGCAGCAAAAACAAGACTAGTTGCTACACGGACTATCAAAAGAGTGAGAGAAAGCCTAGGATTTTAATCAACTTTTTGAAATATATTTTAAGCCTTTCGGATCGGAAGGCTTTTGTTTTTTTGAGAGAATAAAATTATGCATCTCATTTTCAAACTCATAAGAAATAGCCCAAGCCTGATATTGTTTAATAATTGACATAATAATCGAAAGCCCAAGCCCGGAAGAAGTATGATCAGAACTTTGCTTGTAAAAACGGTTAAAAATTTTCTCGCGGTCCAAAGCTTTTACGGAACCTGAGTTTTGGAAAATCATTCTGTCTTTTTCAATGATAATATTAATATTTCCGTTCTGATGATTATATTTCACAGCATTTTTTAGTAAATTCGACAATAAGACATTGGCCAAATCCGGATTGAAATCTGATATTAAATCTTCTTCTTCCGACACATTTACTTTAATATTTTTAAACTCAATAAAATCTTCGTATTCTTTGAGCAGCGCATTTATCATTTCATTAAAATTCACAGTCTGAACTTTATTAAACTGGCTGTTTTCAATTTTCGAAAGCATCAGCAAAGATTTGTTTACCGCCACCATCCTTCTTAGGTCATTCTTGACTTCTACAAAAGTATTGACGCTTTTCTCTTCCAAATCTTCATTCTGAATCATTAGATCTATCTTATTGATTACAATGGCCAAAGGGGTCTGCAACTCATGTGAGGCATTTTCTATGAACTGCTTCTGCTGATGAAAAACAAGCTCGTTCCGTTCAATCATCTCATCAATTTCTGTGTTTAATTCTTCAAATTCTTTTACCTTGTATTTTTCAGGAGCCGATGGTGAAGAAACGCCAAACTGGTATTTTTTTAGTTTATTTAAAATTAAGTAAAATGGTTTCATTGCTTTATTCAACAAGAATCCGTTTACCACAACAATACTTGCTACTAATAAAATATACAAGACAATAAGAGCGGATGTCAGATCATAGATTAATTCATTCTGCTCAACGGTAGAAGCTCTTATTTTCAGCTTCTGATAATGCCCGAACTGATCTACAAAATCTGTTTCAAGAACCCTGTATGGCTGGTCCTGATCATCATATTCCATGTAATACATTTTGTTGTACAATCGGTTTTTATCTTTATAATCTGAGGCGGAAATTTGTTTTACCTTAAATTCATTAAACCCATATTCATTATTTTTTAATAGTTGAGGATCGAGATAGATTGCCTTTATAATTTGTATTTTCCTGTCTTTTAAACCATCGTCTACGTTATCATGGACTTCATCTAGAATAAAAGCATAAAATAGGGCCGCCCACACTGCAATAATAAGTAGTAAGACAACTATCAAGTATTTTATTGTGTAATATTTTAACGAGCTTTTCATTTAAATCAATTTATAGCCGATGCCGTACACCGCTTGGAAATCAGCTTCTGAACCTAAGCTTTTCAACTTTTTACGGAGGTTTTTAATTTGAGAATAAATAAAATCCAGACTATCTGCCTGATCAATATAATCTCCCCAAATGGCTTCGGCAAGAGTTGTTTTCTGTAATGTTTTCTGAGGATGGATCATAAAATAATACAGCAAATCATATTCTTTACGATTCAAAATCAATTCTTCATTATTAATTAAAACCCTTCTGTTTTCTGGATCAATATTGATATTTTTATAAGAAATTATATGTTCCCCGTCCTGTCTTTTTCTTCTGATCACAGACTTTATCCTTGCCATCAGTTCAGCCAGATGAAAGGGTTTTGCCAAGTAGTCATCTGCACCAATCTCCAATCCTGAAACTTTATCATCAACAGAATCTTTGGCAGAGAGGATAATCACGGGATCTTTTTTGTGCATGGCTTTAATTTCCCTTAGCAGATCAATACCGTTTCCATCGGGAAGCATGATATCTAAAAGAATACAATCATACTCATAAGAGATGATTTTGTCAAGTCCGGAGCTATAATCTTTTGCGTGTTCTACAATAAATTGTTCTCCTTCGAGAAAGCTTTGGACAATATTTTTTAATTCGGGTTCGTCTTCTATAATTAAAATTTTCATCAATTGAGTGTTATAAGTTCATATCAAAGATATAAAAAAATAAAAGCCTCCTCTAAGGAGGAAGCTGTTTGTAAAGGCTAAGAACTTGTTTTTACATGTCGCCCATGGGCATCAAAAATAAGACTTAAACCATTCATCAGGTTGATCTTATATGCATTGTATTTCTTTTCAATAGAACTTACTAAGCTTCCCTGATGATGTGTCGTCAAATATTCTAAAATACTTTTTCTGATAGATTTTGCAGAAAACTTTTTATTATGTCCTTTTATTAAATTCCAGTTTGCCATGTTGATAAATTTTTGTGGGTTAAACATTAAGATTAATCATCAATTTTAAAAAAAACTCTGTTTGCATCGAATTCCAGGTCAATACAGCTGGAAAGCTCCGCTTTATAGTATCTTCTTTCCTTTGCTGTCGAACTTTATTTTTACGTCATATTATATTTCCTAACACCATAAATTTCTCTGTACTCCGTTGCAGAACCTATAGCAATATCTTTAAAATTCGTAAATAGAAATATTTTAAATTGATTTTGGTTAATTGTTCTATTCTGTCCATAGGTAGCTGCCGACAATGTTAATATCATGTTCACTGATACTGTGGTGGTGGTCTTTTTTTCCATAATTTTTATATATGCTTAATTATTATGGAACAAAGTTTAGAATCAATTTGGGAAAGAATTAGGAAAAAAAGGAATTCTGATGTACAAACAAAGCAGCACTATACATAACTATTTGATTACGTATAATATAAAAACCCATAAAAATTAATTATTTTATAAAAAATCTTTGATCTGCAAAAGATGCCTAACTGATTTCAGGCCCGTTTCCTGTTTATTTTCATGTAATGTATCAAAAAAAATAACATCCATTCCATAATTTTGTGCACCGACAACATCTGCGATCCAGTCATCACCGATAAGAATACTTTTTTCTTTATCAGCCTTAGCCAGATTTAATGAATACTCAAAAATTTCAGGATTTGGTTTTCGTACTCCCACCGTATCAGCACTAGTAATGGTTTGAAAATATTTGTCGATACCCGATAAAATGCATTTTCTCTCCGTTACTTCTTGAAATCCGTTGGAAATCACATGTAAAGTATAATTTTTATTCTTTAAATAATCCAGAATGTATTCCGTACCTTCCACAAGCTCATTATGATTTAGGATTTTATCTAAAAAATGTTCTTCAAAATACATGGAAAGCATTTCATCATCCACATTAAAACGTCTGAATGTATCATAAAAACGGTGCTTTCTCAAATATTCCTTATCAATAATTCCATCTCTTATCTTTTCCCAGAGACTTTCATTAATTTTATGATAAACAGAATGAAACACTTCAAAATCTATATTATATTTTAAAGTAATTTCTTCTTTCTCGAAAAGATCTTTTATGGTAAGGTAGGCATTCTTGCGGTGGTCCCAGAGCGTATTGTCCAGATCAAAAAAAATGTGCTGAATTTTCATACAGCACAAAATTAATAATTTTAATTTTTGGAAATCGGATAATTCTTGCTCGTGGTTTTCATAACTTCGAGGTTCTTTGAAAAATTGAGTAAAAATTCAATGGTCTCTTTTTTAGGCTTCAAAGTTTTCACTTTTAAGGAATCATTTTTTCTCATAGGCGATGCATGTCTTTCCTTAAAACGAGAATATCCGGGAATTATTATCTATCGTGTCAAGACAATATTATTTTCGTCCATGATTTTTCTCAGGTTGATCAAAGCATAGCGTACTCTTCCCAACGTGGTATTAATACTCATATCGGTATGATCTGCAATTTCTTTAAAGCTTAAGCCGTCGAAAAATCTTAACTTTATTACTTCCTGCTGGTTTTGGGGAAGATATTGCAGCATCCTCATAAGATCCTCTTGGATCTGATTGGTAACCAATTGGTCTTCAATATTTTCAGAAGGTTCTCTCAGCAGATCAAAAATAGAGTACTCATCTGTTTCGAAAGTAGTTTCCGAAACTTTGATATTTTTAGCTTTTGATCTGAAATGGTCAATAATAAGATTGTGGGCGATTCTTTTTGCCCAAAGAATGAATTTTCCTTCTTCGTTATAGCGTCCTTCTTTCAGCATTACAATGATCTTCATGAATGTATCCTGAAATACATCATTGGCAAGATCTTCATCATTAATTTTGTAAAAAATGAATGTAAACAATTCTCTCTGATGACGATGAATAAGGGCTGATAAGGCCTCTTCGTCTCCTTTTTGGTAAAGGGAAATTAGTAAACTATCCGATTTTGATTTCATAACTTTTTCTCAATATAATATTTGCTGGTAGTCAATTATCCAGATAATTTATCTGGCATCAACTTTAAAAACAAAAAAATTCTTCAGAGTAAAGTCTAATCAATAGGCGGTACATTTTTATATGATGTAAATATAATAAATTTTTAATAATTGTTAACCTATTATTAACTTTTTAAAATAAAAATTAAAAAAAAATCATTTAAACATATCGTGAATGAATACAGTAGGGATATTTAGTGTAAAATTAACATTCAGCCCTTTTAGTTCTTTTCCGTTTATTCCGCTGTTTCCGATCGGGAAAGCATATCCTCCCGTGAGATCAAGGATCCCGAAAAGAGTAACTCCAATTTTTGGTGCCATATATTTACTTGTGCCTTCCGCCCCAACCAGGAAATAGTAGGAATGATAAAAGTCTACATTTTTTTCAAAATTTAACAGAACATCAGCTGAAAGCTTCGGCATAATAGCAAATTTTGAATGGGCAGAACCCATCAGGGCCGAACCTCCCAAACGGTAAATAACATCATCATTTTTCAGGAAAAGCAACTTACCTCCCACTTCCCCCAAGCTCTGATTTTGATAGGTATACCCTACACTAATCATTTTGTGCATCGTATATTGAGCTTTTGCAAAGGTACTCATAAAAAATAGGGAAAGAATTGTAATTGCAAATCTGGCGTTTATCATCTTCAAATTTATTTAAATGTAAAAATAAAAAAAACTGCATTACCGGAAAGATAAGCAGTTATTTATTATTAAGAGCTTGCTTAAATTTATTTAAAACATTAAGACGTAGAGTTACAAAGGTGACCCGAAAAGATAATTCAAGGAATTTGACAAATCAAATTAATTAAGTAATGTACTTTATAAAATACCAAAGATATTTTTCTTAATTATATCCTTAACTTAAATTATTTTAATGTTTTTAAATTAATGTTTAGAATATTAAATCCCGAAAGAAGCTTTAATCTTATCAACTTTGTCAAGTTTCTCCCAGGTAAAAAATTCAAGCCCAGTAAGCGTCAATTCATTTTTCTGACCTTTATTAAACGTTTTATCAGCCACGTAATGGTCTTTACCCATATGTCCATAAGAAGCCGTTTCCTGATAAATAGGATTTCTTAATTTTAAATTTTGCTCAATAGCATAAGGTCTTAAATCGAAAATTTCAGAAACTTTTTTAGCAATTTCTCCATCGTGTAGGTCTACTTTTGAAGTTCCGTATGTGTTGATGTATAAACCACAAGGCTCAGCAACACCGATTGCATAAGAAACCTGTACCAAAACCTCATCTGCAACACCAGCTGCCACTAAATTTTTAGCGATATGTCTGGTTGCGTAAGCAGCACTTCGGTCTACTTTTGAAGGGTCTTTTCCAGAGAAAGCACCACCACCGTGAGCACCTTTTCCCCCATAAGTATCTACGATGATCTTTCTTCCTGTAAGGCCTGTATCACCGTGAGGGCCACCAATCACAAATTTGCCGGTAGGGTTAATATGATATTTTATCTGATCATTGAATAAAGCTTTAATTTCTTGAGTTTGTAAAGCAACAACTCTCGGAATCAAAATATTTTTAATGTCTTCTCTGATTTTATTCAGCATTTCTTCTTCTGTTCCAAAATCATCGTGCTGGGTAGAAACTACAATAGAATCAATTCTGACTGGCTTATGATCATCAGAATACTCTATTGTTACCTGGCTTTTTGCATCTGGACGAAGATATTTGATCTCAGAATTTTCTCTTCTAATTGCTGAAAGCTCTTTAAGAATAGTATGTGCAAGGTCTAATGCAAGCGGCATATAATTCGCGGTTTCATTGGTAGCGTAACCAAACATCATCCCCTGGTCACCGGCCCCTTGTGCGCTTGCCTTAGTCTCAAAAGATTCGTCGTTTACAGCTCTGTCAACACCCTGATTGATATCCGGAGACTGCTCATGAATAGCAGAAATAACTCCGCAAGAATCACCATTAAACATGTATTCCCCTTTTGTATACCCTATTCCGTTGATTACTTCTCTTGCAATCGTCTGCACATCAAGATAAGCATCGGACTTCACTTCTCCCGCCAAAACTACCTGACCTGTTGTAACAAGCGTCTCGCAAGCTACTTTTGAAGATTTATCATAAGCTAAAAAGTGGTCGATTAAAGCATCGGAAATCTGATCGGCGATTTTATCCGGATGGCCTTCTGAAACAGATTCAGACGTAAATAAATAAGACATATTATTCTTTGTTTTTTAGATTAAAATTTTGAAGAAAAATAAGAATAATTGCTCTGAATGACTAAAAAAAGTAAAACTGTTTTAGCATTTTTTTATAGAGGTCGCAATCAGGTCAAATTTTTCCTCGTTCATAAACGTTGGCAAATTTAAGTACAATTTTTTAATACTCAAAATTTTTGTTTATTAATTATAAAATTCTTTAAACTAACTATTTATCAGCTTTGATAATAAAAACTATTGCGGTTTTATACTTACAAACTCTTTAGGATTTTCGTGATAATTCAGTTTTTTCTCTAATGAATTTCTGATAGAATGTGAAAGCTCATCAATAATTTTCTGCTTAAAAGTTGGTTTATAGTATATAATACTGATTTCTCTGTAAGGGAAAGGCTTCTTAAATCTGAACACATTTTCCTTTTGTTTTTCAGAAAGCTGGTTTAATGCCAACTCCGGCAAAATACTGATTCCTCCTACTTTATCCACCATATGAACTAAAGTTTGGATATTAGCCGCCAAGAAGTCTAAATTCTTTGGCTTAAGGGTATTTTCTTTTAAATGACAGATATTTTCAAATTGGTTTCTCAGACAGTTCCCTTCTTCCAGAAGCCATACTTTTTCTGTATTCAATTCTTCCGGAACTACGTAAGAGTTCTTCTTATTAGCTTCAGTATCAGAACTGTAAATCATTAACTCTTCATTAAACAGGAAATCCTGATAAAATTCATCGGCCGTATCATAAGGTGTAGAAATAATCCCTGCATCCAGCTCACCGGCTTTCAAAGATTTGATGATATTATCTGTTGTCATTTCCTTTATATTCATCTGGATTTTTGGGTTATCCTCAAGGAATTTGAAAATCTCAGTTGGAAGTATAAAAGAAGATACAGTAGGAATAATTCCTATATTAATAGTTCCCCCCAGAATATTATTTAACAGATTAGCTTTGTTTTTCAGTTCATTGACAGATTCTATGATCACCTTTGCCTGATCGATGATCTGAAGACCAACATCAGTGGTACGGATTGGGTGTGTTGTTCTGTCAAAAACCTTTACATCCAATTCGTCCTCAAATTTCTGTATCATTGCACTTAGCGTTGGTTGGGTAATAAAACATGCCTGCGCTGCTTTACCGAAATGTTTGTATTTATCTACGGCGATAAGATACTCCAGTTGCTGAATGTTCATTTGATTAATATTATCTATTACAAATATAAAATGTTTTTGCTATTTGTAATATAAAAAGAAATAAAATAATTGCTTGTCCAGACTTTTTAATTACATCTGTACATTTACCATAATTCTGAAAATTAACAATAAATAACTTTTTAGTGATTTATTTATGCTATTCTTAATATCTTAGTTTTAAACTAAAATAACCCGTCGTTCATTTTGAATTTTAATTAAAGTATATTACAACTATAATCTGTTTTATATTTTAAATGAAATCGAAGATTCGACTCAGTTAAATACTTTTGTTTAACTTTATTAAATGGTTTTATTTAAAAAAAACTTGCTTAACCTTGCAATGATAAAAATACAACAAAAGACAAAAGATTGGTTTAAGTTTCTTTAAACTATTTAAACAAAGGCGTTTCACTTTAATTCCAAATACAAAGATTCAAAATGGACAGGTTAGATTTATCTATAAATTATAATATTTAAGTCATCATCTACAAAATTCTACTAAATTTGAGAATTAATACCTTTACCAAATCTAATACAAAAAAATAGTAACATCATACACTATGGATTCTAAGAAATTAACCCTTAGCAATGGCAGTCCTTACTATGAACACCAGGATTCACAAAGCGTTGGCCCCAGAGGTCCGGTTCTGCTTCAGGATTTTATTTTACAGGAAAATCTTGCACATTTTGTGAGAGAAAGGATTCCCGAAAGAGTCGTTCATGCCAAAGGGAGCGGAGCTTATGGAACATTCACTGTAACACACGATATCAGTCAATATACAAAAGCAAAATTATTTTCAAAAATAGGAAATTCATGCAGAATGTTTGCTCGTTTTTCTACCGTAGGCGGTGAAAAAGGCAGCGCCGATACCGCGAGAGATCCAAGAGGCTTTGCTTTAAAATTCTATACTGAAGACGGAAATTGGGATTTAGTAGGAAACAATACACCTGTTTTCTTTATTAAAGATGCTAAAAAATTTCCCGATTTTATCCATACCCAAAAAAGAGTCCCGAAAACCAACTTGAAAAGTGCTACCATGATGTGGGATTTCTGGAGCTTAAATCCTGAATCTTTACACCAGGTAATGATTTTAATGTCAGACAGAGGAACACCATACGGATATCGACATATGCACGGTTTCGGGTCTCATACTTATTCCATGATTAATGATAAAAATGAGAGGGTTTGGGTAAAATTCCATTTTATTACAAAGCAAGGAATTAAAAACTTCTCAAATGAAGAAGCCGTAAAAATGGCCGGTGAAAATCCGGACTTTGCTCAGGAAGACCTTTGTAACGCCATAGAGGCAGGAAACTTCCCAAAATGGACTTTATATATCCAGGTAATGACCGAAGAGCAGGCAAAAGATTTCAGATGGAATCCTTTTGACGTAACGAAAGTTTGGTTCCATGAAGATTTCCCGATGATTGAGGTAGGAGAAATGGAATTGAACGAAGTTCCTGTAAATTACTTCGCACACGTGGAACAGTCTACATTCTCGCCAAGCAACTTAATCAATGGTATTAGTTTTTCACCAGACAAAATGCTTCAGGGGAGATTATTATCTTATCCTGATGCGCACAGATACAGAGTTGGTGTGAATGCTCACCAATTGGAAGTAAACAGATGTCCTTTCGCAGTTAATAACTATCAAAGAGACGGTTTCATGGCAGACTCAAGCCAATATCAAGACAAACCGAATTATCACCCAAACAGTTTTGATAACATTAAAGCAGATTTCAACTACAAAAGCCACGAATATGAGTTGGATAGTGCACATGTTGCAAGCTACAGCAGAAATGAAAATGATGATGATCACTACACTCAGCCAGGATTATTATATTCAAAAGCAATGACACCGGAAGAAAAACAGAGCCTCGTCAGCAATATTGTAGGAAGCATGCAGGAAATCACTGGCCCTAAAAGAGATGAAATTATCAACCGCCAGCTTTGTCATTTTTTCAGAGCAAATATTGACCTTGGCATGAAAGTGGCATCTCAGCTCAACGTTATCATTGATGCTAATATGATGAATCATTCCAAGTAAATTATATTTAATAATAATTTTGATACAAAGGAAAAAAAGTTAATATTTTTCCCTTTTTTTTATAAAAAATTTATAATTTGCACGATATAAGATTTTAATATGAAAAATGAATTACGAAAATATATCATTAAATAAAGAGGATAAAGTAAATATTATCACCATAAACAGACCTGAAAGTTTAAATGCATTAAATGCTCAAACGATTAAGGAACTAAGCTCAGTGATGGAAAAACTTAACGCTGACTCAGCTTGTAGGGTAATCATCCTTACAGGAAGCGGGGAAAAGTCTTTCGTAGCGGGGGCGGATATCAAAGAATTCTGTGATTTTGGACAGGACAAGGCTGAAGAACTTGCCAGAACCGGACAAAACACTTTATTCAACAAAATTGAAAATATGACCAAACCTGTTATTGCAGCCATAAATGGTTTTGCATTAGGTGGCGGTCTTGAGCTGGCTATGGCATGCCACATCAGATATGCATCGGAAAATGCTAAACTAGGGCTTCCAGAAGTAACACTGGGATTAATCCCGGGCTATGGGGGCACCCAAAGGCTTCCGAAGCTTGTAGGAAAAGGTATTGCCAATGAAATGATCTTCTCAGCCAAAATGATTCCTGCTCAAAGGGCAAAAGAAATCGGGTTGGTAAATGAAGTATACCCTATTGGAGAACTATTAACCAAAACAAAAGAATTAGCATACGTTATTGCACAAAATTCACCAATGGCAATTTCCAAAGCAATTCAAGCCGTGAACTTATCAGATACGGATAAAGGTTTTGAAGCCGAAATCAAATATTTCGGCGAAGTTTTTGAACTTGATGATAAGAAAGAAGGAGTTACAGCATTTCTTGAAAAAAGGAAGCCAAACTTCTAAAAATATCACCTTAATACAAATTATTTCGAAACATTAATGCTGCTGTATGAATAAGTTTGATAAAGCTTATCTAAAAATGGCTCAGGAATGGGCAAAACTTTCCTACTGTAAACGAAAGCAGGTGGGAGCTCTTATCGTAAAAGATAGGATGATTATTTCAGATGGCTATAATGGTACCCCATCAGGATTTGAGAATTGCTGTGAGGATGAAGACGGAAAAACACACTGGTATGTACTGCATGCAGAAGCCAATGCTATTTTAAAACTAGCGGCTTCCACACAATCTGCAAAAGGTGCAACCTTATATCTTACACTCTCGCCATGTAAAGAATGCAGCAAGCTGATTCTGCAGGCCGGGATTACAAGACTGGTGTATATCGATGAATACTCAGACGATGACGGAATATCATTTTTAAGGAACCACAACATTGAAATAATGCAAATTTCGGATTACGAACTAAAAAAATAACACAACAAATGACTTGGGATGAAAAAATTAAGGATTTTGAAATTTTTCTTCGATTCGAACGGAATTTTTCAGAAAATACTCTTGATGCCTATATTCGAGATATCAAAAAATTAAAAGAATACGCAGAAGAAGATCTGGATAATGTCGGTCCGGATTCTATTGGATATGAAAATCTGCAGGAGTATATCTTTAACCTTTCCAAACAAAAATTCAGCGAAAGATCTCAAGCGAGATGGATATCTTCCATTAAAGCATTCTTCAAGTACCTTTTGGAGGATGAATGCCGTGAAGATAATCCGGCGGCCCTGCTGGAAGGCCCCAAGTTGGGATTATATTTGCCGGACACGCTCAGCCTTCCTGACATTAACAAGATCATCAGTGCCATTGAGATCAATTCTGACCTTGGAAAGAGGAACCAATGCATCATTGAAGTACTGTACGGATGTGGCCTTCGTGTTTCAGAACTGATTGACCTGAAAATCTCTAATATTAATTTTAAAGAGCAGTATATCAAGGTAAATGGAAAAGGAAATAAAACCCGATTCGTGCCTTTAGCCGATTACACAGCCGATTTACTGGACAACTATATAAAGGAAGTCCGCTCAAAAAATAAAATTAATAAGAAGTATGAGGATACACTTTTCCTCAATAGCAGGGGGACATCAATGTCCAGGGTAATCGTATTTTTAATTATAAAAGAACTGACTGATAAAGCCGGTGTAAGCAAGAAAATATCTCCACACACATTCAGACATTCTTTCGCAACACATTTGCTTCAAAATGGTGCTGATCTTCGTTATATCCAGGAAATGCTCGGTCATTCCAGCATTACGACAACGGAAATTTATACACATTTAAAAACGGAAGAACTTCGTGATGTAATCTTGTCATATCATCCGAGAAATATTAATATTGCTCAATGAAAATATTGAAATATTGCCCAAGCTGCGGAAAAGAATCTCTACACTGGGACGGTGAAAAAAAATGGAACTGCCCGAATTGTAATTTTACATTATACAACAATGTTGCCGGAGCTGTAGCTGTGGTGATAAGGAATAATGACGAAATTTACCTTACAAGAAGAAACAGAGATCCAAAAAAAGGAAAACTCGATCTCGCAGGAGGATTTGTAGATCCGAAAGAAAGTGTAGAAGAAACGTGCAAAAGAGAACTTTTTGAGGAACTGCAGCTTGATGTCGATATTTCAAATTTAAAATATTTAACGAGCCTTCCCAACGTGTATCACTATAAAGAGATAGATTATAATACAATTGATCTTTTTTATGAATATACGGTTTCCAAAAAATTCGAAGTTAATCTTGAATTAACTGAGATTTCAGAAGCCTTCTGGATCCCTTTGAAAGAATTGAATATCGATGATATCGCTTTTGATTCTCAAAAAAGGTTTTTTGAAGAATATTTGAATAATATTTAATTTTTGAATAAATTATATATCTCGCTGGTTTGGCGGATTAAACAGATGATTGTGATTAAAAAAACGATTAATCCGTTTCCGATTTCAGCATTTCTTCAAAATACTTTATCAGCAATACTCGTTCAGCCTCAGAAAGATTAGCTTCTTTATGATAAACAATATATCCCGGCATGGGCATTGTTTTATTCTGAATGGCCTGGATAGACTTATTCATCATGCTTTCCTTTAAATCTTCATTATATGTTTCCCAAACAGAAAAATTCAGATGCTCGCGTCCTGCGTTGACATGGCTTTTTACCGACCACGAAACAGGCGCAATGTAAGCATATTTTGGATAAACCGTTTCATTGGAATGGCAGTCGTAGCAAGCTCCTTTTATTAATCCACTGATTTTTTCAGGGGTTTTTTTTACATCAATAAAATTTACTTTATGGTCAACCGGCGAGTTTACTTTATCGGTCGGGATAAACTGGATGATCGCAAACCCCACTAAGCTCCAAAAAAGTATTTTCTTAAACGTCTTCATTCATTAGATTACTTTATGGGTGTAAGCACAGCATTATTATTTTTCAAATCTGTTTTTTTGCCATCCTGAGATGGGTGGTTATTGGTATTTGTTTTTGGGATACTTAGTTTGGATGTATCCAATTTTCTTGTATCCTTCAAATCCCAGGTTTCATTACTGTCCCAAAGCGGCCTTACCACTACAACCTTATAATAGATATAGGAATCTTCTGCAAAAATATCATTTAAGAAGTCTGCTTCGTCCCAATATTTATTTTCATTATTATCCACAAGGATTCTTACAATATATTCCCCGGGTTTCAGGAGATCAAACTTTACCTCATCTCCTTTTGTATATTTTTGGAATAAAACTTTATTCGAGTTATCTAACAATTGTATCCAATAACTTGACGCAGGCGCATTCTGCAATTTGAAAGTAAGACTACCAAAATTTTCAACTTTATCAACTTCAAAATCAAAACGTTTAGACTGTGTATTCTTAGCATAAAAAGAAGAAACTGTCTCTTTAGGAACCGTGAGCTGATATTTTTTTCCGGAAACAAAATCAGACTTCACCAGAATCTGGTAAGGATTCGTTTCAGAAATTGCTGCAGTGAAAGGAATGGAATTGATAGAGTCTCCTTCTGTTCTCAGCATCCATTTATCCGAATTTATTTTATTGAGGTAATAATTTGAAATTATCTTGAAATCAGCTTTGGGAGGAAGCATAGCTCCACCATTATCACTATTGATATCCATTGCATTTTTCGGATTGTATTTATAAAAAACAGAGACAGTATCCTGCTTATTATCTGCATTATAGCTGAACTTCAAATTTTCAGTTACTTTTTGCCCGATATTATCTTTAACAGCATCAAACCAAATATTTACGGAATCTGATTTTGGTCTGTGTGTAGCTCTGATGTCCTGAAGCTTATCATTAACGGGAAGAACTTTTACATCATTTGGCTTTCCTTCAAAAGTCATTAAAATACCTCCCGATGTTTCTTTCATTTCAACATATTTCAAAGGCTTTTTGGATGGGTATAATTTTAAATTTAATCCCGAAACATACTTTTCAACCGTAACCGGATCTTTGTGAAAACCAACCTTTTCTTTCCCTGCATCGTACATTGAATTTCCATTTTCATCTTCAAAGGCAATAATTTTATATTTTCCCGGAGAAAGGTAATTTAGCTCATAATAGCCATCATCATCTACCTTGGTAATATAATAAGGCTTTTGCTTGTAATTCATGGTATCCCTTACCTGATAGAGCCCTACTACATATTTGTTTTCTCCGGCCGGCTTTACTGCTAAAGCATCATTAATTTCTCCGCTGATGTAAAGATCATCAAGCTTCTCACCGGTAGAAAATGCAAAATTAAAATACCTTAAAATATTGGCTTCGTTATTATCCGCAATAGAATTCCCGAAATTGAAATTATATGTTGTATTCGCTTGCAAAGTATCCTTCCACTGAATCAGGATGAATTTATTTGCAATATTGGACGGGATAATCCTTGTGATATTTTTAATAGGCGGAGAAATAATCAGGTTTTTGCTGACATCTTTCAACGTTACATATTCGTCAAAATCAATACGGAGCTCTTTAATATCTCTGGGAACATTGATCCTTGTAGTATCAATATTTGAGCTTAAAAATTTCGGAGCCAAAGTATCTTTTGCCCCTCCTACAGGCGAACCAACCCTTGCACAAGACTGCAAAAGAAAACCAATGACCAGTAAGAGAAGAAGTCTTTTCATGAATATGTTTAAGCAAAAATAAACATTATTCTCCATAAACTTCACTATGTCCGTTCAAAGTATCCTTCTCATCACTCATGACGCTATGAAGCTTGTCTTTCTGTTGCGGAAAATCTTCAAACAATCCGGATAGAGCCAATGCGGTATAAATCCTGTTTGAATATTTATTCCCAATGGCTACAATTGTCACCTTTGATTTTAATAAATGGGCAAATACAGAGTTAGTTCCGTGCCACCAGCCGTTATGATAGGTTAATTTCTCACCATTGTCAAAAATTTTCATCCTGAAACCAAGCCCATAATTATTCATCCCGAATTTTTCGTTGCTGTATGGCGTGAAAACTTGTTCCATTAATTCAGACTTTAAAAAATCTTTTGAAAACATTGCTTTTGAAAAGTTATATAAATCTCTTGGCGTCGTGTAAACGTTTTTGTCTCCGTAAATAAGATCCAGTCTGTCAAGAGGATACAATCTGTTTCCTCCATAATAAAACGACTGAGAAGCTGTCGGAATATCTTTTTCCTGAAAAATATAAGAATTTTTCATCTTTAAAGGATCAAAAATTATTTCTTTCATAGCTTGCGGAAAAGGTATTTTCGTTACCTTCTCAATCACTAGGGCAAGCATTGCAAAGTTTGTATTGCAGTACATGAAGCCTGTATCGGTATCTCTTGCCAGATCAGGTTTATATTTAATAATCATATTTAAAATATCCTGATTGGTAAGGAAAGTTTTTGAAAGCTCTGCCGGTGCAGGCTGAATTTTTGTGATGAAATACTCATATTTCGGAAGTCCGCTTCTTTGGTCCAATAATGTTTTTACAGTAACATTTGGATAAGGAAATCCTGGAAAAAACTGTGTGAGATGATCTGATAAATTGATCTTTCCGGCCTCCACCAATTTCAGCATAGCCATCGCCGTCAATGTTTTTGAAACTGAAGCTACATGAAGCGAGGTATTTTTATCAATCTTTTTTTGGTTATCTTCACGTGCAACCCCCCTGTAATTTTCATAAAGAATGTCATCTCCTTTGGCTACTAAAATACCACCACTAAGATCGCTTCCTTCCCATACTTTTTTATAATACTGATCAATATACCGAACTAAAGACGACTTATCAGAAAGCTGACTGTCTTCTTTTGTAAATACATCGCCCAGATCAACATTTCCGTAATTGGGAAGAGAAGTTGGGTTTTCAGCAACAGTTTCTTGGTTTTCAGATTTTTTATTACAGGAAAAAAGGAATAAAACAGCAGCTAAAACAAGCAAAAAAATATGTTTCCTCATGAGTCTAAAAATGAGTGGCAATTTAATAAAACTCAAAATAAATAATAAATATTGGGCACGAATTATGAATAATTTAACATAAAACAAAAAAAGCTATACGAAAATAGACTATAAAATTGCGCTTCATATTAAATATAAAAAAAAGATTTTCTCACTTCAATCCATCTTGGCTAACAATATCTAGCTACAATCTTATCAACAATCACCTGCGCTAGTTTTTCCTTACTCTGAATCGTCCAGCCAGCAATGTGTGGAGTAACAATTACTTTTTCGGATTCCAGGAGAAATTTGAGATCATCATTTTCCACTTCTAAATTCTCAAAAGATGATTTCTCGTATTCCAAAACATCCAGGCAAGCACCCTTTACTTTTCCGAATTTTATCGCTTCAACTAAAGCTTTAGTTTCTATATTTTTTCCCCTTGCTGTATTCACGAAATAAAAATCTTTTTTCATATCGGAAATAAAAGGCCCGTCAATGAGATAATAGGATTCTTCGGTCAAAGGTACATGCAAGCTTAGAATATCTGCTTTTTCTTTTAATTCTTCGATAGAAACCTGCGTTGCAAATTCATCGGAAAGATCGGGAAGAATATCATGAAAAATCACGTCACATCCAAAACCGGAAAGCCTTTTGGCCGTAGCTTTTCCCATGTTTCCATAGCCTATCAAACCTACAGTTTTGCCTAATAATTCATCCCCTCTGTTTTCTTCACGAAGCCAGATACCGTTTTTCACTTCCTGAGAAGCGATAAACAGCCTGTTCATTAAAATTAATAACATTCCTACCACATGCTCCGCAACAGAATCTCTGTTTCCTTCCGGGGAATTGATTAATTGAATTCCCAATCTTTCAGCAACAGAAGTATCAATATTTTCCATCCCGGCTCCTACCCTGGCAATAAATTTCAGGTTTTTCCCTTTCTCCAAAAAGTTTTTATCTAAAGGTATTCTGCTTCGGATAATAATTCCGTCATAGTTTCCAATTTTATTGCAGACCTCATTATATGAAGAGGTAAAATCTTCTTCTAAAATGAAATTTTTAGCCAAAAGCTGTTCAGTGATTAGGGGGTGGTTTTTATCTAAAAGGAGAATTTTCATAAATTAATTTTTAATGCAAAGTTCACTAAAATATTATAAAAAAGAAATGCTTTTAAGTTCGCAAAGGCGTTACACTCAGCAAAGTTAAAAGCATCAATCTTATAAATTATTTACTTTATTTCTTATCTTTCTTTGAGTCTTGTGGCTCTTGGAAAAGTTTCTTCAATTCCACAGAATCCAAAGGTTTCATTCTTCCGGAAAGGATCAATGACAATTCTTTTCTTCTGAAAGCTGCAGCAAATCTTTCTTTTTCTACATCTGTCTCCGGAATCATTTCCGGAATAGGAATCGGCCTGTTGAACTCATCCACCGCAACGAAGGTGTAAATACCTTCATTGGTATGAACTTTCTTCTGATTAATCGGATCATCCAACCAAACATCTACATACACTTCCATTGAAGTTGAAAACGCTCTCGAAACTTTCGACTCCAGTACCACTACTCCACCTTCAGGAATCGGATGATTGAACGATACGTGGTTTACAGATGCGGTTACCACCCTTCTTTCACAGTGTCGTGCTGCGGAAATTGATGCGCAGCGATCCATTTTTGCAAGAAGCTCACCTCCGAAAAGGTTTCTTAAAGAATTGGTTTCGTTCGGGAGAACAATATTGGTCATAATAGTCAGGGATTCTGACGCCTTTTTTACTTTTGCCATTTAGTCTTAGTGTTGTTTTGTGTTTTTGGACTTTTGACATCATTTTGTGCTGCCGGTTTTACATTTTCGTTCATCACAGAATCTTTCTTCAAAGAATCTGCAACCGGCGGGGTATAGCTATGAACCTTCACAGTATCTTTTGCAATCCTGTGGGTTTTTGTCTGTATGGAGATATTTTTATCAAATGATTTTTTCCCGAAAAGAAGCTCCTGTTGGGTATAAGCAACATATAATATTCCCAAAACAGGAATAATAATAAGGAAAGCCCAAAGAATTGATTTATTAAATTTATAATCCTTTTCAGCATTTACGGGAACGATCTGTTTCAGATTTTTGTTGTTAATATCTGAAATTTTTATTTCTTCCAGTCCATAAAAGTTGGGGTGATCAGACTGCAGCCTGTTTCCTTTGAAATGGGTGGTTCCGTCTTCAATAAAAATCACTCCCAGCCCCTGGATTTCCAAGGTTTGGTTTGCCTGCAGCTTTTTTTTCCAGAAATCTGTCTGGATCTGCAAGTCTGTTTTTGAAGCATTCAGGGTCATGTGTTTTTGTTCCGCAATGAAAGCAGGCAGATCGTCAGACTCCACCTCATAGTCCGGTGAATAGACAATTGTGCTCGCAGGAGGAAGTATGCTCCCATTTTCGGAATTGATAATGGCCTTGGAATTTTCCAGAGAAAACACTCCAAATGCAGGAACCGTCACAGTTCCAAACTGTTTCAAATATTCTAAAATATAAGCTGAAATATTCATTTGGCAGCAAATTTATGACTTTTTCGTGACTTTCAATGAGATTTATTTTTAAGTTGAGATTAAGATTGAGAAAGTAGTATGGTGCTTTAATTTCAAAATCAGGGATAAAAAAAGACTACCGGAGCAGCCTTAAAAATCTAACTTTTACTTTTTACTATAATTTATTAATATAGTTTGATTGGTTATTGAATTTTCCAGCTGATCCCAAACATAAAGTTGGTTCCTGCCTGAGTAAAATAATAAGGTTCTCCATCGTAGACCGCACCGTTATTCACATATTTTTGGTTAAAAATATTATTCACCAGTAATTTCAGAGCGATATCGTTATTTTTTATTTTGAACTGATATTGTGCATTAAAATCAGTCAAAAGATAATCTTTCAGTTGAAGATTTTCGTTTTCCGAATTATCCAGGTATTGTTTTCCTACATATTGATTCATTAACGCAAACTGGAAGTTTTTTGTCGGATTAAATTTCACCTCTAAATTAGCAATTACATTTGGAGAAAAAGAAATCTGTGTATTACCTAAATCTTTAGTTGAATCTTTATTTTCGACTTTAAAATCTAGGTTTCTGTTGTTGCTTAAGCTTACATTCCCTGTCAGTTCCCACTGTTTTGAAAGCTTTGCCAGAGCGCCTAATTCAATTCCGCTTCTGTAGCTTTTCCCGGAATTCGTCCTGATAAAAGCTCCTACATTATTTAACTCACCATTCAAAACCAGCTGGTTGACATAGTACATATAGTACAAATTCGCTGTAAAAGACACAATCCCGAATTGTTTTTCAATTCCGCCTTCAAAATCGTGAAGTTTTTCCGCTTTTACATCATTATTGGCTAATAAATCATCCCTGTTAGGCTCACGGTGCGCGTGTGCATAGGTAAGGTATATTTTTCCGTTCGCAATTTTGTAATTAATGCCAAGCTTCGGATTGAAAAACAGCCAGTTTTTATCAAGATTTGCTCCTTCATCATCTCCGGAAGTAATGATTTTGGTATCGTAATCAATATTTCTCAATTGAAGATCTCCAAAGAATTCAAATGCATTTACCCGCACCAAAGCTTTTGCAAAGCCGGCCACTTCATTCTTCACGGAACGGTTTCTGTAATATTCATACTCATTAATTTGCGGTAGGAAAACTCCGGTTATATTACCAAAATGCCTTCCGTAATACTGGTTTCCTACAATTCCAAAGTTTAAATCAATATAGGTAAATTTTCCATACAAAGTAGAAACGATGCCATAGAAATCATTATTCAGCCATTTTTTTCTGATAAAATCTGAATATTTTTCTCCATTAAAATTGGGCAAATTATACCTTGTAAAAGGATCTCGCTGCTTATAATTTTCGTAATATCCTTTTCCTTTTGTGTAGTGCAAAGTGGTTTCCAGGTTCCACTTTTCGTTAAGCTTCTGCTCCCAAAGCAACTGATAATGATTTTGTCTATAATTATCTGTTTCGTTATCATAAAAGCCGATAATATTTTCCCAATTGGCATCATAAATTGCTCCTGAATAATTGAATTTCGGGTCCGTTTCCCATGTCTTTCTGTCAATTCCGTTCCAAGCTTGGTATGTTTTTTCTTTTCCGCCGAAAGCCATTAGACGAATCCTCGTTTTTCTTTCTTCATATAAAGCCGTGAAATTGTAAGAATTTAGCTTAGAAAAAGCCCTGTCAATATACCCGTCAGAATTAATGTGGGTGTATCTTCCCATCACAGAAAGGCGGTTTCGCCAAAACTTTCCGGAACCGATTTCCGCAGAATATTTATATGTATTGAAAGAACCGTAGCTGTCGTCTGTTTTAAAATAAAACTTCTTCTCCGGATCTTTGGAAAGTATATTGATACTCGCTCCAAAAGCAGCAGCCCCATTATTTGAAGTCCCTATACCTCTTTGAATTAAGATTTGCGATGCAGAACTCGTTAAATCAGGCACATTTACAAAAAAAGTTCCCTGACTTTCAGAATCGTTGTACGGGACGCCGTTCATCATAACATTAATCCCATTTCCGGCAACTCCACGAATTCTCAAGCCCGTGTATCCCACACCATTTCCGGCATCTGAAGTAGAAATTATGGAAGTTTGATTTTTTAGTAAAGTAGGTAAATCCTGTCCAAGATTTTTGCTGTCTAAATCTTTCTGAACATTGATGATTTCTTTAGCAACAGGAAGTCTTTTGGTAAAATTAACTGCTTCTATCTCCCGTGTTTTCAGGGAATCTGTATTTTGCGCCTGCAAAAAAGCAACAGAGCTAATGGTAAGCCCTAAAAAAAATAATCCTTTCATTCTTAAATCTTTAAAATTTAATGAATAAAAGGGGTGATTAAATAATGTAGTAATTTAACAGTCTAGCAATCAACCTGTACATTGTTAGATTGTTCCATTGGTACATTTTAATTTCCCTAAACGGCATTACCCGTTCCAGGTTCATTGGGTATAATCTCAGCTTGTGACAGCACCCCTTTATTTCAGCAGCAAAATTACGGAAAATTTACGAAATTTCTTGAATTTGTATTTGAGGTTTATGTTTAAAGTTTTCTATTTCAATAGTTCGATACCTCGGCAGGCTCGGCATGACAGTGCTACAAATTAAGTCTAAAAATAAAAAGTAGAATTAGGATTGTCATGCTGAGCCTGTCGAAGCATCTCTAAGGCCTATTGCCTACAACATTAATACGTTTTATTCCTAGAATCCACATAATAATATACCTTCCCGTCTTTGGAAACATCGAACATTTTACCAAGTTTCCAGCTGAAGTTTCTTTTAATATCAGCATATTCGAAAGGAATGATAACGTTATTATTTATATCAACCACTCCGAAAGTATCGTTCTTAGATGCAATAATCATAGGGTTTGCCACATCATCGCCTTCCAGAATATACAGATAATCGTATTGAGGATAGATCTTAAAATCTCTGTAATCCTGCGCATTATGGAATTTTGATTTTTCAATAATTCCAAAGAAACCGTTCATTGTATAGGCTTGGAATAATTGCTGCACATATTCTTTGGGTGCACATTGCGCAAGGTCTGCTTTTTTGAACTGATACACTCTTTTTCCTTTTTTGTCTATTCTATAAGAAATTTCATCTTTTTCTACAGTGGCATAAGCTGCCGTACCGAATTTTCTTACTTTTTCGTTGGGTGAATTCAGCAAATTACAATCTTCATAGAAAAAAACAGCAATATGGTATTCCGGCTTGATGATAAATTTCCCCGTCTGATTAACAAACCCGAAATTTCCGTTTTCCTTTTTTGGAATTAAAAGAGGAAGGTCCTCATGAATGACAGGAAGCTCTGCATTTGCTTTTACAGGAGCCTCTTTTATGCTTGTTTTTGAAATCTTTTTAATAGGCAGCTTCTTCACAGATTTGGTCTGAGAAAAAACAAAAATCGAAATAAAAATGACTAAAAATTGAATAAAATTTTTCATAATCACCTTTTGCCTGCAAAAATACGACCAAAAATAGAAATTATAAAATCCATATTTATAAAGAATCTAAATAATTTAACTCCATAAAATAGTAAAAATTCGTAATTTTGGGAACATTTTAATTATTTGATAATTTTAAAACATTTTTGAGATATGACATTTGATATCAATATGATCAAAAAAGTGTACGAGCGTTACCCGGAAAGAATTGCTGCGGCAAGACAAATCGTGGGAAAACCTCTTACATTATCAGAAAAAATATTATACACTCACCTTTGGGAGGGTAATGCTACACAAGCTTATGAAAGAGGAAATTCTTATGTAGATTTTGCTCCGGACAGGGTAGCAATGCAGGATGCAACTGCACAGATGGCACTTTTACAATTCATGCAGGCAGGAAAAAGCAAAGTTGCAGTTCCTTCGACAGCCCATGCGGATCACCTGATCCAGGCAAAGGTAGGTGCAGATAAAGATTTACAGGAAGGTATCAATAAAAACTCTGAGGTATTCAATTTTTTAAGCTCTGTTTGTGATAAATACGGAATCGGCTTCTGGAAGCCGGGAGCAGGTATCATTCACCAAGTGGTATTAGAAAATTATGCTTTCCCTGGAGGGATGATGATCGGTACAGATTCTCACACGGTAAATGCAGGTGGGCTTGGGATGGTAGCTATCGGTGTAGGTGGTGCTGATGCTGTAGATGTAATGGCAGGAATGGCTTGGGAACTTAAAATGCCTAAACTGATCGGTGTAAAATTAACCGGTAAAATGAGCGGATGGACTTCTGCAAAAGATGTTATCTTAAAAGTAGCAGGAATCCTTACCGTAAAAGGAGGAACAGGATGTATCGTAGAATATTTCGGGGAAGGAGCAGAATCTCTTTCAGCTACAGGTAAAGGAACCATCTGTAACATGGGTGCTGAAATCGGGGCTACTACTTCTACTTTCGGGTATGACGATTCAATGAGAAGATATCTGGCTGCTACAGGAAGACAGGATGTTGTAGATGCAGCTGATAAAATTGCTGAGCACTTAACTGGTGATGCTGAAGTATACGCAAACCCAGAACAATATTTCGACCAATTAATCGAAATCAACCTTTCAGAACTTACTCCTCACTTAAACGGGCCTTTCACTCCGGATTTGGCAACTCCTGTTTCTGAATTCAGAGCTAAAGCAGAAGCTAACGGATGGCCACTAGAAGTTGAGTGGGCATTAATCGGCTCTTGTACCAACTCTTCTTACGAAGATTTATCAAGAGCTGCTTCTATCGTGGAAGATGCAGTTGCTAAGGGTGTGAAGCCTAAAGCAATCCTTGGAATCAACCCAGGTTCTGAGCAGGTAAAATATACTGCTGAAAGAGACGGATTCTTAAATTCTTTCAGAAAATTTGAAAATGCAAGAATCTTTACCAACGCTTGTGGACCTTGTATCGGACAATGGGACAGAGAAGGCGCTGAGAAAGGAGAGAAAAACTCAATTATTCACTCTTTCAACAGAAACTTCGCAAAAAGAGCTGACGGTAACCCAAATACTCACGCATTTGTAGCTTCTCCTGAAATGGTAGCTGCTGTTGCGATCTCAGGAAGATTAGACTTTAACCCTATTACAGATACTTTAACTGCTGAAAACGGCGAGCAGGTAAAACTAGACGAGCCAAAAGGTTCAGAATTACCATCAAAAGGTTTCGCAGTAGAAGATGCCGGATATCAGGCTCCATCTGCAGACGGATCAAACGTTGTGGTAAATGTAAGCCCTACTTCAGACAGGCTTCAGCTGTTAGAAGAGTTCCCAGCTTGGGACGGTAAAAACATCCAGGGAGCTAAAGTATTAATCAAAGCTTTCGGAAAATGTACAACTGACCACATTTCTATGGCTGGGCCATGGTTGAAATACAGAGGTCACCTTGATAATATTTCAAACAACATGTTGATCGGAGCAGTAAACGCTTACAACATGGAAACAAACAAAGTTAAAAACCAATTAGACGGTTCTTACGGCGAAGTGCCTGCTGTACAGAGAGCTTATAAAGCTGCAGGAATTCCTTCCATCGTTGTAGGAGACCAAAACTACGGTGAAGGTTCTTCCAGAGAACACGCTGCAATGGAACCAAGACACCTTGGCGTAAAAGCAGTATTGGTAAAATCATTCGCGAGAATTCACGAAACAAACCTTAAAAAACAAGGTATGCTTGGATTGACCTTCGCTAATGAAGCTGATTATGATAAAATCCAGGAAAATGATACCGTAAACTTCCTAGATCTTGACCAGTTTGCTCCAGGAAAACAATTGAGTTTGGAATTCGTTCACGCAGACGGAACTAAAGATATCATCATGGCAAACCACACTTATAACGATCAGCAGATTGATTGGTTTAAAGCTGGTTCTGCTTTGAACTTAATTAAACAGCAAGAAAAGAATTAATTGTTAGATTTTAATTAATCATAATTAAAGGCAGCTTCGATTGGAGCTGCTTTTTTATTTAAAAATTATTTATCTTTACAATATATACTCAAATATATGCCTCTCTTCCAGAAAACGATAATCAGTAAATATTTAAAGACTCAAAACACGAAAGAAATTCAGCAGAAATGGGAAATCTTTTGTAATCACTTTCACAATTCCACCATTCAGGAAAATATCAGAAACTCTAAAGAAGAGCAATATCAGGGTGAATTTTTGATCGATCTTTTTGTAAATATTCTAGGCTATACAAAAAACCCGGCCGCAAACTTTAATCTTACCACTGAATATAAAAATATTAAGGACAGCAAAAAAGCAGACGGGGCAATTATAATCAACAATAAAGTGGCTGGGGTTATCGAGCTTAAAGGTACTAATACAACAGATTTAACAAAAATAGAAGATCAGGCATTTGGTTATAAAAACAATCAAAAAGATTGCAAATATATCATTACTTCAAATTTTGATCAGATTTTATATTGATAATGCTATCGAATATTTAGAATTTAATCTCTTTGAGCTTACACAAGAAGATTTTAACGTTCTTTATCTCTGTCTCGCCTTTCAAAATATTTCGGCAGACATTCCCGGAAAGATAAAAGATGAATCTTTAAGTCAGGAAGATGTTATTACCAAAAAGCTTTACAAGGATTATTCTCTATTCAAGCGTGAGCTTTTTCAGAATTTACTTCTGCTCAATCCTGAATTTGACCAGCTTGAGTTATTTAAAAAGTCTCAAAAGCTGCTCGATCGTTTTCTATTCCTGTTTTTTGGTGAAGATAGTGGATTGCTTCCACCAAACTCGGTAAGAATGATTCTTGAGCAGTGGGATAAACTGAGAGATCTTGATGAGTACGTTCCGCTGTATGATAGGTTTAGAAAATATTTTACTTATCTAAATACAGGCTTTAAAGGAAAGCAATTTGATGTTTTCGCTTATAATGGAGGGCTTTTTAAACCAGATGAGATCTTAGATACAATACAAATAGATGACCAGCTTCTTTATACTCACACGTTGCGTTTAGCAGAATATGATTTTGAAAGTGAAGTAGATGTAAATATCCTAGGCCATATTTTCGAAAACTCGCTTAATGAGATTGATGAAATTAAAGCTCAGATTGCCGGTGAATCCATTGATAAGTCTAAGACCAAACGTAAGAAAGACGGTGTTTTTTACACCCCAAAATATATTACAAAATACATTGTTGAAAACACTGTCGGGAAACTTTGCACAGAAAAGAAAGCAGAAATAGGAATTATTGACGAAGACTACTTTACAGACAAAAAGCGTCAGGTAAGAACTAAAGAAATGCTCCTGCAAAAGCTCAAAACATACAGAGCATGGCTTTTGCAGATCACCATCATCGATCCTGCCTGTGGAAGTGGTGCTTTTCTGAATGAAGCCCTCAATTTTCTCATCAATGAACACAAATATCTTGACGAGCTGGAAACTAAACTCCTTGGCGGTGGTTTTGTATTCCCGAATATTGAAAATAGTATCCTTGAAAATAATCTTTTTGGCGTAGACCTCAACGAAGAATCTGTAGAAATCGCTAAACTTTCTCTTTGGCTGCGCACCGCACAACCCCAAAGAAAATTAAACGACCTCAACAATAATATCAAATGTGGAAACTCATTAATTGACGATCCTGAAATTGCCGGAAACAAAGCTTTCAATTGGGAAAAAGAGTTTCCTCAGGTTTTTGAAAAGGGTGGGTTTGATGTGGTGATTGGGAATCCGCCGTATGTTAAGGAGGCTACAAATAAACTTGCTTTTTATGGTTTACACAATCATGCTTGTTACCAAGGTAAGATGGATTTGTGGTATTTCTTTGGTTGGTTAGGATTAGAAATTGCAAAAAAAAACGATGGCATAATTAGTTACATAGCACCAAATAATTGGATAACAAATGATGGAGCATCTAATTTTAGAAAAAAAGTTTTAGAGGAGTCTCAAATAATTGATTTTATTGATTTTGGAGATTATAAAGTTTTTGCAGATGCAGGAATACAGACTATGATTTATGTGATGAGAAAATTGAATGCAAATAAAGCTTACAGATTTTCTTTTTCAAAAATTAATGATAAAAATTTAACTCCAACAGATATATCAAATTTTCTTAATAAAGAAATTTCAGGTAAATATAAGACATATAAAACAATTTTTAATTTAGATAAATTTAAAGAAAATATATTTTCATTTACTGATAATGATTCTGAAAAGATTTTAGAAAAGATTTTGAAAAAAGGAAATTTTTATCTTAACTCCACAGAAATTTTTTCGGGAATTGATATTGGACAAGATTTTATAAATGCTAAAAGTCAATTAATATTGGGTAATAATTTCAAGATCGGTGATGGTGTTTTTAATCTTTCTTTGTCAGAATATGAATCCTATAATTTCATAGAAAGTGAAAAAAGTCTTTTAAAGCCTTTTTATACAACAAAAGAAATTAACAGATATTTTAATAATATTAAAAATAATTTTTGGGTTATATATACTTCATCAAAATTCAAAAACCCTAATGAAATAATTCCATATCCAAATTTAAAATTACACTTAGATAAATTTCAGCAAATTATAACTTCTGACAACAGACCGTATGGACTTCATAGGACAAGAAATGAAGATATATTTTTAGGTGAAAAAATCCTTTCAATTAGAAAATGTGTTAAACCCTCATTTAGTTATGTAGATTTTGATTCATATGTAAATAGAACGTTTAACATTATCAAAAGTAATCGGATAAATTTAAAATTTTTAACTGTTATACTAAATTCTAAACTTATAACTTTTTGGTTATTAAAAAAAGGGAAATTACAAGGAGATATGTTCCAAGTTGATATTAACCCATTAATGTCAATCCCAATAGTTAAATCAAAAATTAATCAACAACCCTTCATCTCCAAAGCCGACCAAATGCTTTCCCTGAACAAAGAGTTACAAGAAATCAATGCAAAATTCCAGAGAACGTTGCTACGGGAATTCTCTATTGAAAAACTCAGCAAAAAAATGGAAAACTGGTACAAACTTCCATTTTCTAATTTCCTTGATGAAATAAAAAAGCAAAAAATAGAGCTTACCCTATCCCAAAAAGCCGAATGGGAAGATTATTTCCTGTCGGAACAGCAAAAGGCCACCACCCTGCAAACTGAAATTCAAAAAACTGATACAGAAATTGATAAAATGGTGTATGAATTATATGGTTTAACAGATGAAGAAATCAAGATTGTGGAAAATTCATAAAAAACAACCTTTGTAACAAAACCACTTTTTCTGCGTCTAACTAGTTTACGAAGTAGAAAAACATTATGAAAAAAACTATTATTACGTCACTTTTCCTGGGAACCATATTTACCTACGCTCAGGAGAAGACTAATAATCAAACCAAAGAAAAACAAATCGAAGCGGTCACGATTACTAAAACTAAAAAAGCCGTTGAACAAAAGGCCGACCGTACCATTTTCGATTTTTCGGAACAACCTCAGCTTAATAACGGAAATGTTTTAGAAGGTATCAAAAAACTTCCGGGCCTTGTATCCACAGACATCGCGGGAATGATGTACCAGGGAAAAGTTTTGGATGTTTATTTAAACGGAAGACCTCTAAATATCACCTCAAACGAACTGAACTCTTTCCTTGAAGGAATGCCCGCTAATTCCGTAGACAGGATTGAAGTGATCACCCAGCCCGGCGCAGAATTTCCTGCAACATCAGGAGGAGCAATCATGAATATTATTACGAATAAAAATGCGAATAAATATTTAACAGCAACGTATTCAGGGAATTATTCTTTCACGAATTATGATAAATTCAGAAGCCGTACAAGTAATTCATTAAACTTAAATGCAAGAAATAAATTATTCGGGTGGCAGCTGAACATTGGTCAAAACTATCGTGAAAGTATGCTAACGACCAATCAGAACGATTTATTAAGAAGTAATACAGACCGATATGGAAGAGGGTATTTTGCAAAATCTGGATTGACTTTCGATCTTGGGGACGATCGTTTGCTATTAAACTACGATATTTATCATAACAACAATGATAATTATACATTGAGTGATGGTTTTGCAGATTTACCCTATAAAAATATTAAAGACAGTATCAGAGAAGGAAAATATGGAGCTTTTGATGCAGCTCATACTTTGAACACAAGGCAAGAAGCCGTTATTACCTACCAAAAGCGTTTTGCGGATAAAGCTCAAAAATTAGACTTTCAATTTGGGTATACAAAATCAAATAGCAAATTTGATCAAGACAATATTTATAGAGATGTTACTTATTTAAACCCTGAAGAAATACAATCGAGATTTTATGGTGGAAATATTCTCAATAATAATTCTGATATGAGAATTGCCAACTTCAAAGTAGACTATTCCCAGCCTTTGAAAATTCTTGATGGAGGAAAAGTAAGCCTAGGCGGATTATACGAAAATCAGAATTTTGAGACAGAAAGCAAAGGCTTAACCAATCTGGAATACAAAAGACAGACGACGGCAACTTATCTGGAATTTCAGGCTAAATTGAAAAAGTTTGATTTTATTTTGGGTACCCGTGCCGAAAACTATGATATTTCGGGAGTTACAAGAGTTTTGAATAGTACAAATTCTGTTGTTCAGAAAGATTTGATTCCTTTTAATAAGTTTAAATTATTTCCGAATGCAAGTGTTCAGTATAACTTAATGAATCAGATTTATATTGCTGCTAATTACAATAAAAAGATCAGCTTACCGAGTATTTCTGCCTTAAATCCAAACAATACAACTTTCCAGGGACCTAATACACAAGTAACAGGTAACCCAAATCTACAACCGACGATTTTTGATAATTATGAATTGAAAATTTCCGCATTTGACTATGCCTTCATCGGGTACAGTGTGAGCTCAGCGAAGAACCAGGTAGCCCAGATCATCAGAAAAGACGGTAAAAATCTGTATAATGAGCAGATCAATATTTCGGATATGAGAATTCATAACTTTAATGTAGGGTTACCTATTCCATTTATGATTTTCAGCAAATCCATCAGTGAGATTATGAAATTTAATTTTAATCCTGATAAAATCAATTTCATGTATATTTATGCAGGTTATCAGAAGCATGACATTGACAACTTAAATAATAAAGGTTTCTGGATTTTCAATATCATGACTCAGATCATCTTACCAAAAGAGATTAAATTAACCGCAAATTACAGCTATCTAACTCCAAAAGCAGGATATTTCTACTTCACGGCAGAAAAGCCTTTCAATAATTCTCTGGATATTACTTTAACCAAGAAATTTATGAATAACCGCCTTACAGTATCTGTTTTCGCGAATGATATTTTAAACGGACAGATAATGCAGGTGCGCTCGAATCCGCCTTCAGGAGAGTCTGTATATCTGAGAAATAAATATGACACGAGAAACTTCGGACTATCAATTAATTATAAAATTCCTACTAAAAATAAGTTAGCAAAAGAAGATCCCAATATCCTGAATCAGACAAAAAAAGAGGAAAATAGCGGTGTAATGCAACAGGGACAATAAATTATTTAAACACCAATTGCACTAATATTTTTGACTTAAAAGTAATATTTTATCAATAGGAACGGGCTTTAGCCCGTTTTTTACGATCCATTTCGAATTGGCTTTAGCCAAAATTTAAAAACCCTTGTCATTCGTGAAAAAAATTCGTACAATTGGTGTTTAAAATTAGAAATCAATCTTCTGAAATCGCCATTGCAAAGTATCAATCAACGTCAATTGATTCAGTTGCAAAGGCAAATCTGTGATGATTTTTAAAGCTAAATTTGCCATCATGCTTCCGACAATTCCAGGCAAAGCACCCAAAACTCCGAGACTGTCGCAATCCGGAAGATTTTCATCAAAAGGCGGTTCAGGGAAAATATCCCTTAGATTCTTACTTCCATTATAATTGAAAATAGCGACTTGCCCTGAAAACCCAAGAATACTTCCGTAAACCAAAGGCTTCTTTAATTTTACACAAATATCATTAACTAAATATCTCGTTTTAAAATTATCAGAACCATCAACGATAATATCAAAGTCGGAAATTATTTTTTCCGCGTTTGATTCGTTAATCTTTTCTTCAATTCCAACGAATTTGACTTGATGATTGAGGTTCTTAACAAATAATTCAGCACTTTTCACTTTGTAAATACCAACCGATTTTTCATTATGGATAACTTGTCGGTTTAAATTATGTAATTCAACCTCATCAAAATCTGCAACACCTAAAGTTCCAACTCCAGCCGCAGCTAAATATTGAATAACAGGACTTCCCAAACCTCCTGCTCCAATCACCAAAACTTTGGAATTCAATATTTTTCTTTGACCCTCCAAACCGATTTCTTCGATAAAAATCTGTCGACTATAGCGGGCAAAAATATCTTCGTTTTTCATTATTGATTTTTAACGCAAAGGCGCAAGGTTAATTTTTAAAATTGTTTTGCCTATTTTCATTCGCAAGGGCATTTTATCCAGCAAATGACAGAATCATTTAGTTTAATTCAAACTTTTTACATTTAAATTCCGCTGTAAACAGCATCCCAATCTTTCATGACTGGATCGTAACCTGCTTTTTTAATGATATTTTTAATCTCTTCCATGCTTCTTTCATCGCTGGTTTCAAACTGTTCCAACGATTCTTTGTCCACAGCATAACCTCCGGGATTGGTTTTTGAAGCCGCACTCATTGCTGTGGCACCCAATGAGATAATATTATTCCTAAACTTTTCGTTTTCTCGCGTCGAAATAGAAATTTCTAAATCTTCATTCCAGATTCGATAAGCACAGATTAATTGTAATAAATCTTTGTCAGACATAATAAAATTTGGTTCAATAATTCCTTCTGCCGGCCGAAGCCTAGGAAATGAAACCGAATATTTGCTTTTCCAATATTGTTTTTGGAGATAATCAATATGAAGAGCATTGAAAAAACTGTCCACACGCCAATCTTCCAAACCAAGCAAAACACCCAATCCCATTTTATGAATTCCGGCTTTCCCAATTCTGTCAGGCGTTTCGAGGCGAAAATTAAAATTAGATTTCTTTCCTTTCGGATGATATTCCTTGTAAACCTCCTGATGATAAGTTTCCTGATATACCAAAACCGCATTCACTCCTGCATCATGAAGCTGTTGATATTCTTCTTCCGACAAAGGCTGAACTTCAATTGAAATATTCGCAAAATGGGGCTTTAACAAACGAACGGCATTCAAAAAATAATCAATTCCGACGGTTTTATTGGCTTCTCCACTCACCAGCAACACATGATTAACACCCATTGATTTTAAAACAGAGGCTTCAATCAATAATTCCGTATTCGAAAGCGTTTTCCTTTTAATAGAATTATCTAAACTAAAACCGCAATATGTACAAATATTCTGACATTCATTACTTAAATACAGCGGTGCATACAACTGAATCGTTTTTCCAAAACGTTTTTGAGTAAGCTGTTGTGTCATTTTCGCCATTAATTCCAACTTTTCCGCAGCAACAGGAGAGAGAAAATTAAGGAAATCTTCTATTGTTTTATTCTTTTTTTGAAGACTGTTTTCCACATCAGACAATGTCACTTTTTCAAGTCTCGCTTTCACCTCATCCCATTGATATTTTTCAAAAAAATCTTTAAAACTCTGCATAAAATTTAGTTTTAATCAAACAAAAAGGAAGTTAGCGGACTTGATGCTTCCGCATGATTAGAGATTGCTCCCAAGCCGGCTTCAAAAGCTCTTCTTCCCGCGATAACCCCTTCTTTAAAAGCCAATGCCATATTAACCGGATTTTGTGCAACTGCAATTGCTGTATTTACCAAAACCGCATCTGCTCCCATTTCCATAGCTTTCGAAGCATCAGAAGGAGCTCCAATTCCTGCATCAACGACAACCGGAACATTACTTTGAGCAATGATTATCTCTAAAAAGTCCAATGTTCTTAGCCCTTTATTTGTCCCAATCGGTGCTCCCAAGGGCATCACAACAGCTGTTCCCGCTTCTTCCAAGCGTTTGCATAAAACCGGATCTGCGTGAATATAAGGCATTACGATAAATCCTAGTTTTGCCAATTCTTCTGTTGCATACAATGTTTCAATCGGATCAGGTAACAAATATTTCGGATCGGGATGGATTTCTAATTTCACCCAATTCGTTTCCAATGCTTCTCTTGCCAGTTGTGCTGCCAAAACGGCTTCTTTCGCTGTCCTAGCCCCTGAAGTATTGGGTAAAAGATGAGATTTTGTTGGCTTTAAAGCGTTTAAAATATCATCTTCCGAAGAATTGGCATCAATTCTTTTTAATGCCATCGTCACCAGTTCACTTTCTGAGGCGATGATGGAATCGGTCATTTCTGAAAGGTTTCCGAATTTTCCTGTTCCTAAAAACAATCGCGATTCGAAAGTTCTGTCTGCTATAAGCAAAGGTTGATTTTTCATTGCATTGCTGTTTTAAATTTTTTGATAATAGAAGGCTGATTGGTGATTTGTCTGGAAACCGCTGCTCCGTAAATCCCAATTGACCGTAGTAATTCGATGTCACTCAGAACTACTCCGCCGATCGCAAAGATTTTTGGAATTTCTAAAGATTTCTCTTTTAAATCCCAAATGATTTTCTCATATTCTTCGAAATCTAAAATCGGGCTCAATTGTTCTTTAGTCGAAGTAAATCGTAATGGTCCCAAACCTATATAATCACACGGTTCATTCATTCTTTGAAGAACATCTGAAATCGTATTCGCTGTTCCTCCAATAATTTTATTTTCTCCTAAAACATGTCGGGCAATTTCAATCGAAATATCTTTTAAGCCCAAATGAACACCGTCTGCATCGAGATCTTTTGCTATATGAACATGATCGTTGATAATACAAATTGTTTGATTATCCGAACATAATTTCTTTGAAATTTCACAAAGTTTGATGAAATCATTTTCGGGAGCATTTTTCCAACGAACCTGAATCCATTTGATTCCGTTATCAAGAGCTTTTTTGATGTTTAGCTCCTGATCTTCTATGGTGAAGCCTTGAGATATGTATTGTAATTTTTCCATTTCATTTTTTAATTTGAACACAAAGGACACAATGTTTTTATTTTATGCTGTTTTTAAGTTTCACAAAGCCGTTTCACTTAACGAAGATTACAAAGTTTTAATGGTGAAATCCTAATAAATTTGGATTACTTGTTAAAAATTTTTCAATGTATGATTTTCCTTTTCGACAGGCATTTTCCAAATTCTCTCCTTTGGCTAAATGACTTGCAATGGCGGAAGAAAGTACACAACCTGAGCCGTGTTTCGGATAAAAAACAGAAGTTGTGTTGTTCGGTTCAATGAATATTTCTTTTCCTTTTTGAATTAAAATATCTGTTCCTAATCTCTCTTTCCTGTGACCTCCTTTAATTAAAACCGGACAAGGATTTTCATAATTTTCAAAAACATGATTTTCTTTCAAAACCTTATATTCATTGTAATTTGGAGTAATTAAATCAATCTGGTCTAAAGCATTTTTTAAGTCTGAAATTGTGTTTAGATCAAAAAAAGAAAACTCAGAAGTACTTTTCAAGACAGGATCCCAAACGATTTTAGTTTCGGAATTATTATTTTTAATTGTTTTAATAATCTTATTTAAAAATTCTGCATCCTTAACTACTCCAATTTTCACCGTTTCGACATGATAATTTTTCATTAAAACATCAATTGCTGATAAAATTGTTTCTAAAGACTGCCATTCCAGACTTAGACATTGTGATTCCGTCTGAATCGTCATTGCCGTACAAACGCCCAACCCCTGAACTTTTAACTGTTCAAATGTTTTGATGTCCGCCAGTAAACCAGCACCTCCACTTGGATCGAAACCTGCTACACTAATTACAAAGGGACGTTCTGTCTGCATGTTTTGAAAACATTTAAAGGTTCATCATTCTCCCAGATCGCACCTAATAAAGCCACACCATCTACTTCACTGTCAAAAACTTCCTGAATATTATTTTCATTAATTCCTCCCAAAGCGATCAGTTTTACTTTTGAATTATTTCGTCTTTTGATATCATTTAAAATATTCGAATTTTCACCGTATCCTTTTTTAGAAATACTTTGGAAAACCGGACTGATAAAAGCATATTCCCAACTTTCATTCAATTCATTAAAACTTTCAATACCATGAACCGATGTCGAAATTATACTATCTGTAAAGCTTTTAAACAAACCATTTTGCCTGTCAATTTCTCTGAAATGAAATCTTAAAATATTAAAATCTTTCGCCAAATCATAATGACTGTGCAAAACCAATTGATGATGAAATTTAGAATCTATACTCTGAATAAAATCCATCATTTTTTCTGAATCAATGAAAGGTTTTCTGACATGAAGCAAATTTAATCCTTCATGAAATAATTCATTGATAATCTCAACTTCATTCTGAACAAATTCTTCGGGAGTAATTACGATGATCATATATAAATTTCTTTCCCTTTTTCGATGAACTCCTGAGATTTGTCAAGCATTCCTTTTTCTGCAGATTCACGAATTTCCTGCGTGATTTTCATCGAACAGAATTTTGGACCACACATTGAACAGAAATGCGCAATTTTTGCTCCGTCTGCCGGAAGTGTTTCATCATGATAAGATCGCGCTGTTTCAGGATCTAATGAAAGGTTAAATTGATCTTCCCAACGGAATTCAAATCTTGCCTTACTTAAAGCATTATCTCTGTACTGCGCTCCGGGATGACCTTTCGCCAAATCTGCAGCATGAGCAGCCAGTTTATAAGTAATCACTCCAACTTTTACATCATCTCTGTTCGGAAGTCCTAAATGTTCTTTTGGCGTCACATAACAAAGCATGGCACAACCAAACCACCCGATCATCGCCGCTCCGATTCCCGAAGTAATATGATCGTAACCCGGAGCAATATCTGTCGTCAAAGGTCCTAAAGTGTAAAACGGAGCTTCATCACATACTTCCAATTGCTTCTCCATGTTTTCTTTAATCATGTGCATCGGAACGTGACCGGGACCTTCGATCATCACCTGAACATTATGTTTCCATGCAATTTTTGTCAGTTCACCTAAGGTTTCTAATTCTGCAAATTGTGCTTCATCATTGGCATCAGCAATCGAACCAGGACGAAGACCGTCACCTAAAGAAAAGGCAACATCATATTTTTTCATGATTTCGCAGATTTCCTCAAAATGCGTGTACAAAAAGTTTTCTTTATGGTGAAACAGACACCATTTTGCCATGATAGAGCCACCTCTGGAAACAATTCCTGTCACACGTTTTGCCGTTAAATGAATATATCTCAACAAAACTCCGGCGTGAATCGTGAAATAGGAAACGCCTTGCTCTGCCTGTTCGATCAATGTATCTTTAAAAATTTCCCATGTTAAATCTTCTGCAACACCTTTTACTTTTTCCAATGCCTGATAAATCGGCACAGTACCAATCGGAACCGGACTGTTTCTAATGATCCACTCTCTGGTTTCATGGATATTTTTTCCTGTAGACAAATCCATAATCGTATCGGCGCCCCATCTGCAAGCCCAAACCGCTTTTTCAACTTCTTCTTCAATACTCGATGAAACGGCACTGTTTCCGATGTTAGCATTAATTTTAACCAGGAAATTTCGCCCGATAATCATCGGTTCGCTTTCTGGATGATTGATATTGTTGGGAATTATGGCTCTTCCGGCCGCAATTTCGTCTCTTACAAATTCAGGTGTGATTTTATTTTTAGGAGTTTTGGCTCCGAAACTGTTTCCCTGATGTTGAAAAGCCATATCTTTTGAAACAGAATCCAACTGCTCAATTCTTTGGTTTTCTCTGATGGCGATATATTCCATTTCAGGTGTGATGATTCCCTGTTTTGCGTAATATAATTGGGTAACTTGCTGTCCTTCTTTAGCCACTTTTGGTTTGTGATTGTAAGAAAAACGCAATTCATCAAGTTTTGAATCGGCCAATCGGGCTTTTCCATATTCAGAAGTAATTCCCTCAAGAATTTCTACATCATTTCTGTCTAAAATCCATTGTTCGCGGATTCTCGGAAGCCCTTTTTCGATATTTATTTCAGAATTTTCATCGGTGTAAGCTCCTGATGTATCGTAAACTGTAACTGGCGGATTATGTTCTAATGTTCCGTTGGATAATTTTGTCGGACTTAGTTGTATTTCGCGCATCGCTACATTGATCGGATGAATTTTTCCTTCAACATAGATTTTTTTTGAGTTCGGAAACGGCGAACGGGTGATGTTATGAGCCATATAATTTTTGTTTTTTATAGAAAATTAGCCGCCTTGAGTAGCAGTGATGATTAAAATTGAATCTTTGTCGTTGAGAAATGTTTCCGCCCAGAATGACTGCGGAATAATGCGATTGTTGAGTGCTACAGCGATTCCTTTTTTCTTTTCAGGTAATTCCATAGCAATGAGCGCTTCCAGATTTTCGGGAAGTACTTCAAAATTTCTTGTCGTGTGATTGATTGTGAGCTCCATTCCTTACATTTTTAAAATGCACCCTAGGAATGGCTGTTATTGTACAATAGAATGTACAGCAAAAGTCATCTACTTTTCCCTACGCTAGTATGATCTAGAAATCAGGTTCAAAGGGTAAAATCTCAGCCCGTTTGTTTAACAGACACCCCTAAAGTGTGGGACGAAGTTAGACAATTTTTTAGAATGGGCAAAATTTTTGAGAGGAGATGGAAGCGGGTAATGGTGAGGTTGGAAATTTTTTTCAAACCTTGAAGGTTTAAATGAAGAAGATTATTCTTCACAGGCCTTCCAAACCGCATCGTTCTGCGGAACTGGAGCCGTAATTTTAATTTTTTCTTTGGTAACTGGATGAATAAATTCCAGTTTTCTGGCATGAAGATTAATTCCACCGTCAGGATTAGAACGAGGTGAACCATACTTTAAATCACCTTTAATCGGAACTCCCGTTTTTGATAATTGTGCTCTGATCTGATGATGTCTTCCTGTTTCAAGATCGATTTCCAATAGAAGATAATTATCTAATGTCTTAATGACATTGTAGGTAAGGATCGCTTCTTTTGCACTGTCCGTTGCTTTTGGGAAAACAATGGCTTTGTTATTTTTCTCGTTTTTCTTTAAATAATGAACCAGTCTTTGCGTTTTAGGAATCATTTCCTTAGCCACGACAGCCCAATATGTTTTTTTAACTTCACGGTTTTTAACCATTTGTGTTAAACGGGACAATGCTTTGGAAGTTTTAGCATAAATCACCAAACCCGAAGTAGGTCTGTCAATACGATGAACCAAACCCAGAAAAACATTTCCGGGTTTAGCATCGCGTTTTTTTATGAAATCTTTGATTAATTCTAATAATGAATCATCACCGGTTTTGTCGCCCTGTACAAGCTGACCGACTTTTTTATTGATGACTAAAAGATGGTTATCTTCATAAATAATCTGCTCCTCCATGATTTACTGTCGATAAGTAGGCCTGTTTACAAAAGATAAAATAATCCCAGCCAAAAGACCAATGGTTTTAAGAGATGAAAGTTTTGAGTCTTGCGGTAAAAAAGCTCCAATTACACAGATTGCAGCTGCAGCATACATAGCATACACAAAATTTTTGTTCGTAAGCAAAGGTGCCTGCAAGAAAAAACTCACACCAATAAGAACATAGAAAACTTTTCTTGAAAGTAAATCGTTTATTTCCTGTGAGAAGAGATTAAACCATCCCGCCGCAAGACAAAGCAATGCAACAACAGATAAAATTCCTTGTATAGACTGTTGGTTTCTCATCAATTAGTAGCTTTCGTTCTCATTAGGGAAATCCTGTCCTTTCACATCTTTCACGTATTGAGCAACTGCTTCAGTGATTTCTGTATACAAATCAAGATATCTTCTTAAAAATTTTGGGCTGAAACCTTTGTTCATTCCTACCATATCGTGGTACACCAAAACCTGTCCATCGCAATGAAGGCCAGCCCCTATCCCGATAGTTGGGATAGAAATAGATTCCGTTACTTTTTTAGCCAAATCTGCAGGAATTTTTTCCAAAACAACAGAAAAACATCCCAATTCTTCTAAAAGCTGTGCATCGGTAATTAATTTTTCAGCTTCTGCTTCTTCCTTTGCTCTTACTTTATATGTCCCGAATTTATAAATGGATTGTGGGGTTAATCCCAAATGTCCCATAACGGGAATTCCGGCATTGATAATTTTCTTAATAGATTTTGAAATCTCTTTTCCTCCTTCAATTTTCACAGCATGAGCACCTCCTTCTTTCATCATTCTTACCGCAGATTCCAATGCTTTTTCAGGGTTACTCTGATATGTTCCGAAAGGTAGATCAGCAACTACCAAAGCTCTATCAGTTCCTCTGACGACACTTTGAGAATGGTAAATCATCTGATCCAAAGTAATTGGCAAGGTCGTTTCAAAACCAGCCATCACATTTGCTGCAGAATCCCCGATCAGCACGGCATCAATTCCTCCGGCATCTACCATTTTCGCAGTAGTATAATCGTATGCAGTAAGCATTGTTATTTTTTCCTTGTCGAATTTCATTTTACGCAAGGTTTCAGTCGTAACTTTTTTAATTTCAGAGTGAACAGACATAATAGTATCTATTTTAAAAGTTAAAAAGTCGGCTTTCGCCGACTCAAGTTTTGTATGATTTTTATAAAACTACGTGTCCTAGTTTCATTAATTTATCGTGGTTGAGGATTTTGATGTTTCTTCCGTCTACTTCGATGAGATTGTCTCCTTTAAATTCAGAAATCAAACGGATTGCACTTTCTGTAGCCGTTCCGATAATGTTTGCAATTTCTTCTCTTGTTAAAGAAATTTTGATAAACCCCTCAGGATCAACGCCTAATTTCTGTTCCAATAGCAATAAAATTTCGGCTAATCTTTCTCTCACTGTTTTCTGAGCCAGAAAAGTAATCGTGTTGGAAGATTCTCCCAATTCGTAAGAAATCTTCTGAAGCATTACAAATGACAGCTGAGAATCTACTTCCAATAAGTACATGAAAACATCTGCCGGTAAAAATGTAGCTTCAATATCTGTCATAGCCTCGGCCTTTGCTTGGAAATTTTCCCCGCAAAGTAAAGAACGATAGCCGATGATGTCCCCCTCTTTGATAAATCTTAAAATCTGATCTTTTCCGAAAGCACCTGATTTTGAAAGCTTTGCAGCCCCCCTTTCCAGAACAAACACTCCTTTTGGTGTTTCTCCGTCCTCGAAAATCGTATCATGCTTCTGAAAGCTCAGTTTCTTTTTCGCATTGATGTATTTCTCAAAATCTGCACTAGAAAGTCTTTCCTTAAATGATTTATCATTAAAAACTCTGGCGAACCTCTCTTCAATTGCAATCTGTTGTTCCTGCGACATTTTATATGACATTTATCACAAAAATAGAACTTTTTAACTCGATAAACAAAAAAATTTGTTATAATTTTGTAGTTCAATAATTTATGAAGGTGAGCGAGAATTGTTTTCATTGTGGTCAAGGTATCGAAAAGGAAAGAATTTTGTTTGATGAAAAGACTTTCTGCTGCAACGGCTGCAAGTCTGTTTACGAAATTCTGAATATCAATAATTTAACTAATTTTTACGAATTAAATAAAAGAGCGGGAATCCGGCCAGACGAAAGTTCTTCACAGTTTGAATATCTTGATACCCAGGAGATTTTCGAAAAGGTAACGGATTTCTCTGAAGGAAACACCAGTTTAGTTACTTTTAAAATTCCTGTAATCCACTGTTCTTCATGTATTTGGCTATTAGAAAGTCTTCACACTTTAAATAAAAATATTAAATATTCCCAGGTTAATTTCACAAGAAAAACTCTGCAGATCTCATTCAATCATAATGATTTAACATTAAGCGAGTTAGCTAATTTTTTAACCAATCTAGGATATAAGCCTGTCATCAGCCTTGAGACTGCGGATAAGAATGTTGAAAATTTAGACAAATCCTTGCTTGTAAAATTTGCGATTGCCGCTTTTGCCTTTGGTAACGGGATGTTTCTGGCTTTTCCAGAATATGTGGGTGGTGAAGATTATTGGATGGAGCATTACAAAGGACTTTTCAGGGCATTGATGTGTCTTTTAGCGATTCCGGTGGTGGTTTATTCTGCATCAGATTATTATAAATCAGCTTGGTATGGCTTAAAGAATAAAATTGTTAATATCGATGTTCCTATCGTCCTAGGAATTATTGTTTTGTTTGGGCGAAGCTTGTATGAAGTTGCAACTAATTATGGACCAGGCTATTTCGACACATTGTGTGGTCTTCTGTTTTTTATGCTTTTAGGGAAAATTTTTCAGAAGAGAACATATAATGCACTTTCTTACGACCGGGATTATAAATCTTTTTACCCAATTGCTGTAACGAAAGTTGATTTTGATGGAAAGCAGGATAATATTTTACTTTCTGAAGTTAAAATCGGAGACAGAATTTTGGTTAGAAATCAGGAAATTATTCCTGTTGATGCGATTTTGATTAATGGTGAAGGAAATATCGACAACAGCTTTATTACCGGAGAAAGTGCGACAATCAGCAAACAGCCGGGAGATAAAATTTTCGCAGGAGGTAAACAAATAGGCTCTTCTCTGGAACTTGAAGTGATTAAAAATGTTGATCAAAGTTATCTCACACAGCTTTGGAATAAGGAAGCATTTAAAAAGCATGAAACGGGGCTTGACACACTGACCAATAACATCAGTAAATATTTCACTTTCATTATTTTAGGCATTGCTCTAATTTCCGGAATTTATTGGGCAACCGTAGATCTGGAGAAAATGTTTCAAGTTGTTTCTGCGATTTTAATTATTGCCTGCCCTTGTGCGCTTGCCCTGTCTGCACCGTTCACATTCGGACACATTATGAGAATTTTAGGCCGGAATAAGTTTTATGTAAAAGATACCTTGACGATTGAAAAGATTGCAAAACTGGACACCATTGTTTTTGATAAAACGGGAACAATTACCTACAGAAAAAAATCAAATATTAAATTCGAAGGAACTGAAATTAAAGAATTTGATTTACTGAATATTAAAACTTTATTAAAGAATTCTAATCACCCGCTTTCCAAATCTTTGTATGAGTTTATTGACATTAAAGACGAATATTTCCCTGTAGAAAATTTTCAGGAGATCTCAGGAAAAGGATATGAGGCAAGTGTAAGGGGAAATATTTATAAAATAGGTTCTGCAAGCTATAACGGCCAGCAATCTAAAAACCTTGAGACAGCCGCTTATATCAGCAAAAACGATCAATATTTAGGTAAATTTATCTTTAAAAATGAGTATCGGGAAAATCTTAAAAATCTATTTAAAAAACTAACAAATTATAAAGTTTTTATTCTGAGCGGCGACAATTCTTCGGAAGAAAACCAATTAAAAGAGCTGATCCCGGCTTACAAGGGAATGTCTTTTAATCAAAGCCCGGAGGATAAATTGAATTACATCAAAAATCTTCAGGATCAGAATATGAAAGTTGCCATGCTAGGTGACGGGCTGAACGATGCCGGAGCCTTAAAACAAAGTAATGTAGGAATAGCCATTGCAGATGATTCCAACAGTTTTACCCCTTCTTCGGATGTCATTATGAACGGTGAAAAAGTGGTGAGTTTAGACAAATACCTGAATGTCTGCAAAGGTTCGATCACGATTGTGAAAATAACATTTATAATCAGTTTTCTTTACAATGCTGTCGGCTTAAGTTACGCAGTTACAGGATATATGCATCCTCTTTTTGCAGCACTTATCATGCCGGCAAGCTCTATCACGGTGGTTTCTTTTACAACACTTTCGACTTGGATCCTTGGAAGAAAATATTTTAAAAAAGAGGCTTAACAAGCGTTATTTAGACTGATTTTAAATTAGCCAAAACCCGTATTTCGTGATGAAAGTCATTATTTTTCACTAAATTTGAACCCCGAAAATAGGTTAATTTTGTTGTCTGATGGATATTCTATATTTAATGATCCTTTGCAGTGTTTCTTTGGCTGCAGTTTTCCTGGTCGTTTTTATAGTCAATGCTAGGAAAGGACAGTTTGAAGATGATGAATCTCCTGCTGTAAGAATTCTCTTCGACTCTGATGAAATCAAGGAAAAAGAAGACAATGGAAACAAAGAAGGCAATGATGAAAAAGGAGGAAATAATAAAATTGAAGAAAAAAGTGAATAGTTGATATGGAAACACAAAAGTTTAGTTATGACAACAGTATTGTCCGGGCATTTCTTTATGCGACCGTAGTTTTCGGGATCATAGGGTTTTTGTTTGGGCTTACAGCTGCATTAATGCTTTTCTACCCTGAGCTTCCGGAATTCTTTTTTGGAACAGATGACACAACCATAAAGAGTATTGGTGGTGGCATTCAGGGCTTAATAAATACACATGGGGCATTTGGATTCGGAAGGATCAGAATGCTGCACACAACCACTGTGATTTTTGCATTCGTAATGAATGTTGTTTATGTAGGAGTTTATTACTCATTACAGAGATTATTAAAAACAAGAATGTACAGTGATACGTTGTCATGGATCCACTTCTGGACATGGCAGATCATGATCATTGTAACTTATATCACATTCTTTATGGGGATCAACACCTCTAAAGAATATGCAGAGCATGAATGGCCTATCGATATTTTAATCGCATTCTCATGGATCATTTTCGGGGCAAATATGTTCTTAACTATTGCAAAAAGAAGAGTAAGACACCTTTATGTAGCAATCTGGTTCTATATCGGTACTTGGATCGCAGTAGCAATGCTACACATCTTTAATAACTTGGAAGTTCCATTATCTTTCACAGGTTGGAAATCTTATTCAGCTTATGCAGGGGTAAAAGATGCCATTGTACAATGGTGGTACGGTCACAATGCGGTTGCTTTCGTATTAACAACTCCGGTTCTTGGTTTGATGTATTATTTCTTACCTAAAGCTGCAGACAGACCTGTATTCTCATATAAATTATCTATTATTCACTTCTGGTCATTAATCTTCGTATATATCTGGGCTGGTCCTCACCACCTTCAGTATACAGCTTTACCGGCTTGGGCTCAGGCGGTAGGAACAGGTTTCTCTATCATGCTTATTGCACCATCTTGGGGAGGTATGCTAAACGGACTTCTCACATTGAGAGGAGCTTGGGATAAAGTAAGAGAAAATCCTATTTTGAAATTCTTCGTTGTAGCTGTTACGTGTTATGGTATGGCAACTTTCGAAGGACCGCTTTTGGCAACAAAAAATATTAATAAAATTGGTCACTTTACAGACTGGGTTATTGGCCACGTACACTTAGGTGCACTTGGATGGAATGGTTTCATGGCATTCGGTGTTATCTATTATTTGATCCCAATCTTGTGGAGAACTAAATTATATTCTACAAAATTAGCTAACTGGCATTTCTGGTTAGGAACGTTAGGTATCATTTTCTATGCGGTACCAATGTATATTTCAGGTTTCACTCAAGGGTTAATGTGGAAACAATTTAATCCGGACGGAACTTTAGTTTGGAAAAACTGGTTGGATACAGTTACAGCTATTATTCCTTACTTTAAAATGAGATTCGTAGGAGGTTTATTCTATCTTTCAGGAGCATTATTAATGGTTGTAAACCTTATTGCTACCGTAAGAAAAGGATCATTCCAGAAAGATGTCCCTGCAGAAGCTCCGGCATTGGCAAATGTTAGCCCTAAACGTAAAGAAGGAGAAGGAACTCACCTTTGGTTGGAAAGAACTCCTGTATTATTAGGTATTTTATCTTTATTAACGATCTCAATCGGTAGTATGGTGGAAATTATCCCTACTCTATCTTTGAAGAAAAGTGTACCTACCATTTCAGCAGTAAAACCATATTCTCCACTGGAATTAGAAGGTAGAGATATCTATATCAGAGAAGGATGTAATGCTTGTCACTCGCAGATGGTAAGGCCATTCAGAGATGAGATTACAAGATTCAACGGGAAAAACGGACAGTATTCTAAAGCCGGGGAATTTGTTTATGACAGACCATTCCTTTGGGGATCTAAAAGAACAGGACCGGATTTGCAAAGAGAAGGTGGTAAAAACCCAAGTTCTTGGCACTATAAGCACATGTACAACCCAAGATCTACATCTGCAGGTTCTATCATGCCTCGTTACCCTTGGTTAGCATACACAGACTTAGACAGATCTAAAATGGTTGATAAAATGAAGCTAATGAAGAGTGCATTTGATGTGCCTTACACAAAAGCAGAAATCGATTCTGCAAATTCATGGGCAGATGGGCAGGCTACTAAAATTGTAAGAGATATCTTCTCAGAAGCATCAGACTTAAAAGATGCTTATGCTAAAAGACCTAAAGGAGAATTGGAGAAAAAAGAAGTCGTAGCTCTAATCTCTTACCTTCAAAGATTAGGAACAGATATCAAAACAACTGAAATAAAAACAGCAAGTAATAACTAAATATTAAAAGTATCATACCATGATACCTCAGAACTTTAAAGACATATTATCCAATACAGAAAATGCTGGTTTCTACCAGACCTTGGCTCTGATTTTCTTTTTGCTGTTCTTCATCGCTTTAGTAATTTATGTTTTTAGCAGGCCTAAAAAATATTACAAAGAAGAAGAAGCAGCACCTCTGCAGGATGATGAAAATAATGATTTTAATTTAAAAAATTAACTACTTATTATGAAACAAAGAACACCGGTTGTTGTAAACATTTTAATAATAATTGGACTTTTAATAGTTTTTTATTATCTGTTTGTACAAAGTTATGCTTTCTTAGGATCACCATATTTCTGGGGAACTGTAGTAATCGCTGGTATTTTAGCATACATCCACAGTGCGATCGGGGACTTGATTGAGAATAACAAATTCAAAAAATTGTCTCCAGAAGAGAAAGCAGCTTATTTAGCTGAGAAAAAAGTTCCTTATCTAAAAAGATTATACAATGCAGCATTCAAAAAGCAATCTGCAGCTGAAGAAAAGGATATTCTTATCGACCATGGTTTCGACGGAATTATGGAGCTTGATAATGCTTTACCAAAATGGTGGGTAGGTTTATTCTATTTTGGGACTGCTTTTTGTATTGTATATATCTGCGCATTCTCTTTCACAAATTTCGCTCACCCGTTAAGCGAGTATGAGCAAGAATATAAGGAGCAATTAGCAAGCATTGAAGAATATCAAAAATCTCAGCCTCCTGTAACAATTGAAACTGCTAAATATTCAGCAGATAACATCGCAGAAGGTAAAGAATTATTCAAAACAAACTGTGCTTCTTGCCACAAAGAAAATGGTAGTGGGGGTATCGGACCAAACCTTACTGATAACTATTGGATTAACCAGCCAGAAAAAACGTTATTCAAAAACGTATTCCATATGGACTGGAATGGTTCGCCTAACAACCCTGCAATGAGACCATTCGGTAAAAACGGAGAAGTTTCTGGTGCTGAAATCGAAAAAATTGCAGCGTATGTTTACCACATCAACCAAGAACAACCTCCTGTAACACCCGCTCAAGGTGGAGCAGCTCCTCAGGGAACTGAAGCTCATTGGGAAAAAGAATAATTTTAAATAAAAAATTAAAACATATGAAAAAACATAATTTGTTATTAGATTAAAAAATAGTAACGAATTATGTTTTTCTTTTTTTAAAACATTACTAAAATGTCAGACATAGAAGAAATAGAAGTACGCGGCGGACAGGGACAGGTTCTGGACCCTGAGACTTACAGAGATTCTATAGGGACAATGGAGCAATCCGGAAAGAGAAAATGGGTATTTCCGAGAAAGCCGAAAGGAAAGTATACCAATTATAGAAGCATTGTAGCCTATATTTTATTAATCATTTATTTTGTAGTGCCATTCATGAAAATAAATGGCAATCCATTCTTTTTATTCAACGTTATCGATAGAGAGTTTTTCATTTTTGGACAGCCATTCTATCCACAAGACTTTTTTATCCTTACTTTAGGAGCTATTGCATCATTAATATTTATCATCATTTTTACGATTGCATTCGGAAGAATTTTCTGCGGATGGATTTGTCCTCAGACAATTTTTATGGAATCTATCTTCCGTAAAATTGAATATTTAATAGAAGGTGACAGAAACAAGCAAATGAAGCTGGACAGACAAGAGTGGAACAGTGAAAAAATCTGGAAAAGAAGTCTGAAATGGTCAATTTACATTGTAATTTCTTTAGTTATCACTCACTTTATGCTCATGTATATTGTTGGATACAAAGAAATTTTCAGGATTATATCAGAAGGACCTTTTGCTCACCCTTCGAATTTCATCATTATGGTTCTTTTTACTGCTGCATTTTATTTTGTATTTGCGTGGTTCAGAGAGCAGGTTTGTACGCTGGTTTGTCCATATGGAAGATTGCAGGGAGTTTTGATCGATAAAGATACCATCAATGTTTTCTATGATTTTAAAAGAGGGGAAAACAGAGCAAAATGGAGAAAAGGCGAAGACAGAAAAGCAGCCGGAAAAGGAGATTGTATCGATTGTCACCAATGCGTTGTGGTTTGTCCTACCGGAATTGATATTAGAGACGGACAACAATTAGAATGTATCAACTGTACAGCTTGTATTGATGCCTGCGATGAAGTAATGGAAAAAGTAGGTCTACCAAAAGGACTGATTCGTTATGCTTCTGAAAACGAAATTGAGAAAGAAACAGATTTCAAATTTACAGGAAGAATGAAAGGCTTTGCCGTTGTTCTTGCATTATTGATTGGATTTCTTGGATTCTTGCTTTACAATCGAGGAGAAATGGAAGCCAAATTCATCAAACCTGCAGGAAGCACATTCTTTGTACATGACGGAAAAATTACCAATACCTACAATTACACTTTCTTAAACAAAACCAATGAAAAGAAAATCGTAACCATTAAGGTAGTAGACCCAAAACACGGTGAAGTCATCTACTCCGGATCAAGCAAAATTACTGTAGAAAGAGATAAGATCACGAAAGGAACCATCAATATCAACTTCCCTGAAAATGAGATGAATCTTTCTAAACAGAATATCACCATCGGTGTTTATGATATGAAGGGGAAACTCGTAGACTCTTACCAGACCTATTTTGAAGGACCATTTAAACTACAATTTTAATTTTTTAAAAATGAAAAACTTTAGTTGGGGACACGGTGTTGTCATCGCATTATTTGCATTTATAGCTTTTATTTTATCCATGTTGTTTCTTTTCCCGAACGGGCAGAAAAACTCCGAAATGGTAACAGATAATTACTATGAAGAAGAATTGAAATACCAGGATGTAATTGACGCCAAAAAAAGAGCCGACCAATTGCAGGAAAAACCGGTTTACAGCCAGGATAAAAACGGAATTAAAATAACATTCCCGAAAGACTACGACAATTCTAATACCTCGGTAAAATTTGTTTTAAACAGAACTGACGACGAGAATCTGGATATACATAAATCTGTACAGCTTGATTCCACTAAATCTTTTTTAATCCCCGCTCAGGTAATGAAAATGGGAAACTATACATTAAGATTAAGCTGGACCAAGGGCAAAACAGACTATAGAATGGATTATGACGTGATATGGAAATAACACTTATTATATCGGCAATCGCTCTCGGTTTCGGTTCCGGATTCCACTGTATAGGAATGTGCGGACCTATTGCTCTGTCGATGGGATTAACTAAACAACAGGCTACCAATTATTACCTTCAAAATCTCACATACCAATTCGGAAGAATTTTAACATATTCTCTTTTGGGTGCCATTTTGGGAATTATTGGAAAGGGCTTTGAGATGGCAGGTTTTCAAAGATATTTGACAATAGGTGTTGGAATTTTGTTGATCGTAATGGCTGTTTTTTCTTTTGGAGGTAAAGATTTTGCTTCAAAAATTCCATTTTTTTCTAAGTTTTTATTTAAAGTAAAATTAAATTTAGGAAAACTGCTTCAAAGAGCAGATTACCGCTCAAGATTCACGACAGGATTATTAAATGGATTTTTGCCGTGCGGAATGGTCTATATGGCTCTTACAGCCAGTCTTGCAAGCGGAGGAATTTGGCAGGGAGCTTTGTATATGGCTTTATTTGGATTAGGAACATTTCCTTTCATGTTTGCGGTGGTTTTAGCCGGAAATTTAATGAGTCAGGCATTCAGAATAAAAGTTTTAAAGGTGATCCCTGTTGTCATGATCATTTTAGGAGGATTATTTATTGTCAGAGGCCTGGAATTGGGAATTCCTTACATTTCTCCACCAGCCGAAGCGATGACGATTTCCAAAGACAATCAGGGGGATTGCCATTTACCCAGTGACCACAGCACACATGATCATAGGAAGGTTAATTGTCATTAATTAAATCTGATTTTACATGCACAAACCTAACAGGTTTTAAAAACCTGCTAGGTTTCTTTTTAAATGACAGAAAATAATAATTTGCAAACAAAAAACTCCGAAATTTTCGGAGTTTTCTTTATTTTTAAGTATGATAATCTAATTAATAACATCAAATCTCGCATATTCAGCGATTTTTTTCGGAAGCTTTATTCCATTTACAGTTTGATTATTTTCAAGCAAAGCAGCCATAATTCTAGGCAGCGCCATTGCAGAACCGTTCAGTGTATGAACCAATTGAGACTTTCCATCTGCCTTATAACGGCATTTCAACCTGTTAGCCTGAAAAGTTTCAAAATTAGAAACTGAACTTACCTCCAGCCACATTTCCTGAGCCGCACTCCAAACTTCAAAATCGTAAGTCATGGCAGAAGCAAAGCCTGTATCACCGCCGCAAAGCCTTAATATTCTGAAAGGTAATTCAAGATCCATTAAGATTTCCTTGATATGTTCTACCATTTCTTCCAATACTGCATAAGAATTTTCTGGTTTTTCAATTCTTACGATTTCTACTTTTTCAAACTGGTGAAGACGGTTCAAACCTCTTACATGGGCCCCGTAGCTTCCAGCTTCCCTTCTGTAGCACTGAGAGAATGCTGTATTTTTGATCGGCAAATCTTTTTCGTTGAAAAGAACATCGCGGTATAAATTCGTCACCGGAACCTCTGCGGTCGGAATTAAATACAAATCATCTTCCTCAATATAATACATCTGCCCTTCCTTATCAGGCAATTGCCCTGTCCCGTAACCGGAAGCCTCATTGATAACATGAGGTGGATTTACTTCCAAATATCCTTTTTCAACATTTTTATCCAAGAAATATTGAACCAGAGCTCGCTGCAGTCTTGCTCCTTTTCCCAGATAAACAGGGAAACCTGCACCGGCAATTTTCACTCCAAGTTCAAAATCAATAATATTATATTTTTTGGCAAGCTCCCAGTGAGGGATTGCACCTTCGCCGAGACCTTTTACATCATGAGACTGATAAATAATTTCATTATCGTCTGCAGAAGCACCATACTTCACCAGTTCATTTGGGATGTTGGGAATTTGATATAGAATATTCATCAAATCAAGCTCCACATTATCCAGTTCCTGCTCCAATTCTTTGCTGGACGATTTATATTGCGCTGTTTTAGATTTTGATAATTCTGCTTCTTCTTTTTTTCCTTCTTTCATTAAAATCCCTATTTCCTTGGAGATTCTGTTGATTTCGGAAAGCTGGGAATCCAATTCAAACTGAATTTTTTTTCTTTTTTCGTCAGTAGCAATAGCCTCATCTACCAATTCAAGATTCTTGAATTGTCTTTTCTTAAGACCTTCTAAAACGCGCTCTTTATTGTCGCGCAAAAAATTGACTTGTAACATTTTATTGAGATGTTAATTATTAGAATGTTGAGCTTAAAAAATCAACAGTTTTGCAAATTTAAAAAATTATTTTACGATAGTAACTACGTTTGAGGAACCCGGAGTTTTTGTAAACCTCAAAGTATCATTATAATAAACTTTCGAGACTTCAAAAACTGTGGGTGTCATCCGGTATTCTATTTTCAAGGTATCATTAATGGTATCCAGAATCGTGTTATTCAGCCTTTTAATCATTGCTAAAGCAATTATGGACTCATATCTTTTATTATTCAGATCCAGCGTATCCACTCCAATCCTTTTCGCACCCGCGATATATTCTATAAAAAGTGTAGAATCCGCAGTAGCCTTTAAGAAACTGTTCACAGGGGCATTATCTGAATTACCGTTGACATCATTCATGCTATATATAAAATAAGTCATATTTTTTTTTATATGAAATAAATCCCTTCCGGCACTATTTTTCATGTATATATTCAAGATCTGATCAATTTCCTGAAGATCATCATCGCCGTTTCTACAGCCTAGAAATGTGCAAAAAAATACCAGAAAGCCAAAAACAATATTCCTCATTCTTACAAAGATAAAAACTTATTTTAATTTTTGAATGATAAATTATTTAAACTCAAAATGTACACAGAAATTATCTTTTGATAACTTTCCTCAGTAGCAAATTAAATTCTTTTTTTGAAAGAAAAAAATCCTGAAAATGAAAGTCTGTTATTTGATAAAATCTCCAAAATAACAAAGCAGATGAAAGACAATAGGAAATGGAAGCAATTACACAAGCCCCTCTTATACCCCATTTCGGAATAATGAAAAACGAAGAGATTATAGTAAAAATCAAGCTGATAATTGCCTTTATATTTAAAATCCTTAACTTATTAATGCCCGCAAAATAATACCCGATAATGTTGCTTATCGCAATTGCTAAAATTCCGGGTGAAAGAAGTAAAACAATTTCTTTAGTCTGATTAAAATCTTTCCCAAAAATCATAGAATACACTTCTGCAGGAATTAGCAGCATGACCATAATAAACAATAAAGTAATCAGAAAGCTAATCCTTAAAGAAACTTTGGTCTTTTCAATGGCTTCATTTGAATTTTTGTTGTTTACAACATCCGCATAGAGTACTATAGAAAGGCTTCGGCTGACCGTCCAGATCGCCTCAGAAAAAGCAATCCCGACAGAAAAAACCCCAACACTTACAATACCTTTAAAATATTCGAGGAAATAAAAAGATACCCTATTATTAAGAAATTGTAAAAAAGCGCTCAATTGTGTCTTCCAACCATAATCGAATAATTTACCACAAATTGCTTTAGAAAAAGAAATATTTTTAAAATCACAATACTTTAAAACCTGAAAAATACTTATCAAAAACAAAACAGTAAAACAACTTATCTGTGCAATAAAATAAGATTCAACGGAAGTAATTTTAATGATATAGACAATTATTATGATAAAAATAATATGAATTATCTGTTGCAAAACAGTGTATAAATTAAACATTTTGATATTCTGCTGCCCGACAAACAAATTGATATTTGCGGCCAAAAGAGAAGACAATACAGAAAGTGCAATCAGGTAATTAGAATACTTCAGAGCATGATTAAAACTAAAAGTAATTGAAATTAAAACTCCAATAATAATTGACCATAAATACGCAAACAGTAAAATTTCCTCTGTTTTGTATTTCGAAGCGAAATAAGTCATGCTGCTCCCCACAAAAATATTAGCGAAAAAACTGATGATCGTAAGGTTGGCAATCACTATTGAGATAGCACCTTTTCCTGCACTTCCCCACATATTTGTGGAATAAATGACCAATCCGAAATTTAATATCAATATTAAAAACCGCGAAAAAAATGTTTTTAAAATAGTATTTTGCTTCATCTTACGTTATGGATTTTTGATGAAGTTTAAAAATGAACTTTTGATCACATTCCAGTTGAAATGCTTTTCGTATTCTCTTCGTGCATTTTGTGCATGTTTAGCATATAATTCAGGATTATTGATATATTGTAAAATATTATCTGCAATAGCTTCATAATTCTCAGGATCAACCAAAAAACCAAACTTTGAAACATCCATATGCTGCCTTGTTGCTTTAAGATTTGTATAGATTACAGGTTTTCCCGAAGCCGAGTAATAAAATATTTTAATAGGCAAGCAGTGATGATTTTCATAATTCATCGTTCGTAAATCAAAACAAATATCAGCATCAGCATATGATTTTGTAAAGCCTTCAAAGGATGCATTATTTCTTATTTCAATATTTTCAAACTTATACTTTTCAAGTAACCCAGAAAAATATTTTTTGTCTTTTTCTTTTTTGGAGCCACCAATCAATAATATTACAATATTCAAATCAGGCTTCTTTTTTCTTAAATTATCAATTACAGCAAAAAAATTCCCGACTCCTTTTTCTTCTGAAAATTGGCCTGTATAGCAAAGATTAATCTTATCAGGAACAAGTGTATTTATCTGCTTATGAACATAAATATCATCCGGATAATAAGGCAAAATAATTGACTTTTTAAACGGAAAAAAATAAGCTAAAGGAAATTTTTTCGTTTCTTCTCCAAAAATATAATGGCTGCTTATCCAGCCCGCAAATAACTGAATTAAAAAAAATTTCACCACATGAAAAACCTTTAAAGGAAATGAAAAGCTTTCAACCATCCTCATGGATGGATACCATTCGGTAATATCATAAATAATACTGATTTTTTTCTTTTTCTTAAACTTCCTGGCAGCTATAACGGCTAAAGGCTCAGAACAAATAATATACTCGGGCTGAAAGGAATCGCAAACTCTTTCGAAAACTCTCGTTTTCTCTTCCGTGCTCTTATCCAAAACCGAATAAGATTCTATTTCGATACCATCAATAAAGCCCCGAAATTCTGACGATAAACTGCAAATTTTCACCTGATCTCCCTGATCTTTGAGCGCTTTTGCCTGATGATAAAAAATCCTATCATCATCATATCGGTGAGCGGTGGTTAAAAAAAGAATTTTCGCCATTCTGGTTTTTAGAATAATTTTCACTAAATCCCATTTATTTAAGGATTTTTCATAAATATACTTTAAGCAAAAAAAGCGGAATAGTTCCACTTTCTTTTTTATTAATTATATGTAATCTTATTTAATCCCGGCAGCCCAGCTTCTTTCAAATGGCAGAAGAAAATTTCCTATAAATTCCATATACGTATTTTTTGAAAAGTCAAACACCTGGATGTCTTTAGAAATTTCGCCACTTTTAATTTTTGACTTAAAATCAAAAAGTTTTAACGTTTTTACCTCTCCATTTTCTACATAGCTCGCCTTCATCCGGTCGAAAAGCCCCAGCTGATACTGCTCGTCAATCTCTTTCATCGCCTTTCCTAACGCGTCAATGCTGCATCCCGAAGCCATTTCTTTTTCTTCATCTACGCAGATAACAATAAACTGGTTTTTTTCAATTTTAAAAGATGAGGAAAGTGGTTTCCCATGCGCCGCCCAAGTCGCCAAAAAATCAAACAATTTTTCTGTAATTGCTTTTGCCTCTTTAGTTTCTAAAGGCCTTGACGCTGGATATATGATCACCCTATAATCGTTTGTTTCTACTATGCTTGATTCTTCAATCTTCATTTCTGATAATTTAAAGTATAAAATTAAGCAATTTTCCTGAGTTTAAAGCCATTATATTTTTTGCTTAATGAATACAAAAACATAATTAAGAGCAGAATAATAAATCCGAAAAAGAATCTCAAACCAGCTGAGTGGGGGAAAAATAAAAATTTAATATAAATATTTACAAAAATACAAGCTGAAAAAATACGAATCCACCAGTCTTTAGAATAGAAAAATATCAACTCTAAAAGCCCAAAAGATATAAAACTTACCCTTTTAAATTTCAATACTTTAATTAAAATAATATCCAAATATTCATTCAGCCCAAAATTCGCCGGTTGTTGTGAAATAATCGGTCTTCGGTAGATAATACAATATCATTACAAATCATCCGCCTCTGTAAGAAGCTCAACAATATCTTTTACAGCAACTTCTCCATTTTTGTTAAAATGCTTTACTCCGTCTGTCATCATGGTATTACAGAACGGGCAACCTGTAGCAATTACCTTAGGTTCCAAAGACAGCGCTTCTTCCGTTCTTTCAATATTGATATCTTTTTTACCTTTTTCCGGCTCTTTAAACATCTGCGCACCACCCGCTCCACAACAAAGCCCGTTGGTTTTGCAGCGCTTCATTTCTACAAGCTCTGCATCAAGTTTTTCCAGCAAAACTCTTGGCGCTTCATATTCATTATTGGCTCTTCCAAGATAGCACGGATCATGGAAAGTGATTTTTTTCCCTCTGAAAGCACCGCCTTCGATTTTCAACCTGCCTTCTTCCATAAGAGTTTTAAGGAATTGCGTATGATGAACAACCTCATAATGACCGCCCAAGCTGGGATATTCATTTTTAAGGGTATTGAAACAATGCGGGCAAGCCGTTACGATTTTTTTCACTTCATAAGCGTTCAGAATTTCGATATTTGTCAACGCCATCATTTGAAAAATAAATTCATTTCCCGCCCGTTTTGCAGGATCGCCCGTACAGCTTTCTTCCTGGCCTAAAACAGCAAATTTAACGCCTATTTTATTTAATATTTTGCAAAATGCTTTCGTAATTTTTTTAGCACGGTCATCAAAACTTCCCGAGCAGCCTACCCAGAATAAAACTTCAGGTGATTTTCCTTCGGCAGCATATTCTGCCATTGTTTTTATATTGAAATCCATTGTTGTCAATTTGAAAATGTGAGAATTCGAGAATCTGAAAACGCCTATAAAGTCAATTTTCAAATTTTCAAATTGTTTAATTATCTAATTTTCTGTTGCCCAGTTCAGACGGTCTGCCTGATTATACTGCCAAGGCGCAGCATTATTTTCTACATTGGTCATCATAAGATTTAACTCCTGTGGTGCCGCAGACTGCTCCATCACAAGGAATCTTCTCATTTCAAAAATAATAGAAAGCGGATCAAGCAATATCGGGCAAGCCTCCGTACATGCATTACATGTCGTACAAGCCCAAAGCTCTTCTTTTGTAATATAATCATTCAAAAGTTTCTTTCCGTCATCAACAAAGCTTCCATTTTTATCAATATTTTTACCAACTTCTTCCAGACGGTCTCTGGTTTTCATTAAAATTAATCTTGGAGAAAGCTTTTTGCCTGTAATATTTGCAGGACAAACGGCTGTACAACGCCCGCATTCCGTACAGGAATATGCGTTCAGCAGCTGCACCTGGTTCAAATCAAAAACATCTTCTGCACCAAATTTAGACGAAACTTCGGTTTCCTCTTCTGCCGGAGCAGCGTAAGGGTCTGCGTTAGGATCCATCATTAATTTAATTTCTTTGGTAACAGATTCCAGATTATTGAATTTTCCTTTTTTCTCCAGATTAGCGTACCAAGTACTAGGGAAAGCGAGGATAATATGTAAATGTTTTGAATAATAAAGATAATTCATAAAGAATAAAATCCCTACAAAATGAAACCACCATGCAGCTCTTTCGATAAGGAAAAGAAATCCGTTATCAAAGCTGAAAACTTCAAGAAACGGAATAAAAGATCTTTCGGTTATCGGAAAAGATCCTAAATGATGAAACCCTTCAAAACCTCTCATCTGAAGAATATAGTCTGAGGAATTCATGGTGAAGAAAGCCATCATTAGAGCAAACTCGATGATAAGAATCCAATTGGCATCCTGTTTTGGCCATCCAAAAAGCTCCTTCATTGTTAATCTTTTCACACCGTAAAAATTTCTACGGATAAAGAATGTTACAACTCCGATTACTACTAAAAAAGCCAGAATTTCTAAAGTTGCAGTAAAGACACTGTAAAAACCATTCCCTACAATTGTCGCTAAAAACCGATGTGTCCCGAAAATACCGTCAACAACGATCTCAAGAAGCTCAATATTAATAATGATAAAGCCAACATAGACAAAAAGGTGAAGGATTCCAGCAATAGGGCGTTTCCCCATTTTGCTTTGCCCCATTGCCACATTTACCATGGTAGCCCAGCGTTCGCCTTTCCTGTTGTTTCGGTTGATTTCTCGTCCTAACCTTATGTTTCTGTATATCTTTCGCAGACTTTTTGCAAAGAGCCCCAAACCTGCAACTAATAAAATCAGAAAAATTATATTATCAATATATTGCATTGCTATGTATTAGTCTTTATTATTCTTGCCAAATACCGAGAAATTAATGTATCTCTTTGGATTTGCTTTCATGTCTTCGATTAATGAATTCAGGTTGGTAGATGCAGAATTTAAATTGTTATACAACTGCTCATCTTTCATCAGTTTTCCTAAACTTCCCTGTCCGTTGTTGATCCCACCAATTACATCATTAAGTCTTCCTACTGTTGCATCTAAATTGGAAATGGCAGCATTCAATTTTTTAGTATCAATGCTTTCTGCGAGGTTTCCGTATTTATCTAAAGTAACTTTACCAGTCTGCATTGTAACACTTGCATCATCCAATACTTTCTGAAGCTTCGGATCATTGTGGCCAACCAAAGTATTAACACTTCCTGCTGTTGTTTGTAATGCCGCTACAGTTTTATTAAGATTTGAAAGCAAAGCCCTTATTTCTGCCCTATTTTGATCATCAACGATTTGGTTTGCATTAGACATTAAGGAATCTACACGATATAACACCGTCTGTAATTGATCTTTCACCGGACCTACCTGAGAAGAAAGGCTTCCCAAAGTTCCCAATTTAAAAGCACCTTGTAATGTATCACCATCTTTTGCTGTTGCTCCTCCGTAAGCAAGATTTACCCTCATCTCTTTTCCGGACATCAATCCCGGCTCAAAAATCTCCAGTGTTGAATTTTTTGAAAACTCAAAATTATTATCAATCGTGATTTTTACAACGAAATTGATTTTCCCGTCTTTTGCCGTATGAGGAATGATCTTATCGACCTGCCCCACCTTCAAACCATTAATAGAAACGGGTGAAGATTGTGCCAATCCTTCTACATTGTCGTACTTTGCGTAAAATATATTATCGGTAGTAAATAGGCTTCTGCCCTTCATAAATTGAAATAAGATCACGAAACCAACTATGGCTATAAGTGCGATCACACCAGCTTTTAATTCTTTACTGAACTTCACTTGCTAAATTTTTTCTAATGAGCAAATATACTACATTTAAAATTAATGTTTTTCTGTATTGCTCTGCGCTAAATACAAAAAAGCGGCAAAAAATTTGCCGCTTTTTATCTCATTAATTAATTTCTTATTGTTGCTGAGAACCTAATTTATTCCAAATCTCGATTCTGTAGTCATCAATATCAGCATTATCCTGCAAACTCTTTAGCCAGGCCTGACCAAACATCCCTGCATTTCTCTGATTAATTGATTCTGTAAACTGCTTAAGATCTCCAGGCTGTTTGTTTACCGTCTCGTTCTTTTTAATTAAAACATAAACTCCTGTTCCCCCTTCAACCGGTTTAGAAAGCTGTCCTTTCTTCACCCCGAATGCCGCCCCTGCAACTTTTGGCTCCATAGAACCTGCTACAGATGGGTTTAACAGATTAACCTGCGCAGACTGTTTTGTGGTTCCGAACTGTTTTGCAATCTGATCTAAGCTTCCTGCCTTTCCAATTTTTTCGGAAATCTGTTTTGCAGCTAATTTATTTTTAACCACAACTTCAATCTGATCTCTTACAGATTCAGGATCCGCAGTTCCTTTTTCCTGCTTACCATTTAGATAAACTACAATTTTATCTCCTGTTCCGTCTACAGTAAAGAATTCAGTATCTCCTTTTTCTCTCTTTTTATCGAAAGCCCAAGCCAGGATTTCTGCATCTTTATCTGTTCCTAACCCCTGAAGCTGACCGTCAAATCTTTTTGCCTGCTTAGGATTTGAGAACTTATAGTTTCCTTTCTTAGCAATATTAACGAAATCGTTGAAAGATTTTCCTTGAACTTGTTGGATGAATCTTCTTGCTTTCTTATCAGTTTCAGCTTCTGTGGCATCAGAAGGCTTAACAGCTTTTACTAAGTTTGCCACTTTGTAAGCCATTGCTCCAGGTTTCTTATCTTCAATATTGATGATATGATAACCGAACTGAGTTTCTACAACACCTGTTGCACCTTTAGGATTGTTCGCCAAATACTTTAAGAATTCAGGAACGAAAGGCGTTTCAGGAGTTGTCCATCCAAGACTACCCCCTTGTGCAGCAGAGTTTGGATCGTTAGATAATTTAAGGAATTCTGTGAATTTACCAGGATTAGCTTTTACAATAGCTCCGATGGAATCTGCCAATTTCTTAGCCTGTTCTTTAGATCTTGTAACACCTTCTCCTGCAGGGCTTCCTTTGAAAGCAATAAGAATATGTCTAGACAATGTAGAATCTGAAGTCTTTTTGTTCAAAAGTTTAGAAACTACATAGAAGTTTTGCTCTTTGTATGGCCCGAACATCTGTCCTATAGCAGCAGAAGGAATCTGTGTCTGGATAGTCTGCGGCAATTGATTTGGCTTCAAATACTGAGGGCTGAAAGGCATATCAGAGTTTGCCATTACAAACATAGAGTCGTTTTTGGTATTCTGGAAATTTTCTGTACCTCCACTAGCATCAGTACCTCCTGAAAACAGTTTAGTAATTTCTTTCTGAGCCATCGCATCATCTGCTGCGCTTGGCTGAGAAGGAAAATAAACGATCCCTAAGTTTCTGCTCTCATCAGCTTTAAACATTATAGGATGTTGTTTGATATAATTTGCTAAATCTTCAGTAGTAACTTTGATATTATTTTTTTGAAGGTAAGAAGCGTAATCAATTTTCACAAAGTCGATATCAGCCAGCTGATCTCTCTGTTTCATTAATTCTTCCGCCTCTTTTTTACCTGTGGTAATACCTTGAGAAATATTAGCAAAAACCTGTCTCGCCATCAATCTGTACTCGATTGTTTTTCTGGTTTTCAACCATTGGTTGTACCCTTCCGGCGACGCAGCCTTCATATCTTCGATTTGTTTTTTAAGCTCCTGAGTTTTGAAATTACCTTTCTCATCAAAGAACTGCTTCTGCTGAGCAAACATCTGATCATACTGGATTTGGTTCCAGAAATAATCTTCCGTCATTTCAAAGCCCAGCTTTTCGAATTGCTGCTTGATCAGTTTCGATTGTACGAGCAATTGCCAAGCCTGTTCTTCAAGACCTGACTTTGGCTGACCCTGCTGATCCGCCTGCTGCTGCAACACGAAAAGCTGATCATTAAACTCTTCACGGGTAATTTTCTCACCATTTACTTTTCCTAAAACATCAGGATTTTTACCAAAAACCTTATCAATACTATCGGGGTTTACAAGGAACGCCAAAAGCGCCAATGCAATTACTCCCATCAAAAGCCAAGGTCTACTCCTAATTTGTCCTAAAATTGCCATTATATAAATTATAGTTTTTTATCAGTTTGCGAAAATACACATTTTTAAGAAATTACGGAAGTATAAGCTCTTTATTTTAAGTTTAAAAATTTAATTTTTATAAAAAAGGAAATTTTGACCATATTTTTTAGTAAAAAACGAATGGCATACCTCTTGTGCAATTTAAACTAACATGACATACTTTTCCTTAATTTAAAGCATATTTTGGAATTTCACATTAACGAATTAAAACAAGAGTGACAATTTGTCATTCGATGTACTATGACAGAATTTGAAGACATAAGTTTAGAAGAAATGATAAGTGACGGATTTGATATTGTAGCTGAAGAGATCAATCTGGCGGATCTGGCGGAGACAGAAAAAAATTCTGAACAAAAGATATTCCCTATCCTTCCCGTAAGAAACATGGTAATGTTCCCGAACGTTGTCATTCCTATTACAGCAGGGAGAAAAACATCCATACAACTTCTTGAAGAAGCTCAGATCAATGGTGATTTTATTGGAATCGTAAGCCAGAAGAACTCGGATTTGGAACAGCCTTCCGAAAGTGATCTTTACCAAATCGGCACATTGGCGAAAATCATTAAAATCATAAAGCTACCTGAAGGAAATATTACGGTTATTACAAAAGGCTTTCATAGGTTTAAGATCAAAAAAATCGTTGAAAAAATACCTTATTTTAAAGCAGAAATTTCCAAATTGAAAGATGTAAAGCCCAAGAATAAGGAAGAATATGAAGCTCTATTGGAAAATATTAAGGATCTTGCCTTAAAAATAATCGAGCTGGATCCGAATATTCCGAATGCAGCGAATTTTGCAATAAAAAACATCAATAATAATGATGATTTATTAAATTTCATCTGCACGAATGCTAATTTCCCCTCCACTGAAAAGCAAAAACTGCTTGAAGAGAAAAACTTAATGGAAAGAGCCAATAAATGTTATGAAATGATGCATGAAGATTTCAGAAAATTGGAATTGAGAAACCAGATTCATCAGAAAACATCAAAGGATCTTGACAAGCAGCAGAGAGAATATTTTCTGAATCAACAGATAAGAACCATTCAGGAAGAACTGGGCGGCGGACCGGAAAACGACGTTGAAGATCTAATCCGAAAAGCAAGGAAGAAAAAATGGAGCGCTGAAATAGAAGAACATTTCCAAAAGGAAGTCAGCAGATTACAACGCCAGAACCCCAACTCTCCGGATTATAATGTTCAGAGAAACTATCTGGATTTCTTTACTGATCTTCCTTGGGAAACATACACTAAGGATGTTTTTGACATTACAAGAGCTGAGAAAATATTAGATAAAGCCCATTTCGGATTAGAAGATATCAAAAAAAGAATTTTGGAGCACATGGCGGTTTTAAAATTGAAAAATAACATGAAATCTCCTATTCTTCTTTTGGCAGGACCTCCGGGAGTGGGTAAAACTTCGTTGGGTAAATCCATCGCTGATGCGCTTGGAAGAAAATATGTTAGACTTTCCTTAGGTGGCCTTCATGATGAAAGTGAGATCCGTGGCCACAGAAAAACCTATATTGGAGCAATGGCAGGGAGAATCCTTCAATCGATTAAAAAATCGGGGACTTCCAATCCTGTGATTGTTTTGGATGAAATTGATAAAATCGGACAGGGGTTACACGGTGACCCCGGTTCAGCACTTTTAGAAGTACTTGATCCTGAACAAAATAAATCTTTTTACGACAATTTCCTCGAAATGGGATACGATTTGTCCAAAGTAATGTTTATTGCAACCGCAAACTCGCTTTCAACTATACAGACTCCTTTACTGGACAGAACAGAAATCATCCAGATTGCAGGATACACTATGGAGGAAAAAATTGAGATCGCCAAAAGACATTTAATCAAAAAACAGCAGGAAGAAACCGGTTTAGATTCAAAATCATTCAAACTTGGGAATTCCGAACTGAAACATATTATAGAAGCACACACCTCGGAGAGTGGTGTAAGATCTTTGGAGAAAAGAATTGCTTCGATTGCTCGTTGGGTCGCGTTGCAAACGGCTTTGGCAAAAGAATATGATACAAAAATATCTCTTGAAAAAGTAGATGAAATTCTGGGTGTACCAAGACCTAAAAGCTTATATGAATTAACTGACGTCCCGGGAGTTGTAACGGGGCTTGCCTGGACAAGCGTCGGCGGAGATATTTTGTTTATAGAAAGTATTTTAAGCAATGGTAAAGGAGCTTTATCCATGACGGGTAACTTGGGAACAGTAATGAAGGAATCTGCCACAATCGCGCTAGAATATATCAAAGCAAAATACGATGAACTTGGAGTTTCTCAGGATGACATAGAAAAGAAAAACATCCACGTTCACGTTCCGGAAGGAGCAACCCCGAAAGACGGGCCTTCTGCAGGAATTGCAATGCTCACCTCAATGGTTTCTTCCTATAAAAATAAAAAAGTAAAACCTCATCTCGCCATGACCGGGGAAATTACCCTTAGGGGAAAAGTACTTCCTGTAGGTGGAATTAAGGAAAAATTGCTGGCTGCAACCAGAGCAGGAATTAAAGAGGTGATTCTTTGCGAAGCCAACAGAAAAGACGTTGAAGAAATCAAAAAAGATTATCTGAAAAACCTCAATGTTCACTATGTTAACCGCATGGAAGAAGTAATTGATATTGCTATAGAAAAATAATTCATAGCATATTAATTTTTTCAATATAAATAAAGCCTGTCTAAGAATTTTGAGACGTGTTTTTAATTTTTATATTCATAAAAATAGTTAACTTCCAAAATATCCCCTTTAGTTTGAAGGGTTTTCCTTATTTTTATACAGCAGATTTTTGAAATTATGAATTTTATTCGATTACCTTTTTTGGTCAGACTCACACTTGTTGTCATTTCGGTTATTGGGATCGGTTATCTTCTGGCATTAGGTGAAAGTATTCTGGCTCCTTTTTTCTTGGCATTCCTTATGGCGATGCTTTTTTTGCCGGCGGCTTCTTTTATGGAAAAAAAGTTAAGATTTTCACGGTCTTTGTCTACTATGACTTCTGTTTTGATCATGCTGATGATTTTAACGGGGCTGGTGTATTTTTTCGGATCTCAATTATCTGATTTCAGTAAGGATATTCCGCATCTGAGGGTACAGTTTACAAATGTTTTCAATGATTTTCAGGAATGGGTTTCAAAAACGTTTCATGTAAAAATTGATGAACAATTGGATTACCTGGATAAGGGCTTGAACAAGCTTCTTTCATCATCTGGAGTTATTTTGGGATTCACATTTGGAATTTTTTCAACAGGACTTGGCTTTTTTGTTTTCTTTATTTTGTTTTTCATTTTTATCTTAAATTACAGAAGGATTTTAAATAATTTCATTGTAGAGGTTTTTAATGAAAAGCATAAACTCAGTGTTCAGGAAGTGGTAAATGAGGTGAGAATTATGACCAAAAAATATATTTCCGGGCTGTGTTTGCAAGTGGTTATTGTCTCTATTTTAGCTTCAATTTTATTAACAATTTTAGGCGTAAAGTATGCTATTCTTTTGGGAGTTTTAACAGGTTTATTAAATGTTATTCCATACTTGGGAATCTGTATTGGGCTTTTAATTTCGTGCTTCATTGCGTTTGCAACTACCCCCCCATCCACATGCATTTATGTAATCATCGGCTATATTGGTGTTCATATCGTGGACGGAAATATCGTTTTACCTTTTGTGGTAGGTTCAAAAGTAAAGATCAATGCGCTATTTTCTTTTCTTGGAATTATCATAGGTGAACATCTTTGGGGAATTGCGGGAATGTTTCTTTGTATCCCTGCCATTGCGATTTTAAAAATTATTTTTGAAAGAGTAGAAGGTTTACAGCCTTGGGGAAAACTTTTGGGTGAAGAAGAAAAGCCACACAAAAAGAAAAAGAAATACAAAATTTCGAAAAATATTACACTGGAAGAAATGGATTGATTTATGAACAACAGATAATACGCAATAAGTGACGAATAATTTTCAAATATTCAAAATTTTATTTGATTTTCATTCAACGAATTGTAATTTTATTTAAATTTGATTAAAATCGTCAATCATGAAAATCGTAAAATTTATCCTGTCTTTACTTTTCGGGCTAATGTTTATCAATGCCGGATTAGATAAGTTCTTCCATTACAATCCGATGCCAAAATTAACCGATGACCAAATGAAGGTATATGCTGCATTCGGCGAAATTGGCTGGTTGATGCCATTAGTTGGTGCAGCAGAAATTATTGGCGGGTTGCTGTTTATTTTTCCAAAAACCAGAGCTTTAGGAGCGATTATTATTCTCCCAGTAATGGTGGGAATATTATTACATAACCTTTGCAGAGATCAATCTCAAACTGGAATTATTATTTCAGTTGTTCTTTTCCTAATTAATCTTTGGATGATCATAGATAACAAAGAAAAATACAAAACCTTAGTAAGCTGATAAAAAGCAAATTCACAATTGATCATTGACTTTCAACATCATACAAATGCGCTGAATCCCGTGATCGATCTTCCAACAATCAGTGAATTGATTTCTTTTGTTCCTTCATAAGAATAAATGGCTTCTGCGTCAGCGACAAATCTTGCCACGTCATATTCAAGCAAAATTCCGTTTCCGCCCATCACTTCACGCGCTCTGGAAACGATATCTCTTGTTCTTAATGTACAGAAAACTTTCGCTAAAGAAGCGTGTTCGTCTTTTAAAATACCTTCGTCCTGCATTTCGGAAAGCCTGAAAACCATTGTTTGCATCGCCGTTAAATTCGACAACATTTCCACCAAATGCCCTTGAATCATTTGAAAAGAAGCAATCGGTTTTCCAAACTGTTCTCTTTTTCTGGTATAATCTAATGCACTTTCATAAGCTCCTCGCGCACAACCTGTTGCCATCCAAGCCACTCCGGCTCTGGTCATTCTTAGAACTTTTGCCGTATCTTTAAATGAATTTGCATTTTGTAATCTGTTTTCTTCTGTTACCAAACAGTCTTTTAACGTAATCAAACCGTTTTGAACAATTCTCAACGCCATTTTTCCTTTAATTTTTTCAACAGAATAACCCGGATTATCCTTTTCAACAATAAAACCCTTTACTTCACCATCATCTAAATCTCTAGCCCAAATAATAACTAAATCGGCAAAGGTTGCATTTCCTATCCATTTTTTCTGCCCATTCAAAATCCAGCCTTCCGGCGTTTTTTTGCAGGTCACCGTTAAACCTCCCGCTGCTCCGGAACCCACTTCAGGTTCCGTTAAACCAAAAGCTCCGATTTTTTCAAACTTCTGCATTATAAATCGAACCCATCGACAAACCGGATTGTACTCCAAAAAAAGTTGCAATCGAAGCATCAACTCGAGCCATTTCCATTGCTAAAACTCCTTCCATTAAAAAGGGCATTCCGGGACATCCATAACCTTCATAAGTAACACCGCAAATATCCAGTTTTTGAAATTTTGGAATTAATTCAACAGGAAATTCGTCACGCAACCAATAATGATTCACCAACGGTTTCACCTCTTTTTCCATGAAAGCCCTTACTTTTAATTGAATTTCCCTTTGTTCAGGGCTTAAAGTGTGATAAATATCGTAGAAATCACCGTCAATGGGCGGAAGCTCTTTTTTCTTTTTATTTGGATCGAACATTTTCATTAAACCTCCAAGCTGTTTGTCATCGAGTTTGGAGAAGTTTTGCATCAGTTTTGGAAGGTCAACTTTTTGAGAAATGGCACTCAACTGATCAAAATCTATTGATCTAAATAAATCTATCGCGTTTCTGATTTTGGAAAAAGTATTTGACATAGTAAATGTTGTGTGTTTGATTTGTAAAAGTTAAGCAAAAATTAATCCGAAAACAAACGCCTTTCATTGATTTTATTTTACAAAACATTGATTTTAAAATAATTAAAACAGAATTTCTCTTTACAAAGTTTTTACCTGCGATTTTCAAACTTTACAAATGATTCCGACTGAACTTTGGGATAAGCAAAACATTAAAAATCAATACAATGAAAACTACTTACATCAGGTTATCCATCGCAACGGCACTTTTATTAGGAATTTATTCATGTAAAAAAGGAGAAGTTTCTGCAACAGAACTTGATGCATATGCTACAGCTGATTCTGCAGCAGTTGTAACTTCGGACAGCATTTCTTCTGTTGCAACCATGAAGGTAAAAGACAAGCAGTTCATCAAAACCGCAGATGTAAATATGGAAGTGAAAGACGTTTATGAAGCAACGATTTCCATTGAAAAATCGGTTCAGGAATTGGGAGGATTCGTTACCCAAAGCAATCTGCAAAGTAATATAGTTTCCGAAGATACTTACAACACTTCGAACGAAGACGCTGTTTTAGTGAAAAAATATCAGACCGAAAACAGAATGCAATTGAGAGTTCCGACCGAAAAATTAGGAGAGTTACTTACTTTAATTAATGATAAAAAACTATTCTTAAATTCAAGATCCATCAATGCAGAAGACGTTACAGCCAACATCAAATATTCGGCTTTGGAAGCTCAGAGAAATAAAAAAACGACCGACAATATTGCCCAAATGAAAGTCAATAAAGATAAAGTGGCGATGGGTGATGACAATATGAAAGAAGGAAACAGCCAACAATTCCAAAGCATGAACATGACAGATCAGTTAAAATACAGCACGATTGATATTTTCATTAAAGAACCGAAGCTTCGTACCGCTGAAATCGCCGTCATCAACACAAAAAATATCGATGACAAATATAAATTTGCTTTCGTTTACAGCGCAAAATCCGCTTTTGTGGAAGGATATTATTTAATTCAAAAAATTATTGTGGGATTAATTACTGTTTGGCCATTGATACTAATCGGAACCGTAATCGTCTATTTCTTAAGAAAAAGAAAGCCCTCAAAAAAAGAATCAACAACAGAAATATAAGCAATTCTAACCTTTGGTTATCTATATATTTACATGTCTTTTAATTTAAACATTAAGATTATTTTAGTTGTTAAGATGCATTAAGGAAACATCAAAGATGTTTTGAAGCACAACGCTTATTATTTGGCTTCGCCAAATTCTTAACATCCTTTAAAGCTAAAATTATCTCAATTCCTTAATGTTTAAAACAAAGAAACCTCCAGATTTTTTCCAGAGGTTTTTATGCTTAAAATTTTTGTTTTAAAATTTCAGGCTTTGTTTTGTGAAGATAAAGAATCAGTTCTCCAAAAAGTGTATTTGCCCAAGCAAACCAAGATCTTGTGAAATCTTTTGGATTGTTTACATCAAAAGATTCATGAATAAACCCGGTTCCGGCGTGAGTAGCTTTTAACATTTTTAAGCAGGAAATAATTTCTTCGTCATTATCCGTTGTCAAAGCCTGCATAATTAAGCCAAGAGGCCAGATTTTATGTTCGCCAATGTGAGGCCCGCCGATTCCTTTCGCAAATTTTCCTTCGCTAAACCACGGATTTGCTTTGCTTAAAGAAAATTTCCTTGTATTTTTATAAACTTCATCGTTTTTTGAGGCATATCCCAAATACGGAATTGACAATAAATTCGGAACATTCGCATCATCCATAAACAAAGCATTTCCGAAGCCATCAATTTCCAGAGCATAAATTTTGCCGGCTTCCAGATGATTTAAAATAGCATATTTCTGAATCGCTTCATCCACTTCTTTTGCTAAACTTTTAAATTGATTGGCAGAATTTTCATCCTTTAAAATAGTAGAAAAAATTTCCGCAGTTTCTCTTAAAGAAACAACTGCAAACATATTGGAAGAAATCAAAAATGGGTAAAAAGTCGCGTCATCAGAAGGTCTGAACATGGAATGAATCAATCCTACTTTTTTCGTAGGATTCCCGAAACCTCCTGCAAATTGTGTATCCAAAGGGTTTCCGTTGGCACGCTGGAATCTGTAAGGCCCTTTTGACTCTTTTCTTTGCTGTTCTTTAAAAGTATTTAAAATCAAGAGCATTGCCTTTTTCCAGTCTGCATCAAAAACTGAAGAATCGCCGGTCGTTTTCCAATAATTGTAACACAAACGCATCACGTAGCATAAAGAATCAACTTCCCATTTCCGTTCATGAATACCCGGTTTCATTTGAGTTAAATCATCTTTCCATTCGCTTATTTTACTGGAATCATCAAAGAAAGCATTGGCATATGGATCAAGAAGAACACATTCAACCTGCTTATTGATAACGCCTTTTAAAAGGTTTTTCAACTTTTCATCTTTGTTGGCGAGGCTTAAATAAGGATAAACCTGCGCAGAAGAATCTCTAAGCCACATCGCATCGATATCTCCTGTAATTACATAAGTGTAAGGCTTATTATTTTTCTGATACAATTTTACCGTTGTATCCAAAGTATTGGGAAAACAGTTTTCAAACATCCAGCCCAGCTCAGGGTCAGTAATGTTATTTTTTATTTGCTTAATAGTATTTTCAACAGCTTCAGAAGTGAATTTTCTTTTAGAAATATCTGGCCTTTTAGAAATAAAATCATCCGTATAAAAGATTTTTGCAGATGCAGGCACGGCCAAAAAGCCTAATCCCAGTGACGATTTTTTAATAAAACTTCTTCTATCAAGCATAATTTTCAGAATATATTTTAAAAATAAACATTTAAATCTAATTACATTAAACCTTGATATTGATTTTTAATTCTCAATTAATAGGTTTGAACTAAATTGCGTAAATTTGCAAATCAATAATTTTGCTTAATGATTTAATAAAATAAATTCTAAATCCTGGGCCACAAAACCTTAATTTCTAAAAATATGCTGTCAAAAATAAATCCCACTCAAACCAATAGCTGGAAAGCACTTGACGAACATTTTGCAGACAACGATTTTGATTTAAGAAGCTTTTTTGCTTACAATCCGAACCGTTTCAATGAATTTTCATTAAAAAGAGATAATTTTCTTTTCGATTATTCTAAAAATTTAATTGATTCAAGAACAAAAGAGCTTTTATTAAATCTTGCAGAAGAAACTCAATTGAAAGACGCCATTTCTAAAATGTTTTCGGGAGATAAGATCAATGAAACAGAAGGGAGAGCAGTTCTGCATACCGCTTTGAGAGATTTTTCTGATAAAGAAATTTTGGTAGACGGTGAAAACATCAAACCTCAGATCAGAAGAGTTTTAGATCATATGAAATCTTTCTCAGAAAGCATTATTTCAGGAGATCACAAAGGTTTTACCGGAAAAGAAATTACAGATGTGGTAAATATCGGGATCGGAGGTTCAGATTTGGGACCTGTGATGGTCGTTTCAGCTTTGAAGCATTTTAAAACAAGGTTAAACGTTCATTTTGTTTCCAATGTGGACGGAAATCATATCGCAGAAGTTGTTAAAAATTTAAATCCTGAAACAACTTTGTTCATCATTGCTTCTAAGACTTTTACGACTCAAGAGACAATGACGAATGCAAACTCAGCAAAAGATTGGTTCTTACAGGCTGGGAAACAAAAAGATGTAGCAAAACATTTTGTAGCCTTATCCACTAACATTCAATCCGTTAAAGACTTCGGAATTGCAGAAGAAAACATCTTCGAATTCTGGGATTGGGTTGGCGGAAGATATTCACTTTGGAGCGCAATCGGTTTAAGCATAGTTCTTGCAGTGGGTTATGAAAATTATGAGCAATTATTAAGAGGTGCTTACGATACGGATAGACATTTCCAGACAGCGGAATTTTCTGAAAACATCCCTGTTTTGATGGGCTTGTTAGGAATCTGGTATCGTAATTTTTATGCAGCAACGACTTACGCAATTCTTCCTTATTCACAATATTTAGACAGATTTCCGGCATATTTCCAACAGGGAGATATGGAAAGTAACGGAAAATGTGTTGACAGAAACGGCGAATTTGTAGAATATGAAACAGGACCGATCATTTGGGGAGAACCCGGAACAAACGGGCAACATGCTTTCTATCAGCTGATTCACCAGGGAACAGAATTAATTCCTGCGGATTTTATCGCGTATGCAAAAAGTCCGAATAAAGTTTCTGATCATCAGGATAAATTACTGGCTAACTTTTTTGCTCAGACTGAGGCACTTGCATTTGGAAAGACGGAAGAAGAAGTTGAAGCAGAATTGAAAGCTGCAGGAAAGTCTGATGAAGAGATTGAATTCCTATTAAATTACAAAGTCTTCCACGGAAATACACCAACTAACTCAATATTATTCAACGAATTAACTCCTTTTTCATTAGGACAGTTAATTGCTTTGTATGAGCATAAAATTTTCGTTCAAGGTGTGATCTGGAACATTTTCAGCTTCGATCAGTTTGGAGTGGAATTAGGAAAAGTTTTAGCCAATAAAATCCTTCCGGAACTTGAAAATAATGAAGCCGTTAGCTCTCATGATTCTTCGACGAATGGGTTAATTAATTATTATAAAAATTATAAAAAGAATGCTTAATACAATAAACAAATTAAAAAGGAAAATTAAATTTTTTCAATTATCTTTAAGCTCAACAACAAAACATCTTAAAAAGGATATCACTATTCCTAAAAGATGGTTGGGAAATGATTATGGCGGATTTTATGTTGCAACAGAATTTTTAGATAAAAACTCTATTGTTTATTCTTTCGGTATCGGGGAAGACATTTCTTTTGATGAAGAGATCATTAAAGATAATAATTGTCTAGTTTTTGGCTTTGATCCTACTCCCAAATCAATTAATTGGATAAAATCCAGGCAGGTACATGAAAATTTTAGATTTTACAGTTCCGGAATTGGAAATAAAACTGCAATAGACTATTTTTATCTTCCTAAAAATCCAAATTATGTCTCAGGAAGTCTTGTTCAGCAAAATAATGTTGATTCGGACATAAAGATTGAAGTCCAGCTGCAATCACTTCAAGATATTGCGCATATGCTGAAACATAAAAAAATTGATGTTTTAAAGATGGATATTGAAGGTTTTGAATATAATGTTATTGAAAGTATATTAAATTCAGATGTCGAAATTGGGCAGATTCTCGTAGAAGTACACGAACGTTTTTTTGAAAATGGACAACAGAGAACAATCGATATGCTGGAAAAATTAAGAAAACATGATTTTCTGATTTTTGGTATTTCTGAGACATTTGAAGAAATATCTTTAATTAATAAAAATCTAATAAATAATAAAAAGTAAGATGGCAGAAATTCTTGACGGATTAAAAGTATCCAAAGAAATAAAACAGGAAATTAAGGCCGAAGTTGAAAAAATCATTGCTTCAAAAAGAAGAGCCCCTCATTTAGTCGCTATTCTTGTTGGTAACAACGGAGCAAGCAAGGCTTATGTAAATGCTAAAGTAAAAGATTGTGAAGAAGTTGGTTTCCAGTCGAGCTTAGCGAAATTTCCAAGCACGGTTTCTGAATCTGAATTATTGGAAAAAATTGAAGAGCTTAATAAAGATAAATCAGTAGATGGTTTTATCGTTCAGTTGCCTTTGCCGGATCAGATCGATCAGGAAAAGATCATCAACGCAATCGATCCAAGAAAAGATGTTGACGGTTTCCATCCGGAAAACTTCGGTAAAATGGCATTAGAGATGGATACATTTTTACCTGCAACTCCGTTCGGAATTTTAACATTATTGGAAAGATATAATATTGAAACAAAAGGTAAAGACTGTGTGATCATCGGAAGAAGTAAAATCGTAGGAAGACCAATGAGCATCCTGATGGGGAGAAAAGATTTCCCAGGAAACTCAACGGTTACGTTGACACACTCTTACACAAAAGACATCGAAGAGTATACTAAAAAAGCAGACATCGTAATTACGGCTTTAGGTGATCCTCATTTCCTGAAAGGAGACATGATCAAAGAAGGTGCAGTGATTGTAGACGTAGGTATTACTAGAGTAGACAATGATTCTCCGAAAGGTTATTATTTGGCAGGGGACGTAGATTTTGATAGCTGTGCTGCAAAAGCAAGCTGGATCACGCCTGTTCCGGGAGGAGTCGGGCCTATGACAAGAGCAATGCTGATGAAAAACACCATCATCGCTTATAAAACTTCGGTCTATAACGACTAATTTTAAAATGAAAATAGAAGAAGATATTTTATTAAAAGAAGGTAAAATGCTCCCTGTGATGGAGCATTTTTACACTCTTCAGGGAGAAGGAGCACACACGGGAAAAGCAGCCTATTTCATTAGATTGGGTGGTTGCGATGTCGGGTGTCACTGGTGTGATGTAAAGGAAAGCTGGGACCCGAATTTACATCCGCTTATGAATGCAGAAGAAATTGCAGAAACTGCGGCAAAACATTGTAAAACCATTGTTTTAACAGGCGGTGAACCTCTAATGTGGAATCTTGATATTTTAACATCCAAGTTAAAAGAATTGGGATGCAACATTCATATTGAAACTTCAGGAGCATATCCTATGAGTGGACATATCGACTGGATCACTCTCTCACCAAAGAAAACAGGACTTCCAAAAGACGAAATTTATGCTAAGGCTCATGAGCTTAAAGTCATTGTTTTCAATAACAACGATTTTAAATTTGCTCAGGAACAGGCAGCTAAAGTTTCGGAAAACTGCAAGTTATATCTTCAGAGTGAATGGAGCAAAAGAGATGAAATGTACCTTAAAATTACAGACTTCATTTTGGAAAATCCGGAATGGAGAGCATCAGTTCAAACCCACAAATATCTGAATATCCCGTAAAAAAATATCTTAGCATTTTTATCCGTAATTGCCCATAGATGCAGAAAATTCGATACTCTAGATACCTGAAATCAATCATTATTTTGCTTGACCTTTTGGTTATTGCATCTATTTTCATATTCTTTTTCTTAAGCAGAAATCAGGACTTAAAATACAATCAGGAAACATGGTATCAGAATATTTTCTCTTTGGTGTTATTGTTTTTGTTCTGGATGCTTCTCAGTGGCAGGACAAGGATCTATAATATACCGAGAAACCTCACCTATACAATATTTTTGGAACGTCTTCTCCTTCATTTTTTGCTGTTTATTCTCGGAGTGTTATTAATTGGGAAGGTCAGTTATAATGTATTTTTCAATTCGGATATTTATTGGCTTTCATTTTATTTGTTTTTCCTTATTTTCCTTGCTAAATCATTGATTTATTTTGGTATTAAATATTTCCGGAGCTTAGGGATCAACAATAGAAATATTATGTTCCTTAATGAAAATAGTTCTACGGAAGTTTTAAAGAATATTTTAACAGACAGAAAAGATTACGGATATAAAATTTTTGAATATAAAAATCTGAAAATAAATTCACAAGAGTTAATTGAATTTTGGAAAACCAACGGGATCCATACCTTGTTTATTCCTATAGAAAACTCTTATAGCGAAGACACGGAAAAAGAGATTTTCAGGCTCGCCGAAGCCAACAAGGTTCATATCTCACTGATTCCCAGCATCACACAAAGTGATTTTTTTCTTTATGACATGGGATACATTCAGACACAGCCCGTTCTCAATCAGGCAAGATATCCCTTGGATTATTATTCAAACTTTTTATTGAAAAGAATATTTGATATCACTTTTTCAGCCTTTGTACTAGTTGGAATTTGTTCGTGGCTATTTCCGATTATTGCAATTTTAATAAAATGTACATCAAAAGGGCCTGTTTTTTTCATACAGAAAAGATATGGTTTTCATGAAAAGGTTTTTCATTGCATAAAATTCAGGACGATGATAGTAAATGACGAATCTTCTACCAAAACAACTTCAGAAAATGATACAAGAATTACCAAAATAGGAAAATTTTTAAGAAAAACCAGTCTGGATGAAATGCCACAGTTTTGGAATGTAATAAAAGGTGAAATGTCAATTGTAGGTCCCAGACCACATATGCTGGCAGTAGACAATTATTATAAACCAAAAATCGGACGGTACAGTTTAAGAAGTATGGTAACCCCTGGAATTACGGGCCTTGCACAGGTAAATGGTCTCCGTGGCGATGCAGGTGATGTAGAAGTAGAGATGAACAAACGAGTTTTGGCTGATGCTTTCTATGTAAGAAACTGGAGTTTTGTATTGGATTCGGTTATTATTTTAAAAACCATTTTCCTGGTTATTGGTGGTGATAAAAATGCAAAATAAGGACAAAACTATGGCTTAGATCAAAAACAAATTTGCTATAAAAATTAAAATTTTAATATTTATCCATACATCGTCTGAGCCTTAGTCTTAACCTAATTAAATAAAAAAGTCTAATTTAGCAGAATGTTAAAAAAGTTTTTTACAGCAGTCGGAGAATACATCATCCTTCTAGGTAAATCTATTCAGAAACCTCAGAAAATGAAAGTGTTCTGGAAACTGTTCATGAGAGAAATTAATGATTTGGGAGTCAACTCATTTGGGTTGGTTATCTTCACTTCTATATTTGTAGGAGCAGTTGTTGCCATCCAGATGTTCAATAACTTCGATGCTTCTGACTTCCCGATTCCGCCTTCGTTTGTAGGATATGCTACAAAAGCGGTATTGGTTCTGGAATTTTCACCCACTATTATTAGTTTAATTCTAGCAGGAAAAGTAGGGTCTTATATTGCCTCAAGTATTGGAACAATGAGAGTATCTGAGCAAATTGATGCATTGGATATTATGGGAGTAAATTCGCCTAACTTTCTTATTTTACCTAAAATAATCGCCTGTGTAATTTTCAATCCTCTATTAATTGCCATTAGTATTGTATTTGGTATTGGGGGAGGTTATGTTGCAGGAGTTTTAACTGGCAACTGGACAACGAACGACTATATCACTGGTATTCAAATGTATATGCCAAATCTTTTCATCTATTATGCATTTACGAAAACGATTGTTTTTGCTTTTATTATTGCAACAGTACCATCATATTTCGGTTACAATGTAAAAGGGGGTTCACTTGAAGTAGGTAGAGCAAGTACTCAGGCTGTGGTTTGGACGATGGTATTCATTATCCTTTCCGAATTGCTATTAACCCAATTAATATTAAGCTAATGATTGAGGTAAAAAATTTAAAGAAAAGTTTTGACGAAGTTGAAGTACTTAAAGGCATTTCAACCACTTTCGATAAAGGAAAAGTAAATTTGATCATTGGGCAGAGCGGCTCTGGAAAAACGGTTTTCCTTAAAAGCTTACTAAATGTTTATCAGCCCACTTCAGGAGAAATCCTTTTTGACGGAAGAGATATCAATGTAATGACACGTGAAGAAAAGCAGCATCTTCGCTCGGAAATTGGAACTGTTTTCCAAGGGAGTGCTCTATTTGACTCATTAACCGTGGAAGAAAATATAATGTTTCCCCTGGATATGTTTACAAACCTTACATACAGAGAAAAGAAAAAACGTGTTTTTGATGTTATCGGCAGGGTCCATCTGGATAAAGCCAACAAAAAGTTTCCTTCCGAAATTTCCGGGGGAATGCAGAAGCGTGTAGCCATTGCAAGAGCTATTGTAAACAATCCTAAATATCTTTTCTGTGACGAGCCCAACTCCGGACTAGACCCATATACATCCAACGTTATTGATGACCTTCTACTGGAAATCACAAAAGAATATAATACTACTACAATCATCAATACGCATGATATGAATTCCGTAATGACGATTGGCGAGAAAATTGTTTACTTAAGATTAGGAATTAAAGAATGGGAAGGTAATAAAGACATTCTGATTACGGCAGGCAATAAAAATTTAATTGATTTCGTTTATTCATCAGAACTATTCAAAGAACTAAGAGAATATTTGCTTGAAAATAATAAGACTATTGATAATACAATTACAAAAATAGACGATAATGAAAAAGATTCTTAGTATAGCGTTAATAGGTTTTTCCCTATTTGCTTCAGCTCAGATTTCACTGGCAGGTAAAGCCAATTTAATTTTCCCGACGGGCTCACCCTCTTGGAAAAACTTCAAGGGAACAGTAAACCAGGCAATTGAAGGAAAAGGAAAAAATAATGTCGGCTTCAATATAGGGCTTTCATTAAAGGCAAATCTTCCTGCAGCATTTTTTATAATGCCGGAATTATATTACACAAATTTTAAAAATGAATTCACGGCAGAAAATACTACTTTCGATATTAAAAGCAGCCGTATTGATTTGCCGATTCTTGTAGGACACAAGGTTTTAGGAGATATGCTTGGCGTTTTTTTAGGACCGGTGGCCAGTTATAATCTGAGTAAAAAAGATACTTTCAACGATTTTCAGGAAAACGCAAGAGACAACTTTATGGTGGGTTATCAGCTCGGGGCGCAGCTGGAAATCAAAAAATTTCTAGTGAATGCAAGGTATGAAGGTGCATTCAGTAAAGATTCAAGAAATTTTATCAACAAAGTTTCAGGAGAAGAAATCAGATACGACAACAGGCCGAATCTGTTTATGGTAGGTGTCGGATACAAGTTCTAACTTTAATGAAAAACTAACGTTATATAAAAATCCTCAGATCATTAGATTTGAGGATTTTGATTTTGTTGAGATTGAATCTCGGCTTTACGTCTTGCTATCTCTGCAGCCTGCTTTTCAAGCTCTTCTTTATCTTTCTGCAATTGCTTGAATTCTTTTCTTTTCTGCTCAGCCTTTATTGCACTTCCTTTACTTAGATAGCCTACCATTCCACCAATAATTAAACCAATTCCGATACCTCCCATTATTCCCATAATATGTGGCATTCTGATCTGCTCAACGGTAAAATCCGTCGTCAAATAAAAAAGTAAAGCGGAAACAGCCAAAAGTATAAGCCCTGTAAGTGATAAACTTTTCATAATATTGTGTTTAAATGGTTAAAATTAAAAAGCCTTACCAAATTAGCGAAAATTCAATAAGGCTCTACTCAAGATTAAAAATTCATTATTAATTATATTTTTCCTCCTGCTGCCTTGTAGTATTCAAGGGCTTTAGGGAGATTTTTATTAATGTCTGATATTCTGGTTTCAGGATTCGGGTGGGTTGATAAAAACTCCGGTTGTCTTTCTCCATTAGATGCAGCTTCCATTCTATTCCAGAAAGGAATTGCTTCCCTTGGGTCATATCCTGCCATTCCCATTAAATATAATCCCATCTCATCCGCCTCAGATTCTTGATTTCTGCCATATTTTAGCAAAGCAACCTGTGAACCGATGGGATAAACCTTTTGGAAAATACCTGCCCATTGGGCATTGGAAATTGTCCCTCCCAAAATCTGCCCTCCGTATTGAGCGATCATTGCCTGGGAAATTCTTTCATTTCCATGTCCAGCCAATGCGTGAGAAACCTCGTGTCCCATAACTACAGCTAGCCCATTATCATTTTTTGTAATCGGTAAAATCCCTGTATAAACAGCTACTTTTCCTCCAGGCATACACCACGCGTTCAGTTCATTGCTTTGTAAAAGGTGAAATTCCCAATTATAATTTGCAAGATCTCCAGCACGACCTATCTGCTGGTAATATCTTTCAGCCGCAGACTCTATCCTCGATCCTACACTCATCACCCTTTTTGCATCTGCTGTTCCTGTGATTACTTTAGATTTTGTCAATGTCGTTTTATATTCCTGTGCAGACATTGTCATGATTTCCGAATTGTTTGCAAGCTGCAGAGAAGACCTACCTGTGATAGGGTTTGTCGTACAAGCAGCGACTAATAGGGCAACCGCTCCTATTCCTAAAAAGTGTTTTATTTTCATAGTTCGAGTGTATAAGTTCAACCTTAACAATTTTTGTTCCAAAATCTTTATAGAAGGAAATATATTTGCATATAATTTGCTATTAAATTTAATAATAATTTTTAGTATCATGAAAAAGTATATTTCAATTATATTCCTTATTGGATTTTTATTTCTTTTCCAAAACTATACTGCCCAGAATATAGATTCCCAAACGGTAACCAACCTTGTGAACTCTCAGGATTTCTCATTTCATGCACAAAGAGCAACTCCTACAAATTATGATGTCATCAATGTGATGAATTCATTGCCGAATTCTACCTCTACAAGGATTCTGGACCTTTCGGGAAGCAATTATTCTATTGATATAAGAAAAGATAAATTGGAAGTTACTTTGCCATATTTTGGAAGAGTTTTTAACCCTACGTATGGAAATACTGCCCAGAACAGTTACAGATTTACGTCAAAAGATTTTACAGTAAATACAACTCAGGGTAAAAAAGGAAAATCTATTGTAAAGATTAAAGTAAACGACCAGAGCACAGTGGATGAAATTATCATTGAAATATTCAAAAATGGAAAAGCATTTACGTCCATTAGAAGTAATGACAGACAGCCAATTTCTTATGACGGATATATTTCTAAAAATGAAGAACAAAAAGAAAAGCCTTAATCTTTAGTAAGAAGTTTCTCTACAAATAATTTTGCTTCGGTACTGGGATTGGAAATCATTGCCGAAGCGTTTTTTTTGTGCTGAATATAAGCTTCTTCCAAAGAATTACTTTTCTTCATCATTGATAAAATATATTCCTGAACCCAGTATTCAAAACGTTTTTCTGCCTGATAGGTTCTTATTTCCTGAAATCTGCCGATTTTCTTTTTAAGATGGATAAAATCATTAATTTTCTCAAAAACTTCGTTCAAACCTTCATTATTTAAAGCGGAGCCCAGTAAAACAGGAACTTTCCAGTTTTTTTCTTTGGGAGGGATAAAATCTAAGGCTCTTTTTAATTCTAATTTGGTGTTTTTTGCTTTTTGTAGGTTGTCTTTATCTACCTTATTAATGAAAATCACGTCCACCATTTCCATGATTCCGCGCTTGATGCCCTGGAGCTCATCGCCACCGCCAATTATTTTTAAAAATAAAAAGACATCAGTAATATCCGCCACCAAAACTTCGGATTGTCCTACTCCAACGGTTTCAATGAGAATATAATCGTAACCTGCTGCTTCACAGATCATCATTGTTTCGAAAGTGGTATTGGCAACGCCTCCCAAAAACCCGGAGCTTGGGGAAGGCCGGATAAAAGCATTTTTTTCTTTGGCAAGCTCTTCCATTCTGGTTTTATCACCCAAAATACTACCTTTATTGATTGCCGAACTGGGATCGATCGCTAAAACAGCGACTTTTTTGCCATTCGCAATGGCCAATCTTCCGAAATTTTCTATAAAAGTTGATTTTCCCGCACCCGGAACTCCCGTTACGCCCACTCGGATTGAATTTCCTGTAAAAGGCATGATTTGTTTTAATAATTCCTCGGCTTGAAGTCTGTGTTCGGATTTTTTACTTTCGACTAATGTAATAGCTTTTGCGATCAGGCGTTTGTTTCCTGATCTTATTCCTTCTATTAGCTCTTCTGTAGAAAATTTCATTGATTCAAAAATAGACATTTAAAAGTCAATGGTCAAGAGGGAATGCGTTTCATTTGTCAATTTTTTTTGATGAAAATACATTTATTTCCTCAAAATTTGTCATTCTGAAAGAATCTAGGCTTAGTATTGGAAAAAAATGGAAAGATTCAAGTTTAGATCCTTTCAGGATGACAAACTTTATGACTACTTCGGAATTTTTAATGAAAGACTGTCACCCTAGCCCCGATTGCCGCGGCATCCTTTTTGGGTAAGGGAAAAGCAATGGAAAAAAAGATATAGCAGAAAGCGGGATTAAGCTCCTAAAAAATAATAAAATCCAGAATTGAGAATTCACCATTAACTTTAATTCATCCTTCTAATTTGTATTTCTTCTAAATTAAGCTCTATTTCAGCAATGGAAAAGGGAATTTCCTACATTTGTTTGAATCAAATAGTTTAAAACATGAAAAAAATAATCGCTGTAGTATCATTTACTGCCGTTTTGCTAGCATCTTGTACTCCGAAAGCAACAACAGCAGCAACACCAACCGTTTCTAAATCTACAGCAGAGCAGATCACACAAGGAAAAACAATCTTCGAAAATTCATGCGGAAGATGTCACAAATTACCGGATCCGACGTCTCACAATTCGGTTCAGTGGGTAGGAATCATGAATTCGATGGCTCCAAAAGCGAAACTTACGGATGAGCAGCATCAGTGGGTGTACGATTATATCGTGTCTGTGAAGAAATAATTCACTTCAAACAAGATATTATTATGAAAAAATTGATTTTGGGTATGATTCTAGGTTCTGTCACAATATTAGTTTCGTGCGGACCGAAAAGTGTAGCCGTGACCGGGCCAAAATACACCTCATCTGAACAATTGGCTCAGGGAAAAACCATTTTCGAAAATTCGTGTAACAGATGCCATAAATTACCAGACCCTGCAAAACACGATAATAAAGGATGGATAAATACTCTTAGCAGAATGGCTCCAAAAGCCAAGTTGAGCGACGATCAACATCAAATGGTTTATGATTATCTAATATCTGTAAATAAAAAATAGGCTTCTTTTGAAGTCTATTTTTGTTTTGATTTCTTATTTTGCTTATTTATTTTAACGCAAAGATTTTTTGCCTTTTAGGTCGTTGATTTTTCGTTCGCAAGGGCTGAACTACGTTCGTAAACCTTCAGTTTATGCTCAGCAATAAATAACTTTCCTAAAAAAATCACAAGCAAAGCGGATTGACAATTCACAATTCACTACTTAAATTCATTTTAATATTATTCCTAAACCTGGTTTTTCGGAAAGAATAATCTTGCCGTTTTCTACAAAATTCCCTGAGGCATAATCGTTGGAAATAAGATTTGCTCCATCAAGATCGACGTAATCAACGAGACTTGTTAAGACGCAACCTGCGGAAATTCCGACGGTGGATTCTGTCATGCAGCCAACCATGATTTTGTAATTTAATTCCCTTGCTTTTTTTATCATTTCTAAAGCTGGAGTTAATCCGCCACATTTCATTAATTTGATATTGATGCTTTTGTAATAAGGAATTAATTCTTCCAATGAATCGATGTTCTGGCTATCCTCATCTGCCATCCAATTGGCAAAACCTTCTTTTTTTAAAACATGGTAATTACCAATAGGTCTTGGCTGTTCGAGATATGAGAATTTTTGAACCTCAACATTATTTTGAAGCCAAATACAATCTTCATTGGTAAAACTTGCGTTGGAATCTAAAGCGATATTTTGATTTAATTGTAATAATTTTTCGACATCATTTTTATTTAAACCTTTACATTTTACCTTGAATTTATTCCATTTGCTTTTGTTGATTCTTTCGATTTGATGATCGCTGTTTCCGACTGAAATAGTGATCGAGCTTTCAACTAAATTATTTGTTGGAAGCTGATTTAATTCAATAAAATTTTTGTTTTCTAGTTTTCCGAAAAGATCCCAATAAGCACAGTCCAATGCGGAAAGTAAAAACGGATGAAGATTTAAATTCAATAAAAATTTAAAAAAATCTTTTGGATGAATGATTTTCTGAGCTTCAATTTGAGCCTGAATATCTTTTAATTTTAAAACAAAATTTTGAAGATTGATTTGATAATAATCGATCGCGACACATTCTCCATAACCTTTCCAATTTTGATATGATAATTCTACGAGTAATGCTTCTCTTTTATCGTAATTCCCGTAAGCAATTGAAAATGTTTCTTTTAACTGAAGTCGTTTTAATTCAAACCTTAATTCCATTATTAAATTTACGAAAAAAAGGAAACCAAAATTGGCTTCCTTTTTATTTTTAGTTGATGCTGATTTATTTTATAATTAATTTTTCTGTCTGTATTTTTTCTCCTTGCTTTATATGAACCATATAAACACCTTTCTGCAGACCTTTTGTAGAAATTGCCTTTTTTGAAGTATTTTCTCTGGTATCAGTCAAAACGAGCTTACCCGACATATCGAATAATTTTATATTAACCTCTTCTTTAGACTTGTCTATATTTCCCACAAAGAATTCATCATAAGTAGGATTTGGGAAAACTACATATTTTGTATTTGATACTGCTGTTTCTTCAGTTGCTAAAACATTACATTCTGTTGGAATCGTAAAATCTTCTACCTGATCCGTGATTACTGTTTTAGAACCTGCCGAAGCATTTGCCCCTAAACCTCTCTTAGCAAAAGCCTTCCAGATCATACATTTGTCTTCTCCTGCATTTCCTACCAAATCTGCCTGAAGAATAGCATCTCTTCCATCAATAAATGTAGGGCTGCAGGCTTGTAGTTTCAAACCATTCATAACCATTTGCAAAATTCTTGCATTTCCGGAATTTGGGTTAGCTAATACATCATTATTATATCCATATTTTTCAACATATTTCCATGTGAGATCCCAAAGCATTGTTGCCCAAACAAATCCTATTGAATGAGAATCGGTCATAGAGTTTGTACTTCCGTATGTATAATTATTTACAGAAAAATCAGGAGAGTATTTTGCCGGTCTGATTCCCACTCCTGTTATCGCCTGACTGGCAGAATATGTAGCCATACCTCGTGCCAAAGATGATGTGCTTCCCGGTAAAGATGTAAGCATTAATGCAAAAAAATCTGACCAGCCTTCTCCCATTTGTTCAACAGAATTGGATGCTGAAAGGCAACTGTAACCTTGACCTGTCAGTCTGTTTGAAATACCGTGCCCATATTCATGAACAACAACTCCATTATCTAAACTGGAATGTCTGAAACCACTAAAATCTGTACTTAAAGTAGTATTAATAATAGTTCCCGCGGTAATTTGGCTTACAAGATATTCACCTTCTGTTTTACCAATCATAATCGTAGGAATTGTAATCGTGGCGTCTGTTCCACCCAACGTAATCGGAGTATCACTAGATGGGTGATATTGTATAACTCCTATCGCGCCTGCATTTTGCAGGTTTTTAGTTTTTACACTAAAATTACATCCGGCCGCATTTACAAGCCCAATCTTTCCCGTCATACTGCCTGCTGCTACCGTTGTACAAGCATTCGCAGGAGTTGCTATTGCCAAATTTCCTGTTACAGATTGTCCTTCAAACAATATTGGACCAAAGGTCGCGTTTGTCGCCATCACTTTTGGTCTGCTTGCGATATTTGATGGAGAATTGTAGGTATATCTTGAAATAGGATCTGCAGCCGTCTGCGCTCTGTCCCATAAATACATTTGCATTCTTGGAGCCAAAATATAGGTTGTTCCAGAGATTTCCGTTTCATATCCCGGACTGAAATTGGCGTTATTCAAACCACTTCCGTCAAAAGCTTCCGCATTTACGGCATCTCCTCCTATTCCTCCATTTCCAAAATTATTCGTTTGAAAATTTCTGGAGACTTCTGTAAACCCGAATTTATAAAAAGTATCATGAATTTTATTATTCAAATAAAACAAATTTGTAATAGCCGCATCTTTATGTGTGAAAGGATTGATATATCTACCTTCTGCATAGGGAAAGTCGAAATTGAGACCGGCTCCTCCGTTTGGCGAGTAACCCGGAGTATTTGTATTTCCCTGATCAGAATAAGCATAAACATTATTACCTCTTGTATTTGTATAGTTATTTATTCCGTCTGAATGCCATCCTTCCGGAGATGCTGTGATATCCCATGGATTATTTAAAACAGAACGTCCTCCAAAAGTAGGAGCTTCCGTTGGAAGGGCAAAAATATTATAAGATGCAGGAGAAGGTGTAAGTAAAAGAGAAGCGTTTAATCCCGAACTATTTTGAAGATTTTTTTTATTTTGAAATTCTGTATTTTCTGAATCAGTATTCTGAGAATCATGATTAAAATTACACTGAACAGTCAAATTGTCTTTGGAAAGAATTTCCCCCGAATTGGCATCAGCAATTACATGCCAAACATCAGAAGAATTTTTATCCGAGACAAAAAGTTCTTTTGATAATACATAAACATTATTTTTCTCAAAATACACATTAGGTAAATAATCAACCTTAGCGATGGCTTGTAAACCCAGATTTTGTTTCAGTGTTTCTTCGGAAAACTTATCTTTTGCAACTCCTTGATTGGCAATAGAAATTTCTCTTTTAAAATCATTCTTTTCGGAAATAATTTTATTATCTTTAATCAGTACTTTTCCCAAGGCGTTATACACACGAAGCCCATCATATGTCTGTTGAACATTTACAATATTCACGCCCAAACTTTTCGAAATATCTTCATTAAGAATGATAAATCCTAATTTACTATTAAAATTATTTTTCTGAGTAAGTTGTGCATTTTTCTGGTAATAATCCTGTATAATAGTTTTAGAGCTTTGTGCATTTACAGTTCCAAACGCAAATATTGTCGCTATCGAAAGCGGCACCAAAAATAATTTATGTTTCATTTTATATACTTTTGAAACAAATCTATATCTTTTTTTGCCATATTAACAACAAAAAAATATTATGTTAAACGAAAAAGAGCTATTTCGCTCCTTTTTTTTCTTCACAATTTTCTTTTTATGTATTTTTTCTTTTATAAATTTCTCTCTTTGCTTTTAAAAAAAAAACCACAATATGAGAATAACTGAATTTTTTTTTTTTATTTTTTTAAAGCACTCTTAATAATTAATCTTCTTTTTTTTCCAATAAAAAGTCATGCAGTACAAAATTTCGGCTTTATCAACAACCTTTAATTTTCAAAGCAAGAGCAATTATTTTTTCTGCTTCTTTATAATCTTCATTGCTTAGCAGACAATTGATATAATATTTTGGAATCGTAATATTATTAATATTGCTCTGCATTGCTTCATCAAAATAAGTCTTAGCTGTTTCATAATCTTTTAGAATTTCCGAATAAATTCTTCCCATCAGAGACAAAGACTTTCTGCATCTTCCGGATCGTAGGACAAAGCATAACTTAATGCTTCCAAACATTTCGGAAGACTGTATGGATAGTTATCCAAAGCCTCGAAGTAATATTTATTTTTAGTTAAGGTCATTTTTGTAGTTTTTTAATTCGTTTTTGAGTTGATTTCTCTGTTTTTTGAAAGATTTTTCTTGATAATTCTTTTTAAAATCTGTTCCCGAAAAAGTACGAATCGGATTTCCACGCTGAACATTTAGATGGTTGTTCCATGTTTCCTGCATTCTTTTTTGCAGCTGAATAATATTCTGTTCCAATACTTTTTCCTTTAATCTCGTAATCGATAGTTTCTTATTTTCCAATTGCGAACGAGAATCCTGTACGAAAACACTTTGCCCTGTCGGAATGTGCGTTGCACGAACGGCAGTATTCACTTTGTTCACATTTTGTCCGCCACTTCCCTGACTTCTTGTCGTCTGAAACTGAATATCTCTTTCATTAAAATTGATTTTCTCCAAGCCTTCCAGTTCGAAAATTCCGATAAACCAATTGCTTCTTTTATGCAGTTTTCGGAAAGTACTTTTTCCTGTCCAGCAAATGCTTCCTAACCAGTTTTTTAAAAAGTCATTTACATTTTTTGATTTTAAAAGAAGCGTTACGGATTTCAATGTCAGGTTTTCGTCACCATTTTCACGGTGGATTATTTCGTAGTCTATTTTATTATCTTTTGCTTCCTCAAGAAATACCTTCAGTACTTTGGCGACTACCCATTGGCATTCCAGAGGACCTCTTCCTGAGGTTATTTGAATTAATTTTTCCATTTTCTTTAAATATAACCTAACGGGTTTTGAAAACCTTTAGGTTTGTAATTATTTACTTATCCATTCTCACAATTCTCGGTTGAAAAGTTCCAAGAATATCTACTAACTCACTTTGTGCATTCATAACTTCATGGATGTCTTTGTAAGCCATTGGTGCTTCTTCCGTATTTCCGCCCATCAACGTGACATTCTTCAGTTTTAATTCTTTTTTAATATCATTTTGAGTGAAAAGACTTCTGCATTCTCCTCTCGAATGCGCTCTTCCTGCGCCATGAGAAGCCGAATTCAACGAATCCGGGTTTCCTTTTCCTCGAACAATGAAACCTTTTGCCGTCATCGATCCGGGAATCACTCCCAATTCATTTTCATTGGCCGGAGTTGCTCCTTTTCGGTGAACAATCACTTCTTTCCCGTTGTGAATTTCTTTCCATGCAAAGTTGTGATGGTTTTCGATTCTGGCTTTTACCCTTCCTCCGACTGCTTTCACCAATCTTCTGTGAATATCGTCATGACAAGCCGAAGCGTAATCTCCTGCCAAATTCATCGCTATCCAATATTCCAAGCCAAGATGTGTACTCAAATTCAGCCAGGCAAATTGTTGTGCTTCTCTTGGCAGCGGACATTGCTCTATAGCTACTCTTGAATAATATTGAGCGATTTCTGCTCCCAATCCACGAGAACCACTGTGTGAAAGGATTCCGAGGTATTTTCCTTTTGGAAGTCCGATTTGTTCATCTTCTTCTATAATTTCAACTTCTCCGAATTCTACAAAATGATTTCCACCACCGGAACTTCCCATTTGTTTGATGGCTTTTCCTTTTAATCTTCTCAAAATCGGAATCATATCAAATGTATCTCTGTCGAAAATCTCGTGATCGACGTGAGATTTGTGTGTTTCATACATTCCGAATTTTGTGTGTTCGGCAAGAGCTTTTTCATATTTATCTCTCGCTCCATCAAGATATGAAATAGGAGTATCCAAAATACTAAGCGACATTCTGCAACCTATATCCATGCCGACTCCGTAAGGAATTACTGCATTTTCTACAGCCAAAACTCCACCGATCGGAAGTCCGTAACCGCTGTGTGCATCGGGCATTAATGCTCCCTGCATTGAAATTGGAAGTTTCAATGCTGTGTACAATTGGTTTTTTGCTTCATCAGAAATATTATTTCCGAAAATCTGAAAAGACGCTCTGTTCGTATTGAGCATTCTTTTTTCTGTTCTCTTTGATGAAAGCAAAGCTTCCGCAATTTGTCCGAAGGTTAAATCTTTTTCAAATTGTTGCGGATTTTGCAAAATTTCCTTTAAAAGAGATTTCACATGATGAATATTTTTTGTTGCAAAATTTTTTTTCATGACTTCCAAAGCGATGTTGACACTCTGATTGTTTGGATAGCCTATTTTTAATATATCTTTTTCTTTAAGTTTTAAATTTCCCATTGTTGTCAGATTATAAGTTAATACATGCATAATGATAGACCTTTCTGCATCATTTATTTTTCCAACTAAATTTTTAGTTGATTTTTATTCAAACCTCATAGGTTTTTGAAACCCATGAGGTTTATGATTAACGGTTACCTTTTCCTAGCCCCGATTGCAACGACATCCTTTTTTGTTGCGGCCGCAGCGAAGCGGAGGCCGTAACAAAAAAGATATAGTGGAAAGCGGGAAATAGCTTCTAGAAACTATTTGAAAAAGCTCCAAAATTTTATAAAAAAGATTTCCGGGGAAACTGATATGAGTTTGAAATATTGCGCGATAAAAAACCCGAAATCTTAGCGACTTCGGGTTTTGATATTTCGTTATACTATTATTCTAAGAGTGTACCAAACCATGAAGCCTCGCCTTTCCAAAAGGCAATCCTACTGTTGAATGTAGATTGAATTTGAACATTGCTTCGTTGTTTTTTTAAGTGGTTAAACTTTATTTTCTGGCACAAAGATATAAATTTTTCTGAAATCCAAAATAAAATTTTAGCTTTTCAAAAATTTCTCCAAAATATCCACGGCACATTTTGGAAGATTCGTTCCGGGGCCGAAAATGAAATCTGCCCCGTTTGCATACAAAAATTCATAATCCTGCTGAGGAATTACTCCACCAACAACGATAGTAATATCGTCTGCACCAAGTTTTTTCAATTCTTCAACAACTTGGGGAACCAATGTTTTGTGACCTGCTGCCAATGACGAAACCCCCAAAATATGGATATCATTTTCAACGGCCTGTTTCGCAACTTCTTCCGGAGTCTGGAATAATGGCGCAACATCGACATCAAATCCCATATCTGCAAAGGCTGTTGCTACTACTTTCGCTCCTCTATCGTGTCCGTCCTGTCCCATTTTGGCAACCATTAATCTTGGGCGACGACCTTCTTCTTCCTCAAATTTCTGAGTCAGCTTCAGGGCTTTTTCAAAATATTCATTTTTTCCTGCATTCATGGCATATACACCGGAAATTGTTTTAATATTTGCTTTGTATCTTCCAAAGCTTTCTTCCATAGCATCACTCATTTCACCAAGGGTAACTCTTCTGCGGGCCGCTTCGATGCACAATGCCAGAAGGTTTCCTTTACCTGTTTTTGCAGACAGCCTGATTCCATCCAAAATTTCGCTTACTGCTGCGTTGTTTCTTTCTGCTTTTATTTTATTTAATCTTTCGATCTGCTTTCTGCGAACTTCCGTATTATCGATATCCAAGATCTCAATTTCTTCCTGTTTTAATTCAGATTTAAATGAGTTTACTCCGATTATAAACTCTTCACCACTATCGATCTTTGCCTGCTTTCTGGCTGCAGCTTCTTCAATTCTCATCTTTGGAATTCCGGCTTCGATGGCTTTTGTCATACCACCTTCTTGCTCCACCTCATCAATATATTTCATAGCTTCCTCAATCATTTGCTGAGTCAGAGATTCAATCAAATTACTTCCACCCATTGGGTCTACAACATCGCAAATTCCACTTTCTTGTTGAAGAATAATCTGAGTATTTCTTGCAATTTTTGCTGAATAATCCGTCGGAAGCGCAATCGCTTCATCCAACGCATTCGTGTGAAGAGACTGAGTTCCGCCCAAAGCTGAAGATAAAGCTTCTATTGTCGTTCTGGTAATATTATTAAATGGTTCTTGCTCCGTTAAAGACCAGCCAGAAGTTTGTGAATGGGTTCTTAATGCCAAAGATTTTGGATTTTGAGGATTGAATTGCTTTAATAATTCAGCCCAAATATATCTTGCTGCACGCATTTTTGCAATTTCCATGAAGTGATTCATCCCGATTGCCCAGAAAAAAGATAATCTTGGTGCGAAATCATCTACATTCATGCCTGCTTTTATTCCGGTCCTTACGTATTCTAAGCCATCAGCCAATGTGTAGGCCATTTCCAGAACGGGTGTAGCTCCGGCTTCCTGCATATGGTAACCCGAGATTGAAATAGAATTGAATTTCGGAATATTTTGAGAAGTATACTCAAAAATATCAGCAATGATTTTCATGGAAGGCGCAGGTGGATAAATGTAAGTATTTCTCACCATGAATTCCTTCAAAATATCATTCTGAATCGTTCCTGAAAGCAAATCCTGAGAAACGCCCTGTTCTTCTGCAGCAACAATATAGAAAGACAAAATAGGTAAAACCGCACCATTCATTGTCATGGAAACCGAAATCTGATCTAATGGAATTTCATTAAATAAAATTTTCATGTCCTCCACAGAATCAATTGCTACTCCGGCTTTTCCAACGTCTCCGACTACTCTTGCATGATCGGAATCATATCCCCTGTGTGTTGCCAAATCAAAGGCTACGGAAAGTCCTTTTTGTCCGGCAGCTAAATTTCTTCTGTAGAAGGCATTCGACTCTTCTGCTGTGGAAAAGCCTGCATACTGACGGATCGTCCAGGGTTTTTGAACATACATGGTGGAATAAGGTCCTCTTAAATAAGGCTCTATTCCCGGAGAAGTCTGTGTCAGCTCCTGATTTTTAACATCTTCGGCTTTGTAAGACGATTTTAACTGTAATCCATCTTTTTCAAATGGATAGATTTCTGTGTGCTTTTCGGTTATATTAAATTGAGGAGTTTTGTTCTGAACTTCCCGTCTCATACTTTCAGATTTATTGATGGCTAAAATTACACATTTTTGAAATAATAATTTTGTATGGATTTTATACCCATAGATTCTGCATATTTTCACAGATGATTGTGGAACTTGTATGTTTTTATTTAATAAGTTTTGGCTAAAGCCAATTGATTGTTTTAACTAAAAAAACGGGCTAAAGCCCGTTTCTATTGATGTGCATTTGTTTAGAATTGCTGAAAATTACTTTCCTAGAGCTTTGATTCCCATTTCGTAAAGCGCAAAAGAAAGGAGATCTGCATTTTCACTGATCACTTGTTCTGTAGATCTTCCCGCTCCGTGACCAGCATTTTTTTCGATTCTTAACAATACAGGATTATTGCAAGCTTGTTTTTCCTGCAATTCGGCCCCGAATTTGAAAGAATGCGCCGGAACTACCCTGTCGTCATGGTCACTTGTAATGATCATTGTGGAAGGGTAGCATTTTCCTGCCTTCACATTATGAACTGGGGAATAGGATTTTAAATATTGGAACATTTCTTTACTTTCTTCTGCTGTTCCGTAATCGTAGGCCCAGCCGGCTCCTGCCGTAAATTTGTTATACCTCAGCATATCCAGCACCCCAACTCCCGGAAAAGCAACTTTTGCAAGATCAGGACGCATCGTCATTGTAGCACCTACCAGCAATCCACCGTTTGACCTTCCGGAAAGAGCCATATAGTCTTTTGAAGTATAGCCTTTACTTTGTAAAAACTCTCCTGCAGCGATGAAATCTTCAAAAACATTTTTCTTTTTCTGTTTTGTCCCTGCATCATACCATTTTTTGCCATATTCGCCGCCTCCACGAATGTTGGGGACAGCATAAATGCCTCCATTTTCCATCCAGATGGCATTCACGACAGAAAAAGCAGGCTGAAGGCTAATATTAAACCCTCCATAAGAATATAAAATGGTCGGATTTTTACCGTTCAGCTTGGTTCCTTTTTTATAGTTGATCATCATTGGGATCCTTGTCCCGTCTTTAGAATTATAAAACACCTGCTCTGAAACATAATCTTCAGGATTAAACTTCACTTTCGGCTTTTGATAAATCTCTGACTTTCCCGAATCTGCATTAAACTTATAGGTGGTTCCGGGAGTGATGTAATTGGTGAAAGAAAAATACAATTCCTTTTCCTCTTCCTTGCCTCCAAAACCTGAAACATTGCCTTTTCCGGGAAGGATGATTTCACGGATGATTTTTCCGGTTTTATCGTATTGCTTTACCCTGTCAATCGCGTCAATCATATAGGTAGCAAAGAAGTATCCGCCACCGGTGGTGATTCCCAATACGTTTTCAGTCTCAGGAATCACATCCTTCCAGGTTTCCGGGGCAGGATTGCTTATGGTGGTTTTTACTAAACGTCCATTTGGAGCATTTTTATCGGTATAAATAAAAATATCGTCACCCTGTGTATCTACAATATTAGCATTGATTTCAAACCCTTGATTGATCTGAACAAAATCACCGCCTTTTTTCAAGTCTTTAATATATAATTCATTCCCGTTGGTAGCATTGGCAGCAGAAATAATCAAATATCTCTGGTCTTCTGAAACGCCTGCTCCCAGATATCTTCTCGGGTTTTTTTCTCCGCCAAAAATCAATTTATCTTCTGATTGTTTTGTGCCTAATTTATGAAAATAAACCTTGTGCTTATCGGTCATTCCGGAGAGCACTGTTCCTTCTTTCGGTTTGTCATAGCTTGAATAGTAGAAACCTTCATCACTCTGCCAGGCAATTCCGCTGAATTTTACATCATTCAGAGTATTATCAATCTGTTTTTTGGTAACAGCATCGATGATGATGATTTTATTCCAGTCGCTGCCGCCTTCTGAGATTGAATATGCGGCAAGATTTCCTTTTTTATTGAAAGACAACTGAGAAAGCGAGGTGGTTCCTTTTTCTGAAAACTTATTAGGATCTAGAAAAACTTCTGTTTCTTTGGTCTTATTGTTTGTCCTGTACAGTACAGATTGCGCCTGCAACCCATCGTTTTTGTAATAATAGGTATAATCCCCTTCCTTAAAAGGTGCAGAAATTTTTTCATAATTCCAGATATCGGTCAGCTGTTTTTTGATCTGATCTCTGAAAGGAATTCTTGAAAGATAGCTCTGGGTTTTTGCGACTTCTTCATCCACCCACTTTCTGGTAGCCTCCGAGTCATTTTCCAGATCTCTGTACGGATCCGGAACGGTAGTCCCGAAATATGCATCTGCCTGACTTCCTTTTTTTGCCTTTGGATAAATCATTTTCTGAGAATAAAAAGTTGCCGAGAACAATACTCCGGCCGTTAATAAGATTGGTCTTATTTTCATATCAAATTTGATTTTACCAAAAATAAGGAATCTGTTTTAAATAAAAAAAGCCGTATAAAGAACAGCTTTAGATTTAGTTGATATTTTTAAAATAGCATTAAGATTTTTCATGAGCATATATTTCATGTAATTTACTTTATCCTTTTTTAAAAATATATAGAATTTGTTTCCTGCGGAAATCGCAGATTCACGGAATCAATGATAAACTCTGTAGATCTTTACTATTGCCTTAAATGACAATAACCATAGCCCCCTTTTGTGTTGCGAAATGAAACAAAAGATATAGTGAAAGGCGGGAAATTGCTCTTAAAAAGTTTAAACAAGTTTATTATTTTTTGCTAAAAATAAAGCCTCCGGAAAACCAAAGACTTTTATATTTAATTTAATGTTGTTTATAAACTTTCTTCCTCGCCCTTCATTTTTTCGGCGTTTTCTGCCATGATTACAGCATCAATCATTTCAGAAATATCACCATTCATGTAGGCATCAAGATTATACATAGATTTGTTGATCCTGTGATCGGTAACTCTTCCCTGAGGATAATTGTAAGTTTTGATCTTCGCAGAACGGTCACCAGTAGAAACCATCGTTTTTCTCTGAGCCGCAATATCACCCTGAACTTCCTGGAGCTTAATATCGTACAGCTTTGCACGAAGCATTTCCATGGCCAGCTCACGGTTGGCCAACTGTGAACGTGCCTGCTGGCAGACAACTACCAATCCTGAAGGTTTGTGAGTCAGCTGAACTTTAGTTTCAACCTTGTTTACGTTCTGCCCACCGGCTCCACCTGAACGCGAGGTCTGCATTTCAATATCTGCCGGATTGATTTCTACGTCAACCTCCTCAGCTTCAGGAAGAACAGCCACTGTAATCGCCGAAGTATGAACTCTTCCCTGAGATTCGGTTTCAGGAACACGCTGCACGCGATGAACTCCGGATTCGAACTTCATGATACCGTAAACACCTTCTCCTTCCACCTTCATGATTAGTTCTTTGTAGCCTTTTGCAGCTTCATTAGAATCTGTAATCTCGTGTCTCCAGCCTTTCGTTTTGAAATACATGGAATACATTCTGTAAATATCTTCTACGAAAATCGCTGCTTCATCACCACCGGTTCCGGCACGAAGTTCCACGATAATGTTTTTATCATCCGCAGGATCTTTAGGAATTAATAATACTTTCAGCTCCTCTTCCAGTCCCGGAATTTTTTCCAATGCTTCGTTTTTTTCAATTTTTGCCAATTCCACAAAATCTTTGTCTGATCCGTCAGCAATGATTTCATCGGATTCTTCAATCGTATCTAAGGCTCCTTTATATTGATCATAGACTTTTACAATTTTTCCCAAATCGCTATATTCTTTGTTCAAAGAAGAATATTTTTTTTGGTCTGAAATAACATCAGGCTGTATAATAAGGTCTGCCACCTCATTATATCTCTGTTTTATAGCTTCTAATTTTGGAATTAATGATTTAGACATTATGAAAATTTTGTGGGTGCAAAGATACGGATTATTAATTCATTTTTAAAACTTATAGTTTGTCATTCTGAATGAAGCGAAAGCGTAGTGAAGAATCTCTTCTTTTATTTATGATGTCCTTTTGTCTTGAAACAAAAGAACGAAAAATTGCCTCCGTAAAATCGGCGAATGTTATTTCAAGACTTGGAATCTGAATGCTAAAAATTAAAATTTAATCCTAAAGTTCCCAAAACTCGCGCAAACTCAACATTTCTCCTCTGGTTCAAAATTGGTTTCGCGCTTCAAACAATGGGAATTTCTTAACAGGTTAATATTTAATTTTCTTAACGCTTCAGCTTCCCATGTCGATTTTAGGAATGTTAAACATGACATTTAAATCTTCGTAATCTACAAAATCAGTGAGATAACTTTTTATCAATTAAATACAAAACAATCCCCACAGCCACAATCCCTAACCCGATAATACTTTCTTTAGGATTATGAATCAGCGTGAAATACAAAATATACACGCTGAACAGCAGAAAAACTGTCGGAAAAACATAGAACAAATTAGATTTAAAAATTTTCCGGTGTTCTTTTTTAATGAAATAAGCCGTAGAAATCGCCAGACTTGCAAATAGCTGTAAAATGAATGAAGTATACACGAAAATCTCCTTAAAGCTTCCCGTCAGAATGATTAATGCCGCAATTACTGCATGAGCAAAAACAGCCCGTACCGGAATTCCCTTTTGATTAGCCACAGATAAAGATCTCCAAAGCCTGTTTTCTTTTGCAAAAGCCTGGGTAAGCCTTGATCCCACCCACAAATATCCGCTGATTGTTGCCACCAATTGTAATGCAATGAAAATATTCACCACCTTTCCAAATGTATGTCCCAGCATATTATTGGCGGCCTCACCCATAACATCTTCCTTTCCGGCTAATTGACCAACTGATGCATGTTTAAGCATAATAAAATTGACCAAAAGATAGCAAACTGTTACAAAAACGGTCCCGACAATCAATGATTTTGGAAGATTTTTTTGAACGTCTTTAATTTCTCCAGCAATGTATGAAGCAGAATTCCAGCCTGTATATGAATACGTTACAAAAACCAGGGACGTTGCAAATGCCGGAAGCATAATCTCATTCTGCCATGAATTGTCAAATTGTAAGCTATTTTTAATAGTTTCAGATTCTGACAGACCTACCCCGAGGATAATTAAAATGATAATAAAAGCGATCTTAATAAAAGTAAAAAAGTTATGAAAACGGCTCGAAGCTTTTAAACTAAATGATAGAAATAATGCAACGAGAAAAATCACTCCAATAGCAAAGCCGTTTCCAAAAGAAAAATCAAAAGCGGAAAGATATTTCGACATAGCCAGTGCCGCTAATGCAACAGGCGAAGAAAACCCAATAATCAGGGAAATCCAGCTTACCAAGTATCCTAAAATCGGATGATAAGTCTCTTTAAGGTAAATAAAATCTCCTCCGTTTCCTTTGAAATGCACTCCCAATTCTGCATAGCAAAATGCCCCGAATAGCGCAAGAATTCCGCCTATTATCCAAAGAAGAAATATGCTGTACGTATTCGTAATATCTGTAAGCTGGAAACCCAAAGTCGTAAAAATCCCCGTCCCGATCATATTCGAAACGACAATGGCAACGGCGGTTTTCCAGCCGATATGGTGTGAAGAATTTTCCATTTAATTAAAATGTAAAATTAAGCCTTCCAAAGAAATAATTGCCCAAAGTTCCCATCTGGACAGGAGCATATTTGAAAACTCCAAAATAAGAATTTTCGTAAATCTGCAGATCCGGGAAAACATCAAAAACATTGTTGGCTCCTACAGTAAGGTTAATATTTTTCGTGAAATTATAGCCGACACTTACGTCTGTCACTACTTTTGGAGTAAATTCCTGAACACCGCCGAAAGGATATCCGTCTCTGATTACTTTCCCGAAATAAGTATTTCGAACCAGAAAATTAAGCTTACCAATACCATAGTTTAAGCCCAAAGTAGCTTTTGTTTTTGGCGATAAAGTTTCTATAATGTTGATCTGATCTGGCCCGAAAAATTCGTTTTGCGGAGTTTGCAGATTGGCAGGAAAATGAAAATCTGTGATTTTTGTTTCAGTGTAATTTCCTGCAAGATTGATGTTTAAATTTCCGCCTCCTAATTTCCAGTCGTAAGAAACGACCAAATCTACGCCTTTTGTTTCTGTATCGATGGCGTTGGCGAAAAATCTTCCGCTTTCAACGCCGTATGCTGCCAGTCTGGAATCTGTAATATTACTTGTAATGACAATTCTGTCTTTTACTTTAATTAAATACCCATCCAAAGTAATGAAAAGACCTCTTGCCGGTTTTAAAGTAAATCCGACACTTCCATTCACAGAAGTTTCCTGTTTTAATTTATCAAAATTTAAAATTCTTGCCGCCTCACTGTCATTGTTAAAAATTCCTTTTGTGACAATTGAATTTCCAGATGTTGAAATATCTGCATAAGAATTATTAAAATACTGCTGTTGAAGCGAAGGAGCCCTAAAGCCTGTCCCTACCGCAGCGCGAATCGCATAATTTTTCACAAATTCATATCTTACAGCTAATTTTCCATTTAAAGTGCTACCGAAATCTGAATAATTTTCAAACCTTCCGGCAAGGTCGATATTTAATTTTTTATCTAAATCATAAGAAACATCTGCATAAACGGCTGTTGAATTTCTTGATTTTCTTAAAGCATTATCCGGTGAAAAACCAATGAAAGACTGTGATCCTCCAGCCCCAACTACCGGAACAGAAGAACCGGGAACAGCTATATTTCCGTTAATATCATATCTGGCATATGAAGCTTCGTCACCGGCTTTGATGTCATACTGCTCAAACCTGAATTCTCCACCAAAAGCAATATTAAAGTTGCTGATATTTTTTGAAACATCAAGATTTATAGTGTTTTGAAGAAAACTGTGTGCTCCCGCATAGAAGCTTGTTGGAGATTTTGCTCCTAATGAAGCATTTACCGTATTGCTCACATCATAATTGAAAGTGTTGCTCCCGAAAGTATTGCTTAGATCAAAAAACCAGTTATTTACATTATATTTTGCTCCAAGAGCGTAAGAAATATCATATACTTTTGATCCCAAAACCGGCTGAAAACCGTTGGGAAAAATGGAATATACATTGTTTGAAGTTTCGCTCGGAAGCCTTCTGAAACCAAAGCCTTCTCCTTCTTTTATGCTGAAACCTCCGAAAGAATAGAGTTTAAAATTTTCATTAAAAGGATATTCTGAATTAAAAAATAATTGAGCTTGTCTGATCTGCGCATCTCCAATCTGAAAGTTAAAAGCATCCCTTGTTAAACCTTTTTCCACAAGAATCTGGTCATCTGTTTTAATAGGATCCCCAAATATATCAAGATCATGATTCTGTGTTCTTGTTGTTTTTCCTTTATGACTCAGCTGTAATGAAAGATTGATGTAGCCGTCTTTTTTTCCTAAAGAAGCTCCGTAATTAGCCGCTGCCTGATAGGTTTCTCCATCATTTCTTCCGGAAATTCCGTAATTAAGGCTGGCTGAACCTCCGATATTTTTTTTAAGAATAATATTGATCACTCCTGCGATGGCATCAGAGCCGTATTGCGCTGCCGCTCCATCCCTTAGAACCTCGATACGGTCTATAGCTATCACCGGGATTGTCCCCAAATCTGTTCCTACAGAACCATTTCCGATTGTATTTTGATAATTGACCAATGATGTTGTGTGTCTTCTTTTACCATTCACCAAAACCAAGACCTGATCTGGTCCCATTCCTCTTAATGAAACAGGGTCAATATGTTCTGTCCCATCTGAGGCGGACTGTTTTACAGAGTTGAATGAAGGAATAACATAATTCAACAAGTCCTGAACGGTAATCTGTGGTGAAGCCTGCTGAATTTTCTCGATATTGATGACATCTACCGGAACCGGGGTTTCTAATTTAGTCCGTTTTGTATTGCGGTTTCCTACGATGACAACATCCTCAATCTGTTGTTCTTTTTCCTGAGCTGATACAAAAACCGCTCCAAGCAATAGTATAGAAATGCTTAGTTTCTTCATCTTTTGTTTTTTGCAAAATTAATAATAAATCCGAATGGATAAAATCCATCAATGCAAGACTTCAAGAAAAATGGAATAACAGCATGACTATCTACTTTTATCTTCCCCCAAATGGGTTGGAATTAGCACCTTTGCACAGAGAATGTGTTGGTTGCTAAGGTTTCTCAGGGCCAAATCCCTCCACCTTTCTTGATAAATCTACTGCAAAAGTAGACTATTATTTTTTATCTGGCAAAATTTTAGAATTTGAAATGAAGAAGAGAGGCTTGTTACCTCTCTTTTTCGCTTTATTGATACCCCTATGGAAGGGGAATTTGTGGCTGTTAAATGTATGTTATATTCTTTTTTTATTGAATAATCATTTTTTGAATGGCAATTCCTGATTCAGATTTTAGGTGAACCAGATAGGTTCCTGGTGGATAATTTGCTTTTAAATCATAGGTTCCGTCTTCATTTTTTAACCTGAATGAATCCATTTTTTTGCCGCTCATATCGTAAATTTCGATGGAAGCGTTTTTGGCTTTATGATAAATTAATTTCGTTGAGCCATTTTTTACTGGGTTATCTGCAATCTGAAGAGATAATTTGCTGGCAGCATTTTCATCAATTGCCGATAAGCTTCCCACATAATTCCCAAAAATTCTGAATTCGCCCGGCTGAAGCGTAATGGGAGCTGTAGTAGACGTTATATTAGACACAGAATTATCCATTAAATTCTGCCATTCTCCTACATAAGGAAAATACGGAACAACATTTTGAGATGCTGTAGTATAATTGGCTAATACGACAATGTTTTTCACACCGTTAGTTAAAGTATTATCATAGACGTAAATCCTTGTAATCAATCCATTAGGATCATTTTCCAGATTGTTTGACTCTACGCTGTATGTTCTTGATTTGAAAACAGGATAAGAATTTCTGATACTTATAATTTTTGCCCAGGTATCATAAACTGCCTTTCTGTTGGCATTTGTATCATATCCTAAAGTGAAGGCAATAGGCTTTTCATCTGTTCTGCATCCGCTGTTGATGGATCCGTCCGCACATCGGTTGATACTGAATTCATATCCTAATTCCCCAAATTGCCAGATCATTTTTGGGCCAGGAATAGTGAAGAATGTAGCTCCGAAAGTTTTCATACGGTCTAAAGCTGTATTCAGATTTTTCACATCATAGCTTCCGTTAACCGCTCCGTAAGCAAGATTTTTAAACATTAATCTTTCTTCATCATGGCTTTCTCCATAACTCATTGCACGCATTTCTGAAAAACCATGAAGCGAGTGATTCATTCTATCGAAATTACTGTTTTCTTTATAGCCCATTGTGTTTTGGTTATAAGCATCATTCTGTTTATTCCAAAGCATTACACCTTTACCTTCTGCAACTCTGTAATTTGCCCATTGTTGTTCTTCCTGATCGGTTCCCAGATGTTCAAAAATCATATAAGAATTAGGATCAATCGCCCATTGTCTGTCGGCATAGTATTTCATAATGTCTACCCTGTCTTGCTGATAAGCGTTAGTGCAGGTTTCATCACTTTCGGAGCAACTCTGGGTAAAGCCTTTTGTAAGATCCCAACGGAAACCATCAATTTTATATTCCGTTAGCCATTGCTGCAGGCATCTTTCAACGTAATATTTAGTTGAAGGGCTTGTATGGTTGAAATCATTGAATACATTATAGGAATGTTTCGGAACCTGATTAAAATAGGGATTGTTGGCAGCAATGTCACCATAGCCGTCACCATCAGGATCTATATTCCAAAGCCTTGCCAGTGGTGAACGGCCTGTAGCATGGTTAAAGGCAATGTCCAAAATCACCGCAATCCCGTTCTGATGGCAAAGATCAACAAATTCTTTGAATTTTTCCGGTGTACCGTACGCTTTATCTAAGGCATAGTGAAACGATGTATTGTACCCCCAGGAAAGATTCCCTTCAAATTCCATAATCGGAAGAAGCTCAATAGCATTGATATTTAAGCCCTTTAAATAATTAATTTTATTAATTAATGACTGCCAGTTTTTCTCCTGTGTGAAATCTCTTAGCAGTACTTCATATACCACAAGATTTTCTTTCGTCGGCCTTGCGAAATTGGTCACCTGCCAATTGTAGGGAGTCTGGCCTGTTTTAAATGTTGAAACTTCAAAGCCCTGTCCTGCCGGAAATGAAGGCAAGTTAGGATAAGTGGAAGGTGAAATCCACTGGTCATCATAAGAAGATAAAATCTGTGGAGAATAAGGATCTGCTACTTTTCTCAGGTCGTTTGTTCTGTATTGGAAAGTGTATAATTGCTGTGGTGTCAAACCGCTCAGTTCTATCCAGTATAAATCCGGGTTTGTGGTATCCCTTTTCATTAAATAAGCATCATTCACCGTCCAGTTATTGAAACTTCCAATGACATGAACGAAATTTTTAGCTGGAGCATACAAAGCCAGGCCTACTTTTGTATTATCAGTTGGATGATAATTGATTCCCTGTCTGATCCAGCCAGGAATAGCTTCAGAAATTACATTTCTAGGAACCTGCAGCATGAAAGTTGCATTTTTTGTATTTGAATTGGCATCCGTTGCTATCAACTCCATATTCTCATCTTCCGTCACCGTATAATTATAAGAATAAGATTGTGAAGGTATTGAAGTAGAGTTCACAACCGTTCCATTGGCCTTTAACTGAAAAGTAGCATTTACATTCGTTGACGCAGTAATATTGATTGAATTTCCTGCTGGAACAGATGTCAAACTGTTTGCCGCAGGATTGGTCATATTTAAATTTAAAACTCCAACATTAACAAAAATATCCGGTGAAGTTTGATGAGCTCCTGTTTTATCTTTTAATAAAAATCCAAATCTACCGATCCCCGTTCTTCCATAAAAAGTAGTTGGGGTAAACGATAAAGAATATGTATCTGTCGTAGAATTGTAATCTAGTTTATTCAATTCATTGGAATTGTTCCAGCCCCCGTTGGTAGGACAATCTTGGCTGTTCTGGTAATTTGTGTCCAATGACCATGACCAGATATAAATTGCATTATTCACTACTCCCCACCCAGTTTCATCAATTTGATTTCCGGGTATCGTCAGAGTAATCGCATCTGTTTCATTAAAAGGATTTGGAGTAACGGTATAGCTGATTTGACCAAAAACCACGGCCATAACAAACAGCATAATACCGGAATAAAATTTCTTCATAAAGTTTCTTTTTTAGTTAGTATGATACGAATGTAAATTATTTTCTGGAATTATTTATATTTAATTGAAAAAATGATTTTTTTTAACACCTTGACAAACTATGCATTGACTAGATTTTTTTTAATTTTTAATTATATTAAACCTGATTTCGAATGAGTTTGTCAATTTGGCCTAATTTTAACGGTTTTTACAAACACATTACAACAAAAAAACCACTTAAAAAATAAGTGGTTTAATATATGTTGTTTTGCTTTGATATTGCTTTCTCAGAATTCAGGTGAGAAAACAATGACAATCAATTAATGATGTCCGTGTCCGTGATCATCGTGTAAGAAAGGCCCGTTACCTTTAGGCTCGTTGAAGATTACTTCTACGCCTTCCTGCTCATAAATATTCTTTCTTCTGATATCTTCAGGATCAAAAGGTTTAACTTTTCCGAAATATTCTTTTAATCCTTCTGTCAACCACATTGGAATTACTAATCCGAAGAACATAAAGATACACCAGAAACCTACTAGGAACATAGTAAAGAAAAATATTGTCCAAAGGAACTGGTAAAACGGCCAAAATGCTGATAAAATAGTTATCATTTTTCTTAAAGATTTTAGGCAAAAGTAGGACTTTTTTGTTTTTTAAACAAATAGTAAATGTCCTATTTTGAAATTTGTTTTGATTTTAAATTAATTTAATGTGCAAGATCTGCAAAGAAATCATTCCCTTTATCATCCGTAATGATAAATGCCGGAAAATCTTTTACTTCGATTTTTCTTACCGCTTCCATTCCTAATTCAGGGAAATCCACTACCTCAACAGACAAAATGTTGTCTTTTGCTAAAATCGCAGCCGGCCCGCCAATAGAACCTAAATAGAAGCCTCCGTATTTATTGCAGGCATTAGTCACGTCTTTTGTTCTGTTTCCTTTTGCAAGCATAATCATGCTTCCGCCGTGGCTTTGGAATTCGTCTACATAAACATCCATTCTTCCCGCCGTTGTGGGTCCGAAACTTCCTGAAGCCATTCCTTCCGGCGTCTTTGCAGGTCCTGCGTAATAGATCGGGTGATTTTTGAAATATTCAGGCATAGATTGTCCGGCATCCAATAATTCTTTGATCTTTGCGTGAGCGATATCTCTTGCTACGATTAATGTTCCGTTTAATTTTAATCTTGTTTTAATTGGATATTTTGAAAGTTCTGCTAAAATTTCAGGCATTGGCTGATTCAAATTAATTTCAACTGCTTCTTCCAAATGTGGAGGAGTATCCGGTAAAAATCTTTTAGGATTCTGTTCCAATTGCTCTAAGAAAATACCTTCTTGGGTAATTTTTCCTTTGATATTTCTGTCTGCCGAACAAGAAACTCCCATTCCCACAGGGCATGAAGCCGCGTGACGAGGAAGTCTGATTACTCGAACATCATGTGTTAAATATTTCCCGCCAAACTGAGCCCCAATCTCACTTTCCTGACAGATTTTCTGAACTTTTGCTTCCCATTCCAAATCTCTGAAAGCCTGTCCGGCTTCATTTCCTTCTGTCGGAAGATTGTCGTAATATTTTGCAGAAGCCTTTTTCACAGCCGCTAAATTCGCTTCAGCAGAGGTTCCACCTATTACTAAAGCCAAGTGATAAGGTGGGCAAGCAGCCGTTCCCAAATCTGAAATTCTTTCTTTTACGAAAGCTTCCAAAGATTTTTCGTTGAGTAAAGATTTTGTCTTTTGGTAAAGAAAAGTTTTATTTGCTGATCCTCCTCCTTTTGTTAAGAATAAAAATTCATAATAATCTCCTTTTTTAGCATAAATATCAATTTGCGCCGGAAGATTTGAGCCAGAATTTTTCTCTTCAAACATCGTTAAAGGTACCACCTGAGAATATCTTAAATTTCTTTTTTGATAGGTGTTGTAAATTCCTTTGCTTAAATACTCGCCATCATCAACGCCTGTATAAACGTTTTCTCCTTTTTTACCCATTACAATCGCCGTCCCGGTATCCTGACAAGAAGGCAAAGCTCCTTCTACAGCAACAGCAGCATTTTGTAGTAAATTATAGGCAACGAATCTATCGTTATCTGTAGCTTCAGGATCATCGATAATTCTTCTAAGACTCTCTAAATGTGAAGAACGAAGCATAAAAGAAACATCTGCCATGGCTTCTTCAGCAAGAAGTTCAAGACCTTTCGGATCTACAGTTAAAATTTCTCTGTCTCCCAGTTTTTCAACTTTCACATAATCTGAGGTAAGCTTCTTATATACCGTATCATCTTTCTGAATCGGATACGGATCCTGATATCTAAATTCCATTTCAATTTTTTATTCCTGCAAAAATACGGCTTACACAAAAAAACATGAGTAAAATCAGCGACTTAGATTGATATTTATAATGATTATAAATTGCGAGAGTTTTTATTTCTCATTAACTTTATAGGAACATATTTTTAACCACAAAAGGCACAAAAGTTTTTAGCACTTTAGTTATTTTAAGCTTAATAAATACTGCTTTAGAAGAACACATTAGTTTTTGAAAATCTTTGATTTTCAATTTTGTGGACTTTTGAAATTCTTTTAAAAATTAAATAAATCTTTTGTGCCTTTTGTGGTTAAATCAAAACAAATTTCAATCACAATGAATTACAGAATAGAAAAAGACACCATGGGTGAAGTGCAGGTTCCTGCGGACAAGTTTTGGGGCGCACAGACAGAACGTTCAAGAAACAATTTCAAAATCGGCCCGGAAGGCTCTATGCCACACGAGATTATTGAAGCTTTTGCTTATTTGAAAAAAGCAGCTGCGTTTACCAATACAGATTTAGGCGTTCTTTCAACAGAAAAAAGAGATTTAATTGCAAATGTTTGCGATGAAATCCTGGAAGGAAAACTCAACGATCAATTTCCTTTGGTTATCTGGCAAACCGGCTCTGGAACACAATCAAACATGAACGTAAATGAAGTTATTTCCAATAAAGCTCATGTCAACAACGGTGGAAATTTGGGTGAGAAATCTGAAATTCACGCCAATGATGACGTGAATAAATCCCAATCTTCTAACGACACTTATCCAACAGCAATGCACATTGCCGCCTACAAAAAGGTCGTTGAAACGACAATTCCTGCGGTTGAAAAATTAAGAGATACTTTATCACAAAAATCAGAAGCATTTAAAGATATTGTTAAAATCGGGAGAACCCATTTGATGGATGCTACTCCACTGACTTTGGGACAGGAATTTTCAGGCTATGTCGCTCAACTGAACTTCGGAATCAAAGCACTGAAGAATACTTTACCTCATCTTTCTGAGCTTGCTTTAGGAGGAACAGCGGTTGGCACAGGCTTGAACACCCCTCAAGGTTACGATATAAAAGTGGCAGAATACATTGCCAAATTCACGAATCTTCCTTTTGTAACCGCAGAAAATAAATTTGAAGCATTAGCTGCTCATGATGCCATCGTAGAATCCCACGGAGCTTTAAAACAACTGGCTGTTTCTCTATATAAAATTGCGCAGGATATAAGATTGCTGGCTTCGGGACCACGTTCAGGCATCGGGGAAATCCATATTCCTGAGAATGAACCGGGTTCTTCTATCATGCCAGGAAAAGTAAATCCTACGCAAAATGAAGCGATGACGATGGTTTGCGCTCAGGTTTTGGGAAATGATACCACAATTTCCTTTGCCGGAACTCAGGGAAATTATGAACTGAATGTTTTCAAACCTGTGATGGCTTACAATTTCCTGCAATCTGCACAGTTGATTGCAGATGCATGTATTTCATTTAATGATCATTGCGCGGTTGGAATTGAACCGAATCATGAAAGAATTAAAGAACTGGTTGATAAGTCTTTAATGCTGGTAACGGCTCTAAATACACATATCGGGTATGAAAATGCCGCAAAAATTGCCAAAACCGCCCACAAAAACGGAACAACACTAAAAGAAGAAGCTGTAAACCTTGGCCTTTTAACTCCGGAGCAATTTGATGAATGGGTAAAGCCGGAAGATATGGTGGAAAGTTTAAAATAAATGAATTAAATATTGATTATAAAGAACCTCAGAAATACTGGAGTTTTTTATTTGTAATCAAACCTTCAAGGTTTTAAAAACCTTGAAGGTTTAGTAAGCGTATTATTTTAATTCATTAATATCAACATTTTCCACAGGTTTAGAGACCTGATTAGCAAAATATTGCTCAAGATCTCTCAATGTTTCCGGATTCGTCTTGATATCTTTTACCAGCTGGCCTTTATTAACCACTGCAATTCTGTTGCAGACCTCTGTGGTATGCGAAAGATCATGACTTGAAATGAGGAAAGTAACACCATCCTGCTTTGATAATTCCTTAATTAAATTCTTCAGTTTGATCTGCGTGGAAGGATCAAGATTGGCAAAAGGCTCATCTAAAATGATGATTTCCGGGTTACCTATAATGGCTCCCACAATGCCTACTTTTTTCTGATTCCCTTTTGAAAGATCACGGACATATTTTCCGGAATTTAAAATCTCTCCATTGAAAAGATCATGAAATTGTTTCAGAAATTCATCTACTGAAGCCTTGTTCTGCCCTCTTAATTCCCCGATGAAATAAAAATATTCCTCCGGCGTGAGGTACCCGATCAGGAAAGAATCATCTACAAAGGCTGAAACTTTATTTTTCCAAGCTTCAGATTCATTTACCTTAATTCCGTCGATGCTTACAAAGCCTGTAGTAGCTTGGATCAGGTCTAGCATTAGGCTGAACAGTGTCGTTTTTCCTGCTCCGTTGTTTCCGACCAGTCCGAAAGTTTCTCCATTCGGGATTTCAAGATGCTCTATATTTAAAACGGTTGCATTGCCGTATGTTTTCTTTAAATTATTAATAGTAATCATATTAATCTTTGTTTTTGAATGCTTCTAATGTGCCGTATTTTTCTACCTTATAATGTCTTACAATAATATTGAAGATTTTTTCCTTGAACAAAAAGCCAATCAGCCCAATTACGGCAATGCTGACAACACCGGCCGTAATCCCCAAGTATTTCTGAACAAGACCAAAAACCACCATCGGCAAAATCATTTTCGGAATTAATAGCAGCAAAGCTTTCATATTGAAACTATTCTTCTGCCCGAATCTTTTTTCTTTAGAATTAAGATCAATCTGCGTTTTGTTAAAAGCTCCTGACCAAAGCGTGAACTGAGAATTAACTCCAATATTATAAATTCCTGCAGCAAAAAAGGTAAGATACATTTCCCATCCGAAATAGACATAGCAAACGGCTAAAATCATTGAAGCTCCTGTCACTATATTCATCAGCCACCATTTTGCCTTAAGGTATTCTTTGTAAGGTACATTCAATGTCATCATCAAAGGATAATAGGAGCTGTCAAAGGCCGGAACCCGCTGCCCGAATAAAAACTGGAAACCTCCCGTTACAAACAATCCCATAAACATCATCATTGCCGGAGTTTTGTAAATTGATGAAGAAAAAATAAGCAGCCCGTAAAAAAGAAACAGGAGACTTCCCCATAAAATACCTTTAGTGATCTTGTTTCTTCTCAACATTTTTATGTCATTATTAATGAAAGTTCCAATTGCTCCATATTTATTCAGGAAAGCAATATTTTCAGTTTTCCCGACAGTTTTTTTCGTTTCAAGCCCCTGATCAAGGTAGAAAACTTTACGGATATGATTAAAACATATCTTCCATAACCCGATAAATGATACTATTGAGATAACAGCAAAATAGGGCCTTTCAAAAAAGCTGAAGAAAAATCTTTCAGAATAGGACAACATCGGAATGATGTTATAATAGGTCAGTCCGGCAACCGCGGCAAAAATACATGCAACAACGATAGCAACAGCCTCCTTATTATTAAAAAGAATATTGATAAAATTATTAAGGTAAAACAACAGAGAAACCCCGATCAGCCAACCTAAAATACCGGAAATACTGTACCCATTAAACAACGCGATTCCGCAAAATGTGAAGAAAAATAATGAATTCAGCCAGCTGAGAGCAGAAAGAAAAGTCTTACTCAGCATATAATTCACTAATGTTTTTTTAGGAATATTCAGCGTAAGGAAGGGTTTGATGTTCTGTGTAGGCAATTCCTGCCAGATATATTTAAGGATCAGATCGACGGCCCAGGCAGCAATTAAAAATCTGGAAACAATTTTAACAGGGTTTTCCTGCATTTTTTCTTCGATGAGATAAAAAACTCCAAATGCAGCTAAAACCAGACATGTCATAAAATAAAGTATCCCGATAAAACGGAGAATTTTCATCGCAAGATTAACACCCAAAGAAGACCCGCGGAAAAAGCTTTTGATTTCTAGTCTCAGGAATTTAAAAAACATAGTTATCTTTTTTACATTAGTAAATATAACCCTAAAAATGTTACAGAATTTTCCTTATACTTAAAAAATTTAAACAAATAATGTCAAATAATATACTGTTTTTCTAAAAATGTTCATTTTTTGTGAAAAATTCACCCTATAAGCTCACGCGCCTGGGCCAGAGCCGCTTCTGTAATCTTGCTTCCTGAAAGCAACTGAGCGATTTCGTTCAGCTTTTCCTCGTCATTTAAAGGAACAATTGTCGATTGTGTTCTTCCAGAGACATCCTGCTTCACCACCTTATAATTGTTATTCCCTTTTGCAGCCACCTGTGCCAGGTGAGAAATTACAATAAGCTGCATATCAGCGGACATTTCGCGCATCAGATTTCCGATTTCCTCGGCTACTTTCCCTGAAACGCCAGTATCAATCTCATCTAAAATCAAAGTCGGAAGCTCGTCACTTTCGGCAATGATTTTCTTTACGGCCAACATTACCCTTGATCTTTCACCTCCGGAAATAGCGGTCTGAATCGGTTTTAAGGGAAAGCCTGAATTCGCCTGGAACAGAAGCTGGATATTTTCCCTCCCGAACTGATTAAAATCTGAAGAATTTAGAAGTTCGATATCAACTTTAGCTTTTTCAAGGCCTAATTTTTTAAGCAATTCTTCTACTTTTTTAATAAAAACAGGAACACTTTTTTTTCTGTTCTTCGAAAGTTTTTCAGAGAGAGCCTGAAGTATTTTTTCTTTTCCTGAAATATTTTCTTCAATTTCTTTAATCTGGGATTCCAGTTCCGAAGCACCTTTCTGATCGCCGGCCAGCTGATCTCTGATCTCTTTTAATTCTGAAATATCAGAAGCATTATGTTTTAAGAACAGAGAATTGATTTTATTGTTAACCTCAGCAAGTAATGCCAAGTTTTCTGGATTTATTTCAATTTTTTCCGACTCATTTTCAAGCTCGGAAATGATATCTTTTAATTCCACAAAAGATGTTTCCAGCCTTTCATCAAGCTCTGCAAAGCCCGCTGAAACTTCCGCAATTTTCGATAATTTATTTTTAGCTTCATTAAAGAAAGATAAAATCCCGACTTCTTCCTGATGAAATCTTGATAATACCTGAGCCAGGTTTTCAGAAATCATTTCGGCATTTTCTTGTATGGAAAGCTGGTTTTGAAGTTCTTCGTAATCTACATCATCAAGTCTCAGCTCTTCCAGCTCACTTAAAAGAAAATCTTTATAGTCACTTTCTTTTCTGGATTCAGAAAGCTGTTCCTGAATCTTTTTAAGCTGTATTTTTAAGCTTTGAAAATCTGAAAATTCATCTTGGTATTCTTCGATAAGCTTTTTATTTTCGGAAAGCCCGTCAATTATTTTGAACTGATATTCGGAAGTAAACAAGTTGGACGTTTCAAACTGTGAATGAATATCTATAAGCCTGGAAGACAGCTCCTTCAAAACATCCAGCGTCACCGGAACGTCATTAATGAATGCACGTGATCTCCCAGAAGGCAAAATTTCTCTGCGGATGATCGTCTGATGTTCATAATCGAGATCATTTTCGATGAAGAACTTTTTGAATTGGTTATTTAAGGCAAATTCTGTCTCTACAATGCTTTTTTCTTCTACTTTTGAGATGGATTTTACATCCGCCCTTTCGCCCAGGATGAGCCTTAAAGCTCCTAAAATGATAGATTTTCCGGCACCGGTTTCTCCAGTGATGACTTGTAAGCCATTATGCAGCGATACTTCAAGTGTATCAATCAGGGCAAAGTTTTTAATGTAAATTCTCGAAAGCATTGATAATAGCAGATTATTTTAGCTATTGCAAATATAGAACTTTAGATTTCAGAATTCAAGTTAAGTTACTGTTTCCATTTGCTCCACTTTCCTTCTATGAATTTTGGTGCCAGAATCGTCATTTCATTTTTAAGATCACCTAAAACAATCCCTCCGTTGTTCCCGGAATTAAAGATATTAAAGATCTCATCCGACTTTGTATCCATGAAAAGATTAAAATAATATGCCTGCTGGAAAGAGTTTTCATATTGTCTCAGCTGCATTAGGGCATCAAAAATCACTTTTTTTGCCGCAGTCTGATCTTGATTGAACAAATTGTCTAAACCTGCTCTATGATAAGAATAACTTGTCGCACGAAGCTGGCTCCAGTTCGGGCTCATAATTTCTTTAATTAAAATAGAACGGCTTCTCGGCTCGTTGATCTGTTTCCAACCATCGTAAGTGTTCTGAGATTCTCCGTTCTGAGCAATTTGCTGGGCTTTTTGGAACCACTCAGTTCCTCCCATCGACTGGAAGCTGTCTGCATCAACACCTAAAATAAGATATACATAAAAGCTGATTACATCGATCAGGTTTTTTCCTGAGAATTGTCTTTCATTAAAGATAAGGTTCTCGTTTTCAATATAATCAAAAGAAAATCTCTGGTCCTGAAGGTTAATCAGAGGAGATTCGTAAGTAGTGTTGTAAACCGGGCGGACTGCCTGTACAACAATGCTGCCCCTGAACCTGTTCCCGTCTCTTTCGCTGACAACAATAGCAAAATTTGATTTTATTTTTTCAAAGTTCTGGAGTTTTTTTCCTGTCCAGCTGGTATTATTGATAAAATCCCTTAAACTTTTCTCCAGGGCTTTATACGCAGACTGATTACTTCCCCCCAACTGCTGGGAATTTACCTGAACCGTAGCCAATATTTCCTGAGAAAAGCTTAGATTACACAAAATCAGCAGTAAAAATATGCTTAAAAATTTTTTCATTATCTAATAAAAATTGAGAACGGAAATTTATTAAAATTATTTTAAAAGTTGAGCCTCAACGAAGTCTAAAATATCTTTTGCCACGTCATCTTTGGATTTCAGATCAAATTCTTTCTTTTCCGTTTTGGTGAATATCTTTATTTTGTTGGTATCATTTTTAAAACCTGCACCTTCATCACGGAGAGAATTCAGTACGATCATATCCAGATTTTTTTTGGCTAATTTCCCTTTTGCATTTTCTTCTTCATTTTGTGTTTCCAAAGCAAATCCTACCAAAAACTGATGGGTTTTCTTCTCACCCATTGTTTTCAGGATATCCGGATTTTTGATCAGCTCAATCATCAGGTTTTCATCATCTTTTTTGATTTTTTCTTTTGCCACATCCTTAGGAGAGTAGTCTGCAACAGCGGCACTGGCAATTCCAATGTCAATTTTATCGTAAAACTCAAAGACTTTGGCGAGCATTTCTTTTGCAGAAGTTACTTTATGCAGATCAACATTTCTATCATTTATGGTTTGGGAGCTCGGCCCGGAAATTAAAATTACTTTCGCCCCTCTTTTAGAAGCCTCTTCTGCCAGGGAAAACCCCATTTTCCCCGAAGAATGATTCCCTATAAATCTTACCGGATCGATTGCCTCATAAGTAGGTCCTGCCGTAATTAAAACGGTTTTCCCTTTCAATGTTTTTTGAACATTTGAATCAAAAAAATCTTCAACCGCTTTAGAAATGGTTTCCGGTTCCGCCATTCTTCCCTGCCCGGTCAATCCACTGGCCAATTCTCCATTTTCGGCAGGAATAACAATATGACCGTAGCTTTCTGCCAACACTAAATTTTTGTTTGTAGAAGGGTGTGCATACATATCCAAATCCATTGCCGGAGCTATAAACACGGGACATTTTGCTGACATATAGGTTGCAATTACAAGATTATCACACATTCCATGGACCATTTTGGCCAAAGTATTGGCTGTACAAGGAGCAACAATCATTACATCTGCCCATAAAGCTATTTCTACATGACTGTTCCAGGTTCCGTTATCACTGTAAAAATCTGTGTAAACGGGTTTTTTGGATAAAGTGGAAATACTCAGCTTAGTTACAAAATGTTCTGCATCAGGAGTCATAATTATCTGAACTTCTGCACCTTTCTTCACAAAATCCCTAATTAGAAAATGTGTTTTATAAGCTGCAATCCCGCCAGAAATCGCGATGAGAATTTTTTTCCCAGAAAGACTCATTTAGTTTTAATTTTTTTAAGAATACTAAATTACTTATTTTTTCTCACAAACCCATTTAAACAACAAAGGTCATAAAGAAAAGATTTCCTTTATGACCTTTATATATAAAAAACATATTGAATTTTATTTTCTTTCTTCAGTTTTTCTGAAGTAGATGTCTTCATTTAACCATTCTTCAATTGCAATAGAAGTTGGTTTTGGAAGCTTTTCGTAATGTTTAGAGATCTCGATCTGCTCTCTGTTTTCGAAAACTTCTTCTAATGTAGAATTATGAACAGCAAACTCATCAAGCTTATTGTGTAATTCTGTACGAATTTCTGCATTGATCTGCTCTGCTCTTTTTCCCATGATAACAATCGCTTCGTAGATTGAACCTACTTTGTCTTCAATCTTATCCTTATCGTAAGTAATCGTGTTTACTTCTGCTTTTGTATCTTTTACACTCATTTTGAGAATATTAATTTTATTTAAGTTCGCAAATTTACGAATTATCTTTGAATTTTGAAAGTCGCTGCCGGTGGAGGTGTATTAATTGCTGCACTATCCCTCTGGATCTGCATTGCTTTCTTCTCAGCGTCTACTTGGTCCTTCATTTGCTGATCTTTTTTTACCTTTGAAGCGTTTTGTGCTTCGATCTTTTTTTGTCTTTCTGTTAAAGCAGCAAGTCTTGCTTCTGTATTTTTCTTAACAATTACGAAATCCTTCTTTTCTTTTTCAAGCTTTTGCCTAAGATCCAGGGCCGTTTTTGTAACATCCGTATTGGGCATTTCTTTTTCAATCTGTCTTGTGAAGGCCAATGCACTTTCAATACGCTCATCTTTAAGGTCGTAAACAGACTTTGTAGCAAGCTCGTAACGTGATTTTACAATATAGTCGTAGATTTTAGGACGAAGCTTTGTACTTGGGAAATCTTCCAGTACATTTTCCAATGCTACATTTGCAGCTTTATAATCACCCATGCTAAAGTACTGCCTTGCGTTTTCATAAGCTTTAAACTCCAGCTTATAAGACAATTCTTCGATAAGAGTATTGATATTTTTTGACCTTTCTGAATTAGGATAATTATTTAAAAAGTCTTGTAGTTCATTAATAGCCAACTCTGTACTAGACTGATCCAGATTATAATCCATCGACCCTTCATAGTAGCATAATGCCGACATGTATGCTGCCTCTTCCTTTCTGTTGTCCTGAGGAAAACTTATCGCGAAGTTTTTAAACTGGTGGCCTGCCAATTTATAGTTTTTATCATAATAGTTGGCATACGCAGAATTGAAAACTACGTTCGGAGCATCATCCGTTCCTGCAACCAGATTTGGGAGCCTGTCATAAAGTGCCAAAGCATTCTTCCACTTCTTTTTAGCGAAGTTTTCATTAGCCACTTTCAAGATGAAATTCTTATCAGCACTTTTCATTGCTTTTTCCTGCTGACTCACGCATGATGCCACTACAGCTACAGCAAAAAGACCTAAAATATATTTTTTCATATAAAAAATTCAACAGTTTTCGGATTATACAGCCGATTTACTAATTTGCAAAAATATAACTTTTTTGTCAATAGATTTTTTTTTATGATTATTTAACGTAATTTTAGTCTGCAGCGTATCCCAAAATGGCAAAAACACTCATTAAGAGATTCATCCTCACCTTTTTTTCTGCTTCTTTAACGTACGTTTCTTCATTTTTATTCGGAACATACAATTCATAAAAATTCCTGTTCCGGATCACGAATAAGGTAGAGCCTATAATTGTCGTAAGAACATCCTCAGGCTTTGGAGTAAATGTAAAAATACCTGAAGCAACCCCTTTTTTGATCACCTCGTCCAGCTTTTTGACAAACAACTGATAAAAATCCAACAGCTCATCTTTTAAATTTTCTGTGTGACGCAGCTCTTGTGTAACAAAACCATGAAAATAATTATATTTAAACAACTGTCCTACAATATATTTAATAATTTCTTTCATCTGCATTTCCGGTTTGCCGTCTTTTATGGTATCTGAAAATTCTGAAAATTTTTCTCTGGTTTTCAATACCCTGTACTGATAGAGATAAGACATCATTTTTTCTTTGGAACCAAAATAATAAGAGATCATTGCGACATTGATATTGGCTTTGGAACAGATATCTCTCACCGAAGTGCCTTCATAACCTTTCTTTGCAATTAGCTCTTCAGCAATATCTAAAATATGTATTTGTTTTTCTGTAAATTTTTTCTTCATAAATTGTCGTTTGAGTAAAGTTAAGAAATTTTTAACATATTTATAAACGTTTGTTTAAGAAATCTGCGTTAATTATAAATTAATAGTATTTTTGAAAATGGAATTTTTTGATTTTCATCATCATAAAAAAAATATTACGAACGGAATCTACAACCTCGACATAGAAACCGCTCCGACAGATTTCACATACTCCATCGGGATCCATCCGAAAGATATTAACGTGGATGATCTTGAGAGTCAATTCGATTGGTTCCATTCAAATATGAATGAAAATTGTTTTGCGATTGGTGAGTGCGGCCTTGATTCTTTAGTGCAAACTGATCAAAGCATTCAAGAAAAAGTTTTTTTAAAGCAAATAAAATTCGCTAATGATGTAAAAAAACCGATTATTATTCATTGTGTAAGGAAATTTTATGAAGTGATTTCATTTAAAAAATATGCCGAACGACCCCTGATTATTCATGGATTTAATAAAAAACAAAATATTGCAGAAGACCTGCTTAAAAATAATTTTTATCTGAGTTTTGGAAAAGCGGTTTTGTATAATTTATCTTTGCAGAATATTTTGAAAATTACTCCTTTAAACAGAATATTTTTAGAATCGGATAATGACGATTTCGATATTAAAACCTTATATCAAAAAGTTTCGGAAATAAAGGGAATTTCTTTGGAAAATTTAAATAAACAAATTTCAGAAAATTTAGAAACAATTAAAAATGGATAAATACTGGTTGGAAAGAACGGAGCTTCTAATCAAGGAAGAAGGCTTAGAAAAGTTGAATAAAGCGACAGTTCTTGTTGTAGGTTTGGGTGGAGTAGGTTCTTTTGCAGCCGAATTTATTGCGAGAGCCGGAGTTGGAAATATGACGATCGTGGATGGCGACACCGTTGATATCACCAACATTAACAGGCAATTACCTGCTTTACACTCAACCATTGGAAGGCATAAAGTAGAAGTTGTAGCGGAAAGGCTTTTAGATATTAATCCAAAAATTAATTTAACCAAAATTAATGAATTTCTGAACCCCGAAAGAATGGATGAAATCCTTGATAAAGGGAATTTTGATTATATCCTGGACTGTATTGATAGTGTAACACCAAAACTTAAATTATTAATTGCAGCAAGAAGAAGAAAAATAAAAGTGGTAAGCTCAATGGGGGCCGGTGGAAAAACAGATCCAAGTATGGTAAAAGTAAGAGATATCAGTAAAACCCATAACTGTTTTCTGGCAAAACAGGTAAGAAAAAGATTAAAGAAAGAGAAAATCAATAAAGGGATCCGCTGTGTTTTTTCCAATGAAATTCAAAAGGAAGAAAGCCTGAAAATGACCGATGGGAGTAATTTTAAGAAATCTTTTTACGGAACGATCAGCTTTATTCCTGCTATTTTCGGGTTGTATGCTGCTGCAGAAGTTATTAATCATTTGGTAAAAAAAGATTAAGTTTTCAAAAACATTATAAGATGCTTCGACAGGCTCAGGGTGACATGGCGACAAATTAACTGCTCATAAGCCCGTTAGTATTAGAAATGTCATGCTAAGCCTGTAGAAGCATTTCGAACAAATAAAAATTAACTCTTATATTTACAGTCAGTAAATGACAAACTTCAAATATCCCAGAGCCGAAAAATTCAAAAAAAATACCGAAATCTCTTTACTTTTTGAAAAAGGTAAATGGAGAAAGAATGGGAATTTGAGAATTATCATCCTTAAAGACAAGCCTGCAGCTCCCATTGAAAGCACAAAGTTTGCAGCTTCAGTTTCTAAAAAATATTTTAAAAGAGCTGTTCACAGAAATCGTATAAAAAGGCTTTTGAGGGAATGTTATCGTTTAAATAAAGATCTTTTCAAAGAAGCTTTTGGTAATAAAACAATAGCTATGCTTTTCTGGGCTTCCCCGGAAATGCCGGAAAAATTTCAGGATGTGGAAACGCAGTTTATTAAGCTTTGCCAGGCTCAGAAGAAGTCTTGATTTTTATCATATGTCCTGTGAAAAATATGGGAATAATGTTGCCCGCGGATTTTACTGATTACACAGAGTTTATTTAACTGAACTTACATAAATTTGCTCAGATCATTGAAAAGGTTTTACACTTTGAAGATTTATTTTTTTGTAACTTTAAACAAACTAATCTGAAAATTAATATGTTAGACAACGTTCCTTATTTACCCTATATAGTGAGTACCTTTATCGGTATTGGCCTTGCTGCGGCCAGCGGATTCCGGGTTTTTCTTCCGATGTTTGCGGTGAGTTTAGCATCCTACCTTCATTGGATTCCCATGAATGAAAGCTTTGAATGGCTTGCTGGGCTTCCCACGCTTATCACTACCGGAATAGCAACCGCTGTTGAGATTTTAGCATATTATATCCCTTTTATTGATCATTTATTAGATACCATTTCAGTTCCAATGGCTACTGTAGCGGGTTCTGTATTATTTGCGAGCCAGTTTGCAGACTTGGGAACATTCCCCCAATGGGCATTGGCACTGATTGCAGGAGGTGGAACAGCGGCAACCATAAGCTCGGGATTTGCTGGAATTCGAGCAGTTTCTACTGCAACCACAGGCGGTTTGGGAAATTCTGTGGTCGGAACCACGGAAACAGCAGGAGCAGGAATTATGTCTGTCTTAGCAATGACAACACCAATTATAGCCGGAATCTTTGCTCTCGTTTTAGTGATACTCGTGATTTTAGTAGGACAAAAAGCCTTGCGGAAATTCAAACGTAATAAAGATGTAATTGACCATACTTAAAACTTCATAAAGGAATTTTTCGCCTATTTAACAGCAATTTGTCATGTTTTTGTTAAATATTTTGAACGACTATCCTAAAGCTCCGATTAAAGGAAATAAAACCAATATAAGATAGGCTTTGTTTTTCAGTGAAATCATAATTGCCAAAATGTATAAACGGCGATTGCAATAGCCGCAAAAATTATTTGAAACGGGGTAATTACAAATATATTCATTATCCTTTACTTCTATAGTCTTTTATTTCTTGAATTTTACCTTCGTAATATTCTTTTTTTTCCGGTGTTTTTTTGATAAGAGCCTCAAATGCTTTAATGGCTTTTATGTACAGTTTCTGCTCAAAATACAAATTGGCTAAAGTCTCAGTCATCAGGTGTGAAATATCATCATTCTTCTCTTTAACAACAAAATTAACTTCATCTTTTAACTGGCTGATCTTCGGATTATTTTCAATAAAAGCTTCAATGGCTTTGACCTTAATCTCGGCTTTTTCCTTTTCCACTTCTGCAGTCCTCTCGATTTTCAGCCAGCTCTGCCAAGTATTGATAAATCCGGGAACATTACTATCAATGGTGTTTGATCTGGGAGCTTCAGAAGCTGGTTTTCCCGTTTTTTCTTCCAGTCTTTCTTCTTCTTTAGCTTCTTTTTCAGGTTGTGAAAGCGTCCATCCGGAGCCGAAGAAAGAAACATTCATTACGGCCACATCATTCTTTTCAGCCTCCGTTTTCGGGACTTCTTTATGTACTTGAAGACTTTCTTTATTATCTTCAATTTCCTCAGACTTATCTTCCTTTAGTTCGGGAATTGCTTCTACTGCGGGTAGAATTTCTTTTTCTTTTACAATTTCTGCTTTGGGTGTTTCCGGTTGAGGAGTTTCAATTTTCGGAGCTTCGGTTTCAATTTTGCGCTGAGGATTTTCCACAGGTTTATTAATCAGGGAATCCGGAAGATTCGTTTCAAAAGACATAGGTTTCCAAGAAGATTTCACTTCCGTCTTTTGTGTAATTGATGGCTCTGCTTCATTATTTTTATCTTGTAAATCCTTACTTTCAGGCAGAACATTTTGGAGCTTTTCCTTTTTTTCTTCTTTTCTAATTTCTGGTTCGGCAGGCTTTACTTCAAAGCTTTGAGTTTCAGCAAAACTGATGTCGTGGCCTGTGTTTTCCGGCTCTTCTCTTTTTTTGATCTTCTGAGAAGCCGCTTTTTCTTTCATTTTTTTCTCTACCTCTTCTATCAGGCGGCGCATTTCCTCTTCATTTTTATTAAAGCCCGACTGAGGAATTTCTGCTTTTACATTCTCAGAATTATTGGCCTGAATTTTTACATCCGGCATGAAGGACTCCATTCTGTGGAAACTTAATTCTTCATCGTCGCGAACTGATTTTTCTCCTTCTTCTGAAGAAATTTCATCTTCATTAATTATTTTTTCAGAGGTAAATTCTGTGTTTTTTTCCTCTTTTCTTATTTCATTAACAGTTTCTTTTTCAGACTCTGAATTGATATTTTTTTCTTCAATAATAGTTTCTAGCGTGAATTGCGAAGTTTGTTCAACATTTTCCGGTTCCTGCTTTTTCTCTATTTTTTGAGTCACAATAGATCCGGATTCTAATGTAGATTCAAGATCAATTGTTTCTACATCATTATCATTTAAGAAGCTTTCTTCTCCTTCAAACAAAATCCTGTTGCGCTCTCCATCTACATAAACATGTTTAGCCTCTTCTTTAAGCTGAATTTCATTAGTTTTCAGCTCTTCTATCCTTTCAGGTCGTGCTTCACCTGCCGGCTCTTCTACCCTTTTTATCGGGAAATTGGTAAGCTTCGCTTTTTGTAAGAGTTTTAGCGGGTTTTCTGCAGGAATTGTTTTTTCCTTTATAGTTTCAGACAGTATCTTCGATATTGGCTTTTGCTGAATTTTACCATTAATCAGTTGATAAAGTATCTTTTTATCCGTAGTATAAGCCGCTGTTGTAGAAAGTACTTTCTGGTAATTTTCTTTGTCATGAAGGTGAACTCCGTACAAGTACAGAGCCCTGATGTTTTGAATATAGGGAAAAGAATTAATTTCCTCTTTCAGAAGATCGAGATCCTCTGATTGAATGTTTTTCGGGGCCTTTAATAATTCTAAAACTCTATGATTCATCTTACCAATTCGCTACAATATCGTTAAATATTTTATTTATAATCCTGTCTGTTGCAATCTTTACCTGAGAGCTTTCTATCTCAGACTGTGAAAGATTACTGTTGAAAACCGCCTCATCAGAATACGTTCTGTCAAAACTTACATCAGGGTGAAGCTTATTTTCATAATGTACCTTCACGGTGATGGTCAGCTTATTTTGTGACTCCTGAATCGTTCCTCCGGAATTGGTAGGAACTGTATTGGAGCTGATTGTGGTCGGCGTGATCGAATAATCCGTAATTTCCCCTTCGATGAGGATATCAGGGTTCTCTTTGGTCCCTTTTAAAGTAGTTCTCTGTAAAAACCGGTTCTGAATATCGGTAGAAAACTGCTGAGATAAAGTAGGATTTACCAAAGCGGCATTGTTTGGAAACTCGTTGATCTGCACGGTTTTCTCATCCGTAAGAGATGACCCCGTGAAAGAATAACACTGATGAAACAATGAAAGAATAATAAATCCAAAAACAATTTTTATCTTACTCATAAACCCACTTTTTGATTCTGTGTTTCCAAAACGTCTTTAAAGCTAACATATTTAATGCAGATACCCAACGGAATTGTGAAAAATAATCCAAACCCGCAGGCCAAAATCCCCAATTCTGCAATGATCCCCACCACAATAGTGAAAAGAAGTATCATTAAAAAGTTCTTCTTAGCAATTCCCCATGAAAGCGAAAAAGCCTGTCTCACACTCTGTATCCTGTAAATGGAAATAAGAGGCTGTACAAAGTAAAATGACACACTGAATGCAACTAAAAACAAAATATAAAGAATAATCCAGATTCCCATACCTCCCATTAAAATTGCAGGATCCAAATGATCACCTTCTTTTGTTGCAACGATAAGCGGGATTAATGAAATCTGTACAGGAATCATCAATACTAATATTACAGCAATCAATAAGATGAAGAATTTAAAATACACCCAAAAGTCAGTAAAATCAAAAATATCTCCGGCTTCTAATTTTTGACCTTCGTCTACTTTTTTACAGATCCTGAAAAAATTTCCCAGAGCCAGAATTCCGCAGAAAGGGATGATGCTCATTACTATGGCCAGCAATGTCGCGAGAATAAAGCCTCCCATATCTTTTTTAAATAATTCGAATCCTTCAGAAATATATTTTCCGATGTTGAAATTGTAACCTTTGCTTGTTATTAAATCAAAATTCATCCTTAATTTTTATTCTTCTAAGTTATATTGTTTTATTTTTCTGTATAATGTTCTTTGCGAAATTCCCAGCTCGTCCGCGGCTTTGTTCCTGCGGCCCTTATGTTTCTCCAATGCCCTGATAATCAAATCTTTTTCATTATTCTGAAGAGACAAAGATTCTGGTCTGTTTTCTTCAATTTCAATATCTTCAATATCTTCATAGCTGTTTTCAGGACTTGAAATAATGGTTGGATTCTGAATGACAGGTGTATCATTTTTATTTTCAAAATACAATAAAGAATTTGGTGCCATATTCTGCTGTGTTTCAGGAGTATAAATCCTGTTTATTAGGTTTTTCTCATGGCTGCTAAGATCAGAAGCTCCGCGGTTCTTTATCAGCTCTGAAGTTAACGATTTTAAATCATTGATATCATTTCGCATATCAAAGAGAATTTTGTACATGATTTCCCTTTCGCTGCTGAAATCGGACTGCTTCTGGCTGTTCGGCTGGTTAACCACCATTGGCAAATGGGCATCCATTGGGATATATTCAGCTAATTTTTCTACCATAACGTGTCGGTTTCTCTCTACCACCGTCATCTGCTCTACCAGATTTCTCAATTGGCGGACATTACCGGGAAACGTATAATTTTCAATGTAATGAACAGCACTTGGTTCTAATTCCAATTCCGGCATTCTGTATTTTTCAGCAAAATCTATAGCAAACTTTCTGAATAACAAATGAATATCTCCCTTTCTTTCTCGTAAAGGGGGCATATCAATCTGAACCGTATTCAGACGGTAATACAAATCTTCACGGAACCTCCCGTCCTGAATGGCTTTCATCATATTGACATTGGTAGCGGCCACAATTCTCACATTGGTCTTCTGAACCTGAGAAGAACCTACCTTCATGAATTCACCGCTTTCTAAAACCCTCAAAAGACGAACCTGCGTCTGTAAAGGTAATTCTCCAACCTCATCAAGGAAAATCGTTCCACCGTCAGCTACTTCGAAATATCCTTTTCGCGTGGCCGTAGCCCCTGTAAACGCACCTTTTTCGTGGCCGAAAAGTTCAGAATCGATAGTTCCCTCCGGGATTGCCCCGCAGTTAACCACAATATAAGGCTGATGTTTTCTTTTGGATTCTGAATGGATGATTTTTGGGATAAATTCTTTCCCTACACCACTTTCCCCAATCACTAAAACTGAAATATCTGTAGGTGCTACCTGGATTGCTTTTTCCAACGCACGATTTAAAGCCGGAAAATTTCCGATAATTCCGAAACGGTTTTTTATATTTTGAAGCTCGTTGCTCATAAGTAAATAGATTATTGATTTAAGTTTACATCTGCATTTATATGCTGCAGAATCATTAATTAGTTTAAATTTTTTTTAGTTTTTTAACCAATTACATCCAAATAATCTTTGTTTCTAACCTTTGAAACTTTAGTTTTAAAATATAAAATAGGTGCAAAGACACTCTCTTCGCTGTTTTTTTCGAAATTCATTAGAAGCTGCTGATGCTTTTGTTTTTGTGAAAAAACGGCTCCTTCTTTATTTTTAAATAAATTAAATTCGGGTTTTCCAGGAAATATTTTTCCAATAATATCACCTGCGTTCTGTCTGCTGTGAATTGCCAAATGGCATTTTGAATCTTTCTTTATGCAAAATTCCGGTGAAGTGCTGCAATCATAGTTCAAGATTCGGCTGTACAGCTCGTACAACTGCTTACAATCCTCATTATCAACAGATTCATTACTGATCTGCGCCGAAATATTGCTGCAGATTATTACCAACAATACACTTAGGCAATATTTATGAAATTTTTCCATTGTCTGAGTTTATTTTACTATTGATAATAATTATTAAATATAGGCTAAAAGCCAAATTAGTTATTGTGTACTGTTTCCCCCAAAAGTGTGCCTTGGGTGTTATCGAATACAAAAACATCCACAATGTCACCAATTTTTTGTCCTTCAAGCTTATCAAAAACACATACAGCATTTTGAGAGTTTCTTCCCTTCCACTGGTTTTCGTTCTTTTTGGAGGTTCCTTCAATTAAGATCTGATGAACTCTTCCTACATAAGATTTCATACGTTTTCTAGACAATTCGCCTTGTAAAGCAATAACTTCCGCTAAACGTCTTTGTTTAATATCTACCGGAATATTGTCTTCCATTTTCTTATGCGCCGGAGTTCCCGGTCTTTCTGAATAGGCGAACATATAGCCATAATCATACTCCACTTCTCTCATCAGGCTTAAGGTATCCTGGTGATCTTCTTCGGTTTCGTTGCAGAAACCAACGATCATATCCTGAGAAAATGCCACTTCAGGAACTATTTCTTTAGCTTTTTTAATTAAATCTAAATATTCTTCACGGGTATGCTGCCTGTTCATCGCTGTAAGCATATTGTTGCTTCCACTTTGAACCGGTAAATGAACATATTTACAAATATTCTCATGCTTTGCCATCATTCTGAACACATCAAGGCTCATATCCTGAGGATTGGAAGTTGAAAATCTGATTCTCATTTCAGGCACAGCTTTAGCCACTAAATCAAGCAATTGAGCAAAATTAACAGCAGTAGCTTTTTGCATTTCAGATGCTTTGGCAAAATCTTTTTTCGGGCCGCCTCCGTACCATAGGTAAGAATCTACATTTTGTCCTAATAAGGTAATTTCCTTGTATCCGTTGTTCCAAAGATCTTTGCACTCTTCCAGGATAGAATGCGGGTCACGGCTTCTTTCCCTTCCTCTTGTAAATGGCACAACGCAGAATGTGCACATATTATCGCAACCCCTTGTAATGGTTACATAGGCTGTAACACCGTTTCCGCCCAATCGGACAGGGTTGATATCCGCATACGTTTCTTCTTTTGAAAGAATTACATTGATGGCATCTCTTCCGTCTTCGGTTTCCTTTAAAAGATTAGGTAAATCTCTATAAGCATCTGGTCCAACCACAAGATCAACCAATTGTTCTTCTTCTAAGAATTTGGTTTTCAGTCTTTCAGCCATACAGCCTAAAACTCCAACCGTCATGTTTGGTTTTCCTTTTTTCAGGTTTTTGAACTGGGAAAGGCGCATTCTCACGGTCTGCTCAGCTTTTTCACGGATTGAGCATGTATTTAAAAGGATAAGATCTGCTTCTTCAGCTTTAAGAGTGGTATTATATCCCTGCTCATTAAGAATTGATGCAACGATTTCAGAATCAGAGAAATTCATCTGACAGCCATAGCTTTCCAAGAATAATTTCTTAGAGTTTCCCGCTTTTTCTGCAATCGCAAAAGCTTCTCCCTGTTTTGTTTCGTCTATATATTTTTCCTGCACGGTAGTATCTGTTTAAGGTTCAATATTTAAAGTTCAAGGATTCTACTTGCTATTTAAATTCTGAACTTCTTGAATTTGCAAAGATACAAAATATTGTGCCAGAATGGCAGGCCAGTTTTTTTTAATTAATTCAAGATAATAAATATTTTAAACATCCGTCGCAATCGCAGACAGATTCATTTTAATTTTAATCTGTGAAGTTATCGGCTGCCCATTACAGCTTGCGGGAATCCAGTTTTTCTTGATTCTTCTTACGACATATTTCATATCATCAAAGAAAATCTGGCTGTTTTCAACTTTTGGGGAGCCTTCGATATTAGTGACTTTTCCTGTCTGATCAATGGTCATTGTAAATGTAAAATCACCATTCAGGACATAAAATTCTGTATTCAGATAGTCATACATATATTTCCTCAGCATTTCTTTATATGCAGGAATACCTCCTTCAAAATTCGCAGCCTTAAAATCGTTGCAATTCTTTACTGCAACCTGCAAAAGCGGCTCCTTGATATCTATTTTAAGAATATTTTTGTTGTTTTCTGTAATAAAATTATCATCCCTTTCTTCTACATCGAATTGCGCAAACACCAAATTTGAAACAAAAAGCCCTAAAAATAACGCCAGTGTTTTCATGATTTTATTTTTAAATTAATTAAAATTACAACAAAAGAAACCTCGCCTTACAGCGAAGTTTCTTTTAATTATTTTTTTACAATACCTCAATCTGATTTCTTAAAAGATCCTCAAATTCATCTCTTTTTCTGATCAAATGAGCTTTTCCGTCCAGATACAGAACTTCAGCCGGCTTTAATCTCGAATTAAAGTTGGAACTCATCTCAAAACCATAAGCCCCTGCATTCTGGAATGCCAGAATATCACCTTCTCTTACCTCATTCAGCTTTCTGTCCCACGCAAAAGTGTCTGTTTCACAAATATTTCCGACTACCGTATATATTCTTTCAGCACCTTTAGGGTTGGATAAATTTTCAATGACATGATAAGAATCATAGAACATCGGGCGGATCAGGTGGTTAAACCCAGAGTTTACCCCTACGAAAACAGTTGCTGTTGTTTGTTTAATCACATTGGCTTTAACTAATAAATACCCGCTCTTCCCTACCAGGAATTTTCCCGGCTCAAACCACAATTCAAACTTTTTGCCTGTAGATTTTGAGAATTCTGAAATTACTTTTTCTACTTTTTTACCCAAAGTTTTCACATCCGTCTCTTCTTCAGTGTCCTGATAAGGAATTTTGAAGCCGCTTCCCATATCCAGATATTTCAGGTTCGGGAAATGCTCAGAAAGCTCAAGCATAATATCTAAAGCCTGCAGGAAAACATCAGCGTCTTTGATCTCGCTTCCTGTATGCATGTGAAGCCCTTCTACGTTAAGGTTAGTAGATTTCATCACTCTTTCGATGTGGCGCACCTGGTGGATGGAAATACCGAACTTACTGTCGATATGGCCGGTCGAAATTTTATAATTACCTCCGGCAAAAATATGAGGGTTAATCCTTACCAGAATCGGGTACGTATTGCCGTATTTATTTCCAAACTGCTCGAGGATCGAGATATTATCAATATTAATATGCACTCCAAACGTCATTGCTTCCTCAATCTCTGCAAGATCTACACAATTGGGTGTGAATAATATTTTTTCTTTCGGGAATCCTGCTTTCAGGCCAAGTTTTACTTCATTAATAGAAACGCAATCCAAAGAAGCACCCAGGTTCCTGACATACTTAAGAATATTGATGTTTGTCAATGCCTTCGCTGCATAAAAGAACTTTGTATGTTTTAAAAAAGAAGATGTAAGTTTTTCATATTGATTTTTAATCGAATCTGCATCATAAGCATACACCGGTGTACCAAACTCATTGGCAATCTTTAATAATTCTTTTGAATTCATAATTAAGTAAAAAACTTATCGTTAAAAGGAAATGCAAAGGTAGTAAGAAATTGTTTTAATTTAAAATCAAACAGACGGAATATTATGCTTAAATTCTTTATCTTAAAAGAACAATGTGCTTTTAAAGTGGTTTTAAAAGTGTTTTATCCTGCGAATTTTAATATTTGCAAATTACATAAAACATCTTTTTTACCTCTGAAGTTCTAATGACAGTAATTATTTAGGAAATAACTTTATTAATTATTTCGGTAACGGAAGCGTCTCAAAATCACCACGAAGCAAGGCCAGCTGCAATTCATTATTCAAATCTGCAGACTGATAAAACAGATCGATTTTGAGCTTTGAAAGCTTGCTTAAGGTCTGAATTTGAGTAAACAGTTCATAAAAGCCATAAGAAACGACTTTGCCGTTTTCAATGATTAAGAATAATTTTTCACCTAATTTCCGGCCTTGTCCCAGCCACAGCTCGTTGCGTTTCCTGAATTCAATTTTTTGCATAAAGACATCAATGTCATTATACACCGCAATATTACCTATAAACTGAACGGCTTTTGAGCCTTGCGTAAAAGATCGGAATTTAAGGAGGGGTTTTTCCGTTTTATTTAGCTTGTTTTTCTCAACAATATATTTACTGTTCCTGTAGTAGAGCCCGAAAGAAAGGATTTCTCTCTTTCTGATTCCTTTGGAATTTAAAATTAATTTAGCAATAACATCAGTGCCCGTAAGCTCATAATTAATCTGCTCAGTCTCTTTTTGAATAGTTTCCCACTTTTTGGACTTGGAATTAAAAATTTTTTTTGAAAATTTGTTAATGTCCTGCACATGATCAGAAAAAATGATTTTCCCTCCTTCATTCTGGAAATATATAAAGCCTTTTTCGTTAGGAAGGTCTTGCGTTAGCTCTTTGATCTTGTTGATATAAGTCTTCGAATTGGTTTCCTCATGCTGCTTTTGGATGATCTCGTTTTCGGTATCTTTAGAGATTAGAAGTTTGAATAATTCCAAAGTCGCACGAGCGTCTCCTTCCGCACGGTGATGATTGGTTAAAGGAATCCCTAGTGACTTCACCAATTTTCCTAACGAATAGCTTACCTCATCCGGAATCAGTTTTTTCGCTAAAGGAATGGTATCTAACGTATTGATTTTAAAGTCATAACCAAGCCTTTGAAAAGACTGGCGAAGCATTCGATAATCAAAATCAATATTATGACCTACTAAAGTTGTATTTTCTGTAATTTCTACAATTCTTCGGGCTATTTCATGAAATTTCGGAGCAGTTTTGACCATTTTTGGTGTAATGCTGGTCAATTTCTGCACAAAAGGTGTAATGTCACTTTCAGGATTTACCAATGAGATAAACTGGTCTGTAATCTTCTGCCCATCATATCTGTAAATGGCAATATCTATAATGCATTCTTTTCTGTAACCTGCACCATTACTTTCTATATCAATTATTGAATACATTTAAATTTATACAACTTTCTTTTCATTATTTTTTAATCAGCCAGAATTTGCTCACCAAATAAAGGCAATTCTGCTAAAATAGCAAAAATTATATCACAAAACTAAAGCCCGTGGAAATACGGCCAAACAAATAAAGAAAAATTTATAATTAAACACCATCTTCTACCTCTTCCTTCCACCAAGCCCGAGCATTCCCAAAATCGCTTTTGCCCCTTCACGCATCAAAGTGTTAGCGAAAGTTCTTCCTGCGCTGCTTTTTAACACCTGCTCCAGCATACCCGGCTCTTCTTTTACAGGGCGACTTTTTTGAGACGGATCCGAATTTTCAACCGCCTGTTCCATTCTTTTTACTAAAATCTCGTAAGCAGATTCATTATCGATAAGCTTCTCGTATTTAGCCACTAAAGCAGATTTGCTGGTAAGCTCCGTGATTTCTGAATCATCCAAAACATCCATTCTTGATTCCGGAGAGATTAAATAGGTGTGAACCAACGGCGTAGGAATTCCTTTTTCGTCCAGAGCTGTTACAAAAGCCTCCCCGATACCAAGGTTCTGAATTAAAGTAGAAGCATCATAAAATTCTGTTGTGGGATAATTTTCTACCGCCTTAGAAATTTCCTTTTTATCTTTCGCCGTAAAGCCTCTTAAGGCATGTTGGATTTTTAACCCTAATTGAGAAAGCACCGATTCTGGCACATCTCCCGGAATCTGGGTAATAAAATAAATTCCGACTCCTTTGGAACGGATAAGCTTTACCATCGTTTCAATCTGGGAAACCAGAGCTTTTGAAGATTCATCAAAAATCAAATGAGCCTCATCAATGAACAATACAAGTTTCGGTTTTCCGCTGTCCCCTTCTTCCGGGAAAGTCATGTAGATTTCTGCAAAAAGAGAAAGCATAAAAGTTGAAAACAATTGTGGTTTACTCTGAATATCTGCTACTCTTAGAATATTTACAACTCCTTTTCCGTCCCTTGTCTGAAGCAAATCGTGAACATCAAAGCTTAATTCTCCGAAAAAGCTGGAAGCTCCCTGCTGCTCAAGAGCGACAATTGATCGTAAAATAGCCCCCAGAGAAGCAGAAGCAATTGAACCGTAATTGGAAGCAAGCTCAACTTTTCCCTGCGGGTTTTCTGTGACATACTGAAGGACTTTTTTGAGATCGTTTAAATCAATTAAAGGAAGCCCTTTATCATCACAATATTTGAAAACAATTGACATGATACTTTGTTGGGTTTCATTCAATTGCAATATTTTACTTAATAAAACTGGACCGAATTCTGTAATAGTAGCTCTTAGTTTCACTCCCCTTTCGCCGGAGATGGTCATCAGCTCCACCGGAAACGCCTGCGGATTGTAAGGCAATTGTGTTTTTGCATATCTTTCCTGAATGGCCGGGTTTTCCTTTCCTGCCTCTGCTATCCCGGAAAAATCTCCTTTGATATCCAAAACCAATGATGGAATCCCCTGGTGAGAAAGCTGCTCTGCAAAAACCTGCAATGTTTTGGTTTTCCCTGTTCCTGTAGCTCCGGCAATAAGCCCATGGCGGTTAATCGTTTTCAAAGGAATCGTAACGTTAACTTCCGGAATTACTTCCCCGTTGAGCATTCCTTTTCCTAATATAATATGATCTCCTTTGGGAGTATATCTCGCATTTAATTCCTCAATGAATTGTGTTTTGTCTGCCATTTGATTTTTTTTAATTTATAAATATAAAAGTTTTTGAAAAATATTTATCATTAGAAGTTGTTTAAACTTATTTAGACAAAAAAGTTCCAAGAAAATTAGCAATTTTGGATTGCAATTTAAAAAACTAATAATCTGGAACTCATCAGTA
>NZ_FTMM01000003.1 GCF_900156075.1 Chryseobacterium sp. RU37D | reverse complement strand
TAAGATTTGAAACGTTGGATATTACTTGGAAGAATCTGCATTTTTTAGCATTTTCTTTAAGATTAATCAAAAAATTAAAAGTTTAAACAACTTCTTTAAGTAAAATGAAAAAGCCTCCGAAAAAATCCGGAGCCTTTAATTAAAGTTATATAGAGACAATTGTGTTTTATTTTTTCATGAACTTAAATTCATGAGTCTGGAAATTTTTGGTATCAATTTTTAACAAATAAACACCGGGAGTAAGTTGGGAAACATTGATCTTGTGATCGAAGGGTTCTGTTTTTATGAGCTGGCCTGCCATATTGTATATATAAAAAACCCGCCCGTTATCAATTCCTGAAATTTTAATCATATCTGTTACCGGATTCGGGAAGACATGGATTTGTATTCCCGATTTTACATCAGAAACGGCAAGTGTTGAGTTGTGTACATCGCCCGTCATTGTTGAGTTTGTAGGCGTAAGATTCCCTTGACAGTCTCCATTTGTTATGGCTGTGTTTTCTACCCATATACCAAATGTAATGGCGGGCGGATTTCCAAGGAAATTATTATTTCCTGTAGAGTTATAATAAATTAAATAAGGTATTGTAAATGTTCCGTTTCCTTCATCCGCAAGAAATTCCCATCTTGCCAGGGTATTATTCCACTGAATTTTGAATTCACAGCTTCCTAAGCCTCCGCATGGTTGTTGATCATTGATAGGGGTTGTCATATAGATGTTCTTATTATAGGCATCCACTCCGGTTTTATTGAAGACAAAATCCTGATTTTCAAACAATTCATGGCAGCCATTAAAAGTAATGGTCTGCTGCGCAGATGTCAGACTTCCAAGAGTCAGGCATAAGAGATAGAGTTTTTTCATAATATTTAGAATTGTGATGGATATACACCTGTTAATGAGATGATGCACTTCAAAGTCACGAAAGGCGGTCTGTTCTCGTGTGGTTGGCTTCCTCCGGTAGGGTTTACCATTGTTTGCTTCATAGTAGTGTTTGCACTGGCATCAGAATATTCTTTATCTAAAGTTTTTGTATCTGCAGGAAGATTGCTGGTAGGGGAATTCTGATTTCCTTCGGATGTTACTGCATTGACTGTATGAGAATGGGCGGGTATCTGAGTAACAAGTAACGTTACAGATTCTGTACCTCCCGTTTGCCCCATTGTATAGTTGGTAGGACCGCCGGGAGCCTGTCCTTCATGAACGAGTACTCTTCCTCTCATATCAGGTAAAGCAAATGTAGTGGTTCCATTTCCTCCGTAAGTGGTTCCGAGGAGTGAGAATAGAGCTTGGTTTTGAGCAATTGAAAGTAATTGTCCGTTGCATGCTGCCCAGTTTTTCGGTACAAAATTATAAGGTACGAATGCGATTTGTCCCAAGAACGGTTCGGAAGCCTGAGCTTTTAAAGAAAGTGCAAATATATGGCTGACCATCAGCACGAATGCAAGAGCTAATTTTTTCATGATATTAGTTTTGTTTATAGGTTATAAACAAAGTTATAAAATATTCAGCATATTTTGTTTTAAAAAATAAAAAACCTTTCAAAATTAACTGAAAGGTGAAGTTGTCATAATATAAAACAGTTATTTATGTAAATTATTTTTGAAATCATCAATCCTGAAATCGGCAACTGCGTTTCCTTTTTCAATTTTTTCTTTAGAATACAACCGGAAATCGTTTTCTGTTTTTTCCAGAAGATAATCATAAGGCCCAACATGTGAGATCAACTTCACAAGAACCGGTGAGATTTCCAAACAAATGAATAAACCCATAATAAAAGCAGCCGCTAAACCAATGATGGCTGAGTTTTTTCCTAATTCGTCCAAAGCCTGTAATCTTGCCGCAAAGCCATTGAATTTATCCTCAAAAGTTTCTGTAGATTTTCTCTCTTTTTCAAGATTAGTATAAACTTTTGAAATTTCTTTATCCAAATATTCCAGTCTTGGTGCTACCTGTTTCTGATAGTTTTCAAGGTCTTGTCTTCGTTGCTCTTTGAGCTCCTGTTTACGTTTTGCATTCGGCCCGAAACCTTCTTTACCGCTTGTAAGCCCGGACTGCTTACCAAGGATTTCCTTCTCAAGCTCTACGGCAGAAGAATCATACGATTTTTGATATTGGACAATTTTGCCTGAGATCTGTTTTTTCTCTGTCTCAAAAGGGCCGCTCTGCTGAAGGATTCTGCCGTTCATTTCGCCCTGAAGCTGTTTTTTATTCCTTTGAATTATGGTATTTAATTGTTTATTGACTTCTTTTTCAAAAATCTTGAGCTCTAAAGGTTTAGAAATAATTATTCCCAGAAAAGTCGCCAGAACCAGACGGGGAATAGCCATAAGAATCTGATTCCACCAGGGACCTGTTTTTTTTATGGAAGAAACAATATAACGGTCTAGGTTAAAAATCATTAATCCCCACAAAGCCCCGAAGCCGATAGATACCCCAATATTATCAAATACTGTAAACATGGCATATCCCGCGGAAAGAGTTGCAAAAACAGCGGTGAAAAGAACAATGCCGCCAATGCCTGAAAATTTGTTCCATTCGCTGGGAGTTTTTCTTAGGATATGAATATTTCCTCCGGAACATACCATCAGAAACTTTTGGAACCAATTAATTTTATGATTCGACTGATTTATAGTTTGTTGGTTATTTTTCACGATAGAAAATTTATACAAATGTAGTACTAAAAATCATACCAATGTAAAAGATAGTATTATGTTTTACCAAGTATAATTTAAATGACTTGTAAATTGTTGAATTTCAATATTTTATAAATTTTAATATAAATTATTAAAATAAGAGAAAGTAAGATTGCTAAATTATTTCATTATTTACGTATAAAATGATATATTCGCAAAGTTTTAAATTAAATAATATAAATAATGGATAAAAAACTATTTTTATTTGCGTTAATGATTTTTATTAATACTTTTGCTCAAAACACACAAAAATATTGTGGATTTGATGAACAAATGAGAAAAATTGACAGCAAACATCCTGATTTAACGAAATCAAGAGCAGAAACTGATCTTATATTCAGTAACATGGATAAGCATGCATTTTTAAATAAAATCGGCGCTTCCAGCTCTTGGAATGGCTTATATACTGGTCAGATTTACGAAATCCCGGTGGTTGTACACGTTATCCAATCAAGTGCTGCAGCTAATGCAAATCTTACAGTTACCGACCAGGAAATCATAGATTGGATTGACAGGGCGAATAAAATGTATGCAACAACCTATGGTGGAGGATTTTATCCTGAAGGATCTGGCCCTACAGGAGGTAATATAATACCGTTCAAGTTGGTTTTGGCAAAAAGATCTCCAAGCTGTACCCCTACAACAGGTATTTTGCGATACAACGGAAGTACACTTAGTGGATATGACTCATATGGTGTAAGAATGAACGGAAGTAATGGAGTGCGTGATTATGTGATTAAAAACCAATTGGCTCCACACTGGCCGGAAACTTCTTACTTTAACATTTATGTTGTAATCGGTTTCGACGGGCAGCAGCAGTTATCTTACGGATTAATGGGATATGCCGCATTTCCCGATACATATGACTATGGTTACGAAAGCTTCATGAAAGTGGCAACTATTAAAAACCTGAATGACACTACACTTACCCATGAGCTTGGACATTCTTTCGGTTTGCTGCATACATTCCAGGGAGTGAGCTATACAGACCAGACAACTTGCCCTGTTAATAACAATTGTTCAACAGATGGAGACAGAGTATGTGATACTTCACCTTCCAGAAGTATGTATGGAATTTATCCTGTTCCAAGCAATTCCGCGACAGATCCATGTACAGGTACAAACTATGATGGGACACAGTATAATATAATGAATTATACCAATGATAATAAAAAATTCACGGCAGGTCAAAGAGACAGAGCAGTATTAATGATGATGGAATACAGAAAAAACCTTCTTAATTCTTTAGCGGCTAAAGATCCGTCCGTATCTATTCCGTCACCGGTTAATGTAATTGCTGCACAATGTAATCCTGCCGGGACGCTGCACCCTACAAATAATAATTTTGCCATCGGGCCATACAGAGTGCAAATGGCTTCTATTAGTAGTATTACCAATGGATATGATTCTGATGAGGCAGCACCGGTGTATTATGCAGATTATTCACAGGCAACATGTATCAGACCTGCATATTATACAGATATTCAGGCAAATTCTTCTACTCCAATTGGTATTACATTCCTTAATGGATTTAATGACCCGAATCAGTTTAGAACTAAGGTGTGGATAGATTATAATAACAACGGGGCTTTCGAGGCGTCAGAATTAGTAATTAATAACACCTCTCTTATGCTTCCTAGTGGTAATACAACCACTCTTACGGATTATATAACTCCTCCGGCTGGTGCTGTTAAAAATACTTATTTAAGAATGAGAGTTGCTGTGGATGCGGCTACTTATAACTCTGCACAGCTTCCGGATTTTGACGCCTGTTCGCAATTACAGTACGGGCAGATGGAAGATTATGCAGTAAGAATTATGGATGTGCTTGGAACTTCTGATGTTAAAGATAATGCTGAGGCTAAGATTGTATTTATGAAAGCTGAGAATAAATTAAAATTGGCAGGAAGCAAAAAAGAAATTTTCGGTGATTATCATATCTATGATATGAGCGGAAAGCTTATCCAAAAAGGAAATTCTATGACCAACGAGATTCAGATTAATCAGTCGCTTCCAAAGGGGACTTATATCCTTAATCATTCAGGAAGTGGTAAAAAAGAATCAAAAAAATTTATAAATAACTAACAATAATGAAGAGGCTGTCTCAAAAGGCAGTCTCTTTTTACATTTAAAATGTTACGGAAAATATCTTATTTAATAATTGTCTGTTTTCTTGGAGGCAGCTGCCAATCTCAGAAAAGGAATAATCAGACATTGCAAAACAAAGTTTCAGGGAATACTTCTCTTTCGGGAAATTGGAAACTGACCGAAAGAAATTATAAAGATGAGAATGTAAAAAAAACTTACCTACTGCATCCTTGTGAAAAGCAATATACTTTGATCTTTGAATATTCAAACGGGAAAAATTATTTAACCAAAAATTATTCAACAGGTAAAAACTGCGAAATAAAAAGCAATTCAGGAAGGCTTACGATTACCATCACAGAAAGTTCTTTTTCTTATCTAGATCTTGACCTGAAGCGTACCGAGTATTATAAGATAAACGACAGGAAGCTTTATGTCAATTATAACGAAATTTTGGATGGAAAGGTGAGACAGATAGAAGACGTTTATGAAAAAGTAGTAAAGTAAATAATTATAAAAATAATTTTATCAAACTTGTTTAAACTTTTTTAGGAGCAATTTCCCGCTTTTCATTATATCTTTTGAGGAATACCATCTGAACAGATTGAAACATTCAAGATTCAGGCAAAAGAAGAAGCCTTAAGACTTGTAAAAACATCTGTAGATATGTAAGAGTTCCGGAATAATGATATATAATGTTGCAATATTCTTAATATGATAAAAACGGAAAGGCAACAGCAGATTTTGCCATTATTCCTGCAGAATATAAAGCAAAATAGTCTTTGAAATTATGCCTTTGGGTTATTTCAAACGATCAGGGTTTTGTTTTAAAAAACTTGCCCAGCCGGTATAGGGTTTCGTATCAGCAATTGTCCCGGAATTGAAATGATGGCAGACAGCAACCGCAAGACCGTCGGAAGCATCAAGATATTTGGTAGGGAATTCTTTCAGTTTTAAAAGATTTTGGAGCATTCCGGCAACCTGTTCTTTGCTGGCATTTCCGTTTCCAGTGATGGCCATTTTTATTTTTTTCGGAGAATATTCGGTGATGGGGATATTTCTGTAAAGGCTTGCTGCCATAGCGACTCCCTGAGCCCGACCCAGCTTTAGCATACTTTGCACATTCTTTCCATAGAAAGGTGCTTCCAGTGCCACTTCATCAGGGTGAAATTCATCAATCAGGGCTAAGGTTCTATCAAAGATATATTTAAGTTTAGTTTCGTGATTGGGATACTTTTTCAGCAATAATTCATGGATGGAAATCATTTCCATCTTGTCATTTTTTACGGAAATAATTCCAAAACCCATTACCGTTGTTCCGGGGTCAATACCTAAAATAATTTTCTCTGCGATCATTGCGTCAAAGATATAACATTCTGAAATTCTTTAATGATTAAAAATATTATTAGTTTGGATCAAAACATCTCTGAAAAAATTAATTACTTTTGCATTTTCTTTTTATATATTTCTAAATTTATAGCAATTGAAAGATTTTAATGAAAACTGATAGTGCTAAAATCCAGCGCAATGAGTAAAAATTCTCAAATTGTTTTCCTTTTTTGTGGAAAAGCAGTTCCGGGAAGAAAAGAAAATCGTTAAAGAATAAATTTTAACCTTATAGATTAAAAATCGACTATAGAATCTATTTTTTCGCTTTTTGATTAATTAGTATTTAACTTGGAAGTTCATTTTCCGTCATGACGTAGAAGGGAAATTTTATCAACTAAAAATTTAGTTTTATATTCCTTACCTTTATAAATTTCCCATACTTTTATATAATCTTCACAAATAAGATCTCTGTGACAGACTATAAGCATCAATTCTTTGAAAAGCTTCATGGATGTATAGTTGTGAAATACTGGTTTTCATAAATTTTGTTATGATTTAAAGATAATAAACTAATCTTTTACTGTATGCTTATTTATTCAGTTTTTCATTTGAACCATTGAATTTTCTATAGCATCCGCAATTTCCTTTATTTCCATATGAGGTTTAAATATTAAGTTTTTCTCTTTTTCTTCATCAGCAATATTGGATAAAATAATAACGGATGTTTTTGTATAGGGATAATAAATGTTGAGCGAGGGTGAACCTTTGATATAACCGCTGTGGAAATAAAGATTCGGTTTTCCGATATTAGTCATAATTCCATAACCATAACCCATTTTCCCAAACACGGGATGATGTCTTTCCGCGCTTTTGGATTCAAATTTCCATAAGGTTTCAGGGTTTAAAATCTTACCTCCATATAAGGCTGTGTTCCAGGTATGGATGTCGTCAATGGTTGAAAGAATTCCTCCAGCGGGAACTCCGATTTCCTTATTTCCCAATCTTTCCGGCATATTTTGGATTTTTTCGTAAACATTTTTATTACCTAAATAGGCTCCTGCGAAATTTTTTCCTTTAAAAGACGTTCCCGTAGAAGAGTGCTTCATCCCAATTTTTCTGAAAAGCTCAAGAATATTTTCATCATAAGATTTACCTGAAACTTTTTCTACAATTCTTCCTAATGAATTAAAACCATCATTTGAATAGAAAAAATCAGAACCACTTTTAAACATAAGCTTTCCGCCTAACGTATTCAGCCCGGAAGTATGATTAAGAAGCTGATGAATAGTGATGTTTTCATAATCTTTATTCTGAAATTCGTGTAAGTATTTGGAAACCTTATCATTAACAGATAACTTTCCTTGTTCCATTTGAAGTAAAATTAGGGTTGCTGTAAATTGTTTGCTTACGGAACCTATGGCAAAAATGGTATTGTTGTCAATTTTTATTTTGTTTTTAAAATCTGAATAGCCCTGGCTTTTTCTATAGAGCTCAACAGAATCTTTAAAAACAGCAACACTTCCATTAAAATTATATTTTTTAAATACTGAATCAATTTGATTTTTTAAAAGGTTTTTTTCGAATGCTGTAATCGTACTGTCTACGATGGCTGATTTGTTTATTTTTTTTACCTTAATTTCTTTCTGGCAGGAAATAAAATCAATAAAAATAATGAATAATAGTAAAATATGAAGTGCTTTTTTAATCATTTGATGTAAAAAAATAAATGTTTAGCATTTGTTATCTATCGAAAATAAGAAAAAACCTCTTAATTTCATAAAAGGTCAGATTGTTAGTTTTTATTATATTGAAATTAGATTACAAAACTTGATAAAACCTTGAAGTTTTGGTATGTCTAAAATTACATATTACGTCTGTATTTACCGCCCACTTCAAAAAGCGCATTGGTAATCTGCCCTAGCGAACAATACTTCACAGCATCCATCATGACTTCGAATAAGTTCTGCTGATTGATTGCTGCGTGCTGTAATTGCTTTAAGGCTTCTTCAGATTTTCCTTCATTGGCTTTCTGGAAATTGTGAAGAAACTCGATTTGAGCCTGTTTTTCCTCTTCGGTTGAACGGATGACTTCTCCTGGAAGCACCGTTGGCGAACCGTCTTTTCCTAAGAAAGTATTTACCCCTATGATAGGATATTCTCCGGTATGTTTCAGCCATTCATAGTGCATCGATTCTTCCTGAATTTTTGAACGTTGATACATTGTTTCCATTGCACCAAGAACCCCGCCTCTTTCTGTGATTCTATCGAATTCTGAATAAACTGCTTCTTCTACTAAATCTGTCAGCTCTTCAATAATAAATGAGCCTTGAAGCGGATTTTCGTTTTTCGCTAGACCTAATTCTTTATTAATAATCAACTGAATTGCCATCGCTCTTCTTACAGATTGCTCAGTCGGAGTTGTAATTGCCTCGTCATAAGCATTCGTATGCAATGAATTACAGTTGTCATAGATGGCGTAAAGTGCTTGTAAAGTCGTTCTAATGTCATTAAAATCAATCTCTTGAGCATGAAGTGAACGTCCAGAAGTCTGAATGTGGTATTTTAACATCTGGCTTCTTTCGTCGGCTCCGTATTTCAGTTTCATTGCTTTTGCCCAGATTCTTCTTGCTACACGTCCGATTACCGAATATTCAGGGTCGATACCGTTTGAGAAGAAGAAAGATAAGTTTGGTGCAAAATCGTTGATGTCCATTCCTCTAGACAAATAATACTCCACATAGGTGAAACCATTTGCCAATGTAAATGCCAACTGAGAAACCGGATTGGCTCCCGCTTCTGCAATATGATAACCTGAGATTGAAACAGAATAGAAGTTTCTTACTTTTTCTTTAATGAAATATTCCTGAACATCACCCATCAGTCTCAATGCAAATTCAGTAGAGAAAATACAAGTGTTTTGAGCTTGGTCTTCTTTTAAAATATCTGCCTGAACAGTTCCACGAACGGTTGCGATGGTTTTAGCTTTAATTTCAGCATAAATATTAGCAGGAATGACTTCATCTCCTGTGATTCCTAATAGTTTTAAACCTAAACCATTATTCGAAGGTGGCAATTCTCCATTATATTTTGGTCTTGCTAAACCTTTATCGTCAAATTTTGCTTTTAAAACTTCCTCAACCTTAGCCTCAAGCTTATTTTCAGCAATATATTTTTCAACATTTTGGTCAATGGCTGCATTCATAAAGAAAGCCAACAACATCGGCGCTGGTCCGTTAATTGTCATTGAAACCGAAGTCAATGCATTTACCAAATCAAAACCTGAATATAGTTTTTTAGCATCATCCAGTGTTGCAATTGAAACTCCTGCATTTCCGATTTTACCATAAATATCCGGAGGTAAAGCAGGGTCCTGTCCGTATAATGTTACTGAGTCAAAAGCTGTAGATAAACGTTTTGCAGGCATTTCCGCAGAAACGTAGTGAAATCTTCTGTTGGTTCTTTCAGGTCCTCCTTCTCCTGCGAACATTCTTGTTGGATCTTCACCTGTTCTTTTGAAAGGATAAATTCCTGCAGTGTAAGGGAAGCTTCCCGGAAGATTTTCCTGGCCTTTCCATTTGATCAGATCGCCCCAGTCGTTATATTTTGGTAGTGCAATTTTCGGAATTCTTAAATGAGACAAAGATTCTGTTGAGGTTTCAACCTTAATTTCTTTTCCTCTTACAAAATAGGAGTAAAATTCCTCATGGAAAGCTTTTTTCGTATCGTCCCAGGTTTTCAGGAAGTCGATATTTTCCTGTTGAAGTTCTTTTTCTGCTTTTTGATATTCAGCGTCCAAAACTTCATTGGAAATGATTTTTTTAACGCCATCAATATGATACATTGTTCTTGCTAATTCAGCTTGCTTTTCAATGTTGGCATCATATTGTCTATTGTTTTCAACGATTTCAGAAAGGTAACGAACTCTTTTCGGAGGAATGATCGTTACTTCATCAGTTATTTCCTGTTCAACAAAACCTTGTAAATTTAAACCAGCAAATTTATCGTTGACTTTAGAAACCAATCTGTTGTATAATTCAGTCGTTCCGTGATCGTTGAACTGAGATGCTTTTGTTGCGTAAACCGGCATTTTATCCAATGGCTGTTCCCATAATAAATGGTTTCTCTGGAACTGCTTTCTTACTGCTTGAAGAGCATCAAGAGCTCCTCTTTTGTCAGATTTATTTAAAGCTACTAAATCCGCATAATCTAGCATGTCGATTTTTTCCAATTGTGTAGAAGCTCCGTATTCAGGAGTCATTACGTACATTGAAACATCAGCAAAATCTGAAACTTCCGAACCTGATTGTCCGATACCCGAAGTTTCCAAAATAATTACATCTGGATGAGCTAATTTCAACACATTCAACGCAGAATGGATGAACGGAGAAACGGAAACGTTGTTTTCTCTCGTCGCCATAGAACGCATATAAACTCGCGGATCATTGATCGCATTCATACGAATTCTGTCACCCAAAAGCGCTCCTCCCGTTTTCTTTTTCGAAGGATCAATGGAGATGATAGCAATTTTTTTATCTGTATTTGAACGTAAGAAACGTCTCACTAATTCGTCTGTTAATGAAGATTTTCCAGCTCCACCAGTACCTGTGATACCGATGATTGGAATATTTAAATCTTTTGATTTTTCATCGATAGCTGCAACCAATTCTGGTTTTTCTTCTGAAAAGTTTTCAACTGCTGAAATAATTTTTGCAATGCTTGTCGGATTTTCAAATTGAATTGAATCCAAATCGTTTGCAGTAGCATCCTTACCTGTTGCAAAGTCTGATCTCTGAACCAAATCGTCGATCATTCCCTGCAAACCAAGTTCACGGCCGTCGTCCGGAGAATAAATTCTGTCGATTCCGTAAGACATGAGATCTTTAATTTCTTCTGGAAGGATTACACCGCCACCGCCACCGAAAATTTTAATTTGCGGAGAGTTTTTCTCTCTTAAAAGATCGTAGATATATTTAAAATATTCGTTGTGACCACCCTGATAAGAAGTAAGGGCAATCGCGTTGGCATCTTCCTGGATGGCTGTATTGACAACTTCCTCTGCAGATTTGTCGTGTCCAAGGTGGATAACTTCGCATCCTGTTCCCTGAATCACACGACGCATGATGTTGATTGCAGCATCGTGACCGTCGAATAACGAAGCGGCTGTTACGATTCTGACTTTATTTTTTGGAGTATATTTTTGGGTTTCCATAAAAAATCTAGAAAATTTCTGAGTTTCCAAATATAATAATAATATAACAACCGTTTAATTGTTTTTAATTTAATGATTTTCAATGGATTAATTTGCTTTTAAGAATTAAGTGTTTCCCTACGTAACAAACATTTGTTAGATTTTTCTGTAAATAAGTCTGGGATAAGCAATTGAGTTATTTAATATAAAATACTTAAAATGCTCAATTTAAAATCTCTACTTTTGTATCATAATTATTTATTATGAAAAAGGCTCTGCTATATTTTGCATTGGGAACGGTTATAAGTTTTTTGATCAATTATTTTTTTTATAATTCGGAAAATTTAGGTCTTGATATTTATTATGCAGTAGCTTTCGGTTTTGCCTGGGGAATAGCATATTATCTGGATACTCCCAATTTTACATTACCTCAAAAACTGGGGTTGTCTTTTGTGGCGATGGGTATTTTAGTGCTTGTCGGTATTTTGGTGTTCAATCTTGAGCTGGCAATTCCTTCTATACTGAAGTTTTCTACGGTTTTTGTGGCCTATTATTTAATTGCAAGTTTCAGGGCCAATAAAACCCTCCGTAATTAGTGCATCATAATAAAGCTTATATACATTAGGATTAAAAACATACAGATAATTCCGACGAAATTAACAAGGAATAAGAATATTCCCTTAAAAACACTCATCGTTCTGGAGCTTTCATAGACTCTATGATGGGCCACGAAAAAGTAAAATGACATATATAAAACGGCGACCGTATTAACAAGTACATTTAATAATGCTAAGATTCCATAATTTGGAAAAAGATTCATCAATCTCGAGAAAAATATTAAAATAAGAGTTCCTAATAGCAAAAATGAAAAATAATGCAGGGTGAATATTCCATGATCAAAAAACCACCATTTCTTTTTGTTATGGAAAATCCAAAGAAAGAAAGCGAATATCGGAAGATAAACAAACAATGCCTTTGGAAGCGTATGCACAATAGTATCCGTAAATTTATCAAAAATCTGATCTCTGCTCAGGCCCTCTTCCTGTAAGTAAAACACCTTTTTTGCGAAAGGTCTCATGAAATCAAAAATACTTTGATTCCGTATATTTTTAGCGTCCAGAGAATCAAATTGTTTCATATTTGTAGCCCCGAGAACACTTATTTTTCCATCTCTGGTTTCTCCTAAAGCGTCTGTCTCGATATCATTGCCGTTGACTTCCGTTATTTTTATGTCTTTATCTTTCGGCGCTTGCCTGTCTTTTATTAATTGATTCTTTGTAAACTCGTGTTTTAAGCTGTCAGTAAGTCTTGTAATCTTTTCTTCTTGTGCTTTTTCTTCAGTTTTTTTGGCTGCATAAGTCTTTTTATTTTGCTCCTGTTCTTCTTCTGAGCTTGAAAATAAAGAAGGAAGCAGAAACGTTATAAAACTTACAAAAATATAAAGCTTTACAGGAGCTACATAGACTTGTCTTTTTCCTGCGAGATATTCTTTGGTCAGTTTTCCGGGACGAAATAATAAATATTTCATTGTTTTCCAGAACTGTCCGTCGTAATGTGTAAAATCCTCAATAAAATGAGTAAAAAGATAATGGAAAGGTTGTTTAGGCTCGATATTTTCCTGCCCGCAATGGGAGCAAAATCTTTCTTCTACCGAATGTCCGCAATTCAAACATTTTTTTTCGTCTCTTAGTTTCCCGTGGCTCATAGTTTTATAAGATTTTGATCAAATATAATTATTTCAGAGAAGACTATATTATTTTCTAAATTTAAAATTAATATCAGTTTTCTTTGCGGATTATATGGAAGTATTATAAATTGTTTTGATAAGTCTTTCTATAAAGCTTTTGGAAAAGATAATAAAGCAAGAGCTAATATGTAATTAACTCTTAACTTTATCACCAGTGTTTTTAGAATCTTCTAAAATATTTTTTCATCGGAAACACTTTCACAATATTTATGCCAAAAATAATCTGAATAGATAAAATTTGTCGAATCGTTTAAGCAAAACTTACGTCAGGGATACAATTTAAAAATAAGTTTTTGCATTATAAAAAATATTTGTACCTTTGCGCACCCTATTAAGGGGAAATTATGTTTAATCTTTAACTAAAACGTGTGAATACATTAAGTTACAAAACTGTTTCAGCGAACAAAGCTACTGCAAATAAAGAATGGGTTGTGGTAGACGCTGAAGGACAGCCGTTAGGTAGATTAGCTTCTACGGTTGCAAAGATTTTGAGAGGTAAGCACAAGACGAATTACACACCTCACGTAGATTGTGGTGATAACGTAATCGTTTTGAATGCTGGGAAAGTAACTCTTTCCGGAAACAAGTGGAACGATAAGACTTATATCTGGCATACAGGATACCCTGGAGGTCAAAAGTCTATGACTGCGGCTGAACTTCAGAAGAAAGATTCTTTAAAAGTATTGGAAAAATCAGTAAAAGGAATGTTGCCTAAAAACAGACTTGGAGCTGCTATTCTTAAGAATCTTTACTTATATGAAGGAACTGAGCACAAACATGAAGCTCAACAGCCTAAAACAATTAATGTTAACGAATTTAAATAATTAATATGTCTATAGTTCACAAAATCGGAAGAAGAAAAACTTCTGTAGCTAGGGTTTATGTAAAGCCGGGAACTGGTAACATTACAGTAAACGGTAAAGATGCTAAAGAATATTTCTCTACAGATGTGATGGTTTACAAACTAAACCAACCGTTCATCCTTTCTGAAACTGTTGGTCAGTATGACGTTACCGTAAATGTATTCGGTGGAGGAAATACTGGTCAGGCAGAAGCGATCAGATTAGGTATTTCAAGAGCTTTATGCGAAATCAATGCTGAATTCAGATTAGCTTTGAAACCAGCTGGTTTACTTACAAGAGACGCAAGAATGGTGGAAAGAAAGAAACCAGGTCAGAAAAAAGCAAGAAAGAGATTCCAATTCTCAAAACGTTAATTTTCAGACTTCAGATACAGGATTTCAGATTTCAGAATTTTTTCAGTCTGTTGTCTTATATCTAAAATCTATTTATCTAAACAAAAAAATTGCCCGTTACGTTTAGCATCCAAACACTTCTCCCATCTAAAGAAGTTGTTGATTGTTTAAAAGACGGAAAGTAAACTAACAAAAACAAAAAACATGGCAAAAGCAAATGTAAAAGACCTTCTAGAGGCTGGCGTACACTTCGGTCACATGACTAGAAAGTGGAACCCAAATATGGCTCCATACATTTTTATGGAGAAAAATGGTATTCACATTGTAGACTTACATAAAACAGCTGTTAAATTGGATGAAGCTTGTAACGCTTTAGAAAAATTAACTTCTGCAGGTAAAAAAGTTCTTTTCGTAGCTACAAAAAAGCAAGCGAAAGAGGTAGTTGCTAAGCATGCTGCTGAACTTAATATGCCTTATATTACAGAAAGATGGCCTGGGGGTATGTTAACGAATTTCGTTACTATCAGAAAGGCAGTAAAGAAAATGAACTCCATCGACAAAATGAAAAAAGATGGAACTTTCGAAACTTTATCTAAAAAAGAAAGATTACAGGTAGACAGACAAAGAGCTAATCTTGAGAAGAACTTAGGTTCTATCGCTGACATGGTGAGACTTCCGTCTGCTGTATTCGTAGTTGATATTTTAAGAGAACACATCGCTGTAACTGAAGCTAAGAAATTAGGTATTCCAGTTTTCGGTATTGTTGATACAAACTCTGACCCAAGAAAAGTAGACTTCGTTATCCCAGGAAACGATGATGCTTCTAAATCTATTGATATGATCCTTAATGTAGTTTCTGAGGCTATCAAAGAAGGGCAATCTCAAAGAAAAGCAGATAAAGAAAAATCTAAAGAAGAAGGAGAAGTGGTCTCTGCTGATAAAGATGCAGATTTCGATGCTGAATAATTAAGGATTTTCAATAACATAAAAAACTCTGAACTTTTATTAGTTCAGAGTTTTTTATGTTATTAATTTGAAAGGGTTATGTTATAGGTGCTTGTAATGAATTTTGTTTTCTGATAAATCGAGTTGCAGAGCATTCCGGAAAAATTATAATTTTGGTTTTTGGGAACCATTACACCAGCTATTTTGTTTGTCCCAATCGGGATTTTCTTAAAATAATTATTACCACTTATAGTCAATACCATATTACATCTGGATTTATTTTCTACAGTAATAGATGTTTTAGGATCATCCGGTGACGGATTATTCAAAAGGTCTGTTAAAACCTCTGCTGTTTCTGATTTATAAGTTTTTACCAAAGCCTGATATTCTAATTCAGTCTGTGAGGCTGAGGTTGTTGCCCTGTTTCCTGTATTTGAAATAGGATAAGACCTTCTAACAGGGCTGTCTGCTGTTGTTCTGTAGTGGGTCGTCTCGCAGTTTTCCAAAAATGCAATAACAAAACTTACGTATAAGAGCAATTTTTTTCTCATATAAAATTTCTTCCCGTAAATTTAAACTTTTTACTTTTTTTCTAAAGCATTTTTATGATCCACTTGTTCAGGGTTGCTAATTGTCACAAAAATACTTTTATTAATTTCTTTCTTAGAAGAATATATCACATCACAGACATTGCTGGTTAATATATAAGTACCTTTATTAATGACTATAAAATTTTCGCCCTTTGCAGGGACTGCCATATTATAGAAATCTTTTCCTTGAATTCTTAGAACAAGATTACAGTCAGAATGGTTTTTAAATAGAAGAATTACCTCCTTGCTGCTAATGTCTTCATTAAACATTGCATTCAGCAGGTTTACTGTTTTTTGCTGGTGTTCTTTTGAGGTGGATGCAATAAGTCGCTTAAACTCTTCAGCTTCAGCTGAATTCGAATTTTTCAGTACGCTACTTGGGATTTCGGAAATAATTGGTCTTGCTTCCATCGGTTTAGCATCTTTTCTTCCTTTTATCCATTCAGAATTTTTTAAAGCGATAAGTTTAGATTTTAATATTCTTCTTTTTGGATCATCAGGATGGGCCGTCTTTAGAAAGTTTTCGATTTCAGTTATGCTCTTACTTTCAAGAATATTTTCATTCTTTTGGGCATTTTTACTTGTGCTGCAAGAAATAAGTGTTATTAATATTAAACTAAACAAAAATTTTTTTTTCATACAAGTGGGAATTTGTTAATAAATTAAATCTTATTCTTTTTAGAGTGTGTGTTTTGACAAGTAGGGATACGTATTAGTAGAGTATAGTAACAAATCAGTATCTACTGGTGAGAATGCTTTAACGTTAAAGCTTAAAATAGAGTTTTTGGGAGTTTAAATTTTTGATCATCTTGTTGTTATGGTTTAATTAATTTTAAATTTAATGTAGGTAATGGTTTTCCCTTTTGCAGAAAATAATTCCTCATAATAGGTTTTGATATCTCGTAAATGTTCGGTTTTTGGATCATATTCTAAAGCACCATAAATATCATGATGTGCTGTAAGTATTTCGTAACCAAGCCCTTGCAGTAACCCTAAAGTGTATCCGTGAAGGAATTCGGAATCTGTCTTTAGATGTACGATACCACCAGGTTTCAGGAATTTTTTATACCTGTTCAGGAAATCCGGATGTGTCAGCCTGTGTTTTGTACGTTTGTATTTGATCTGCGGATCCGGGAACGTAATCCAGATTTCATCTACTTCGTTATCTCCAAAAAAAGAATCTACAAGCTCTATCTGGCTTCTTAAAAAAGCAACATTATTTATTCCGCTTTCCACCGCTTCTTTAGCTCCAAACCAGAATCTTGCTCCTTTGATATCAATACCGATAAAATTTTTCTCACGGAAGGTTTTGGCAAGGCCTACGGAATATTCACCTTTTCCACAGCCAAGTTCCAGAACGATGGGATATTCATTCTTAAAAAAGGCTGAGCGCCATTTTCCTTTAAGTTCAAAGCCATTTAAAGCTTCCTCTCTTGTAGGCTGTATAACGTTTGGTAATATTTTGTTTTCTGCGAATCTTGCTAATTTATTTTTACCCATGATTTAAATCCAGCAAAATTAGCAAAATTTATACAAATATCTCATTTTTAATAATGAAAAAAATCTATATATGAAGTTTATTTCTTTCCGGAACTTCCTAATGCTACCATTATGGGTTTCTGAATGGTTTTTTGAGAAGCATATTGCGCTCCACATACAATGCTAGTGAAAAGGTAATCTCCTTTTTGGACCACAATAGAATTATCGCCGTGAGCAGGAACAGGAAGCCTGTATTTTGTAGTTCCAACTCCTTCTATCCTTACAATGATATTGCAATCGGATTTGTTTTCAATCATAACGATACATTCCTTTGCATAAGGATCATTATCAAAAAGAGAATTAAGAATTTTTACTGTTTTATTTTTATGCTCTACCGGATTCTCTGCCATCAGCATATTGAACTCAGAAGATTCCGAATCAGGAATTGCGGCAGAAGGTATTGCCACCTCAGGAGTGCTGGGAGCTACATATACGTTTTTTGATGTACTTGGGGTGTATACGACAGCAGCTTGCCCCATCTGAAGCTCTTTTTGGTATTTTGCTATCTGTTTCTGCTTGATGATAGCATTCATTTCTTCGAAAGATATCTTTGTAGAAGGTCTTCTTTTTAGCATGGCAAGCCAGTCTTGCATTTGCTTTACTTTAGTGTCCCCGGGCTGCGCGTTTTTGATATATTCCTTCATCATATCCATGACGCGAGGTTTCAGAACAGATCTTCGGGGATCATCAGGGTGTGCATCTCTCAAAAAAGCATTAATCTCATAAATATTTTTACTTTTTAAGATGTCACTATAGTCCTTCCCTTTTTTCTGGGCAGAAAAATTTATAAATAATAAGGCACTAAAGAGTCGAAGTATCTTTTTCATTCACTAATATTAAGTTTAAAAATATAAATATTTTTTTCCTTTTATTGTGTTTGGTGTCTGGTTATTGTTTTTTAGTGTCTAAGATGATAACGAAAATACGTTTTTTTTATTTTAAACACTGAATTTTCTTTAAAATTAAACAATTATTAATAAAAAATGTACCTGTAGAAAATTACAGATACATTTTTATTTGTTTAGATTGTTTTCCTATTTTAGAACCTCCTGCAGGTGAGAATTCCTTAGTCTCCGCTGATAAATAGGGAGATACTTCTCAATAGGAAGCTTTATAGCTTCAAAATTTCCAATCATGACATAGGATTCAATATTTTCAGAAGTATAGACGAATTGCAGGAAATTATCAATTAAATTCTCAGGAATTTTAAATTTTGTAAAATAGTCTTTTCCTAAATAATTTTTTATCTGGGTAATAGAATTATTCATTCTTTCATAAGCCATATATCGTTGCTTTTTCTTTCTCTCGCCGGACAGGATATCGTAAATGCTTTCCAGGCTGAAGGTAAGCCCACCATCTCTCAATCCTGCGACAGGAAGTTGTGGAGGTGTTCCGTCCCCTTTTGGTTCCGGCAGGCCGATTACTTTTTTGATGGCCAGACCTTTATCTTCTTTTTTCAAGGCGTTCACATCATACCTCAGATTTCCAGTAGGCTTGAATCTGCTAAGAACCACTTCCTGAATTTCACGGTAAGCTATTTTTAATTCTATTAAATTTTTTGGTCCGAGCATTTGAGAAGTAAGTTTAATATCCTTCCTTTCTGTAACAATAGAGGTAAAACGAATAATATCTCCCGGATTTGAGGGCAGATTAAAATCACCATTGTAATCGGTGAGTACCGTTTTTTGAGTAGTAAGATTGGTGACATATACCTGGTTGAGATATAATACTGAGTTATCTCTCAAAAAAACTTCTCCAGAATATATTTGAGCGTTAATTTTTGCCAGAAAAACCAACAGCAATAAGGTGAATAGCTTCTTCATATAATGTGACAAAATTACGCAGAAAAGCATCAGTTTATACCTGATTTGGTAGCGAAAACGGTTAAAGTTATATTAAACTTTACTATAAAATTGTTAAGGAATGTTATAAGATTACTTGTTTTGTATCAGGGGTTCTACTCATGTGAATTGATAATCAGTTGATTATAAAAATATAAAAATGGATTTTTCGTAAAAAGAGATAATTATACAATATTTTTGCATTTTTAAACCTATATTCTGGGAGTAAAATCCTTTTAGAATTATTTGAAATTTCCATCTTATGAGTCTTTGCTCTAAATGCACAATAGGATAAGATTATCTTTTATTACAAAAGATATAAGGTTTTTACCAATATTTTGGGATACTTAAATAAATTCATTTAATATTGGAAAACTTTTGTGTCTCTTTTAGCCTAGGAAGATCAATAGTTTTTTACCAGAAGCCAGCTCGTATATTTCACGGTAGTGGTTCCTCCAAATTCTGTCCAACTTAAAAAATACCAGTAAGTTGCTGTATTGATGGGTCTTCCGATGATTTTTCCGTCCCAGATAAATCGGTTGGTAGGGCTTCCCTTGAAAACTTCGGCTCCATATCTGTCGAAAATTCTGAACTGTATATTATCATTATTCATTAAAGCAGAATAATCGATGGCGTCATTATACCCGTCAAAATTTGGGGTAATGGTATTGATCAGATTTATAATCACGAAAGTTCTTGTAATATCCTCACACTGGTTAGAATCACGTAGATAAAGAGTATGATTTCCTCTTGGAACATTGGTGAAAACATTAGAATCCTGCCAGTTTATTCCATCTAGCGAATACTGATAAGGAGGGGTTCCACCGCTGGCACCTACAGTCACTGTATTTCCGTTGATCTCGATCAGGGTGATCACAGGAAGTGTTGATTCTGTAACGTTTACATGTTGCCTGTATGTACATCCGACTGAGGTAAGATCTACCCAATAGCTTCCTGCCGGTACGTTGGAAATAGAAGGTGTAGTGGCTCCGGTGCTCCAAAGATAGCTGTCAAATCCAGGACCTGCATTCAGTGTGGTCAATGCCTTACTGCAAATTACTTTATCAAATAAAACCGCTGAATGTTTCGGAACTTTAATCGTTATTGTAATTGAAGCAATATTCGGACATGCCCCGGCTTTTTCAAATCTAATGTAAACGGTTTGAGTCCCCGTAATATTCATCGGGTTTCCTATCGGAGCCTGGTCATTTTGCGCATCGGTCAAAGTTCCATGGAAACTCACTGTCACCAGAGGATCTGTAGTATATAAATTGATATAAGATAGTAGATTCATTGATTTTATACCATCCAGATCATCGTCACAGACTGTTACAGGATAGGTCGTTCTTATCAAAGGCAGCTTTGGAGAAACGTTAAAAATAAGCGGTTTGATCACGGGAGGGCAGCTGTCCGGGGAATCTACTCTGATGTAAATAGTCGTTGTGGTGCTGTATGACCAGTTGTTAGGAAGTACATTTGTATTTCCGGCATTAGCATCTGTTAAATTGGCATAATATCTTACTCCGGTAAAGTAAGTTGAATTTGCTAAAACAAGCGGCGTGATATCTGATAAAATCACATTCACGGAGCCGTCTACATTTTCATCACAAAGTGTTGTCGTATAATTGGAAGAGACTTCTGCAAAAGGGAATAAGTTAAGCGTAATATTTACAATGCTTTTACACCCGATCGCATTGGCAACCACGGCATAAACTAGGGTTCCGTTGGCAGCATTATAAGCTGAAGGATTGGTAATTAAAGCTGCAGGGTTTTCGTTCTGGGCATCAATTAAGCTCGGATAATAAGTGATCGTTACCGGAGAATTACTTGTTACGTTTGCTGTCGTTAAATTAAAAGTACCCTGCCCTGTTCCGTTATTATTACATGTAGTTAATGTAGCATTATTCACGATTAACGCCTGGATGTTCATGGTTACGGTCACTGTTTCACAATCTGGGAAATTGACGTCATTTCCGCAGAAAGTATATGTGAAAGTATCAGTTCCTGTAGTCCCCGGAGTGGTGACGGTATAGGTAATCACACCGGTTGTAGGGTTGACCACGGCAGTACCCAGAGTAGGGGCTGTAACAATAGAAACCGTTGAAGGAACAGGTGTCTGTGCAGAGCTTGAAAAAGCAGGTATAATGATTTTTGAGGTACAGGCATCGTAGCTTGCTGTAGACAACTTTGTACAGTTTAGTACCTTAAATTGTTCCGTTACCAAAGGTGCGCAGCTTCCCATCGTTATAGAGCAAGTGTAGTATCCCGACTGCGTTGGTGTTATTGAGGAAGAAGTAGCGCCCGGAATAAGCGTGCCGTTAACATACCATTGATAAGTATCATAAATAATAGGATCTACAGTAAGTACAATTCCCGGGATACAATCACCTCCAGATTTCAGGATCGCGGGCTGAGTCGAGAATCCCGCAAAGAATCCTCCATAGCCTATAGCATCACTTCCTGCATTAATCCCGGCTGTAATTGCTTTGGAAGAAACCACGGTAATGGTTCCTGTAGTATTCGGAATGCCATAGGTTACCCAGTTGTTGGTCCCGGTCACGTTGAAAGGTCCGGTGGAAGCAGGAGGAGTAACTCCATTTACGGTAACGGCGGCACCTTTTTCAGTTATTAAATTTAATTTTGTAGGAATATTCAGAATTCCGGCAGGGTTACCATTGGAAAACACATAATTTTCATCAATAAGCCCAAGCTCATTAATTTGTTTTGGCAAATAGCAGTTAAGGGCCGGAATAAAATTAAACCCACCTGTTGCTATCTCATTGCCCGTAGAGTCGGCATTTCCTGCGAGAAGCTGGTAAATATATGCGTTTTTAGTTGTTTTTATATATAAATTATAATGATTATTTCCCTGAAGCTGATATTTAGAAGATGGTATCTTGAAATACTCTCCTGTATTTAAAACTGCTACAGGCGTGATTTCATCATTTACTAGGACTTCCGTATTGTTTTCTGTGGCTATTACAAGGGCGCCTTCCATGTTTGAAGTAAGGCTTCCGTTCCCTTTTACAAGGGCAAATTCGTTTCCTAATCTGTCCACAGGAACAGCCTGATCCATTAGAATATCCGAGCTGGAAGGAAAATTTCCGGCATATTGTCCGTTAAAATTCCCGTTGGTGACATTCACTGGTTTTGTGGCTGTAATTTTGGATCCGATAAAACCATCGGCATTCCCGCTGATGCTTCCGCTTCCGTCGATGATGTAGGATTGTCCTTTATTTAAGGTAAAAGTCATAGATGGAGTTGTTGTCCCGTTTGTCCCGTTAGAAAACTGTACGGTAGGCTTATATCCTGATACAGTAACCACGGTATTGTCTTCTGTCGCAAGAATACTCGTCATGAAGTTCAGAATAGGGTTGATCACCGTAATAGGTGCGTGGGCAACATAAAATAATTTCCCTGTGGAAGAGATCCCTTTTGATGTAATAATCTCTGCGTGATTGTATACCGAGAATCTTAGGTTAGCATAAAAAGGGAATTCTGCTTTTACATAAAGACCCTTAGTACCTGGCGTAAAGAGGTCTGTTTGTAGGGTAGTAATGATGAAGTTTCTTGGGATATCAATTTTTTGAGGATTCCCTTTGCTTATATTAACGGTTGCAATTAAAACATTATTATTATAAATACTTACCGGAAACGGTGTCGTACGGTTGGTTGAAAGATATAGTTTCTGATTGGGGTTTGGGTTTCCGGTACGGTCTACCATGGGTGCAAACCAATGTTCCCTATCCAATTGGGCAAATGTAGAGACGGAAAAATAGAATACAAATAAAAAAGATAGGATTTTTTTCATTCGGTTATCGCTTTTATTACAAATTTAATAATAAAAAATCTTAGTAACTTAAAAAAAAACGGTTAAGAAATTTTTCTTAACCGTTTTTTTAAGTATTATTTTATTTATAATTATTACTCATCCCTCAAATTCAGCTCAAGCTCAATATCCTTATTGATTTTTTTTATAGAAGAATATTTAGCATCACAAACCATTGTTGTTAAAACATATTCTCCTTTTTCCACCAAAAGGAAGTTTTGCCCGTTGGCAGGAACATCCAGATTGTAATATTTTTTTCCTGTAATCTTTACAATTAGGTTACATTTTGATCTGTTTTTGATATTAATGTAAGCTTCTTTATCCATCGGGTCGTTGTTGAACATGTGGGTAAGCATTGCTGCAGTCCTTTTGTTTTGCTCGCTCGGCCCAGATCCTTTTTTGCTTGTTCCTGCAACGCTTGCATAGTTTACTGTTCTTTCTGGAACTGCGGAGCCTGTATTAGCTGCAATAGTTTTAGCATTGTTCAGGCTGTTGCTTTCCAGAACCATTTGCTTTACTTTCTCTTCGTTTAAAGGCTTTATTGTAGGTTTGGCCTCTGGAGAATTATTCGCCATGATCATCTGAATCAGCTTCTTTTTGAAATACTCTGTTTTGGCATGCCCGGGATTTTGTTTTAGGAAGCCTGCAATCACTCTTGCTTCCGTAGTGGCTTCTGCATCGCTTTCGGTATAAATGATAACAGTTTCCTTTTCGACAATAGCTTTAGATTTCGCTTTTTTCTTTTTTTGCGAAAAGCCTAGAGTAAAAATGCATAAAAATATAAGGAGAAATATTTTTTTCATTAATTAATCATTTAAAATTATTAAATATACCAATAACGCAAAAAGTCCTTTTTTAGTTTATCATTAAAATCATTATCTTTGCACTGCTTTAAAATTAAGCTAAAAATTATTACTAATCTTAAATAAAAAAATAAATAGATATTATGTCTTATACACCAGCTGCTGCAGACGTAGCAAAATTGAGAAACCAGACAGGTGCAGGTATGATGGACTGCAAAAAAGCTTTAGTAGAAGCTGAAGGAGATTTCGAAAAAGCAGTAGATATCCTTAGAAAAAAAGGACAAAAAGTAGCAGCTAACAGAGCTGACAGAGAATCCACTGAAGGGGCAGTAATCGCAAGAGTAAACGAAGATAACACACTAGGTGCTGTTATTTCTTTAAATTGCGAGACTGACTTCGTTGCGAAAAACGAAGCTTTCATTGAACTGGCTTATGAACTGGCAGAAATGGCAATCTTCGCGGCTACTAAAGAAGAGCTTTTAGCTACAGATTTCCACGGTATTACTGTTGCTGAGAAATTAGTTGAGCAGACAGGTGTTATCGGTGAAAAAATTGAAATCGGCGCATTCGAAAGAATTACAGGGCCTTTCTTAGGAGCTTACATCCACGCAGGAAACAAAATCGCTGCTATCACATCTCTTTCTGCTAAAGTAGACGGAGCCGATGAAGCTGCTAAGTCTGTTTCTATGCAGGTTGCTGCGATGAACCCAATCGCTCTTGACGAAACTGCTGTTTCTCAGGAAACTATCGACAGAGAATTAGAAATCGAAAGACACAAACTTACTGAAGAAGGTAAGCCTGCAAACATTATTGATAATATCCTTAAAGGTAAAATGCAGAGATTCTACAAAGACAACACTTTGGTACACCAAGATTTCATTAAAGATGCAAGCATGTCAGTTGCTGACTATGTAAAGTCTGCAAACGGAGATTTGAAAGTAACAGGATTTGTAAGAGTAAGCTTATAATCTTTTCCAGATTAAAAATATCAATCCCGGTGATTTTTCACCGGGATTTTTTTATTTCACCGGATTAATTACAATATGGGAATTTCTTCCAATAAGAATATTTATGTTTATCAGTTATTAGCAAGGGTATCCGCAAATACAGGAGTTAATGAGCGTAGGTGCGGGAAGCTATTATGTGGATTTAGGATTTAACGGCTGTATTTATCGTCAGTATGTAAATGTGACGACAACTCAGGCTCCAACAATTAACAGAATTGAAGTGTTAGGATATAATGCTACTGTTTTTGCTTCAGGAGGAACTCCGCCTTATCAGTATTCTTTAAATGGAATTGATTATCAGGCTTCGAACGTCTTTACAGGCTTATCAAGAGGAATGCACATCGTTTATGTTCTGGGAGCAGACGGATGTACTCCTGTGATCAAAGAATTTTTAGTGCTAAATCTTATTAATGCCATCACCCCGAATAATGACGGAATTAATGGCGTTTTAAACTATTCTGATCTGAGGATAAAGCAGGATGTTTCGATAGAAGTTGTCGACCGTTACGGAGCGCTCGTTTACAGGTCAGCGGACAAAAATTATATCTGGGACGGAAAGCTAAATGGAAGGCTACCGGAACTTACTGGTATTTATTGAGATGGATCGAACCAGATACCAAACTTTCGGTTTCTTATTCAGGTTGGATATTAATAAAAAATCGCGAATAAAATTTTAACTTTATTTATAACCTATTAACAGTATTTAGAATTTTGTACTAAATTTGTAGAAATCCTAATTCCTAATATATGAAAAGATTTCTACTCAGCTTAATATTAGTTTTTTTGACGATTAACACCCTCTTTGCACAAAGAGATACAGAACATTGGTTTGCACCGATGATGAACAGAACAGGTTTGTCCGGAGGAACAAACAGCCAGTCTATTTATTTCTCTACCGATTCTACCACTCCATTTGAAGTAACTATTTACAACAATAATGCTCCAATTGGTACTGTTACCATCAGTAAAGGAGATCCAAAAGTCTTCGTGGTTCCTGTAGAAAATATTATCACCACGTCGCAGGCAGACCTTTTCACCCCTATTACCAAAGGACTTTATACGAAAGGGCAAAAACCTTATTATGCTAATCTTAGATTTTCAATTCCCAGCCACGGTGAAATCCTGACTTCTAAAGGAAAAGCGGGTATCGGTAAAAAATTCTATGCCGCTGCTGCTCCTATCACCGATGTAGGCGGAGGAAGTATCTATAACTTTATGGCAGGGATCTTGGCAACTGAAGACAATACCGTAATTACGGTTTCAGGATACTCTGCAGGAGTCATATTTTCAAACGGGACAACAGGTGCTACAACACCTTCTATGTCTTTTACGCTGAACAAAGGACAATCTTATATCATTGAAGGACGTGGAAATCAATCCGGAAACTCATCAGGATTCATCGGAGCAAAGATTGAATCTGACAAACCTATTTCTTTAACAAACGGGAACTTCAACGGACAGTTTTCCTGGGGATCGGTTGGCGGAAACTCTGATATTATCATGGACCAGTCTGTTCCTGTGGACAGATTAGGCAGCGAGTTTGTTCTTGTAAAAGGAAATGGTAACGTTACAGCCCAGATGGAAGATGCCTTAATCATTGCCACTGAAAATAATACAGAAATACAGATCAACGGCGGCCCGGTAGTAGCAACTCTTAACGAAGGGCAGTTCTACAGAGTAAACGGCCCTAATAATGCAACACCGGCTAATAACGTTAACTACATAGATCAGGGTAACGGACATTATAATATGTACATCAAAACAAGTAAAAATGTTTATGTTTACCAGCTTCTTGCCGGTATTGCAACAAGTATTGCAACATTGGGATACAACTATATCCCGCCTTTGAACTGCTTCCTGCCAAGGAAAATTGAAGAAATCGCATTTATTAATGACCTTAACGGAAACCCCAGCCCTGATATTAAATTAAATATCTTAACAGAAGCGGGTGCTACAGTGACTTATAGCACCAATGGCGGTCCGGCAACCACACCTACTACTGCACAGGGACCTTATCCTGTGACAGGAACTACGGCCTGGGTATCTTATTCCATCCCAGGGTTAGCCGGGAATGTGACTGTAAACTCTACAAAAGCCGTTACTGCAGGTATTGCCGGAGGTAGTGGTGCTGTAGGATATGGTGGATATTTTGCAGGATTCTCGTCAATCCCTGTTATTGCAAAACAATCAGGAGATTGTGTACCGGGAATCGTACTGGAAGTGGATGACAGTTTTGAAACCTACCAATGGTATCTGAACGGAGTTGCTATTTCAGGGGCTACACAAGCTGTTTATACACCTACACAAGCAGGTAACTACACCGTAAAAGTAACTATGGGAACTTGTCCTCCTGTTACAACTCCAATTTATAAGGTATTCTCTTGTGTTAAAAATACAACTGCTTCATTAAATGCATGTGCTACTAAAGTAATTACACCTACTTTCTCATTCAATACATCACAGACTCCGGTAGCAAGTACAGTAGCAATTCTTACTTACCCAACACACGGAACAGCTACCCTGAACCCATCAACAGGGCAGATCACTTATATTCCAAATCCTGGGTATTTAGGTGCTGACCAGATTGTTTATCAGTTCTGCGGAAACGCTTCTGAGTTTATTGATTGTGAACATGTAACATTAAACTTAAATGTTGTTCCATTTGTTTTAAATGATGCTACAATCAAAACTTGTCAATATGATGGAAAAGGATTCTTTGATCTTACAACAGCTGTCGTTACGTCATATAATCCTGTAGTAAAGAATTTCTATCCTACTTTAGCAGACCTTAATGCAGGAACAAATATGATCAACAATCCTACGAACTATCTTTCTGCAGCAGGTGTAGTATATGTAAAAGTAACAACTAATGAAGGTTGTGTAGGAAATGCAAAAATCATACTAGAATTCCTTCCTACACCGGTAGTGAATGAAGCTACCTTAAGCGAATGTTTCCTTGAAATGGATGAAACAAAGGCTTCTTTTGATCTTACTATTGCAGTATTTTCTTCCGAAGCTCCAATTACTAAAAAATACTATCCTACTTTTGTTGATGCAAGCAATGGAACAAATGAGATCCTGAATGCAAATGCTTATATTTCAGGAAACGGGACTGCTTATGTAAGGGTTTATAACAGCAATGGATGCTATGCTATCGCGAAAGTTAATTTAAAAGTAATTCCTCCAAAAAGATCATCAGTCTTGGTAGATAAAACAATCTGTATTGATGCAAGAACAAGCCTTGACGCAGGACCAGGATATGCTTCTTATGAATGGAATACAGGAGCAACTACTCAGTCAATACAAAACATTTCAGTGGGAGATTACTGGGTAATTCTTGAAGATAGTGGGTGCTTCGTGAAGCAATTTGTAAAAGTTAAAAAAGCAGAAGATCCGGTAATTAAAGAAATTGAAATTTCTAATAACACAGTAACGGTACACGTAACTGGCGGAAAAGCGCCTTACCAGTATGCAGCAGATACTCCTACAAACTGGCAGGATTCTAATGTATTCACAGGGCTTTCCAGAGGCCAGCATATATTCTATGTAAAAGATGCTTACAACTGTACACCAATCTCTGTAGAAGTTACCGTACCAAATCTTATTAACGCAATCACACCGAACGGGGATAATAAAAACGACGTCATCGATTACAGCGAGCTGGCTTATAAAGACAATCTTTCGTTTACGATCTATGACAGATATGGCAATAAAATCTTCACGGGAGATAAGTTCAACAATTATAAGTGGGACGGCAGACATTTTGATAAGAAATTGATAACAGGAACTTACTGGTATCATATCAATTGGAATGAGCCAAACAAAGACAAAACTCCAATTAAATACACCGGGTGGATCCTAGTGAAAAACATAGACTAAAATTTTCTAAGTAAACTTTAAAGATGCTGGCTCATTTTTGAGCCAGCATCTTTATTATGAAAAAAGAAAAGCTCAAAGATTTTCCTTTTTCAGCAATTTTTATAAATTGCTTTATGTGTAATATTTCGAAGGTATTTTTTTAAGATTACAATCCCAAACAAAATTTTCTTTTTCCGTCAATTTATTGGATTTTATGGGGATGTGAAAATAAGCATCAGATCGGGGATACTTTGCCCAGATTGTTATTTTGCTTCGTGGAAATTGAAACACTGCTTCTTGTTATCATACTCTAAAAAGAATAAAGTAGCATAAAAAGCTATTCCTATAACAATATTTTTAGACCCAATTAAAAATTAAGACCTTATTTAAATAAAAACTAATGGGCGGAAAATAAAACGAGACTGTCTTTTGAGACAGCCTCGTTTAATATTCTTTACATCCTTGCTAAACCTAATAATTATTTAGATGTTGTTGAGTACGTTCTATAAATAAGGTTAAGCAATGAGGTTATTCAATGATAATTTTTTCTTTATGAATAATTTTATTGTTTTCGTCTTTAATGGCTATAAAATATAATCCTTTTATCAATGAGCTAACATTAATATGTGTGTTGGAATTTTTTAATGATGCAGTCAAGATTGCTTTACCTGATTCATCAAAAAGTATTGCTTGTTTAAGGTTTTGTCCTACAACTGTTAAATACTCTTTAGCAGGGTTTGGAGTGACTTTAATCAATACTTTTGAAGAATTAAGTTCATCAGTTGAAAGATTGCCATTACCAACTGTAAAACTAAATGTTTTTGGTGTTGAAGTTTGATTAAAAATATCTATAATAGTAACTTTTGCTATATAATTACCATTGCTTAAATTATAATTTATGGCAGTACTTCTTTTTTCTGGAAGTGTATATTGTTCAGTTTTCACAATATTATTAAGATTGTCAATTATATCAATTTTTGCAATTAATTGAGGGGATTTGTATTGATCAATCGCCCAGTTTACATTGATGATACCATTATTATAATTAGCATTTACAGAACTAATAGTTCCTATAGTCAAAATTGGTGATGTTCCTTGGTTAGCTTGAGGAGGAAGAGATAAAGTTCTTCCATTATTGAAGGCAGCAGAAGGGGTAGAATTTCCTCCATGTTGAATGCAGTAAGCATTTTCGGTATTGTCATAATAAGCATTAAAACTATTATGATATATTCCATTTCTTTGTATATCTGCAGCACTGTTATTAGCACTAAAAAATGCGCTGGTATTTTTTTCCCAATTTCCATTGGTGTTCAAGTTCCACGTGTCTTTTAAGAATGCTTTTCTTATTTTACTGCCATTCCAAGAAGGATCATATCCATACCAGTTTTCTAAAAAGGCATCATTATTTGCGCCTAAATTTACATTTGGATCTGGGATTGAAAGTGTAGCAGTATGAAACCACTTTCCGGTTGAAATATTATTTATAAAAGTAGAGATATATAATTTACCATTTAATTTCCAGGATCTTTGCACCAAGTTGTACCAGGTATTAATTTCCCACGCGTAAGGGTTGATCGTCTTCCAACCATCGCCTTCTCCACCAAAACGGCTTGTAGAAGTTAATGCGTCATGATAATCTACAGATGAATAAATACCGGCAAGTGTATTGACATCCCATAATGAAGAAATTAAAATATTTGTATTACCAGAAGGGGTAGATGAAGTTTGTTGTAATCCTGCATATCCCTTTGTGAAGTTATTAATTTCAAAGTATGAATTATTAGCCGATTGAACGATCTTTATCTTTTGCATTTTCAAGATAGCATCATTAGAAGGAAAATAGGAAGTTAAATGTATTGAAGGAGCTGCGTTTTCTTGTGCATCAGTTTTAATTATCATAAAAAAGGTGCTAAAGATGAGAATTAAAAAGTTAATTGTTTTTGTTTGCATTTTTTTTCATTTTTTAGATATTGTTTTATCCTATAGTTGTTTAATTATTTATTGAATATCAATTTATTTACTTAGTTTGTACTATTAGCAATAACAAACCTTTCGATCAGCTTTCTCTAAAATATCTACTATTATGGTAAATAAACTCATTGAGTTGTAATTGGAAATACATATATAATTCCGAGGCAAATTTCTTTTGACATTATTAGTGGAAATAAGAATCCACTTTACGTCTCGGTTTCCCTATACTTTTCTCCGTTTTTGAATTTATTATCCAAATGGGCTCAGATTTCTTCAATTTCACCTGTTTAAAATATTTTCAGCAATTTTCTTCTATTCCAAAATTTGCATAAAAATTTATCAAATTGTTTGAATTATTAGAATTTGCAAAATTAGGCAATTTTACGAATTCTCAAAATATTTTTTAATAAATATAATTTTTCCCAAATAAGAGAAAAAAATAGATGCCACATAACCTATATTTTAAGGAAAATATTAGATTTTTTTTGAGAAAATATTTTTTAATTCTCATAATCTATATTGAGAATGTAAAAGACATTTTTTTCCAATGCTAAAAATTGAAAAGAAGCCTGAGAAAACTATAAAAAAAAATAATTTTTTTTATAAGTAAGTGGAAGAGGTATTCTTAAAGTGAAATAAAAGGATTCAAAACCAAGAAATTTTTTCACATTATCTATTATCCTGATGAAAACAGATCTACATATGTCTTTTTACAAAATATTGTATTTCAAGGAATTATACAATAGATAAAATAATGAATAATTCTATTAGTTTTGAGGAAGATGAATTTAAGAAAATAGTTAAAAGTTTGAAGGTTTATTAAAATAACGGTAATTGATTATAATTTAAAAACCGGCTAACTTAGCCGGTCTTTCTTGTTTTATCCTTTAAACTGCCCCATCTCAATGAATTTCTCCTGTCTTTGGGTTTCCAGTTCCTGTCCTGTGAATTTTGAGAATGCCTTAATATTCTGTAAAATTGAATTCTTCAAATTTAAATAAGCCACCTCTGGATCATAATGTGCTCCACCAAGCGGTTCTTCAATGATCCCGTCAATGAATTTTTCTCTTAAAGCATCTTTTGGAGTAAGGTTCAGTGCATTGGCTGCATCTTCCTTGTGATCCCAGTTCCTCCAAAGGATGGATGAACAGCTTTCCGGTGCAATTACGGTATACCAGGTGTTTTCCAGCATGTATACTTTGTTTCCGACACCTATTCCTAATGCTCCTCCGCTGGCACCTTCACCGATGATATATGTAAATATCGGGGTTTTAAGCTGAACCATCTCAAAAATATTTCTTGCAATGGCTTCACCCTGACCTCTTTCTTCGGCCTCCAATCCCGGATAAGCTCCCGGTGTATCTACTAAAGTCACCACAGGGATATTGAATTTTTCTGCAAGCTTCATCAGTCTTAAAGCCTTTCTGTATCCTTCAGGATTCGGCATTCCGAATCTTCTATGCTGTCTTTCTTTGGTCGTTCTTCCTTTTTGGGTTCCTATGATCATTACTTTCTGACCGTCTAATGTGGCTAAACCACCGATCATTGCAGGGTCATCAGCAAAATTTCTGTCTCCGTGAAGCTCCAGGAAACTGTCTTTATCCACCATTCCGTTGATATAGTCTAGTGTATAAGGACGATCAGGGTGACGAGATAGCTGTACTCTCTGCCATGGAGTAAGGTTTCCATAGATCTCTTTTTTCTTTTCGATGATCTTGTCCTCAATCTGGCTGCATGCTAATTTTACATCAACACCACTTTCTTCTCCTACTAAAGAACAAGCCTGAAGTTGATCTACAAGTTCTTTAACAGGGAGTTCGAAACTTAAATATTCCATTTCTTGAAGTAAATTAAATCTTTCAAATTTATGAAAAATTATGTGAACCTATTTAAAATTATTGATTGCATTGTTGATTCTGGTGCTAACTTCTGCATTTCCAAGAAGTTCCATGATGTCCGGAACATCCGGGCCTTTCAATTCTCCGACTAAGGCTAAACGCAGCGGCATCATCACTTTCCCCATTCCCAAGGCTTTTTTCTCCGCAAAATCGTGGATCTTTTGTTTAAGAGTTTCTGCATTGTCTTCTTTTCCTTCTATATTCAAAATACTTAATGCTAATTCTTTTAAAATATCGGAAGTTTCATCATTCCAAGCCTTTTTCGATGCCTTTTCATCGTAAGAAGTTGGTGCTTCGAAGAAAAATTTTCCGTTTTCGTAAATGTCTTTAGGGAAAGTTGCTCTTTCTTTCATTAAATGAATAATCTTCAACAGCTTTTCGTCAGGAAGAGCTAAATTCAAATCTGATCCTTTTAAAATCTCAAGCAATTCTTCATCAGATTTCATTTGAATATACTGATGATTGAACCATTCCGCTTTTTCTTTGCTGAATCTTGCTCCGGCTTTATGAACTTTATTTAAATCAAATTCTTTTGTCATTTCATCCAACGATAAAATTTCTTTATCATCTGCAGGCGACCAACCCAATAATGCAACCATATTAATGAATGCTTCCGGAAGATATCCGCTCTCTCTGTACCCTTTGGAAACGTTTCCTGTTACAGGATCTGTAAAGTTTAAGGGGAAAACAGGAAACCCGAATTTATCACCGTCTCTTTTACTTAATTTACCTTTTCCTTCTGGTTTTAAAATCAAAGAAAGGTGTGCAAACTGAGGTGCTTCCCAGTCCATTGCTTCATACAGTAAAGTATGCAGACCCAAAGAAGGCAGCCATTCTTCACCACGGATGACGTGAGAAATTTTCATTTCGTGATCGTCGATAATGTTGGCGAAATGATACGTTGGCATCCCATCGTTTTTTACCAAAACTTTATCATCCAAAGTATTGGTATTTACAGAAAATTTTCCGCGGATGATGTCTTCAAGGTTCAATGTTCTGTCAACCGGCATTTTGAATCTTACCACATATGGTGTTTTATTAAGCAAAAGCGTTTCAACTTCTTCTTCAGAAAGGGCAAGGCTGTTTCTTAAACGGTTTCTTGTTTTATTATCGTAAGAAAAAACATCACCTCTTGCTTCATATTCTGCACGGATGGCATCTAATTCCTCAGATGTGTCGAAAGCAATATAGGCATAATCTGTTTTCAGGATCTGCTCTGTGTAACCGTCGTAAATATGTCTTCTTTCAGATTGTCTGTATGGAGCGAATTTTCCTCCCTTTTTAGGACTTTCATCAGCAGTGATTCCGCACCATTCTAAGGCTTCTTCGATGTATTCTTCTGCTCCCTCTACGTATCTTGCAGTGTCTGTATCTTCTATTCTCAATACAAATTCACCTCCCTGGCTTTTAGCAAAAAGATAATCATATAATGCGGTTCTTACGCCTCCTAAATGTAAAGGTCCGGTGGGACTTGGAGCAAAACGTACTCTTACTTTCTCCATTTCAATTAAAATTTTGATGCAAATTTACTTAAAATTATGTTTTTTAGGGAGGTTTAATGTTCCAGTTATTGGCTTTTTTGTTTTGAATATTTACATTTGTATTAATAAATAAGAAGTATTATGCTAGAAATAGGCGAAAGACCGTGGGGAAAATATTTTGTTTTGGCCGATGAGCTGAATTACAAATTAAAAAGAATTGAAGTAAATCCAGGACAAAAGTTGTCTTACCAATACCATCACAAAAGACAGGAGCAGTGGACCATCATTGAAGGAGATGCTACTGTGGTTCTGGATGATAAAGAAATCAATCTGAAGTATGGTGAAAGCATTTTCATTCCGCTTGGAGCGAAGCATAGAATGATGAACCTTTCAGATAGGCCTGTTGTTTTCATTGAAGTACAGACGGGAACCTATTTCGGAGAGGATGATATTGTGAGGATTGAAGATGATTATGATAGAAATTAATAAGATATAATTTTAGTGAAAATTATTTTCCATGAAAATCAATTATGCTACAGAGGTACTTCTAATGCACTTTTTGATTATGCAAATTATAATGAAACGATTCTGAATAATGAATCTGTAATTCTTTATGCCCAAAACAGCCCGGGTAATACAGTAGAATCAATTCAACGGTTTCAAAAAAGATTTAATGTTATAGGATATAAAGACATCATGGAACGGGATGCGATTATCACCAGCCTGAAAGCAGACCTTTTTTATGCCATAAAATCTGGAGAAAAAGAAACTAATGCGCCCGTAGATTTGCTTAAAACTGTTATTCATGCTGTTTTTAAATATAATGAACCGTACGGCAACGTTTATGCATACGTTTCGGAATGGCTGGCAAAAACAATGAGTGGCGGAAAGCTGCCCTTCGTTCCTCATATTGTTGATCTTCCTGAAATAAAAGGAGATCTTCGCGAAGAATTAAATATTCCTAAAGATGCAGTTGTATTTGCAAGATACGGAGGTGCGGATACTTTTGATATTGACTTTGTGATGGATGTAGTGAAGAAAACAGCGCTTAAGAATAAGAATATTTATTTCATTTTTATGGGGACTAATGAATTTGTGAAAAGGAATTTCTTTAGATCCTACAAGAATATAATTTTTTTACCTCCAACTACTGATATTGAAAGAAAAGTAAAATTCATCAATACATCAGACGCTTTTCTACATGCCAGATGGCAAGGGGAGAGTTTTGGTATTGCAGTAGGTGAGTTTTCACTAAAGAATAAACCCATCATAACATGGTCCGGCTCCGATGAAAAATCACACCTGGATATTTTAGGCGATAAGGCAGTTTTGTATAGCGATAAGCAAGATCTGATATATATTTTAAATAATTTCAGGCCTGATCTCGGTAAAGACTGGGACTGCTATTCTAAACTGTTTAATCCTTCTACAGTTATGAAAAAGTTTGAGGATGTTTTTATTAAATAATTTAAAAAAGAGATTTGAGGTAAAGCTTTAATCTCTTTTTAAGTTTAAGAGGCAGTTTAATCTCTTTTTGAGGGTGATTTTTCTCAAAGTTTACTATAAATTCTTCTATATTCTTTGCCGGAATGAACTGTAGCTCCTGCCAGTCTTTTGGATAAACAGGATGGAAGTTTTTAAACTTAGTATAATTTTCCATATTCAGATTTTCCCATTTTTTGTAAAATTCGGAAGTGTCAAAATCATTATTGTGGCCCCAATTGTTAATTTTTTGGAGAATTTCGCTGCTATCTCTCGCCCAAGACTGGTGGATATTATTAAAATTTAATTTCAAGGAATAGGTATTCTGAGGGTATCTTGCACTGATGTAATGAGGAACATTGGTTACCAGGAAGCAAGATTCTGTATAGGGAGAAACCACAAAGAAGCCTTCATCGGTCTGCTTGAAAAGAGTAACAAAGTTGACAAAGAAATTAACAGGTGTTTTGTTTGTGTTTCTTAAGAGAAAGCTATGTTTTTTCAGGAATGAAGTAAGCTTTTCAAAATTTATAGGATACTCATCACTGTCTATCTGAATGTGCCATCCGCCATTGCCCATTTTTTCGGCAAGCATGTTTCTCTGCCTTGTATCAAGGTCTATCGCGCTGATTCCTTTTACATAAAACGCGTCTGCATAGAACGTGATCTTTTTCTGATGATCCAATTTGCGGATTTCCGAAAATATAGTTTCGGGAATTTCAAAATCATTACCGGCCCACGTTTTGCCGTCCTTATCATAGCAGATAAATATCTCGTCTGCATAATCATAGACCTGTTTAAGAGAATTAAAAATAAATTTATAGTCATAAGATAAGAGATATCCGACTTTGATGATTTTTTGTTGAGCCATAATTATATTTTTGAATAAATCCCGTGCAATATTCCTTTTATGTAAGCTTTCGCCATAGAAAATTTTCCTTTCTTAATTGCTTTTCGTGCGAGCTTCCACCGCTCTTTGGTTACGTATTTTATGTTTCCATTGTATAATCTGCATACCCAGATTCGGTTTCTAGTCATATAATATTCATAGAAACTTCCCTTATTGCTGGCCAGATTATATGCCTCACATTGTGTGTTCACAGCGATCTTCCAGTTTGTTTTTTCCAGAAGGCGCAGACACCATTCAGATTCTTCATAATACATGAAAAAATGTTCGTTCATCGGGCCTGTTTCATTTAAAATTTCTTTTCTGAATAGTAAAGCGCTCCCGTCTACATAATTTATATGGTAATGGTAATGGGGTGCTTCTACATTATTTTTGTCCTGCTCGCCGTTGGCATGGGCTCCCATAAAGCCTTTCTCTGAAAATAATAATCCACCGTCCGAGAATATTCTGCTCCGGTTGTTTCTGTAGCAAATCCGCGGACCGATGATTCCGATGTCTGAAAATTTCTTTAAGTCTTTATATAATTGCTCTATGGAAGCTAAAGAGATTTCGATATCCGGATTTAACAATAAAAAATAATTTTTTCCGTCCTGTATAGCTTTTTTAATGGCCAGATTATTACCATAGGCGTAGCCACCGTTATAATCACTTAAAATATAATTAATCTGCCTCTGAGCTCCAAACTTCTCAATTCCTTTTTTGTCTCCTGAATTATTATCTACAATATAAATACATTGCTGCGGAACACCTTCAGCTAATAGGGAATCTACTTCCCGACTGGTATCATCGAAAGAGTTGTAATTTAGAATAATAATGGCTAAGTCATCGATCACTGTAAAAGGTTTTTCCATTTTTCTATAGCTTTTTCTTCTGAAAAATTATTTTTAAAATAGTCTTCGGCCTGGTGTTTCATATCTTGATAATATACTTCGTCCTGTAATAAAGATATTACTTTATTTTTAAAAATTTCAGGATCGTCAGTGACTAGGCAGCCGTTTGATGTTTTTGACGAAAAGCCGTCCACCGCACGCTCAGTACCCACTACAGGAAGTCCATAGGATAATGCTTCAATTACTTTTATTTTAATACCTGTGCCTTCAAGCATTGGGCAGATTGCAATTTTTGACTGATGATAATACTCTTCCAGACTTTCTGAAAACTCTACCATTTCTACATTTTCTCTTTTTTCAATATGTCTGCAAACTCTTCCGATTATTATAATATTAATATTTTCCGGAAGTAAGGGATATACGTTGGCAAAAAACCATTGAATAGATTTTATATTGAAAATATTCTCGGATCCTACAAATATTAAATCATATTTTTTATCCGGGTTATTTTTTTCAAAATGTGATGGGAAAGAAGGAGGTATATTGATTACTTTTTCTCCCAAAAATTTTTTGAAAACCGAATGCTCATCTTCTGAGATGGTTATTACATTATCAAATTTTGCGAGGTTGCTTATTTCTTCATTGAAACGTTTGCCAATATCTAATGATTTATTTTTGTAAAATTCATTAAGGGTGATCCAGTCATGAGTATCTATGATTTTCAACGTATCTTTCATAGAATAATTATCAATTAATCCTGTCCAGAATTCATAATTAATAATAATAATATCGTAATGTTCTGATGTAAAAATGCCCCTGAACTCTTTCTTTATAAAATCGGTCAAAGAATTATTATTGGGATTGGGTTTTTTGTAGAATTTTGAAATTTTATATTTCCAATAGTCTGCCGTAGTTTTTATTTTCGGTGGCTTTTGCTTTAGTAAAAATAGATTGTCAACAATATTTTTATCAATATTTGTGGTGTCATTAAGATATTTATAAATTTCATCAACACCTGCCAAATCAATGCTGTATCCCAGTTTTTTTAAAACGGTAAGTGTAGTTTTTGCTCTGGTTGTATTTCCTGCTCTGTTTGAAAACGGATTTTCAGGAAAAAAAAAGAGAATTTTTTTTATCATTACAAAGATCTAATAGCTGAATTAAACTTTTTGATTATAACATCCCATGAATAATTTTTCAGAACATAGTTTCTTGCTTTATTACCTTCCAAAACGAGATCGCTCTGTTTTTGCTGAATATAAAAAATAAGGGCTTGAGAAAACTCATCATTGTCTGTAAAACTTTTTCCGGTTTCACTTTTTTTGATATGAGAATACAAAACGTCACAATTTTTATTTACAATTACAGGTGTTTTCAGCAACATTGCTTCTAACGTTACCAGTGAGAGGCTTTCATAGAATGATGGCATTATTAGCGCACAGGCATTCGCTAGCAGGGTGTTTTTAAGGTCGTCATCGATGAATCCGGTAAGAATAATATCTTCTCCCTGAGTTATTTGTTCATCAAGAGAGTTTTTACCTACCAATACCAATTTTAGATCTTTATATTCAGGATATGTTTTTTTAAAATTATTAAAATATTCAATCATCATTACGCAGCCTTTATCTTTAACTATTCTTCCTATATAAACAAAATATTGTTTTGGATGAAGATTTTCCGGCAGCTTGCTTATCGTAAGGTCATAATCATCAAAACCAATTCCTGCAATTTCTGACTCTGTTTTTTTGGTCTGAGGATAAACTTTTTCAACCAGATCTTTTTCAGTCTGAGTATTATACATGATGTATTTTGCAGAAGAAAACACCTGTGCATATCCGTCAAGATAAAATTGGGGCTCATCATGTGCTGTTGGAATAAGAATGCTTTTTTCAGAAACTTCCCGGATGCCAATATTGGTAGGATGGTATAAATAGGTAAAGAAAATAAAAGTCTTGTAATCTGCTTTTTTTTCTTTTATAAAATCAATTAAATCAGTGGAAAAAGGGCCCTGCACTTCCAGCCATTCATTAAAATTGAATGCTTTTTTGCTGTATTGCCTCTTAAAAAATAAATAAGGAAAATTTAAAAGGTTTAATTTCCGGGTATTATATTTATAAATATTACAGACTGCTTTACTGAGCTTTCTAAATCTCGGTACGTCTTTTTTTAAGGTTTTAAATCTTCTGACTCTAATATCATGAATAATTTCAACTCCTTCAGGATAATAATTGTCCCAGAATTTAAATTCTATTGCACTGGTCGTAATAATTTCCACATCATAGGTGTTTGACAGTTTTTCAGCTAATAACCGGGCATGAAGTTCTGCACCCCCATTTATTTCCAAACCATATCTTTGGACAACTATAGCAATCTTGTCATTCATATGAATATTGATTAATTCATTTATTAGCTTTTACATGTAGTGGTATTGTGTAAGCTATTTTTTACCTTTCATTTTTTTTAGAAAAATATTTACTTTTTTTCTTATTTTATTGTATAACGTTTTTTCAAGATAATTAACTCTTCCGGTAAGTCTGTCAATTTCTGCCAAGTAAAAAACATTACCAACACTATTTCCCGAGCTTTCTTTTTTATCAAACTGATCAATAAAACCTAATCTTATCTTAAACAGATTTCCAATCGATTCAACCGAAAAATTATCTCGGATTTGAGCTTCAGCATTACTTTTAATTTTATCTAAATCTCCAAAATTACTTTTAATGTATTGAAGTTTTTCAACGGCATCTTCAATATCGGGCCTTGCCAAAGTCAGTCCTTCCGCAATTAATCCTTTTGTATTGGATGTTTTGATAAAATCATACTGAATAAGAAAGCTATTATTTACATTCATAAAATCCAGGTTTCCCGAATAGCCTGTTCCGACTACAATTTTTCCGTAAGACATAGCTTCCGCCATCGTCAGCCCAAAACCTTCAGAGCCGTGAAGCGAAATAAGAACATCAGATTTCTGAATAAAAGAATGAAGCTTTTCTTTAGAAAAATGTTCATTAATAAGAATAATATTCGGAATAGCAGAATACTTTTCGAGTGCTTTTTGGGCATCCCTGCTTCGCTCAAGATTATGGGTTTTTACAATTAAAATACTTTTAGGATCATTATTGAAAACCTTGATAAAAGATTCAATTGTCGCTTCGGGATTTTTTCGGATGGTTGTACTCAATGAATCAAAAATCGTCACGTAAATTTTTGAATTGGACTTAATATTATATTCATTCAAATCAAATTCATCGGAAGGAGCGAGTTTCTGAATCGGATGAGAAAATCTCATCACTGGAATTCCTGTATATTTGGTGAAAATATTAACACAGAAGTCACTGGGAACCCATAATTCATCAAAAATATTTAAAAACTCAACTGTTTTATCCGATACCTCGGGGAATTCCCATGCCCAATAAACAATATTGTAATGCCCGGCAAGCTTAATATCCTGATTTTTTGAGAAAAACTCATGGGTAACATTGCTGTTGATGTGAAAAATATTAATTGAAGATTCCGCTTTGGTTTCACTTTGTATTTTTTCAAGCGTATCACTTGAATAATTGATCCGGTTTACCTTGATGCCGGCATTTTCCATGGCAATGGCATTCAGCCGAGTTGCTTCTGCGATCCCGAAATTTCCATCAAAAAAACCATGATAATTTACACTTAATGACATGAATTATAATGTTTTAAGTTTTTCTTTTACTTCTTCCGGCGAAAATGCACTCAGGCTGTCCACCGAATTTTTACTTAATGTATTCCAAAGTTCTTCATTATTATTCAATTGAAGAATAGCTTTTGCGAAAGATTTTTCGTCGTTTGCGATCAATACATTTTTTTTATCTGTTAATTTCATGCCTTCTGCCCCAATATCTGTAGTAACAACGGGGAAAAAATATTCAAAAGCCTGGCCAATTTTTCCTTTCACACCGGCTCCGAATCTCAACGGGGCAACCATTATTCTGGAATTCATAAAATGCTCTTCAATGCTTTCTACAAAGCCTAAAAACTTAAATTTTGGATACTGTTTGATATCCAGTTTATCTGCTACATTACCAATTACACTCACTTCCAGATCGAGATTTTCCTTCCATACGAGAGGCATTATTTTTTCATATAAAAACTTTACCGCATCAATATTGGGCTCATGAATAGATCCTATGAAAATAATTCCTTTACTGTCAGTAAATTTTTTTCTTTCAGAAATGTCAATTTTAGGATAATGTATGTTAGATATTGTGATAATCTTATTTTTGTCTGCATATTGGCTCATGACTTCCTTTTCCTTGTCAGAAATGGCGATAATGTAATCAAGCTGAGGCGCTACAACCGTTTCCAGACGGAAATAATGCTTGTAATTTTTCTTTAAAGAAATACGGTTCGGCTCGATTTCAATAGCTCTTTTATACCTTAAAAAATGAATATCCACCATATCATAAATATATTTTGTATCAGGTAAGGTATTTTTCATTTTTTTATAGAATAAATTCAAGGCAAGAGGACCGTTAAACCAAATATAATCTACTTTTTTTAGGCCTGATAGAAAGGCGTAAATATTTTTGAACTTATTATTTTCTACAAAAACGATCACACCATGCTGCTGGTAAAATTCCACATAAGAATCATCTTCAAAAATATGAGGAGCAAACACAATGCAGTTGTATCCTAATTCTTTATAGATTAAAATAATTTCTTTGAGCCTGTTGGAACCGGAATCTTTATCGTGTGTAGGAAAGTCTCTTGAAGCAAAAAGGATCGTTTTTTTTGAAGCGTCGTACAGGCTGATGTTTACTATGTCCTGCGTATTGAGGGTTTTAAGCTTTTCTTTCCTTTTAAAATGTTTTTTTATTTTTTTTAAGATTCCCATTTGCTAGTTGTTATGATCCAGTTCAAAAACTTTATTTACCCAGCAATCCAGCGTGTATCTGTAATAGATTTCTTTCGGAACTGTTTGGTATGGTGTTTCAAAGAAAGTTTTGTCAAGATTACTAATATTTTCGTTTAAAATCAAAATATTATTGGGATTGTAAAAATCGTAGCTTCTAATTGCTTCATTATCAGTAATGATTTTCTTTTCGAGAGACATTGCCTCAAAGATCCTGAAGCTCAGTCCATATTGACCTTCACGCATCAGATCTAGCAATACTTTTGAATTTTTATAATATTTGGGAAGATCATCGTGAGGAATTTTTTTGATGCTGAAAATCAGGAACAGATTTTCAGGAACTTTAATGAAGAGATTTCTAAGCTGATGCTTCCAGGATTTTTTTCCGATTACCATAATCTGGAATTTCATTCCAATATTGATCAGTTTTTTTGCCAGTTGCTTTATCAGCGAAACTCTTCGATTATCGTAAGAGGTAATGTAGAAAAGATCCATCTGCGGATTTTGCTTCTCTTTGGGTAGGTAAGGGAGGTAAATATAATTAGTGATCTTTTCAAAACTGTGCTTTTCTACATCGCTAATATCAAAAGAGAAAATTTTATCAAAAAAATGAAGCCTGCCTTCTACAGGAACCCTCTCCAAATTGTCATAGAGGTAGGTAATAAGCCTGTCGGTATATTTCCTGATTTTTTCAAGCGTTGCAATATCAAAAGTATCCGGGTTTAAAACCAGAATCTGATCCTGATGCCCCAGTTTTTCCAGAGACTCCAGAACGTATCTCTGTCTTTTTTCTTTTTTTAAATTTTTATTTAAAAATGTTTTACTTAAAGCATTTACAGCCCTTTCGTTAAAATTAGAATGAGTAACGGAACTGATCTTTATATGGTGTGCTTCAATACCGCGTTTGCATAATGTCTGAACAATATACTTATCATAATCCCAAAAATCATAACTAATGATACAAATCTTCATCCAACTAATTTTGCTCTTTTTTTAATGATTCATATGTTTCAAAAACACTCAGCGACTGCAGGTAAGAAATTTGGTAGCCTTCTTTCCCGTCCAGAATGCCAAGTCTCATGACATATGCTTTAAAAAATTTAAAAGCTGTTTTAAGATATTGAATTAAACGATTAAACTTTTTCCCTTTTGCGGCTAATTCTTTTCCTTTTAAAATACCGTAATGAACCATCTTTTTCCGGTAAGAATCATAGTCTGAAACGGAATAATGGAGCAGCTTGTTTTTTAAAGCACCTACTGTACCGTTTACTTCAAGTTTTTCATGGACTTTCTTCCCGGCGATATATCTGGCTTTCGATTTTTTGAAAAGCCTGAAATTTTTATCAGACTGTGTACCGGAAAAATTAATCGGTTTTTGGGCAAAAAAGAACTTCCTGTAAAAATAATAGGCGTCTTTCTGCTCAGGCTTATTTAGTTCATCTACAATTTCTTTTTTTAATTCCGGGGTTATTCTCTCGTCGCCGTCAAGGAATAGAACCCAGTCATTTTTTGCTGTGTCCAGTGCCAGATTCCTTTGTTTGGTGAAGTCTTCAAATGTATTCTGAATTACCTTAACATTAGGAAAGCTTTTGGCAATTTCCACAGTTTTATCTGTACTGAATGAGTCTACAACAATTATTTCATCGCAAAAGTCAAAACATGTAAGGACTCCGCGTATATTTTTTTCTTCATTATGTGTTATGATCAGCCCGCTTATATTCATCATAACTTCTTAGTTTGATACGGAAAATATTTTCTAAAACAGTTTTAATTTTCCAAAGATAAGTTTTAATTTGAATTTTACTAACGTATCTTTACCTTTTATGTCTATTCTACATAGCTCATAAGGCTTTTGTGTCGGAAAATAATTCACTTTATTTCCAATTCTTACAGCAAAATTAATTCCTAAGTCGCATAAAATTGAAAAAATTTCCTTTTTTCTTGTGTTTATCTTTGGATATTTCCCGTATGGATAAGCAAGTACCTTAGAATATTTTATTTTTTCTTCATCAAGAATCTGCATATTATTTTCCAGATCATGCTTGATGTAATCTGTAGATAAGTTTCTGAAGTTGTGATGCTCGTGGCTGTGGAGTGCAATTTCAAAATGATTTTCATTGAGATTTCTGATATCTTCAAAGCTCATCATTTCATAGTTTTTATATCCTTCCTGAATAAATTTTGTCGGAATGAAAATAGTGGCTTTCAGATTATATTTTTCCAGTAACGGCGGCAGATATTTAAAATTATTTTTATAGCCGTCGTCAAAAGTCAGTATAATAGTGTTTTTTTCCTTGGGATTAATTTCGGAGAAGAATTTCGTTTTATATTTATTTTGAATTAAATATTTTAATTGAAGTTCGAGATTTTTGAGGCTTACAGTGAGATTATCATTAGTCTTTTCTTCTACCTGATGATACATAAGAATGATCAGCCTGTTTTTTGGAAAAAGAAAAAGATATAGCCGGAATTCTATAATTAAAAATACGATTAAAATGAGTAAGGCGATGTATAAAATCATAATTTACCGTGCTTTTTTTCAATTTCTATCAACCTGATTTTTTCGTAGAGCTTAATATATTTCAAGAAAGTATAGTATGCCATTGTTCTTGCAATGTAAAAGCCAGGAAATCCGTCAAGAAAGCCCAGTTTAAAGATAAAAACTTTTAAAAATTCAAAAGACGGACTTACGATGATCTTGAAACGGTTAATCTTTTTACCTTTCTCAAACATTTTTTCTGCCATCATATCAGAATATTTGTTGATTTTTGTAATATGATGTTGGATACTTTTATATGTGTAGTGATTGAGTCTGCCCTCTAAAATTCCGCATTTTTCATTGAAGATCAGATATTCATGAACTTTATCGTCAGAATATTTTGCGCAGTCTTTTCTGAAAAGTCTCTCACGGTAAACATTGCCCCAGCCACCAAATTTTATGAGGTGGATCCCTAGATGATTATTAAACTTCACATTATACACTTTGAATTCAGGCTGGACTGAAGATGTGATTTTTTTGATTGATTTTTTTAAATTTTCATCAGGAACTTCATCCGCGTCCAGAAATAAGACCCATTCATTGGAGCACAAATTAATGGCATGATTTTTTTGTTCACCATACCCATTAAAAGCTTTCTCAAACAATTTTACCTGAGGATATTTTTGAGTGCAGATTTCCTTGGTATTATCGGTTGAATAGCTATCAACGATTACAATTTCATCAACTATATCTTTTAGTGCATCTAATAGCCTTACAATATTATCTTCTTCATTATAGGTTATGACCGCAAGGGAGATTGGCATGTTTTAAAATTCATTTAGTGTTTTTTCTATAATTTGAACGCAATCAAGCAATTGCTCTTTAGTTATAATCAAAGGAGGTGCCAGTCTGATAATATTTCCGTGAGTTGGTTTTGCTAGAAGGCCGTTTTCTTTTAATTTTAAGCAAATATTCCATGCTGTAGAGCTTTCAGGAGTATCATTTATTAAAATTGCATTTAATAATCCTTTACCTCTTACTTTTGTGATGAGATCAGTCTTTTCTATGATTTTTTCAATTTCGGAACGGAATAATTTTCCCAATTCTTCTGCTCTTTCAGAAAGTTTTTCTCCTTCCACTACATCCAGGGCGGCAACGGCAACCGCACAAGCAATCGGGTTTCCTCCGAAAGTAGAACCGTGTTGTCCGGGGTTGATCACATTCATGATTTCGTTATTAGCCAAAACTGCTGAAACAGGATACATTCCGCCGGAAAGTGCTTTTCCCAGAATCAAAATATCGGGTTGAACACCTTCATGATGACAGGCAATTAATTTTCCTGTCCTTGCAATACCTGTCTGAACTTCATCGGCAATAAAAAGAACATTATGTTTTTTACATAATTCAGAAGCGTTTTTCAAAAATCCTTCATTTGGAACATAAACCCCAGCTTCCCCTTGAATGGGCTCGACCAAAAATGCGGCAATATTTCCCGCTTCTCTGTTTAAAACTTCTTCTAAAGCGGCAATATCGTTGTAAGGAATTTTAATAAATCCAGGAGTAAAAGGGCCATAATTTTGATTGGCATCGGGATCGTTTGAAAAAGAAACAATGGTTGTGGTTCTTCCATGGAAATTATTTTCACAAACGATAATTTTTGCTGCGTTTTCTGAAATTCCTTTTACTTCATAGCTCCATTTTCTGGCTAATTTTACAGCTGTTTCCACTGCTTCAGCACCGGAATTCATTGGTAAAACCTTATCAAAACCAAAAAGAGAAGTGATTTTCTGCTCGTATTCACCTAATTTCGAATTGTAGAAAGCTCTTGATGTTAAAGCTAATTTTTTAGCCTGCTCAATCAAAGCTCCGACAATTTTAGGATGCGAATGTCCTTGATTAACAGCAGAATAGGCAGAAAGAAAATCATAATATTTCTTTCCTTCCACATCCCAAACGAAAACTCCTTCTCCTTTGTCTAAAACGACGGGAAGAGGGTGGTAGTTGTGAGCACCGTATTTGTCTTCAAGGTCAATGAAATACTGAGAGTTTTTTACTGTTTCTACTGTTGACATAAATTTAGGTTTTGCACAAAATTAAACATTATAAATGAAAATGATAAACAGAAATATGATACTGAAAAACAACATGTTTTAAGTGCTTTTAATGCTCAACGAAAAATGAATTAGAAAATATTGCTGTTGCGGATTCTATGTTGCAGTTATTCTATCTTTAAAAAATAACTTTTCTTTAAGCCAAATTTTTTTGAGGGAAATTGTAATATCCTTGTCAAGGTTTAAACCTTGACAAGGATGCACTTGTTTCTTTAAAACAAAAACCGCCTCAAAATGAGACGGTTTTAGATTGTATATAAAATAATCTTAGTGATTATCGTATTTTCTATCCATTACAAAATCCTCCATGAATTTTGTTGTGTAGTTTCCTGCAAGATAATCTTCATTATCCATCAATTGTCTGTGGAAGGGAATCGTAGTTTTTACACCTTCGATATAGAATTCTTCCAAAGCTCTTCTCATTTTCGCAATGGCTTCTTCACGGGTTTGAGCCGTCGTGATCAATTTTGCAATCATTGAGTCATAGTTTGAAGGGATGGTATATCCGGCATAAACATGTGTATCCACTCTTACCCCGTGTCCGCCAGGAATATTTAGTCCGGTAATTTTTCCCGGAGATGGCCTGAAATCCATGTAAGGATCTTCCGCATTGATTCTACATTCGATTGAATGTAATTTTGGATAATAATTGATTCCTGAAATAGGAGTTCCTGCAGCTAAAAGAATTTGCTCTCTGATCAAGTCATAATCAATAACCTGCTCAGTGATCGGGTGCTCTACCTGAATTCTCGTGTTCATTTCCATGAAATAGAAATTTCTGTGCTTGTCTACCAGGAATTCGATAGTTCCTACACCTTCATATCCTATGAATTCTGCGGCTTTTACGGCTGCTTCACCCATTTTCTCACGAAGCTCGTCGGTCATGAAAGGCGAAGGTGTTTCCTCTGTCAGTTTCTGATTTCTTCTCTGAACTGAACAGTCTCTTTCGGAAAGGTGACAAGCTTTACCAAATTGATCTCCTGCAACCTGAATTTCGATGTGTCTAGGCTCCTCAATCAGTTTTTCCATGTACATACCTCCGTTTCCGAATGCAGCTACAGCTTCCTGAATTGCAGATTCCCAGTGGTCTTTAAGGTCTTCAGCTTTCCAAACAGCTCTCATTCCTTTTCCACCACCACCGGCAGTTGCCTTGATCATTACAGGATATCCTGTTTCTTTAGCAACTTTTACTGCGTGCTCGTAAGATTCAATTAAACCGTCAGAACCAGGTACACAAGGTACCCCAGCAGCCTTCATCGTAGCTTTAGCGTTTGCTTTATCTCCCATTTTTTCAATTTGCTCGGGAGAAGCACCTATGAATTTGATACCATTTTTCTGGCAGATTCTTGAGAAATTGGCATTTTCAGATAAGAATCCATAACCCGGGTGAATGGCATCTGCATTGGTAATTTCTGCAGCAGCAATAATGTTAGGAATTTTAAGATATGAGTCTTTACTCATTGCCGGACCAATGCAAACTGCTTCATCAGCAAATCTTACATGAAGACTGTCTTTATCAGCAGTTGAATAAACCGCAACGGTTTTGATCCCCATTTCTTTACAAGTACGTAAGATACGCATTGCAATTTCGCCACGATTGGCAATTAATATTTTTTTGAACATCTTCTTCAATTTGAAAATTAGATAATTTGAAAATTAGATAATGTTATTTTAATGTAGAATTTAATCTAACATCTAATGTCTAACATCTAACTTCTAATTAAGATGGATCTACTAAGAATAAAGGTTGGTCGTATTCTACAGGTGTAGCATCATCAACTAAAATCTTAACGATTTTTCCGCTTACCTCAGACTCGATCTGGTTGAATAACTTCATTGCTTCGATTACACAAACCGTTTTACCGATAGAAACTTCGTCACCTACGTTTACAAATACGTCTTTATCTGGAGATGGCTTTCTGTAGAAAGTTCCGATCATTGGAGATTTAATAGTAACATACTTGCTGTCGTCAGAAGCAGCCTCAGCTTTTTCAGCAGGTGCAGCAGCAGGAGTTGCTACTTGTACAGGAGCAGCTACTTGTTGTGGAGCAGTGTGGTAAACTGCAGGTTGAGCATAAGCAACTTCGCTTCCAGCTAATGGAGTTTTAATAGTGATTTCGAAATCTTTAGTCTTGTACTTCACTTCAGAAACCTCTGCTTTAGATACAAACTTAATAAGATTTTGTATGTCTTTAATGTCCATAAATTTGATATTTGATTTTGAGCCAAAGATACCAAAAAAACATAAAAAACAACAAAAAACCGCCAAATTTTATAAAAATTGGACGGTTTTTGTATTAAAACGAGTGTTTTTCAGTGAAAAAAGCGACTCTTAGTTTTCTTCTGTAGTTGTTACTTCTTTTTCCAATACTACTTTTCCTCTGTAGTATAATTTTCCTTCATGCCAGTGAGCTCTGTGGTATAAGTGAAGCTCTCCTGTTGTTGCATCTTTAGCTAATTGAGGAACTACAGCTTTGTAGTGAGTTCTTCTCTTATCTCTTCTTGTAGACGACTGTCTTCTCTTTGGATGTGCCATTTTGTAATAACTTTTTTAATTGATGAGCGATGAGATTCATCATCCCATCATTAAACTATTTAATTTTTATTTTTTAAATTTTTTAATGCGTCCCATCTAGGATCGCTTTCATGTTCTTCCTCTTCATGATCTTTCGGACTGAATTTATCCAGAATTGCCAGATCTTCTTCGCTTACGTTGGGTGAAATCTTTTTCATCGGAATGGAAAGAGCCACATTTTCGTAAATTAATTGTGAAATATTAAAAGCATGGTCGCTGGTAGGAATGGTGATTACATCTTCTTCGCTGTCATCGTATTCTTCGCCAAACTTTACCAATACTTTGATTTCATTTTCAATAGGATGATCGAAATTTTCGTTTGTAATATCACAAACCAATTCTACTGTCCCGCTTACTTTGATCTCAAATTCTAAAAAAGTAGTGTGTTTATCAAGTAAAACATATACTGCAATTTTAGGATTTGTAAATTCCTGTTCAGTGTCAAATAATTGAAAGAACTCTTTATCTATCTCAAACCTGAACTCGTGTTTCCCGGTTTTCAGTCCGGAAAAGCTAATATCATAGTTTCTTAACTTGTCCATAAAATGAGTGTGCAAAAATATGCAATTTTTTTATAATAACAAATAAATTCTCTAACAAATTAATTTAAATTTTTTTTTAAAAAATTAATCCTCACTTTCCTCAGGCAGATCTTCGTCGATTCCATTGTCTATTACTATTTTTCTTGGTTGAAGACGAGTGCTCATCAAATCGTTGTACTCGTTTCTGTTTTTGTAAACTTTAATCGCAGTGAAAATCGCCTCCATAAAACTTTGTTCATTGGCAACATTTTTTCCTGCAATATCATAAGCTGTTCCATGATCGGGAGAAGTTCTAATGAAAGGAAGTCCTGCTGTATAATTTACGCCCTCTTCATATACCAGAGTTTTAAATGGGGCCAGTCCCTGATCATGATACATAGCTAAGACCGCATCAAAGCTTCTGTATTTGTTAGGTTGGAAAAAGCTATCGGCAGGGAAGGGACCAAATGCCAGAATCCCGTTGTCTGAAAGTTCTTTGATGGCCGGAGCTATGATTTCAATTTCTTCATTCCCGATCACGCCACCGTCCCCGGAGTGCGGGTTCAGTCCTAAAACGGCAATTTTCGGTTTCTGAATATTAAAATCTTCAATTAAAGTTTGATTTAAAACTCTGATCTGCTTTTTAATTTTTTCCTTAGAAATATTTTCGGCAACCTGAGCAATCGGGATGTGATGGGTGGAAACGGCAACTTTTAAGTCTTCCGTTACCAGGAACATTAACCCTTTTTTATTAAATTTTTCTTCAAAATAGCCTGTATGACCGGCATGCTTAAAGCCCATCTTCATCATTTCGTCTTTATTGATGGGGGCGGTAACCAGAACGTCAATTTCCTCTTTCATGAGAGCTTCCGTGGCTGCTTCCAGAGAATCAATTGCCATTTTTGTCGATTCTTCCGTGGGAATACCAAGTTCTACCGTGGAATTTTCTTTTACAAGATTGACCATATTGATCTTCCCGGCCTGTGCCTGTAAAGCCTCGTTGATGTAGTTGAAATTTAAGTTTAATTTAAAAATATTTTTCTGATAAGTAAATAATTTCCCCGAACCAAAAATCACTGGCGTGAAAAAATCCGTAATGGTTTTGTCTGCAAGGGATTTCATTATGATTTCGGGACCGATGCCATTGAAATCTCCGATTGAAATTCCTACTCGTACTTTATGGTTTTTTGGGCTCATTTTGATTATCTTTGAAGATTATAATTTTACAAATTTAGCAAAAAATAATATGTTCACAGGAATAATTGAAGCAGTTGGAGTAATTGAGAAGATAGAAGAAAACGGAAGCAATATTGATTTTACTTTAACATGCCCATTCACAAACGAATTAAAGATAGATCAAAGTCTTGCTCATAACGGCTGTTGCCTTACAGTGGTGAAGATAGACGGAGATCAATATATCGTAACAGCGATCAATGAAACTCTAGAAAAAACAAACCTTGGAAAATGGAAGGTGGGAACTGTAGTTAATCTTGAACGCTGCATGAAAATGGATGGAAGACTGGATGGACATATCGTGCAAGGTCACGTTGATAAGACCGGTGAGGTAATAAGCATTGAAAATAAGGACGGAAGCTATTATATAACAATGAAATATGAGGATAGTGGAAGTTTTGTAACTGTTGCGCAGGGTTCTATTACAGTAAACGGAATCAGCTTAACGGTTGCAAAAAGTGAAGATTCCCAGTTTTCCGTAGCGATCATCCCTTACACATGGGAATTTACGAATATGAAATATTTAAAGGCAGGAGATAAAGTTAATTTAGAATTTGATATAATTGGTAAGTATATTGCTAGATTAATTAATAAACAGAATGTCAATTAATATGTATAAGGGATATAGCTTGAGAAACCGAGTTTTTTTCGGGTTCTTGTTGGTATGTCTTTTAAGTGTAGTCGCTTCTTCTTTGATTCCTTATTTTGTTTTAAAGGAAAATTCTGTTAAACAAAGCGAAATTGATATGCAGGCCAAAACAGGTGCTGTGGTCCGTTATCTGGATTATGCGGTAAGTATGATCCGTACCGAAACCAAGGATCTTCCCGAGCTTTTGGAAAATAAAATTTTCGAGATTGCGGATATCAACCAGCATGATATTATCTTATATGATCTTAAAGGAAATTACCTACTTTCTAATAAGGAGGAAAGCCTTGTAAGCCAGAAAAGAATTCCTATTAATATTGTCAACAGAATTTTGGCGACTAACGCAAGGTATGATATCAAAGGATATGATGCTTCCAAAGGTGCGGTGCTTACTTCCTCCTATTTGCTTCTTAAAAATAATGATCTGGAGCCGATTGCCATTGTTTATATTCCTCTTTATCATAATGAATCTGCATACTTTGATGTTCTTCACAGTTATATAAAATATATTGTTTTAGTTGATATTTTATTGATTTTGTTCAGTATCTGGATAAGCTGGATCATGTCGAACAGTTTAGCTAAAAATATTACTAAGTTTTCCGATATGATCACCCGTATCACATTGTTTGAGAATGAGATGCGTCCTATCAGATATTATAAGAATGATGAGCTAAATGCTTTGGCCAGGGCTTATAATAGGATGATTCTTCAGATTCAGGATCAGAAAGAAAGGCTTCGTTTCAAAGCTTCCGAAGAGGCTTGGAGAGAAATGGCAAAACAGGTGGCTCATGAAGTAAAAAATCCATTGACTCCGATGAAACTGACCATTCAGAATTTTGAAAGAAAATTTGATCCCGAAGATCCGAATATCAGGGAAAGGGTAAAGCAGATGAGCAAAACGATGGTTGATCAGATCGATTTAATTGCTACTGTAGCATCTGCGTTTTCAGAATTTGCCAAGCTTCCTGAGAAAAACAATGAAGTCATTAATCTCAATACTGAGGTCGAAGATATTCTGCGTGTCTTCAATGATGATAGTATTTTTATGCATTCTAACAAAAATAATATCATGATTAATATGGATAGAATTTACCTATCTAGAATCATTACCAATCTTGTGACCAATGCAAAACAGGCGGAAAGTGAAGAAAGGAAGTTAATCATTAATGTAGATGTGGAACAACACCAGAGAAGGGTGATGATTTCCGTTCAGGATAACGGTATTGGGATCCCTGAAAGTATTTATGAAAGGATTTTTGAGCCTAATTTTACTTCAAAAAATAGTGGTATGGGGCTGGGCTTATCAATGGTAAGGAAAATGGTGGAAGATTACAAAGGAGAAATCACCGTAAAATCTGAGGTTGGTAAAGGTTCTACCTTCACAATTACTTTACCGACGAATTTATAGTGAAGCCGTTTACATTTAAACAATTTGAAATACAGCAATCTAAAGATGTCTTCCGCGTAGGAACTGACGGGGTTTTGTTGGGTGCTTTAACTTATGTAAATGCTGCTTCCAAAGTTCTGGAAGTAGGAACAGGAACGGGTTTGATTTCATTAATGCTTGCCCAAAGGAATTCAAAAGCAAAATTTCTAGGAATTGATATTAATGAAGAGGCTGCAAATCTTACAAAGCTTAATTTTGAAAATTCTCCATTCAAGTCAAGGTTAAAAAATGTTCATCAGGATTTTAAAAAGTTTGAATCGAAAGAAAAATTTGATTTGATTATCTCAAATCCTCCCTATTTTGAAGAATCGAATTCAGGAAAAGACAAGATTGCACGTCAAACTATTGAGTTGAATTTTAAGCAGTTAATTTCAAAATCAGCAGAGCTGCTTTCCCAGGAAGGAATATTTTCTGTGATAATTCCCATGGAAGCCGGAACTGACTTTATCAGAATTGCCAGTGAAAATCAATTTTTTTTAATTCGAAAAATAAATATTAAAGGAATTGAAACGGCCAATATAAAAAGACTGATTCTTGAATTTTCTTTAATTGAAAAAAAGCTTGAAGAGTCAGAATTTGTTATAGAAAAAAGCCCGAGACAATACTCGGACCAATATCTTGAGCTCACAAAGGAGTTTCATATTTTTAAAGGTAGAAATTAGATCTTAGAAGTTAGCTTACGCCTATAATATCTAAATTTCTTAATCCCTGAATCCCTGAATCTTTTAATTTTATTCAAATAGCTCTGCAGTATCTAAAACAGAAACCTTTCCATCCTCACATCTGATTGCCTCCCCTGGGAAATTTTGGATCATGTGGTAATCGTGTGTTGCCATTACAACAGCTGCTCCGTTTTCCAAGGCTACCTGCTTTAATAAGGTCATGATTTCATTGGATGTTTCAGGGTCAAGATTTCCTGTCGGCTCATCGGCAAGAATTAAATCCGGATGGTTTAGTAAAGCTCTTGCAATAGCCACACGCTGCTGCTCTCCGCCCGAAAGCTCATGTGGCATTTTATGCTTTTTACTCTTCATATTTACGCTTCCCAGCACCTCATTGATACGGTCTTCCATTTTTACCTTGTCGCTCCATCCTGTTGCTTCCAGAACGAATCTTAAATTTTTTTCAACTGTTCTGTCAGGCAGCAATTGAAAATCCTGGAAAACTATCCCAAGCTTTCGTCTAAGGTTTGGGATGTCGGAAGTCTTCATTTTTTCAAGATCAAAGCCTACTACCGCGCCATGCCCTGCAGCCAAAGGGATATGCCCGTACAATGTCTTTAGTAATGAGCTTTTACCGGAACCTGTTTTCCCGATAAGATAACAGAATCTTCCTTTTTTAATGTTCAGATTCACATCAGAAAGAACGGTGAAGTTTTTTTGTGCGATCTTAGCATGTTGCAAGCTTATAATATTATCTCCGGCGATATTTGTATGTGGCATAATTTAGTTTTAATAGTGCTGTTCTAAAATATTTTTTCAGAATTTAAAAATAGGAAAAAGAAGCTTAAAAGACCTAAATTTTAGTAAATTTTAACAACAAAAAATGCCTGAAAAAATTCTTTTCAAGCATGATTTGTATATGATAATTAAGAAATTATCTCTTAGCGCGTGATGCACTTACAGTTAATCTCTTTCTGCCTTTAGCTCTTCTTGCAGCCAAAACTCTTCTTCCATTTGGCGTAGACATTCTTTCTCTGAAACCGTGTTTGTTTCTTCTCTTTCTTTCTGATGGCTGGAATGTTCTTTTACTCATTACTATATGTTTAAATCGTAATTATCTATTAATTTTCAGGTTGCAAAGATATGGATTTTTTTAAATGTTACAAATTTTACCAATCTTTTTTTAAAAATTTTTGCCCTCTTTTTATTCAGTTATTTATAAAGATTGATTGATAAACGAAATTTTTAATAATAAAATAATGACAGGGATTTATTTAAAAGCTCTATCTTTGAAAAGTCAAAATTAAAGAAAAAATAAACATAAACATAATATGATGTTTACACCGGCAGAACTTTTAGAAATTAACTCATTACTAACCCCTGAAAACAAAATCGTAATTCTTACCCATTACAATCCGGATGGTGATGCGATTGGTTCCAGCCTTGGTTTAAAACATTATTTAAAAGCAAAAGGGATCTTCGCAGAGGTAGTTGTCCCGAACGATTTTCCGAAATTCCTGAAATGGATGGCCGAAGCTAAAAAAGCGCTCATTGCAGAGTACAAGAGAAAAGTAGCCTTTGATCTGATCAGCGAAGCCGATGTTATTTTTTGCCTTGATTTTAATTCTCCCTCAAGAATCGGTCTGCTGGGAGACTGGCTTACGAATGCGAAAGGAAAAAAAATCCTTATTGACCACCACCAGCAGCCGGAGCAATTTGATTTCGTATATTCTGATACGATAATTCCTGCGACCTGCCAGATGATCTATCATTTTATTGAGGCATTGGATGATGAGGGTTTAGTGAATAAAGATATTGCAGAATGCCTTTACACAGGCATCATGACTGATACGGGAGGTTTCCGTTTCCGTTCTACAAGTGCAACCACGCACAGGATTATTGCTAATCTAATTGAAAAAGGAGCAGATCCTGCTATGATCACTTCCAATACCTGGGATACCAATACCGTTTCCCGGCTTCATTTGCTGGCTTTGATTTTAGGAAGGATAGAAGTGGTAAAAGATGGAAAGGTTGCTGTTCTGTATCTTACAAGAGAAGAACTCAAGGAATACGGCTTCCAGAAAGGGGATACAGAAGGCTTTGTGAATTACGGACTGAGTATTCTCGGTGTAAAAATGGCTGCATTTTTCATGGAAGATTTATATGAAGATTTTATTAAAATTTCTTTCAGAAGTAAAGATGATATGGATGTGAACCAGTTTTCAAGAAAGTATTTCAATGGAGGCGGGCACATCAACGCTGCAGGCGGAAAATCTTATGAAACGTTGCAGGGAACAATTGAGACTTTTAAGACTAAAATAGAAGGGGAGGATTGTTTGTAATTTTTAGGTTGAGGCTGAGATTAGTTTGAGATAGAGTAGTATTTCTTTGTCATTCAGAACGAAACGAATTGTAGTGAAGAATCTCATAAAGTTTTATTTTAATCTCAAAGCTGAGATTCCTAGAATGACAAACTATATGTTTTAAGCTTTATTTAAAAGAAAAGAGAATGCTTCGCTCCTCGCAAAGGCACATAAAAATTTTTACACGCAAAGTCTAAAACACTCAAATCCTCCAATTCAATCCCCACGCGAATAACCCTTACTCTCAAGCTCTTTGCAGGTATATTCATATACTTCTTGAAACATTACATCAAGGGATTTTTTATTGAATAAGCTGAACTTGGTCATCTTTGGGGGATCTAAAAAAATATCGCAGCTTTTGGCTTTGGAATAAACCGATTTTGCTATGGCTAAGTGTAAGATCCTGTCGAATTCTTTCATTAAGCTCATTTTTTCCAGGCTGTCGTAGCTAATGGAATTCACGTGGGAAGCAATTAGAAAATCGCATTTATTTGCAATAGGTTCAATGGGTAAATTATCTAAAACTCCGCCATCGACATAAACTTTTTCCCCAATTTTTACTGGTGGCAAAATAAAGGGAACGCTTGAAGAGGCTAGCAAAGGTCCGAAAAGCTCTCCTTCCGAGAAGAAATCGACAATCCCGTGTGTCATTTCTGTTGCGGCTACATAAACAGGAATCTTTAATATATTAAAATTATCTTCGGGAAAATAATCTATGAATAATTTTAAAATAAATTTTGAACTAAAAATTCCGTTCTTAGAAAGTTTTAAATAGGATCTTGAGAAAAAGGTGGTCTGCTTTACAATGTCCATCATTTCATCCGGCGACTTCCCGAATGAATAAAATGCCCCGACAATTGATCCCGCGCTGGTTCCGGAGATAATATCAGGTTTAAGATTATATTCTTCCAGGGCTTTCAGTACGGCAATGTGGGCAATCCCGCGCATTCCTCCCCCGGAAAGGGTAAGGCCGATGATCGGTTTCTTTTTTTTGAAGAGCATATCCAGCATATCAGAAAACTAAATGTTTCGGTAAGTTGTGAAGAAGCTCAGTGTTGATGATCTCTGCACAGATGCTTGGTTTTTCCCAATGGCCGTTATGCCCGCAGTCTAAAACATAGGATTTTATATTGGTTCTGTCGGGAAGATTTTTAATCATCATTCCGGTTTTTACTGCATTGTCGTGTTTTCCGGCAAGAATCAGGATTTTTGCATCAAGATTTTCCAGAATGTGTGTTTTATCGGTTCTTTCTACCATGCCTTTTACTGACGCCAACGCGCCGAGATTATTGGTGGAAAGGGCAATTTTTAATGCTGTTTCGATTTTTCCTTCCAGAATATCTCTTTCATTCGGATTGAATAAATTGGGGATTCCTGCTCTTGCGTAATGAGCAAAAGCGTCCTGGATAATTCTGTAACTTTTGATTCGCTGCTGTTTTTTTTCATCATCATCAGGTAAATAAGTGGAGAAAAATAATGTTAAACTTTTAAGATATTCAGGGTGTTTTTCAGCGAAGCTTAAAGAAATGTATCCTCCCATGGAATGGCCCAGCAAATGTACCTTTTTAAGGTTTTGGTCATCAAGCACTTTTTTTACTTCTTCTGCCATCAGTTCCATCGTCTGAATTTCTGCGATAATATCCGACTGCCCATGACCCGGAAGGTCAATTTTCAGGAGTGAGAAATCTTCAGAAAGATGAGGTTCCATGTCATCCCAGATGGAAATATTTTCCATAAAGCCATGCAGTAAAACTAAAGTCTTTTTTCCGTTTCCTTTTGTTTCAAAGTTTAACATAATTCAACAATTAAAAATGAATATCAATATGATCAACAAATCCCGAACCATTCATTATATCCTGCAGCCTGTAAGTTTTTCCGCCGTCTTTGGAAATGAAGGTTGTGGTTTTCTTTCTAGTGTAAGGCTTTCCGTTGTTGTTCTGGGAAATACTTTGAATGATTTTCCTGTGAAATTCATATGCTTTTCTGATACAACGGCTATAAATCCTTTAATGCTAGGTCTTATACTTCTTGGAATGTCATAATGATCTCCTTCGTCTTCAATCTTTTTAAAAGTAACTAAACCCAGAGTTTTGATCAGATTATGGGTGAATTTATGTTTTCCGCTGAAATCTTTAAAATGATTTTTATTGCTTTCATTTATTTTAGTTCTTACAACATTGATAGAATCAATGATTTTTGTGCTGTCTGTCTGTCTGTCTTGAGGTGAACATTGTTTCTTTTTTAGAACATGAAATAAATAAATCTGAAATAGGCATTCCGGTAAAAAAAAAAATCATTAAATAAAATTATTTTCTCAAAAATAAATAAAAAAGAGCACTTAAAAATGCTCTTCTTTCTTTATTTGGTTAATTCTTCGTAAACTTTCTTTTCCCAGGGCTTGATATCGGTGATTCCGTAACGTTCTTTTTTGGAGATGGCGATATTGTCGAGAATATCTACGAAGTTTTTATAATTGGCTTCGTCTGTAGGTTTCACAATTACTGTGAATTTATCTTTCGACGGAGCGTTGTTATAAGCTTCAGAAATAATTTTCGTAATTTTTATTCCGTTGAAATCAGTTTCTTTTAAATTGTTTTTATTTAAATCTTCAGAATTACTTTGATGATAAAAAACATGATTGTCTTTTCCTAAAATAAAGGTAACCTGGTCTTTATCTCTCATTACATTATCAATCGGATGTGTACTCGGATCTTTCTCCGGCAGTCCTAAATCCATCACATTTGGTTTTGTGAAATTTGTAGTGAACATAAAGAATGTGATCAGTAGAAATCCCAAATCTACCATTGGAGTCATGTCAATCCTGATCATTTTTTTTCTTTGTTTGTTTCCTCCCTGCTTTTCTTGTGCAATTACTTCAGCCATAATAATATTTTTTAAATGTTAAACGGTATTTAATGAAATGTGAAAACTCACTATTTATTTTATAGAATTGATACAAAGTTTATACCTAACGTTTAGAAATGATATTAAATTCACATTTTAATTGAGTGTTTTGGCTTAAATAATGTTAAATTAATGAATTAAAAAAGCCTTACCAGGAATTGATAAGGCTTAATTTATTTTTAAGTTAAAAATTATTTATTCTTTTTATAAAAATCTACTCCGCATTCAAGGAATTTTTTGAAATCCTCCTTCGGCATATAACCTGAAACCGGAGTGTTAATCACTTTTCCATCAGGTGTCACCAAAACATAATGCGGCTGGGAATTGTTATTGAAATTCACCTGCTGGAACAAGCTCCATCTGTCTCCGATGGTTTTTACCTTTTTCACCTGTCCGTCGCCAAGGTCAATTTTCGTTTTCTGATCTTCCGGAAGCTCTTCTTTGTCATCTACATAGAGAGAAGCGAGAACAACATCATTTTGAAGGATCGGTAAAATATCCGGTTCGCTCCAAACGAATTCCTCCATTTTTCTACAGTTTTCGCAGCCGTAGCCGGTAAAGTCAATCAGAAGCGGTCTGTCTTCTTTTTTTGCAAGTTCAATCGCTTTGAAAAAATCGTGCTCGGGGTGCATTCCCAGGATTCCGTCTTTTTCGTCATGGAAATAGCTTACATTCAGCGGAGGTAAAATACCACTCAGCAACTGCAACTTCGGACGGTCTGATGGAATTAACCCCTGAATTAAATAAATCACAAACCCAATTCCTAAAACTCCTAAAATCTTTCTTGTTATTGAAATTTTCGGTTTTTTATCATCATGCGGGAATCTGATTAATCCAAATAAATACAATGCTAATCCTAATGCGATAATGATCCAGATCGCGATGAAAAGCTCTCTTTTTAAGAAAAATATCTTAGAAACTAGGTCTGCTTTTGATAAGAATTTTAAAGCCAAAGCCAGTTCCACAAAACCTAGAACGACTTTTACAGTATTCATCCAGCCTCCTGATTTCGGAAGACTTTGTAAAGCCTGCGGGAATAAAGCCAATAATCCGAAAACAATCGCCCATGCCAATCCAAAACCAGCTAAAGCAAAAGTTAACAACATTGGAACATTTGCGGAGCCCGTTACTGCACTTCCCAACAAACTTCCTAAAATAGGGCCTGTACAAGAGAAAGAAACGATCACCAAAGTCAGTGCCATGAAGAAAATCCCGATGATTCCTCCGGCTTCTTCCGCTTTTGAAGACTTGTTTGCAATTGAGCTGGGCAGCGTAATATCGTAATATCCGAAGAAGCTTCCTGCAAAGAAAATGAATATGATGAAGAAGCCAATATTCAGCCAGACGCTGGTAGAGATTTTGTTGAAAATATTTCCGGCAATCCCGTCAATTAAATGGAAAGGTACACTTAATAAAACAAAGATAAGAAGGATGAAAAAGCCGTAGATTAAAGCATCCCTTTTTCCTTTTGCTTTGTTTTTATTTCCTTTTGTAAAGAAAGAAACGGTCAATGGGATCATTGGAAAAACGCAAGGAGTAAGCAGTGCGATCAAACCTCCGATGAATCCTAGAAATAAATATGTCCAATAGTTTTCTTCAACTTTTGTGGACCCTGTTCCACAGTCTGTCAATGGTTTTTGAAAATCTATAGATGAAATTTTTAATTGCTTTGGGTCAAGTGTTGAAGTTGCCGGAGTCGCTATATTTTTTACGGGATTTTCTACAACAGATGCGGTTGTGGCCGGAATGGTAGCAGAATCTTTCGCCGGTTCTGTTTTTTCATCCGTTTTTGCTTCTTCAGTTGCTCCTTTTGGAGTTACCTGCTTGTTAAATTCCAGTGTATTTGGAGCGAGACAAACTCTGTCGTCGCACGTCTGATAAGTAATTTCGGCAACTACATCTCCTGGTTTTGTTCCGTCCTTTAACTTAAATTTTTGCTTAAAACCTGCGGAATTGGAATAATAAATGATCTTTCCTCCGAAAGCTTCAGAGAATTCTTCATGTTTTTTTCCGACTTCCATAAATTTTCCGATCAGCTCAATATTTTTTCCTGAAACTTTATAGTCTGTCGGGATTCCTGTATCTTCAGGGATATCTTTGGAGTAAATATGCCATCCGCTTTCCATAGTGGCGTTCAATACAGCTTCATATTGATTATCTCCTAATTCATTGATTGTAAATTTAAATTTTACAGGGTTTTTAATTTGTGCATTAATTCCGGTTGCCAAAAACAGCAGAATTAACAAAAACCAGTTTCTAAATTTCATTTTAGTTTCAGTTAAAAAATTTAAGTGTAAATTTTGTTTTTTCATTTTTCATTTGTGTTTTATCTTGCCTGTAAGGAATAATTCCCAACACTTTATTATTTCGGTCTGATAAAATCCAGATTTTTTGCCTCGCTAAAATAGATAATTTTTCGTCCCTAAAAAACTTCCCCACTTTCTTTTTCCCTGAAAACCCGGCAGGATAAAATTCATCTCCATCCTGATGTCTTCTCAAGCGCAGAGGAAACTGAAGTTTTTCAGCATCAAATTCCCATTCAAACTTATTATTGATTTCTTCAATGTCATTAATATAATCTTCGAGATTAAAAGCAATTTGGTTTTTTTGAAAGTCAAATTTTTCGATTAAAATAATCTCCTCAGCTTTTGTATCATTATTACTAAACCACCATCTTCCATCTTCCATCTTCCTTATCAAAATCAATTCATCATAATTAATGACCAATTGATATTCTTTTGAAAAAAAAGAACTACCGTTTTCAGATTTAAAAATTTTTATAATTTCTTCTTCCCGGTTAAAGCCATACTTTTTTAAAATCTCAAATTTCACAAAATCACTTTCCAGACTGAGCTTTTCTTTAGATAAAATTTTGTGGTACTTGTTAAATATTGTTAATTTACTTTCAATTTCAAGTATTTTTTTTTGAGTAAAATCTTTAGTTTGATTAATATAATAAATGCTTTTTTTGAAATTATCTAAAAAATTTTCGTTGACCTCTAATAGCTTTGGAACTACCTCAAGCCTGATTTTATTTCTTAAATAATCATTTTTGGTGTTAGAAATATCTTCGCGGTATTCAATCTGATTTTCTTTTGCAAATTCATAGATTTCGTCCTTAGTAAAAGGTAAAAAAGGCCTTAAAATATGATTGTCATTAGCCGGAATTCCACTCAATCCATTAATTCCGGATGCTTTGGAAAGGTTGATGATGAAGGTTTCCAGCTGATCATTAAGATGATGAGCCGTAACTAAAAACTCCAGATTTTCTCTGCTCTGAATTTGCTTAAAAAAAGCATATCTCAACTCCCTCGCCCAAAGCTGAACAGAGTTTTCTGGCTTTTGATCCTGCTCAGAAACTTTATATAAATGAAGCTTGATAGTATTTTTGCTGCAGAAATCCTCAACTGTTTTTTGGTCCAAATCAGAATCTTCACCCCTTAATCCATGATTAACATGAGCAATCTGAAAATGTAGCTGTAAGTCATTGAAACAATGTGCTAAAGCCATAGAATCTGCGCCTCCGCTCACCGCCAGAAGGTAGGTGTGGACTTCAGGATGAGGTGTCAGTTTTTCCAATCGATTTTTCAAGGTTGTTATTTTCAACATCTATGTTCGGAATTTCTTTTATGCAAAGATAATTCATATAAATCAATTCAATTTCCTACCTTTGGGTCGTCTAAAAATGATTATTTATGAAAATTTTTAAAATTTTGGCAGTTTCTGCAATGGTGTTGGGGATGACATCTTGCATCAGCAAAAAACAGTATGATGCATTGAGCTCAAATTACAAACAATGTATTGAAAATGTGGGTGAAAGACAAAGGGAAATACAGGATCTGAAATCTCAGAATTCTGCTTTAACGAGTGAGAATAATTTACTAAAAAGTCAACATGATGCTTTAAAATCTTCACTTGATGCTTGTTTATCAAATTCGGGGAAAAGTTCTGCAAATATTGATAAGTTGGTAGGAGAGATCAATGCTTCCAATTCTTATATCAAACAATTGATCTCAAGCAATGCTAAAAATGACAGTCTGAATCTGGCATTATCAAACAAGCTTAAAAGATCTCTGGATAATGTAGCAGACGATGATGTACAGGTGAAAGTATTGAAAGGAGTTGTAATGATTTCACTTTCAGATAAAATGCTGTACAAAACCGGAGATTACAATGTTCTGCCTGCTGCTCAGGAAGTGTTAGGAAAGGTAGCTAAAGTAATCAATGACTATGATAAATATTCAGTACTGATCGAGGGTAATACAGATAATGCTCCTTTAAATTCTGCGAATTTACCAAAAGACAACTGGGATCTTTCTGCATTGAGAGGTACGGCTGTTGCGAAAGTTCTACAGACTCAGTTTGGTGTAGATCCAGCTAGAATTACTGCAGGAGGACGATCAGAATACAATCCTAAAGAGACAAACATGAGCGTTTCCGGAAGAGCTGAAAACAGAAGAACGGAAATAATCATCATGCCTAAGCTTGATGAATTTATGAAGCTGATGGACATTGCACCAAAAAAATAATTAAAGCAATATTCAATCAATAAAAATAAGTCCCGAAGCTATTTCGGGATTTATTTTTTTAATCAAATTAATTCTTCTTTTTTCAATAAGGAAATAATTTTCTGAAAAATTGACTTGGATACTTCCGGCTTAGTTTTTTCAAAGGAAAATCTACCTTATCTTACGGTATTGTAGGTTTCTGATTTTCGTTGTTAATTTGATTTTCCTTTACATTCATTATTTCGTAGTATTTTTACCTTCTCTGCAAAGCTAGAGCTCTTACAGGAAAACTATCCGTATTTTTCCCAGAATGATTCTTTTTAAGTAAATTTGAATAACAAAAAATTGGAGAATGAGCTTTTTTGAAGAAATGAATCCTGAAATGGACAGGTATCTGGAAACACACGCTTCCTCGGAGCCTGAAATTCTGAAAAGACTGAGAAGGGAAACGTATCAAAAAACGACACAGCCGCATATGATTTCCGGATATCAGCAGGGGAGATTATTAACTATAATTTCTCAGATTATGCAGCCGAAAAATATTCTTGAAATTGGAACTTTTACAGGATATGCTACACTTTGTCTTACGGCAGGGATGGCAAAAGACGGAAAAATAACAACGCTGGATGTGAATGAAGAACTTGCTTATTTGCCTGAAAAATATTTTGCAGAAAGTGAATATTCAGCTCAGATTGATTTTAAACTTCAGGATGCAAAAGAGTTTTTAAGAGAAACCGATGAGATTTTTGATCTGGTTTTTATAGATGCTGATAAGGAAAATTACGCGGAATATTTCAGGTTGATCAAACCGAGAACGAAATCCGGTTCGGTAGTACTATTTGATAATGTATTATGGTACGGAAAGGTTTTGGAGGATAATCCAAAGCAGAAATCCACCTTAATCATTAAAGAGCTTAATGATTTCATCGCAAAAGATGATGATTTTGAAAATCTTATTTTACCTTTGCGGGACGGTGTCAACTTTCTTCGCAGAAAGTAAAATATTAAAGAGTTTAGAGATTGAAAAATTAGAAAAGCCTATTTCTTATTCATAAATCTCTTAATCACTAAATTAATACGATGAATAAAGGAATTTGTATTGTTACAGTAGCACCCGTACGTGCAGAAAATTCTGACAGGGCGGAAATCGTTACGGAAATATTGTTTGGTGAAAGTGCAGATATTTTGGAAATAAATAAAAATTGGACCAAAATAAAAATGCACTATGACGGCTATCAAGGGTGGATGGATACCAAGCAGATAAGACCTGTAACAGATGAAGAGCTGACAAAACGAAAAGTTACGGTGGTGACTGAAGATTTTTCTTCTGTTTTAATGAATGACGGGAAAACTTTACTTTCGATGGGATCGGAAGTTGAGTTTCCTGTAGTGGCTTCCAGAAGAAGCCATGATGTGCGTGAAAGTATTGCCCTGACAGCTAAAGAATTTTTGAATGTGCCGTATTTATGGGGAGGAAAAAGCTTTTTTGCTGTAGATTGCTCCGGATTTACGCAGCTGGTGTACAAAATTCATGAAATAAAACTACCGAGGGATGCTTCCCAGCAGGTTGAGGTGGGGGAATCGCTCACTTTTGTTGAAGAAAGCCGTCCTGGTGATCTTGCTTTTTTTGAAAATGATGAAGGAAAAATTGTTCATGTAGGAATTATGCTTGACAATCAGAGGATCATTCACGCATCTGGAAAAGTAAGAATTGACACACTGGATTCTACGGGTATTTTTAATAAAGAAATGAATAAGCATACTCATAAATTGAGGGTTATTAAAAATATACTTTAATTTTTAAAAATGATCTGAAATGGAAAATGTTTTTTTGACAATATTTGATATTTTTAATTTTGGATTGCTTATTTTTTTGTGGTGGTTTACTTTGAAAAATTATAATGCTCTACCCCAAACCATTCCTATTTATTTTGATTTTAAAGGGAAGGCTGATAATTTTGGAAGTAAAAAATATTCTTTTTTAATGCCTGTTATATTAACAGTTCTTTACTTGTTTCTGGTATTTGCCGTAAGACACCCGGAATCAGTGAATTATCCAATAGGAATTACCGAAAAGAACGAGGATTCGCAGTTTCTGATCATGAAAATTTTCATGCGGTGGCTTCTTATATTAGTAATGGGGATCTTTTTAAATATTCAGGATTATATGTTCAGATATTCTGTAGATGAATCAGCCAAACCGAGGGTTCCCTTGTCTACAGCAATCCTTTCGTTATTTGCCAGTTTAATTGTTGTATTCATTTTCGTAGGCATTTTCAAATGATTAAGTCTAAACATAATTCTGAGCATTATATCTGGGGAAACGTCTGCGACAGCTGGGTTCTGAAAGATTCTCAAAACCTTTCCGTTAAACAGGAAATGATGCCTGCCGGAACAGCGGAAAAACTTCATTTTCATGAAACTGCAGAACAGGTTTTTTATATTTTAGAAGGAGAGGCGGTATTTTATATTAATGAAAAAAAAAATTCAGTAAAAAAAGGAGAAAGTATTACTATTTTACCGAAATCAAAACATTATATTTCTAATGAATGTCAAAATAATTTGGAATTTTTGGTCATTTCAAGTCCGTCAACAAATAATGATAGAATAGAAGTTTAAACTAATAATATGGCTTTTCTTTACAACATATTTATCAATCTGCTCATCTTCGGGATGAAGGTTTTTTCATTGTTTAATGATAAAACTAAAAAAGGCGTTGAAGGAAGAAAGGGATCTTTGCAAAAAGTAAAGTCAGCCTTTTCACCGTCAGATAAAGTCATCTGGATGCATGCTGCAAGTCTCGGTGAATATGAGCAGGGCCTCCCTGTTCTGGAGCAGTTGAAAGAAAATTTTCCTGACCATAAGATTCTGGTAACGTTCTTTTCTCCCTCGGGGTATGAGAATGTAATTAAGAAGAAAAATATTGCAGATGTCATTTGTTATTTACCTTTCGATAAAAAGGTTTACATAAAGGAATTTATTTCTCAGTTTGATGCTCAACTATTTTTTACGGTGAAGTACGACTACTGGTATAATCTCTTGGGAGAGCTTAAAAATAAAGACATAAAAACCTACGTGATTTCAGCCTTGTTTTATGAAAGACAAACTTTTTTTACTTCCTATGGAAAATGGTTTGTAAAGCAGTTACAAAAAAACATCGACTGGTTTTTCCATCAGACAGATATGTCTTTTGCGCTGGCAAAGAGTGTTGGTCTTACGAAATCTTCCGTGACCGGAGATACACGATTTGACAGGGTAAAGCAATTAAGAACGAGAAATAATCATGTAGATTTTATTAAAGAATTTATTGGCGGCGAAAAGGCTGTAGTATTTGGCAGTTCCTGGCAGGCGGAAGAAAAAATTGCAGATGAGGTTTTGCAGGGTAGCCTTTATGCAAAGCTGATTATTGCACCCCATGATTTGAAAAGGGTTCATGCCTTGAAGCAAATTTTCCTGGATGCAATTTTATATAGTGAAATTAATGATTCAATGAAAAATTTTAAGTCAAGGATTTTGATTATTGACAACATTGGCCTGCTTTCAAAATTATATTCTTATGCCGATATTGCCGTAGTGGGCGGAGGTTTTCATGATGCGGGCTTACATAATATTCTGGAGGCGGCGACTTTCGGAGTTCCTGTGATTTTTGGAAATCATTATAAGAAAAATCCGGAAGCGGATGAGCTGATCTCTTCTGACGGTGGAAGATCTTTTGAAAATGCAGGTTTGGCAGCAGATTTTGTAATGTTTTTGATCAATAATGAAGAAACACTTCAAAATATGTCTGAAAATGCAGAAAAATTTGTTTCGGGGAAACCAAATTCGACGGATTTAATTATTAAGAAAATTTTATCGTAAAAATCCCTGGCTTTTTATTTCCTTTACAATAAGTTCGATATTTTCAGGAATATTTTCACTTCTCAGCCATGCAGGGTTTAAATGATTATTGATGCACAGCTTTTGCAGATAATGGTTTTTATTGATCTTAATCTCAACGGTTTTTAAATATTCATCAATTTCCATCCAATAATCTTCGTCAAGCTTTTTCGTAAGAATCAGAGCTTTAAAAATTTTATTAATGAGATAAAGATAAAGTTTGTAGACATTATCGAATCGTTGACGGCTAAGATCATTGTTATAATCTAAAATCTTATCAATCAGCAATAAATTCAGTGAAACCTCTCCGAATTTATCGGTTGTAATTTTTACATGCTCCGTAATTTCAGCACTGATTTTTCTGATGATTCCTAGGAAATATTTTTGATTTCCGATATATTTTGAAGCCAGCAGCACTTTTTCCTGAACATTTTCTTCCATTGCATCACGCTTGTCATCAGTTGTTTCCTGATCGATTAATTCGAAATACAGTTTTTTGGATAGAAGCTTGTCTTTTTTCAGTAATCTGAAAATAAGGCGGTCTTTCTCTACGCTGGAGAAGGCGCTCAGTGCAGCTTTAAACTCTTTTGAATATTCCACTAATTAAAAATCTTAGAATATTTCAGGAATCCGTTTAAAGCCCAGTTTGCCGTGTAATACAGGGATTTTAATATGGAAAACCCCATGAAATCTTTATACACCAGATATTGGTCTTTGATAATATTTTTCTTCTTTCTCGAAACACTGTTTTGACGCATCCTGTATTTGGCAAGTGTTTTTCTTAAAGGATAGCCTTTCGGGATTTTTTTCAACAGATTCAGCCACATGACATGGTCTTCACGCTTGCTTTTTACAGGAAAGAAAAACTTTCCGACTCTTTTCGTATCATAAATAGTAGATACAGGAGCCAGTCTGCAGGTTTTAAGCAAATTAGAAAAAGTAACGACAGTATCCGCTTCAAAATCTTTCAGGATGGGTTCCATGGTATGCTCATCACACCTTGAATAGTTACAGTAAGCCAGTTCCGCATGATTTTCCTGCATAAAAGTGATCATTGTTTCCAGATATTCAGGATACCAGTAATCATCAGAATCCAGAAAAGCGATGTATCTTCCTTCTGCCCTCTCAAGGCTTTTATTGCGGGCATTTCCGGCACCTCCGTTTTGTTCGAGAACCTGAAGCTTTATCCTTGGATCATTGTATCTTTTTATAATTTCTACGGTATTATCTTTAGAACGGTCGTCGGAAATAAGCCATTCCCAGTTTTCATAGCTTTGGTTCAGGACAGATTGTATCGTTTCCTCGATAAATTCAGCGGAGTTGTAAGATGGTGTAATGATGGAAACCAGGTCTTTCATTCTGTGGGTTAATTAATTAAAATTATAAAAATCTTTTTTCATAAAAATGCCATGAGCTTACACCGACAGCAATTACAACCAGCATACAGATAAATGCCATCAAAAATGGGTTGTAATCTTCGAACAGCCCTAATGTGGTAAATGTTCTGATGATAGGAAAGTGGAAGATGTAAATTCCGTAGGTGAAATCCCCGTATTTCCCGAAATTATTTAAAAATTTGAATGAGTAGGCAATATAAAGTACAATAATACCAATCATCACCGGTGAAAATAAAATGATTCCAGTAAATAAATCAATCCAAACTGTAAGAATTGCAATAATGAAAAGGATTTTTTTATGCTTAATAAATTGATCAAAATTAAAATAAATCAGCATTCCCGGAATAAAATAAGATAATGTTCCCGGAAGTTGTTTCGCCACGGAAATTTTTCCCAAAGATTCAAAATAATTAAGGTAAACAAGCGAAAGGAAATACAAAATAATCAAGCTGATATTCCTGTATTTGTTATTTTTCCCGAAAAGTAAAAACAGCAGCGGGACACAAAAATAATAGCTCATTTCTATTTTTAAAGTCCATAAAGCCCCGTTTACAGCCTGATTTCCGAAAACGCCGGGAAGCCATGGGGCTTTGAAGTTTAAAAATATAGAATTCCAGAAAAGATATTTGTAAACCTGTGTATTACTGAAATATTCGGTGAAGGAAAGCTTACTGACAAGACTTAGCAGAACGGCGCACAGAAAAACAACCAGCAGGTAAGCCGGAACGATCCTCCTGATCCTCTTTTTGAAATAGCTTTTTAAACTAGAAGATCTTTCGTAGCTTCTTGCAATAAGAAAACCGCTGACAATGAAGAATCCGAAAACTGCAATTTCGATTGGGCTGTACTCAAGAAATTTAAGTTCCGGAGAAACACTTAAAGCTCCCAGATGTCCTAGGAAAACGATAAAGGCCAGGAGAACACGTAAAAAGTCAAAATTGTTTTTCGTTATGTCTTGCATTTGCATTGTTTTGTGCAAAAATAGTTTTTTTCCTAGAATATGAGGATTACTCAGGGGGTTCAATATTTATTAAAAATGAGTGATATTGGGCATTATCACTTTTATATTTTTGAAAATTTGAAAGTTTTTGATAATTCTTCACAAAAAATTATTAATTAAATCAAAAAAATTATAATTTTAGCGCTTGAAAAATTTGATACATGAAGAAATTAGCTTTATTATTTGCAGGTTTGTCATTATTTGTAGCTACCGGATGTAATAACGACGACGAGACAGTGCATGAAGTGCCTCTTACGGGTGTATGGCAGCCTATCAAAGAAGTACACACTTTAGTTCCTGTGGGTGGAAGTCCTGTTTCAGACGAGATTACTTATACTACTTGTCAGAAAGATTCCAGATGGAGATTCAATACAGAAACTGCAGGAAAAGTAACCTGGTGGCGAGATTCAGCTTTGAATCCTGGTAGTTGTGAAATCGATGAAGACCATAACTTCACATATACATATGACAAAGGGACTAAGGCTATTCAAATAAAATATCAGGGAATTGTAGAACCGGATAAAGGAAAAGTAACAAAACTCGACGATACTACCTTGAACCTTACTATTGAAGATACCACAGATCCTACAGAATACCAATCTGTTACATATACAATGAAAAGAGTCGTTCAGCAATAATCGAAATTTTTCATCCACAATACAAGGGTCTCATCTTCGGATGGGATTTTTTTGTTTTTAAATTAAAATTAAATTCCATTTCTTTTAAAATCATTATTTTTGTGAATCTTGATTTTGGAATAAATAACTCTAATATCTAGAATCTAACATCTAATATCTATAATAAAGTGTTTTACGATCATCAGCAGATAGAAAAAAAGTGGCAGAAATACTGGGAAGACAATCAAACATATAAGACTTCCAATAACACAGACAAACCGAAATTTTATGTTCTCGATATGTTTCCGTATCCATCAGGAGCAGGGCTTCACGTAGGTCACCCGCTGGGATATATTGCTTCCGACATTTACGCGAGATACAAAAGACATCAGGGTTTTAATGTTCTTCATCCGGTTGGATATGACAGTTTCGGCCTTCCTGCTGAACAGTATGCAATCCAGACAGGGCAACACCCTGCAATTACAACTGAGCAAAACATTACAAGATATGAAGATCAGTTAAGAAAAATCGGCTTTTCATTCGACTGGAGCAGGGAAGTAAGAACTTCCAACCCCTCTTATTATAAATGGACACAATGGATTTTCATTGAATTGTTCCATTCATGGTATAATAAAAATACAGATAAGGCAGAATCTATTTCTACCTTAATCAAGCATTTTGAAGAAAAAGGAACGGAAGGATTAAATGCCAACCAGAACGACGAATTACATTTCATGGCAGAAGAATGGAGAGAAGCTTCTGAAATGGATAAAGAAGATATTCTTTTGAATTACCGTTTAGCCTACAGAGCAGAAACTACAGTTAACTGGTGTCCGGCTTTAGGAACAGTTTTAGCAAACGATGAAGTAAAAGACGGCAAATCTGAAAGAGGAGGATTCCCTGTTTTTCAAAAGAAAATGATGCAGTGGAGTATGAGAATTTCTGCTTACTCTGAAAGATTATTACAAGGTCTTAAAACTTTGGACTGGCCGCAGCCTTTGAAAGATTCCCAGGAATACTGGATCGGGAAATCTCAGGGAGCTCAGGTGAAATTTAGTGTGGAAGGTCATAATGAGATAGTTGAAGTCTTTACAACAAGACCTGATACTATTTTCGGGGCAACTTTTATGGTATTGGCTCCGGAAAATCCTTTGGTGGATACAATTACTACAGCCGAGCAAAAAGCTGAGGTTAATACTTATATTGAAGAAACTTCCAAAAAGTCCGAAAGAGACAGAATGGCTGACGTGAAGAACGTTTCAGGTGCTTTCACAGGGAGCTATGCTTTGAATCCTTTCAGTGGTGAGAGAATGCCGATCTACATTTCAGATTATGTTTTGATGGGTTACGGAACAGGGGCTGTAATGGCTGTTCCTGCGCACGATGAGCGTGATCACAGATTTGCAAAGAAGTTTAATCTTGAAATTAAAAAAGTAGTTGAGACCGACGAAAACGTTCAGGAAGCCTCTTTTGATTCTAAAGATTCAGTTTGTGTAAATTCTGATTTTTTGAATGGCTTACATTATAATGATGCGAAAGCAGCGATCATTGCAGCTATTGAGAAAAAAGGAATCGGCCACGGAACAACGAACTACAGACAACGCGACGCGATTTTCTCAAGACAAAGATATTGGGGAGAGCCGGTTCCTATATATTATAAGAGTGGAATGCCTTACACGTTGCCAAACTCTGCATTGCCTTTGGAACTTCCTGAAGTTGAAAAATATTTGCCAACGGAAGATGGAGATCCGCCATTAGGAAATGCGAAAACTTTTGCTTGGGACGAAGCAAACCAAAAAGTGGTGGATACCAATTTAATTGATGAAAAAACGGTTTTCCCGTTAGAATTATCTACCATGCCGGGTTGGGCAGGAAGTTCTTGGTATTTCCTAAGATATATGGATCCGGATGATGATGAGGTTTTTGTTAAAAAAGAATTGGCTGACTACTGGGGACAGGTAGATCTATATATCGGTGGGAGCGAGCACGCAACTGGTCACTTATTATACTCCCGTTTCTGGAATATGTTCTTAAAGGATAGAGGATATATCAATCAGGATGAGCCCTTCCAAAAGTTGATTAATCAGGGGATGATTTTGGGGATGAGTGCTTTGGTTTCAAGATTCACCTTCAAAGACGACTTTAAGAATTTTATTTCAAAAGTTGAAAATCGACCATCTATAATAGATAGGATTTTGAATAATGAAGTTTATATATCCAGAAGCTATCAGTTTGGTCAGGAATGGTATGAACAGATAAAAGATGGAACTTTAGTTAATGATAAACTAAAAGAAGTTGTTGATTTTATTTCTCAATATGAAGATGCTTTTCCAAAAGAAAAACTTTTTGGATTAGAAATTTTAGATCATGGCAGGAACCCGCTTCCTTTCGATAGAACTCAAAATATTCATGTTGATATTTCTTTATTAAAAGGAACAACAGATGAATTAGATATAGAGAAATTCAAAGCTTGGAGACCAGATTATGCAGATGCAGAATTTATTTTGGAAGACGGAAAATATATCACCGATCGTGAAGTAGAAAAAATGTCCAAGTCAAAATATAATGTGGTAAACCCTGACGACATCTGTAATGAATACGGAGCAGACGGTTTAAGGTTGTATGAAATGTTCTTAGGTCCATTAGAACAATCGAAGCCTTGGAACACCCAAGGCTTAAGCGGAGTGTATGGTTTTCTTAAAAAATTCTGGAATCTATATTTTGATGGAGATGCTTTCTCAGTCTCTGATGAAGAACCTACAAAAGCAGAGTATAAAGTTTTGCATACATTAATAAAGAAGGTGGTTTATGATATCGAAAACTTCTCTTTCAATACTACGGTATCCTCATTTATGATTGCTGTAAATGAATTACAAAAAATAAAATCTAACAAACGCAATATTTTAGAACCTCTTGCCGTTATCATTTCTCCGTATGCGCCACACATCTGCGAAGAGCTTTGGAGCCTGCTTGGTTACGAGGAATCTATCGAGTTCGAAAAATTCCCAATATTGAATGAAGATTATCTTGTAGAAGATGAAATTGAATATCCGGTAAGTATAAATGGAAAAATGAAGTTTAAAATATCCCTATCTGCCCAGCTTTCTGCCAAAGAAGTGGAAGATTTGGTAATTCAGGACGAAAAAATACAGCAAATTCTGGAAGGAAAAGCACCCAAAAAAATCATTGTAGTGCCTCACAGAATTGTGAATATTGTAATTTAAAAAAAAATTAACATTGGCAATTTTAAAAAAATGGAGGTTTAATTTTTTTGATTTTTTAACGTAAATGTTAAATTTAAGGATTATTGCCAAAAAAAGAGAAAATAATTATAATATCGAAAGTGTATTAAAATTTCTTTGTCAAAAAAAAGGCAAATGTTTAATTAAGACTCTTGCATTTTAATTTTTTTTGCCTTTAATTTACAAACTGTAAAAATTTTTAAAACAATATAATTTAGTTAAATATGGAAATGAATGTTTCAAAAAATGATGAGCAAGTAGTTGCTAGAAAGGCAGGAGGTCTTAACCCGGCTTTAATTATTCCTATTCTTTTCGCAATAGGGGTTTGTATTTATTTATTCGTTCTTGGTAACCCAGGGAATTTCAAAGACGCAGAAAAACTGGGAAGTGGATCTGTTGCTTTCTCAAGTGTTGAAGGAAAAGACATTCACCCAGAATCGTTTTTGGGAATTATCTACAAAGGAGGGGTAATCGTACCTATCTTGATTACTTTCATGATCACGGTAATCGTTTTCTCTTTCGAAAGATATTTCGTTCTTAGCAAAGCTGCTGGAAAAGGTAACCTAGACAACTTCGTAGTACAAGTAAGAAGCTTACTAAACCAAAACAAAATTGATGAAGCTTTAGAAGAGTGCGACAGACAGCAGGGTTCTGTGGGTAATGTAGTAAAAGAAGGTCTTACTACTTACAAAGCTTTGTCTCACGATACTACGCTAAATAAAGAGCAAAAAATGGTTGCGCTTAACAAAGCAATCGAAGAAGCTACAACTCTTGAGATGCCAATGTTAGAGAAAAACATGATGATCCTTTCTACTTTAGGTACTGTTGCAACATTAGTAGCACTTTTAGGTACTGTAATCGGGATGATCAAGGCGTTCTTTGCATTAGGTTCTGGAGGTGGTACTCCTGACGCGGCTGCACTTTCTACAGGTATCTCTGAAGCCTTGATTAACACGGCATTGGGTATCGGTACTTCAGCGATCGCTATCATCCTTTATAACTTCTTTACTTCTAAAATCGACGGATTGACTTATAAGATCGATGAGATCGCAATGAGTATCCAGCAGTCTTTCGCTGAATTCAACTAAGAATTAGCAAGGAATTTGTATACAAGTAAAAAGAAGTTTAATTAAAAATCATTAATAATAATGGCGAGAGTCAAACCTAAAAGACATGGTGTAGTGACGGATATGACGGCAATGTGTGACGTCGCGTTCCTACTACTTACGTTCTTTATCTTGACCACTCAGTTTAAAAAACCTGACGTGGAGCAGATCAAACCGCCATCTTCAATATCAGAGAAGTTACTTCCTGATGCAAGTTTGATGACCATCAACGCTACTCCGGACGGGAAATTCTATTTCCAGCCAGTAGTAAATGCATCTGAAAGATTACAGCTTTTAGACAATATGGGTAAAAAGTACGGTGTTACTTTTGACAACAATGAAAAAGCTGCATTCCAGAAAGTACAGGCAATTGGGGTTCCTATGAACCAGTTAAAAAGCTATCTTGATTTGCCAGATGACGAGCAGAAGAATTTCAAGAGTCCTACAGGGATTCCTATGGATAGTACAAATAAGCAATTAGTAGATTGGGTAGAACAGAGTTTAAAAGTAAATCCTGATTACAAATTAGCAATCAAAGGTGACGTTACTACGAAGTATCCAAAAGTTAAAAGCTTATTTGAAGGTTTAAGAGATATTGATTTTCTTAAATTTTGGTTGATTACATCACAAGAAGGTAAACCTAACGAATAATATCGATTAGAAATGGCAGAAGTACAAGTACAGGAAAAGGGCGCCAAAGGCGGCAAGGTACGTTCCAAGAAACAGAGTACCAGAGTTGATATGACTCCGATGGTGGACTTGGGTTTTCTATTGATTACCTTCTTTATGTTCACAACCACATTCTCTAAACCGAATGTAATGGATTTGGGTCTTCCGGCAAAACCGAAAGATAAAGACAAAAAACCACCTCCAACAGAAATTAAACTTTCTAACTCTATATCTTTATTATTAGGTAAAGACAATAAGATTTTCTGGCACCAGCAAGACAATACATCTCTGACTGATCAGAATCTTAACGAAACTACCTTCGACAGAGAAGGAGTTAGGAAAATAATTGAGCAGGCAAAAGCAAATGCGGCTGATAAATCTAAGTTTACTGTGATTATCAAACCCACTGACGATGCTGTATATAAAAACTTTGTGGATATTCTTGATGAAATGGCAATTACAAAGAGCGAACAGTACGGGGTTACTGATGTTAAGCCTTGGGAAAAAGCCATTTATGACAGAAAAGTAGGTAACTCAGGAACACCGGCTACAAAGTAATTTAAACCATAAAATTGTAAATCTATGGCAAATGAAAATGCATACGATCCAAGTCTTACACTAGACGAGATTGTATTTGAAAATAGAAACAAGGAATATGGTGCATACGATCTAAGACATCAGTATCCAAAACTATTGACAAAGTCTTTCATTGTTGGAACAGCATTATTCCTTATCGCGGCATTATCTCCATTCATTTATCTTACCATTAAGAGGCTTACTGAACCACCTAAGCAGGAAGTAAAGGCAGATTTAGTAGAGATTCTTCAGGAAGATAAAATTATCGAGCAGCCAAAAGAAGAAGAACCACCCCCACCACCACCTCCTCCAAAAGAGGAAGAGAAAATTGAAATTATTCAAAACGTGGTTCCTGAGCCGGTAAAGGCTCCGAAAATTGAAACGCCACCACCGCCAATTTCTAAGCAATTGGAAACTACTACAGGTTTGGTGAATCAGGAAGGTGTAAAAGCTCCGGCTTATACCCCACCACCACCACCACCGTCTACAGGTACTAAGGCAACAACTGTTGAAGTTAAGCCACAGGTTACCAATGACGTTTACGAATCTGTAGACCAGGCAGCTGACTTCAGTGCAGGGGGGCTTAATGGGTTCAGATCTAAATTTACAGATAATTTTGATAACTCATCGGTAGAAGGCGAAGGTACATTAAGTACTGAAATTACCTTTGTTGTTGAAAGAGATGGTACATTAAGCCAGGTTAAGGCTACTGGACCAAACTCAGATATGAACAGAGAAGCTGAAAGAACTGTTAAGAGTATAAAAATTAAATGGAATCCGGGTAAAGTAAACGGCCAGCCGGTTCGTTCAAGATTCCGTTTCCCTGTTAAGATGAACTTTGAAGGATAATATTATCTTTAAATAATAGTTAAAAAAAGAGAGGCTTATGCCTCTCTTTTTTATTTTTTTTGGTATTTTTGTTATATGATGTTCAATTGGTTATCCCTTATCACGGGATTGTTTTATATCGTTCTGGGAATTGTAGTTATTTTCTACAAATTCTTTTTCACCATTCTGGAGCCGGTAGTTGCTTACGCATTGGGAGCACTTCTGATTCTTTATGGCATTTTCAGAATTTACAGGGCGATTTCAAGAATAAAAAATTCAAAAAATGAAGAATAGTGTTACATTCATAATACTATTTTTTCTTAGTATTATCACAATAAGCTGTAAGAATGAGGATAAATCACCGTCTTATCACAAAGGTGAAATGATAATTCTTACCGATGAATCATTTAAAAGTGTTACGGAGGCTTTAGCAGAAGGATATATGATTAATTATCCTGAAACGAAAATTAAAGTAGCTACGAAAAAAGAAGACTTAGGCTTTTTAGATTTGTTGAATGACAAAGCAAGAATAGTCGTTATGTCAAGAAACCTGACACCCGAAGAGATTAAAACGTACGAAGACAGGGTCGATTTGAAGTTTTTACCGGCAAGGTTTGCAGCGGATGCAGTAGTCTTTGTCGTACCCAAAGATTCTCCGAAAGAAAGTATTTCAATGGAAGAAATTGCACAGGGAATGCAATCTGATAATAAACAGTTTATTTTTGATGGAGCCAATTCAAGTAACTTGAATTTTGTTGCACAAAAGCTTAAGAAACAGCCGAAAGATTTAAAATTTTCTGTTATTCCCGGAAGTAAAAATATTATAGAAGAATTAAATAAATATCCCGATAAAATTGGAGTTATCGGCCTTAATACGTTCAGCAGACCTTATGATAAAGAGTCTGAAAAGTTAAGAAATATGGTGAAAATTCTTACGATTCAAAATAAAGGAAAATTATATAATACCGATTCCGAAAACCTTCGTAAAATGAATTACCCGTTTACCAGGGTTCTTTATTTCCTTACTAATGAAGGAAACTTTAATATAGCAAATGGATTTATAAGATATTCATGTACACAGCTAGGGCAGATGATCGTTCAAAAAGAAGGCCTGCAACCTTATAATTTGTACAGAAGAGAAGTTCAAATGCGTTAAAAAATATTAAATTAACATTATCCATCAAATAATTACACTATTTTGGTCTGAAAATTGTGTATGAATTATCTCAATTTAGAATTATAATAATGAAAGATATAATGAATATGAATGTAAAGAAGATTGCTTTTGGAGCAGCAGTGGTGTTTTTTACCAATTTTGCCTTTGCACAAACCGTACAAGACGGTATAAACAGTATCGATAGTGATAAATTTGCTCAAGCAAAAACTAATTTTACGAATATGATTGCTGCGGCACCTAAAGCTGAAAACTATTTCTATCTAGGAAATACATTTTTAAAGCAAGGTGAGCCGGATTTCGCAGCGGCAACAGACAACTTCAATAAAGGTCTTGCTGCAGACAGTAAAAATTATTTAAATAAAATCGGATTAGCTGCCGTAAAGCTTGGAAAAGGTGATAAAAGTGCCATCGCTGAAATCCAGAAAGTTGTAACTGATTCAAAGGAGAAAGATGCTGAAGTATTATTCAGAGCGGCTGAAGCTTTAACTTTATTTGAAAAAAATAACTCTCCTGACTTAGCTATTGACTATTTGAATAAAGCTATCGAAAGAGCTTCTAAAAAAGAAGTTCCTGCACACTACTATTATACATTAGGAGATGCTTACAGATTGAAAAGAATGCCTGGTGATGCGATGACGGCATATGAAAAAGCTTTACCTTTAGCTAAAAATAAAGCATCGGTATATACTAGAATCGGATCTTTATGGATGGCTGCACAGCAATGGCAGCAAGCAAAAACCAATATTGAAAAGGCAATTGCTACAGATCAGTCTTATGCACCGGCTTATAAAGTAATGGCTGCCTATGATATCAGATACCAGCAGAATGCAAAAGCAACTCAGGACCTTATCAACTATACAAAATATGCTGATGAGGACCCTTACACTCAATTAGAAATTTCTAAGCTTTATTTTACTAATGAAGATTATGCAAATTCTAAGCAGGTTTTAGATAAAATCTTTGATAAAATCAATGATCCAATTAAGTTTAAATTAAGAGCTTATCAGGCATACGGAGAAGGAAAATATGCGGAAGCTAAACAAAATATGGATACTTTCCTTTCTCAGGCAGATAAATTAAGAGTACAGCCTGCAGACCAGGGTCTTCAGGGATTGATCGCAGCAGGTTTAGCTAAAACTGAAACTGATGCTACTAAAAAAACAGCTTTAACTACAGAAGCTCAGCAAAAAATTGCTATAGCAAAGGCAGCTAAAGATGAAACAATGAAATGGGATATGGAATTAGCTAAAATCGCTGGTGGAGGAGTGGCTTCCCAAGCAGATGTGGATGCTGGTCCTACTAACCCTACAATCGAAGGTCTAAAACAAAAAGTAGCTGCGAAGGCGGATGATACAGATTCATTATTTAAATTAGCAACTGCTTATCAGGATGCTAAAAACTGGAAAGGTGCTATCCAAACCTGGCAGAAAATGAATACGCTTCTTCCGGATTGGGCCCCTGGATATTATAGTTTAGGATATTCTTACCAGCAGGCCGGAAATAATGATGCAGCAAAAATTGCTTACGAAAAATTCATCAGTACCATAAAACCCACAGAACAGGAAGCTAACAAGCAGACATTGGCTTATGCTTATTTTGCAGTAGCCTATATGAGCAAAGATTCTGATTTGGCTAAAGCTAAAGATTATGTGGCAAAATCTGTTCAATTGGATCCTAATTATCAAGATGCTGTAAAATTAAATACAGAGATTAACAAATAATTTAAAATTTAAATTATATATTATAGCTTCCCAATTGTAATGTTTGGGAAGTTTTTATTTTAAATATTATATTTGCAGGCATGAAAACAGATATACTTGCTTTTGGAGCGCATCCTGATGATGTAGAATTAGGTTGCGGCGGTACAATCGCTAAAATGGTTTCCGAAGGGAAAATATGTGCTATTGTTGATCTTACAAAAGGTGAACTGGGGACACGTGGAACTGATGAAACAAGAAAGGTGGAAGCTGCAGATTCTGCAAAAATTTTAGGTGTAGTGGCAAGAGAAAACCTTGGAATGAAGGATGGATTTTTGGAAAATTCTGAAGAATATCAAATGAGGATCGTAAAAATGATCCGCAAATACAGACCGGAAATCGTCTTGGCCAATGCAATTGATGATAGGCATCCGGATCATGCAAAAGGAGCAAAATTAGTATCGGATGCATGCTTTTTAGCCGGATTAAGAAAAATAGAAACTGTTTTGGAAGGTGAAAATCAAGGGGTTTGGAGACCGAAACATATTTTCCATTATATACAATGGAAAGATATAAAACCGGAATTTGTAATTGATATATCAAAGCATCTACACACAAAAATTGAAGCTTGTATGGCTTTCAAAACCCAGTTTTATGACCCGACTTCTAAAGAACCGGAAACTCCCATTACCACGAAAGACTTTTATGAAAGCCTGACTTACCGTGCCCAGGATTTAGGCCGGTTATCGGGAGTGACTTATGCTGAGGGATTTACGTCTGAGAAGTTGATTGCGATGAAAAATTTTAACGGAATAGTTTGGTAGTTAAAAATTCTTTGCTATATTTGCAAACGCAAAACGGTGGTTGTAGCTCAGTTGGTTAGAGCGTTAGATTGTGGTCCTAAAGGTCGCCGGTTCGATCCCGGTCATCCACCCAGATTAAAAAAACCCGCTTATTTAAGCGGGTTTTTTTGTTTTTAATTTAGAATATTCTAAATTTTTAATTTGTTTTAAAATTTATTCTTTTAACAATATTTTTTGTGTAAGATTTTTTCATTGAAGTAGTTTCAAATGACCTTATAAGGCCATTACCGGAAGGATCGGAAACATATTTCTTGAAAATTAATGTATATTTTTTTTCTGTCCACAGTTTATCAGGTACAAAATACCATTCTTTATCAGTTGATCCAGGAAGAAGTTTTCCTTCAACACTTATGTCAGTTTTGTATATATTTATAGATATTCCGTCAAGAATAGAATAAAGATCCATAGGCTTATCAAAAACTATTTTCAGTTTTTCCTGAGTATTTTTCTTTGGTGTATTAGTTTTATTTTGTAGGATTTGTGGGCAGCTGGTTGTTGGTTCAATAATTTCAAATTCTTTTATAAAGGGTTTTACTTTTGAGTTTTTGTGTAATGGCTGTACTTTGTCGGTAATCTCCAAATAATACCTTTTTCCTACATAAAAAATGTCACCTAAATTTTCATAATATGAAATCCCGCTTTTTACTCTTCCGGGATGGATCATCAGCATTAATATCTTATTGGTGATCCATCTGCTTTTATTTAGCCAGACATGAGGTACGATGTCTTTATTTTCATTGTATAAATTAACATATCTGAAGGCAGATTCATCCTCTAGCATTGGTTCTGAAAATTCAACATAAAAAGTGAGTATATTCCTAGAGATTTTATTACTTCGGGGAAATACTTCTTTTACTACGACATTATTGCTAATGCTAAGATTAATGGGTGGGGTTCTATATAAACTTTTTACAGTATCGGATTTATAATAAAAGTGAGCATTAAATGAAAGGCCGTCTTCCAATTCGAACTGAGGTTCAAAAAATATTGTATCTTTTATTTTGGAATAAGTGCCTAGGAGTGGCGTTTGAGATTCCTTTCCTTCCTGAATCATAAAGACCTTTAACAGGTCTGAGGGTTGTTTATTATCTTCGGATACAGGGAATACTTTAAATAAAGGTCTATTAGGTTTTTTCGCACCAATATATATTTGCTGTGAATGACTGAAATTATACGAAAAGATAAAAAAAAGTATAAACAAATACTTTAGATTAACTATTGTTATTCTTTTCATAATTAAAATTTTTACATTAAAGAATAATGTGCGGATTTTGTCCGCACATTATTTAGAAGATTGTTTATTAAATTATTTTTTTATGAAAGATTTAGAACCCAGACTTACCCCTTTATTACTAAATTTTAACAGGTAATTTCCTGTCTGTAAATCTGAAATTGAAATTTTCTTGTTGTTGGGATCAAGAGTTTGTTTCCTGATAAGCTTTCCATCATAGCTATAAATTGAGGTTTCAGTATCTTTATACAGCTTATCATCATAGAAAATAGTTAAGACATCTGATGCTGGATTTGGAGATATCTCAAATTTGAAATTTTTAGCATCTTGTTCTTCAACATTTAAAGCAGCAGTACAAACGCTAAGCTTTCCTAATGTTTGGTAATCTGCAGACAATGTAAGGAGCTCACAAGGTGAGTAATAAGCCATTGAAGAGAAATTACCAGGGAAACTCATCATTTCTTCTGCAGTAAGATTTGGATTTACGGCGCCGTTAAAATCTCTCAGCTCAACTGCATTACTATTATAGGTATTATTGGTAAATGGAGTTCCGTCAAGAAATTTTTTTCCGATTCTGTAAATTGTACTATTCCAGCCATTATTGTGCAGGTCTAATAGATAGGCTTCGTTTCCGTTATTGATAGGAATTGTTTTTACTGAGAAATCAGACACTACATCAAATGATTCTCGTACTGTAAACAGACCTGAATTATCAGTGAGCGAAGATACAGTTTCCGAATAACCTGGCGCGCAAGTTGTAGTACCACATAAGAATTCAGTATTATTAATTTTTATATAATTCAACTTTTCTAATGGAGCATTTGTGATATATATATTTCCCCAGTTAGATTTAAACATAGTGGTTGATCGCTTTGTAATTGTAGCATTGTTAGTAAAGGGAGCGGTAATGTAGCCAAGCTCTCCATTCAAAGTACTATGGTTACTTGATACGAAAAGTTTATTACCACCCCAGGCTATATCCTGGAAAGAACAATTTGCAGCAGTAAAGTTTAATGTGCAATATGGCATTGTATTAAAGTTCAGGGCTGTAATCGTATTTCCTGCATTGGTAAGTTTTACAAAATAGGGTGTTGCATTGGCCATAGCCATTACATATACAGCATTGGAAATAGGATTCACCTCAATGTTTTTTATATTAGAAATAGTTTGTCCAATCGCAGCTTCTATTCTTGTTTTTACATTGTTAGAACTAGTCGGGATAGTGTTAGCAGCTTTGTCTGCGGGATTATTGTCGTTTACATCTACAATGAATACCTTGCCGGTGGCATTATTTGTAGCAACCAACGCCACACTATTTCCATTGCTGATGAGCTTAAAATCGTTGATTGTCCCAGAAGTAATCATGTTTCCTGTCTGAGGAGATACCATTAATGAATTTTGGGCAAAGCAGAATGCAGATGCCAGAAGAAAAGGGAGTAATTTTTTTTCCATGTATATATATATATTTAAAATGTTTATATCATATTTAATTATAAAATTTATTTTAAATTTTGGTAACAATTCTAGTAATTATTTTTTTAAAAAATGCATAATTCGTAATAAAAATTATATGCATAGCATATAAATGTAAAATGACTATAAAGACATTTACTTTTGTAAACCATTTATCAAGAATAAGGAAAAGTGAATTTTTTGGAAATAAAAAAAAGCATCTTTTTCCAGATGCTTGTGTTTTTAATGTTATTAAAATATTTAAACTTCGTCGTCAGAATCTATCGTGTAAGATCTGCTTTTAAAGTCTTTATCATGCTTTTCAGATATTACATCCTCACCCTTTTCGTTAATGATGAAATCTGTTGATTCATTAAACATCTCTTGAAAACTTTTAAAATCCTCCTTATAAAGGTAAATTTTATGCTTCTCGAATGTAGCTTCCCCATTCTCACCAAAGTTCTTTTTACTTTCGGTAATCGTAAGATAATAATCTCCTGCTTTCGTCTCACGCACATCAAAGAAATAAGTTCTTCTTCCTGCTTTTAACACCTTCGTGAAAATTTCATTTTCATGGCGTTCCTTGTATTCACTCATTGTTAGATATTTTTTAATCTTGTTGAGAACAAATATAAAAGTTTTCTTTTAATAACAAAATTTTTTTTATGATTTATTTAACATTTCTGAATGAATCTGCTATGCAGTTGTGGAATTGGCAATTTCCGTGAGGTTAATAATTTTATCAGCTCTCTGCGCGCTAGACTCTCTGTGTGTGATGATTATGGATGTTGCATTGATGATTTTTCCATCGATATTTTCCAGAATATTCTGTTCGGTTTCGGTGTCTAGAGCCGACAATGAATCATCAAAAATAATGATTTTAGGTTTTTTAATTAATGCTCTTGCAATACATATTCTTTGCTTCTGGCCCCCGGAAAGCATCACTCCTCGTTCACCAACCATGGTATTATACTTATCTTTAAACTCTACAATATTCTTATCAACGTCGGCAATTTTTGCATATTCCACTACTTTTTCATGGGTAGGATTATCGATGGCAAAACCAATATTATTTTCAATAGAGTCTGAAAAAAGATAGCTTTCCTGTGGGATATATCCGATAAAGTTTCTGTAGTTTTCTAAGTTGTGCTCCCTTAAGTTTTTACCATCAACTAAAATTTCCCCGTCTGTAGGATCGATCAACCGACACAAGAGTAAAGCGATAGTAGATTTTCCGCTTCCGGTTTTACCCATGATCGCCAGGGATTCTCCTGTATTTACTTTAAAGCTTACATTCTCTAAAGCTTTTATTCCGGTATTGGGATATACATAAGAAACGTTTCTAAATTCAATATCTCCTTTGATTTCATAAGTATCAAAATTGGTATTAATAATTTCACTTTTTTTATCCATGAATTCGTTGATCCTCTGCATGGAAGCTTCCGCTCTCTGATTAACAGAAGTTACCCAACCCACCATTGAAAAAGGGAAAATCAAGGTATTAATATACATGAAAAAATCAGCAATTTTACCAATGCTTAATTCTCCTGCAATATATTTTTCACCTCCGATCCATATAATGGCAACGTTTAATAACCCGATTACAAATAAAATAATAGTAAAGAAATATGCTTCAGTTTTTGCTAAATCTAGGGCCTTGTTCTGATAATCGGTTACTTTAGCTCCATAATTTTTTTTGATATATTTTTCTCTTGCGAAAAATTTCACCACACGGATTCCGGAAAAACTGTCCTGCACAAAAGTTGAAATCGCAGACTGGCTTTTCTGCATGATTTTCGATTTCTGATTAATGATTGAGCTTACCTTATAGATGGCATATGACAGAATCGGAAGTGGCAGCAATGTCCAGAGCGTCATTGAAACGTCCGTTTTTATCATATAAATAGCTGTGATCAAAACAAGAACAATCAAGTTGGCCACATACATTACTCCGGGCCCCAAGTACATTCTTACCGCAACCACATCTTCACTCAATCTGTTCATTAAATCTCCGATAGTGGTCAGCTTATAATCCGTTAAAGATAAATCCTGATAATGTCTGTAGATTTTATTTTTCAGTTCATATTCAATTCTTCTTGATGCTACGATAATGGTTTGGCGCATCATAAAAGTGAAAAATCCGGTAAGTAATGAACATCCGACAATAATAGCAACGTAGATCAGAACCTGCTGGTTGAAGCCCAGGTTCCCATTTTTGGTAAGCTCATCAACAGATTTTCCTACAAACTGTACTTTATATATATTGAAAAAATTACTGGCAATGATAAATAATACACCCCAAAATAGAAATATTTTGTGTTTCCAAAAATAGGGGTTTAGAGTTTTTAACGCTTTCATAAACTTTTACAAAATTACGAAAATGTCACAACATTACGAATTTCATCAATTTTAAATTTTGTATCTTTGCACCCATAAAAAGCTCTTTGAATGTTAGGAAGACGACAAATCCGTGAAAAAGTAGTACAGACTGTGTATTCTTATTACCAGAATCCTCTTAAATTTGATGTATTAGAGAAAAATATGTTTACCGGAATAGAGAAAATCTATTTTCTTTATATCTATCAGCTTAATTTTTTAGTGGCGCTTAAAATGCTGGCAGAACACCAAATTGAGATCGGTAAAAATAAATATATCAAAACCGATGCTGATATTAATCCTAACCAAAAATTTATCAATAATCAAGTTTTAATCAAGCTGGAAGAGAATCCTGAGAGATTGTTTTTCACAGGCCAGCATAAGCAGTTGAAATGGGATCTTCACGATGACCTTTTGGTAAAGACTTTCCAGAGAATCACTGCAGGAAAACGTTATCAGGATTTTATGAAGGAAGAGGGATTTTCTTTTGAGGATGATCAGAAATTCATCGGGAAATTGTTTTTAAGGTATATTGCCGAAAATGACGATTTCCACGATTATCTTGGTGATAAGGAACTTTCATGGTATGATGATATTCACATCGCCAATTCAATGGTTCAGAAAACAATTGGTTTCCTGAAAGAAGATGAAGAAAGCAGGACTTTAATTAAAATGATTAAAGATGAAGATGATAAAGAATTTGCCAGTAAATTGCTGAGAGATACTTTAAACAACTGGGAAACTAATGAAAAAAAACTGGAAGAAAGACTCGAAAACTGGGATCTGGAAAGGGTTTCTTTAATGGATAAAGTAATTTTATCAACTGCTATTTCGGAGCTTGATAATTTTCCTTTTACTCCTTCAAGAGTCATTATTAATGAATATATCGAAATTGCAAAAGTGTTTGCTACAGACCGTTCGAATATCTTCATTAATGGGATTTTGGATAAATATTGTAAAGATTTAAACAGAATATAATTTAATCATATGAAAAAAACGTTATCAATTATCGCTTTGTCTATTATAGGCTTTGGTTGGGTTTCTTGTAAAAAGGAAAATAAAGAGGTGATAGGTACGGAAACTGCTGTAATTCCAGATCCTGCAGCTGCTCCAGTTGCAGCCCCCGGAGATTCTGCTGCGACTTCTGTTTCAGCTGAAACTACAGCGGCAACTCCTGCTTCAAAGCAGCCATTCACAACCATCGCTCTTTCTGAAAGCAATTTCGATTTCGGAAATATCAAAAAAGGAGATAAAGTAGAACACGTTTATGAAGTAACCAATACAGGTACAAATCCGTTGGTAATTTCTGAAGTAAAGCCTGGATGCGGATGTACAGCCCCTGACTTTACTAAAGATCCAATCATGCCAGGTAAAAAAGGAAAAATTACATTACATTTTGATTCTACAAATTTTGACGGAAATGTTCAGAAATATGCTGATGTTTTTGCGAACGTAGAAAAAGCTCCTGTTAAATTAACATTCACCGCAAATATTCAACCATAATATAATGCATATGCTAACAATCTTTTTGCAGGCACAGCCACAAGGTAACTCTTCAATGATGCTGATCATGATGGGAGTGATGTTTGTAGGTTTTTATTTCTTAATGATAAGACCTCAAATGAGAAAACAGAAGCAGGAGAAAAATTTCCAGGAAACGCTTAAAGTAGGAACGAGAGTGGTTCTTACGTCTGGCCTTCACGGAAGAATTGCCCAGGTTCATGATGACGGTTTTATTATTGAAACATTATCAGGAAAATTGAAATTCGAAAAAGCTGCAGTTTCAAGAGAATTTACAGAAGCCCGTTTTGGAGATAAATCAAAAGCTGCTGATAAATCAACAGACAAAAAAGAGATCGAAGAGAAAAATTAATTTTTTTTCTGAAAGATATTCGTTTCGGCGGGGTGAGCAAAGCTCACCCCGCCGAAACTTTTTATATCATTTTCATATAAAATGTGTTGGAATCTAGATAAGAGATGAAGCTCTTCCAAATAACTATTAGTGTCCATTAGTGTAAATATTTGTGTTTTAAATTATCTTTGCCTCATGAATCAAGAGACAAGCAAAACCGTTCTCATTTTAGGCGCAAATTCCGATGTGGCAAAACAGGCTGTTAAACAATACGTTGAAACAGGTTTTTCCGTTATTGCAGCTTCCAGAAACACAAATTCTTTAGAGAGTTTTGTTGAGGCAAACAATCTTCATGCAAAGGTTACGGCTTTATATTTTGATTCAATAGATTTTGATTCCCACCAAAAATTTTACAATGAACTTCCTGTAAAGCCTCATATTGTGGTGTATGCAGCGGGTTTTTTAGTGGAAAATGAAAAAGCTTTAACCGATTTTAAGGGGGCTCAGCAAATGATGCAGGTCAATTATATGGGAGCAGTTTCTATTTTGAATATTATCGCAATGGATAAAAGCAACAAAAATTTAGAAAGAATTATTGGCTTATCCTCTCTTTCAGGAGTGCGCGGAAGAAAAAGCAATTTCGTATACGGAAGCACAAAAGCTGCATTTACAACCTATTTGGCGGGATTAAGGCAGGAGTTGGCTTCAAGAAATATCAAAGTGAATGCCTTAGTAATTGGCTATATCAATACAAAAATTAATGTTGGCTTAGAACTCAACAAAAATCTGATCATGGAACCAGATTACGTTGCAAAATTCATTGTCAATGCCGGAAATTCTTTTAGCATTGTCCCAAATTTTAAATGGAAGATGATTTATTTGATTTTGAAAATGTTGCCGGAAAGTTTGGTGGCGAAATTACCCTAACGAAATTCGTAATAAAAAGAATGATTAATATTATTATTAAATAAATTACTTTAAATTCCCCAACAATTCCAGTGCCTTCATCATATCAATTCCTTTCCCCAAAACAGGCTTAAATAAATCTCCTTTCTCCTTAATTCTTTCCAAAGTATTATGAATATTAAAATCCGTGGGCTTCAACCCTTTTTTCAATTCATCCCATTCCAAAGGCATTGAAACGGAGGCTCCTTCTTTTGGTCGCAAACTGTAAGCGCTCGCTAAAGTCTGTCCGGTTCTGTTTTGAAGATAATCGAGATATATTTTTTTATCATCTCTTTTCTGCAAGCTTCTTTCTAAGGTGGTGATCTCTGGAAGTTTTTCGTGAACCTGCTTCATTAAAATATGTGCAAAATCCTTTACCTGATCAAAGTCATACTTTCTGCCCATTGGGATGTAGACATGAATTCCCGTACTTCCTGATGTTTTGCAATAGCCTTTAATTTTAATTGAATTTAAAACTTCATTCACCTGTAAAGCGTTTTCAATAACATCATCAAATATATTTTTCTTAGAAGGGTCAAGGTCTAAAACCAGAAAATCAGGATGTTCCAGATCGGGTAGGGAAGAATTCCACGGATTCAGATCAATACAGCCTAAATTATTTAGATAAGCTAGGGTAGCCTTGTCATTGCAGTAGATGTAATCGATGTACTTATCATTAGATTCCGAATAAACCTGTGTCGTTTTGATCCAGTCTGGAATATTATCATTTGCATCTTTCTGATAAAAACTCTGCTCTTCAATTCCGTTGGGAAAACGGTTCAGAGAAAGCGGGCGGTTTTTTAAATGTGGCAGAATATATTCGGCAACGGATTGATAATATTCAATCACATCACCCTTTGTGATATCATCTTTCGGAAAGTAAATTTTATCCTGATTGGTCAGTTTTACTTTATATTTATTCAGTGTGATTTCCTTTTCTTTTTCGGAAGTTTCTGTTTTTTTTGATGAAGTTTTAGCTTTCATTTCTTTTGGTTTTACATTTACATCTTCAGGATTTTTATCTTCACGAATCGCGACAAATACAGGATGTCGGAAGATTCCGTCTTTGGTGATTTCAGAATATTTTATTTCGCAGACCAATTCTGGTTTTGTCCAGGTTACAGGCATATTCGTTTTCGGAATATTTTCAAACGGAGAATTTTTTATGATTAATTTTTTTAATCTCTCCAACACTTCATGAATCAGATCTCGATTAAATCCGGTTCCTGTGTGTCCGGCATAAATTAGTTTTCCATCAATATATTTCCCTAAAATCAGCGCTCCGAAGCCTTCGCGAGAGCCTCGAGGTTCGGTAAATCCGCAAATAATGACTTCTTCCGTGTTGGTAAATTTTATTTTCAGCCAGTCTGAAGTGCGGTGATTTTCCACATAAAGGCTGTCTGCTTTCTTAGCAATCATTCCTTCCAACTGCATTTTTTTCATTTGATTAAAAAAGTCAATACCTTTTTCTTGAATATGATCGCAGTATTTAATAACATCCGTTTCAACCAATGCTTCTTTTAATAATTCTTTTCGTTGGGTTAAAGGCAGTTCTTCCGTAGAATGGCCATTGAGCCAAAGCAGATCAAAAACCTGGTAAACGAGGGCCAGGTTAGGATTGTCACCAATTTGTTGAAGCAGCTGAAAATTTGGTCTTCCATTTTCATCGTAAGCCACAATTTCACCGTCCAGAATCATGTTGTGGGTCTGATTTTTGAAGTCTCTGGCTACTTTTTCAAACTTTGACAGGAAAGAAGTTCCGTTTCGGGAGTAGAAGAGCGGCTGATCTTTGCTGAGATCGGCAACAGCGCGGTAGCCATCCCATTTGATTTCAAAAATCCACTCTTCATCGTTGAATGGCTTTTCAAAAGATTTTGCAAGCATGGGCTTGATGAAATTCTTTATTTTTTTTTCGTCAACTAAAGAATTAAATCGCTGAAATTTTGGCTTTGTATCGGAAGTTATGACTTCTTTTTGCTGCTTTTTAGGCTTTTTTTTTCCTCTAAAAATTTTGTAACCTGAGAATTCTTGGCTGTATTTTCTTCGGCATCATAATGTTCTTCTGCAAATTTATCATTGTGTTTAATGAGAAGCCATGCATTATTTTCTGCATTTTTCATTTTAACCAAAACAAATTCACCTTTTAATTTTTTTCCGCGTAAAACGAATTTTAACGAACCTGCTTTTAGTTCTTTCAACAATTCTTTTTCGTCTGAAAGTTTTGAATTTTGGTCTAAAGGTTCGTATGTTCCGCTGTCCCATATTTCTACTTGTTCGGCTCCGTAATTTCCCTCGGGAATATTTCCTTCAAAATCTTTGTAATCGTAAGGATGATCTTCCACCATCATCGCCAGGCGTTTGTCTTTAGGGTCTAATGACGGACCTTTCGGAACCGCCCAGCTTTTCAGAACGCCTTCCATTTCCAGCCGAAAATCATAGTGAAGCCTTGAAGCAGCATGTCTTTGAATTACGAAAATGAGTTTATCTTTACTTTTTTTTGTTTTTCCTTTAGGTTCGCTGGTTTCGTCGAATTTTCTTTTTGCGTTATAATCTTTGAGAGCCATTACGATGCGTTTTTGGATTTGGAAGTTTGTAAACTGGCTTTTAATTGTGCCATTAAGTCAATCACCTTACCTTCTTTGGCGGGTTCCGCTTTTTTAGCTTTAACGTTCTTGCCTTTCGCTTTTTGTTTAATAATCTTCAATAAAGATTCCGAATAGGTGTCCTTATACATGAAAGAATCAAATTCCTGTGAAAGTTGTTCTATAAGACTTATTGCCATTTTAAGTTCGGCTGGTTTCGGGGCTTTTTTTGCCGGGATTTTTAGATCTTTATAATCTCGTATTTCCTGAGCAAATCTTAATCGGTTTAAAACCAAAACCTCATCATTGTAAGGACGGATCATTCCGATGGCTTCACTTTCCCGAAGCACGAAAGTTCCGACACCCACCATTTCTGTTTCTGATAAGGCTTTTAGCAGAAGCCTGTACGCATTCTCGCCATTTTTCTGAGGTTCCAGATAATAAGGATTTTCAAAATATACTGAATCTACTTCTCTTTCTTTTACAAATTGATCAATGGAGAGTATTTTTGATTTTTCAGGGCTTGCCGCTTCATAATCTTCTTCATCGAGAATGATGTACCTGTCGTCCATAAGATACCCTTTTACGATGTTTTCCCATTTCACTTCTTTACCTGTACTTTCGTTTACTCTTTTGAATTTAATATTCGAAAAATCGGATTTATCGAGCATGTCCAAATCCAACTTGCTGGTTTCTGTGGCGGAGTAAATCTTTACAGGAATATTGACCAGACCAAAGCCAATGGCGCCGTTCCAAATTGCTTTCATTGTCTTACGTTTTGTGTAAGAGCGTGCAATGATTGTGCCGTGTGAAAAATATTTATGTGATGTGGTATATTTCGTTAATATCCTGCTAATAATTCTCTTATACTGAAAGAATAATAGCTTAGTTAGCGTAGAATAGGAATTTCTATTCTTTGCTATTTTATGCTTTTAATTTAGGTTTATAGTATTATATAAATTAGAAAAATATTGACAAATTTTGTGAATAATATAAAAGAAAATTAAACAGATTTAATAGTAAAATTGAGTTTATAAATAAAAAAGCGGAGAAAAATTCCCCGCTTCTAATTTATGCTTTTAAATTCAATTGCAATTCCAGTTCATCAAGCTGTTCATCAGCAATTGAAGAAGGTGCATCGATCATCATATCACGTCCTGAATTATTTTTAGGAAAAGCGATATAATCTCTGATCACCTCGTTTCCGTCAAGAATCGCTACCAAACGGTCGAACCCGAAAGCTAATCCACCGTGTGGAGGTGCGCCGTATTTGAAGGCATTCATCAAGAATCCGAATTGTGCCTCTGCTTCTTCTTTTGAAAATCCTAAAAGGTCAAACATTTTAGATTGGAGATCTTTATCGAAAATTCTGATAGAACCTCCACCGATTTCGTTTCCGTTCAACACCATATCGTAAGCATTTGCTCTTGCTTTTCCGGGATCTGTTTCCAATAAATGAATATCTTCCGGCTTCGGAGACGTGAAAGGGTGGTGCATCGCGTGGTAACGTCCGCTTTCTTCATCGAATTCCAATAACGGGAAGTCAACTACCCAAAGCGGTGCGAATACGTCTCCTTTTCTTAATCCTAAACGATTTCCAAGCTCCATTCTCAACGCGGAAAGCTGAGTTCTTACTTTGTGCTCGTTTCCGGAAAGAATCAACATTAAATCACCTTCTTTTGCTCCGAATTTTTCGATGATTTTTGCTAAATCTTCTTCGTTGTAGAATTTATTTACAGAAGAAGTTTTTACCCCATCATTCTGAAATTTAACCCAAACCATTCCAGAAGCTCCGATTTGTGGTCTTTTTACCCAATCAACAAGCTCGTCGATTTGTTTTCTTGTATAATCTGCGCATCCTTCAACATTGATTCCGACAACCAATTCTGCGTCATCAAATATTTTGAAATCTTTTCCTTTTACTAATTCATTCAACTCGACGAATTCCATTCCGAAACGGATATCCGGTTTGTCGTTTCCGTATTTCTGCATCGCATCAGCGAACGTCATTCTTGGGAAAGTTCCGAATTCCTGACCTGTAATGTCTTTAATTAAGGTTTTCGTCATTCCTTCAAAAACATTCATCACGTCTTCCTGCTCTACGAAAGCCATTTCGCAATCGATTTGTGTGAATTCAGGTTGTCTGTCGGCTCTCAAATCCTCATCACGGAAACATTTTACAATCTGGAAATATTTATCCATTCCACCAACCATCAACAATTGCTTGAAAGTCTGTGGAGACTGTGGCAAAGCGTAAAATTGCCCCGGATTCATTCTGCTTGGAACCACGAAATCCCTCGCTCCTTCTGGAGTAGATTTAATTAAAACCGGAGTTTCAACCTCGATAAATCCTTCGCCTGAAAGATAATTTCTTACTTTCTGCGCCATTTTGTGACGGAAGATCAATTTATCTTTTACCGGATTTCTTCTGATATCCAAGTAACGGTATTTCATTCTTAATTCTTCGCCACCGTCTGTTTCATCTTCAATCGTGAACGGCGGAAGCTGAGATTCATTAAGAACCGTTAATTTTTCAACTAAAATTTCAATATCACCTGTCGGAATATTAGGATTTTTACTTGTTCTTTCAATTACTTTTCCTGTAACCTGAATCACAAATTCACGTCCCAATTTCTTTACATTTTCAATCATTTCCGCTGAAGAAATATCTTGATTGAAATATAATTGAGTAATTCCGTAACGATCTCGAAGATCTATCCAAATCATAAATCCTTTATCACGAATGGTCTGTACCCATCCAGAAAGTGTAACTTCTTCATTAAGATTTTTTAGAGATAATTCTCCGTTTGTGTGCGATCGAAACATTTTGTTTTAGATGTTAGATATTAGACTTTAGATATTAGACATTTAAGTGTCTAATTTTTCGATGGCAAAGATAAGATTTTTGAAGGTTTTTTAAACAAATTTTTAAATCTTTCCATATGCCAAGCCGTAATCTTTTTTGAATTGATATTTTTGCTGAAAACTTAAAGAGTCAGGATTATGAAGAAATATTTTGCCTTTATTAAAAAAGCATTAAGCGGAGAAGAAGTAGATTACACTACCGCAAGCATAAGAAGTGCCGTGCTTTTGCTGGCTATCCCGATGATGCTGGAAATGGCGATGGAATCTATATTTGCACTGGTAGATCTGTATTTTGTAGGTCATCTGAAGGAAAGCGGCTATGCGATTCAGACGGTTGGTCTTACAGAATCTGTACTTTCTGTAATGTATTCTATCGCAATTGGAATGAGTATGGCTGCAACAGCGATGGTGGCAAGAAGAATCGGGGAGAAAAACCCTGAGCAGGCTTCCAGAAGTGCAGCGCAGGTTTTGCTGGTTTCTTTTTTGATAACATTTATTCTAAGCTTATTCGGGGTGATATATGCTGAAGAAATTTTAATCCTAATGGGTTCAAAACCGGAAGCCGCCGCTTTTGGAAAAGATTTCACCAGAATTATGATGGGAAGCAGTGTGATTATTATGCTTTTATTTTTAATTAACGGGATCTTCCGTGGGGCTGGAAATGCCGCCATTGCGATGAAATCTCTTTGGATTGCCAATATTGCCAATATTATTTTGTGTCCGTTTCTCATTAAAGGTCTGGGATCTATTCCGGCAATGGGATTAACGGGAGCAGCTTTGGCAACAACAATCGGAAGAAGTATTGGTGTACTATATCAATTGTATCATCTATTGATTGCAGATACACAAATAAGGATCCTGCTGAATTATTTTAAACCAAAATTTAATTTAATACAATCTGTCATAAAAATCGCAACTCCCGGGATTTTTCAATTTGTGGTGGCTTCATGCAGCTGGATTTTTTTAGCGCAACTGGTGGCTACGACCGGCGGTGAAAATGCTTCTGCAGGGTATCAGACTGCTTTACGGCTGATGATGTTTTTCATGCTTCCGGCGTGGGGTTTGAGTAATGCCGCTTCCACACTGGTAGGGCAGAATATGGGTGCCAAAGAAATACTGAGAGCCGAACAATCCGTCATGAAAACAGTAAAGTATAATGTGATTTTTATGGCTTTGGTGAGCTTAATATTTTTCTTTTTAGGAGACTTTTTGGTAGGGTTTTTTACACAGGAGGCAGAAATTAAAAATTTTGCTAAAAATGCCCTCCATACCATGAGTGTCGGATTTATTTTCTATGGAATCGGGATGGTAATGATCAACGCGTTTAATGGAGCCGGAGATACATGGACGCCTACTTGGGTAAATGTTTTCGGTTTTTGGCTGTTTCAGATTCCGTTGGCTTACTTCCTTTCAAAATATTTTGGAATGGGACCAAAAGGTGTCTTTATATCAATTCCTGCCGCTGAAACATTAATTACAATTTCTGCTTTTATTTTATTCAAAAGAGGAAAATGGAAGACAGTAAAAGTATAAATCATGGAAGCTGAAGGCTAGGAGTTGAGTGTTTGAATACAAATTATATCTGGTTTGGAAAACTCCCAGCCTTCAGCTTCTATCCAACTTTATAATTATTTTAACACCTGAATTACCTAAATTTTAACGTGAATTTCCTAAATTCGTAATCAATCAACTAAATGTATTACTATGGGAAAAGGAGACAAAAAATCAAGAAGAGGCAAGATCAATAACGGGAGTTATGGAAAACGAAGACCTAAAAAAGCGTCAAAATCTTTAGCAGCTTTGGAAGAGAAATCTAAAAAGTAAACCAATAAAAATGACCGAAGAATTTAACTTCGGTCTTTTTATTACAAATTAAATTATTTTATTTTCCAAAAAATCCTCCAAGAATATCTCCCAATCCACCTCCGCCTTGTTGGCTTTGCTGATTGTTTCCTCCTCCCAGAACGCTTCCCAAAATATCATTCAGCGGATTTCCTGATGACTGTCCGCCGCCGCCAAGAACACTTCCCAAGATTTCATTCAAAGGGCTGGATTGTTGCTGTTGAGCCTGATTTGAAGCGGTTCCGAGAATTCCTCCCAAAAGATCTCCAAGCCCTCCAGCTCCTACATTGTTTTGTTGTTTTTCCCTGCCAATATATCCCATGATGACAGGAGCAAGCATTGATAGTACAGGCCCTACTTTGTCAATGGAAATTCCTGTGTTCTGTGATAACTGGTTTTCCACATTTTGTCTGTCTCCACCGAAAATATGACTTAGAATAGAACCTCCTTCGGCTTGTCTTGCATCTGCCTGAGAAACATCATCCAGAATACTTCCGTCATGGTCTTTATCCAAAGCGTTATTCAATGATTCTGCTTCTTTAGAATCCTGAGATTTGTTTTTAAGGTAAGAAATAACCAATGGTGCGGCTACAGCCAGTAAAGCGATGACCTGGTTTTTGCTGATGCCGAATTTTCCTTCAGCCTGTTCAGCTACCTGGTTCCCAGTGTTCCCCGTAAGTAAATCGATTAAACTCATAGTTTGTGTTTATTTAATTGTTATGTATATCAAAGTTATCAAAAAATATTCTTTGATAATTTTTTTTAATAAAAAAACAATGTTAAAGTTTAAGAATTTCTTTTGGCGCAGATTGGCAGTTAATTTTTTAAAATAGGAACCATTGAGCAGGCTTCCCCAAACATTAAGGATTTTACCAGAGGTCTAAGCTGCTCTACAAGCTCAATATAAGCATTTTCCGGGATTTCCTTGTCTGAACAGCCTTTAACAAGAACTCTTTTTCCTCTCATTTCCTCAAAATCATGGTTTTTAACCGCATCGTGCATTAAAATGACTTCAAGATCTTCACGCGTACCGAAAATTATTTTTTTTGTAACATCAGTAAGTTTTGCAGTTAATAAAAAATAAGACCAAAGCGGAACGATCACATCTGCAGAATTATAAATATAAACGTATGCATCACGGTATTCCTCAACATCAAGGGAGGCTACTTTTTCACGAAAATCTTTTTCCTTTAAGACCATTTCCATGAAAAGAAAATCTTTAAGGTCAATACCTTTTCTCACCCCTTTTGGAAGGAGGTCGGTAAGGTCAAAATTGATAAGACCGCTTTCTGCAATTTTATTTCGGATTTCAAATTCTTCTGACATTTTTATCATTATCTTTGAACAAATTTACAAATTAAGATGGTAAAACGTCTTATTTGTTCTCTATTGCTGTTATAGAAATGAAGTATTATATTATTGCTGGAGAGGCATCCGGAGATTTGCATGGGAGTAATCTGATGAAGGCTTTAAAACAAAAAGATCTCGCCTCAGAATTCAGGTTTTGGGGCGGTGACCTTATGGCGAAACAAGGCGGAACATTGGTAAAACATTATAAAGATCTTGCTTTCATGGGATTTTTGGAAGTGGCGAAAAATCTTCGTACTATTCTTAATAATATTAAGTTTTGTAAGCAGGATATAAAAAAACATAAACCAGATGTTTTAATTTTGGTTGATTATCCCGGATTTAATTTAAGGATTGCGAAATTCGCTAAAAAATTAGGAATTAAAGTTGTTTATTATATTTCTCCACAGCTTTGGGCTTGGAAAGAAGGAAGGGTAGAGATTATCAAAAAGTATGTTGATGAGATGATGGTGATCCTGCCGTTTGAGGAGGATTTTTACAGAAGGCATGGTGTGTATTCTCATTTTGTGGGACATCCTTTGCTGGACGCGATTTCAAACCTACAGGAAATTGATATTGAAAAATTTAAAGCAGAAAACGGACTAAACGAAAAAGAAATTATAGCACTTTTACCGGGCTCCAGAAAACAGGAAGTAGAAAAAATGCTGGAAATGATGCTTTCTGTACGGCCGTATTTTAAAGAATATCAGTTTGTTATTGCCGGGGCACCAAGCCTTCCGAAAGAGTTTTATGAATCTTATGTAGATGATAATGTGCACTTTGTTTCTAATAAAACCTATGACTTGTTAAGGTGCTCAAAAGCTGCTCTGGTTACTTCCGGAACGGCAACTTTAGAAACTGCTCTGCTTAATATTCCTGAAGTGGTATGCTATCGCGGAAGTAAGATTTCTTATGCAATTGCAAAGAGATTAGTTAAAAATATTAATTATATTTCTCTGGTTAATCTCATTATGGATCATGAAGTGGTAAAAGAATTAATTCAAAATAATCTTAATACTCATAATTTAGTTGAAGAATTGAAAAAGATTCTGGGAGGTGAAAAAAGAGTTCAGATGCTGAATGATTATGAGCTTTTAAGGGAAAAATTAGGTGGAAAAGGAGCCAGTGATCATGCGGCTGAGGTGATTTTGAAGGTGTAAAACATTATTGTAATAAAGCGAATCTTAGAAGTTTTTTCTGCGATTTTTCTTTTAAATAAAGAATTTGGCTTTGTTTTTAAATTTTTAAAACATTGATGTGCATATTGTTATTTGAATAAATATTTTTGGGGCACACAAATTTTATTGATTGAATAAACAGCCAATTCTCATTCTTGCCGTTTGTTTTCTAGCAGGCATTTTGTTCCAGGATAAATTTTCTTTTGAAAATAATACAATCTATGTAATTATTGGATTTTGTATTCTGATTTCAGGGTCAATACTTTTGAGGTCGTATGAATTACATAAGGTAAGGCCTTATTTGACTGGACTGCTATTTTTCGGAATTGGCATCGTGCTGCATTTTTTCAATACTCTTCCTGTAAAGAATTTTGCTCTTGCGAAGAATGAAACCATAGTTTTTAAGATTTCAAAGAAGCTAAACTCAACGGGGAAAAATAAAAAATATGAGGCAATATCGCAAATGCGAAGAAAAATATTTCATATTATTTTATATATTCCAAAAAATCATCATGAGTTGGATTTTAATCATTATTATAAATCCAATGTATTTATTATAAAATCCAAACCTCCCGGAAATGACTTTCAGTTTGACTATGCCCGGTATTTAAGGAGAAGGAATATTGAATATCAGTGCTATTCTAATAGTGATATTCCTGCTGTTCAAAGATATGATTTAAGCTTAAGTGAAAAATTTTCACAGAAAAGACTTGGAGTACTTCAAAATATTGATAAATCAAAATTGCCTTCCGAATCAAGAGAATTTCTAAAAGGTATTATCCTAGCCGACCGGACGGAAATTGATTCACAAACCCTGCAGGATTTTAACAGGTCAGGACTTATTCATTTTCTAGCAATTTCGGGAACGCATATCGTAGTAATTTTCGGATTAGTCTACTTTTTATTGGTAAGAATTTTACCATTAAGATGCCGAAAATATGCAATTTTTTCAAGCTTGATTTTCATATGGCTTTTTGCTGCTTTTATAGGATTTGGAAATTCTGTTGTAAGGTCTTGTATTATGCTGAGTGTCTATTATTGTTATGTTTTACTTCAAAGAAAACCAGATTTGCTGCATTCTTTAGCGCTGGCGGCTTTTATTATTCTACTGTTGGATACCCAACAAATTTTCGATGTTGGTTTTCAGCTTAGCTTTCTTGCTGTTTTAGGGATTTTTTGGTTAAATGAACCAATTTTAAAATATTTTCCAAAACAAGATAATTGGCTCAAAAAAGTTATATTTAATACGATTTCAATTTCTCTTTCGGCGCAGATAGCTACACTTCCTTTGGTTTTGTATTATTTTCATCAGTTTTCATTGATTTCCGTTATGGCTAATTTTTTCATTGTGCCTTTTTCAGAGGCGATCATCATTTTTTCTCTTCTAATGACCGTTTTGGCCGGTTTTAAACTTGATTTTAGCTTCATTAGTTTTGCATATGATTTTGTCATTCAAATTTTACTTAAAATTATTCATTGGTTTGCCGGTTTTGATTCATTATTTTTTGAAAATATTTGGATGAGCATTGTTGAGACTTGTTCTTTATTTTTAATTGTCTATTGGATGAGATTTGCAATTTTAAAGTGTAATCTTAAAAATTTATACAGGCTGATGATATCTGTTTTGGTATTTGTTGCTTTACGGACCGGCTTTAATATCTACGAACAGCAGAAAGATGAATTTTTAGTTCATGATTTTTCCAGACATAAAATATTGTCAGTAAAAAATGGCCGCCAGGTTTGCTTTTGGGTTAATAATTCTGCAGATAAACAAAAGATAAGGCAATATATTATTAATCCTTACTGCTCTTCAAGGCGCATCAAAAGTGTTAAAGTAAAGGCTCTGCCAGAATCTGTTTCACGCGTTGTTTATCATGGCAAGATTTATGAGATAAATTAATTGTTAAATTTTTATTTTTCCTTTATTTATAATGCTTTAAACTCTTATTTAGAAGTATTACAAACTAGCTTTTTGTGAGATTTCTCACTTTTTGATGTTGTTAACATTTCTTAATTTTGTGGAAAATCAAATTTAAACTTATATGGCAGGTTTAACGAGTTCTACAATAGGTAGAAAATATGCTATGGCATTGTCGGCTATGTTTTTGCTGATATTTCTGGTGATGCACCTTTCTGTAAACCTTTTGTCGGTTTTTGGTGAGGATGCGTACAACAATGCTTCGCAGTTCATGGGATATAATCCTCTTATTCAATTTGTAATGCAGCCGATTTTGATGTTTGCAGTGGTTTTCCATTTTGTAATGGGATTTATTTTGGAAATTAAAAACCAAAAGGCACGTCCTGTTAAATACGAATCAAACAATCCTTCTCACAATTCTACATGGATGTCAAGAAATATGATTATTTCCGGTGCTGTGATTCTGGCTTTTATTTTTCTTCATTTGTATGATTTCTGGCTTCATGAGATGAACTACAAATATGTGGATGGACTACCGATCGAAGAAACACGTTTCTGGGGCGATCTTCACGCAAAATTTGCAGAGATCTGGAGAGTGGTTTTATATATTATTTCTTTTGTTTTGTTGGGACTGCACCTGGCACATGGATTTCAGTCTTCATTCCAGTCAATCGGAGCAAGACATCCAAAATATACTCCGGTAATCAAAGCTTTTGGAAAATGGTATTCTGTCCTAATTCCTGCCGGATTTGTTTTTATTGCAATTTTTCATTTTGTAACTCAATAATATCACTATAATAATATGAGTAAATTAGATTCAAAAATTCCAGCAGGTCCTCTAAAGGATAAATGGAAAAATCATAAAGACCATATGAACCTTGTTGCACCAAACAACAGAGATAAGATTGATATTATTGTCGTTGGTACAGGTTTAGCAGGTGGTTCTGCTGCTGCAACTTTAGCGGAGCAGGGATACAATGTAAAAGCATTCTGCTATCAGGATTCTCCTAGAAGAGCGCACTCTATTGCGGCTCAGGGAGGTATCAACGCGGCTAAAAATTATCAGGGTGATGGTGACTCTACTTACAGATTGTTCTATGACACCATTAAAGGTGGTGACTATAGAGCAAGAGAGGCAAACGTTTACAGATTAGCTGAAGTTTCTGCAAATATCATCGACCAATGTGTGGCTCAGGGTGTTCCTTTCGGGCGTGAATACGGAGGTCAGTTAGATAACCGTTCATTTGGTGGGGTTCAGGTAAAAAGAACTTTCTATGCAAAAGGGCAAACTGGTCAGCAGTTATTATTAGGGGCTTATTCTGCAATGAGCCGTCAGATCGGTAAAGGCAGAATCAAGATGTACAACCGTCACGAAATGATGGATCTTGTAATTGTTGACGGAAAAGCAAGAGGAATCATCGCAAGAAACCTGGTAACAGGGGAAATTGAAAGACATTCTGCTCACGCTGTTGTTATTGCTTCAGGAGGATACGGAAATGTATATTTCCTTTCTACAAATGCAATGGGTTCAAACGTTTCTGCAGCTTGGAAAATCCACAAAAAAGGAGCGTATTTCGCAAACCCTTGCTATGTACAGATTCACCCGACTTGTATTCCGGTCCACGGAACGCAGCAGTCTAAACTTACTTTGATGTCGGAATCATTAAGAAACTCCGGAAGAATCTGGGTGCCTAAGAAAATTGAAGATTCAGTAGCCATTAGGGAAGGTAAATTAAGACCTGAAAATATTAAGGAAGAAGACAGAGATTATTATTTGGAGAGAAGATATCCTGCGTTTGGAAACCTTGTGCCTAGGGATGTTGCTTCAAGAGCAGCCAAGGAAAGATGTGACGCTGGCTTCGGAATCGAGAACAATGATACTCAGGAAGGTGTCTACCTTGATTTCTCTACAGAGATCATGAAAAAAGGTAGAGAAGCCGCCATTGAAAAACATATTCATAATCCTACAGAACAGCAGATCTATGATCTTGGTAAAAAATGGGTTGAGGAAAAATACGGTAACTTATTTGTAATGTACGAAAAAATTACGGCTGATGATCCTTACAAAACCCCGATGAAGATCTATCCTGCAGTTCACTACACAATGGGTGGTGTTTGGGTTGATTACAACCTACAGTCTACAATTCCTGGATGTTTCGTAGTTGGGGAAGCAAACTTCTCAGATCACGGAGCAAACAGATTAGGGGCTTCTGCTTTGATGCAAGGTTTGGCAGACGGATATTTCGTGCTTCCTTACACCATCGCAGATTACCTTTCAGCAGATATCAGAACGGGTGCAATTCCTACCAATTCTCCATCATTTGACGAAGCTGAAAAAGGTATTAAAGATAAAATTGATTTCTTCTTAAATAATAAAGGAACACATTCAGTAGACCATTTTCACAAGCAATTAGGAAACATTATGTGGAATAAAGTTGGAATGGGAAGAACTCCTGAAGGTTTAAGAGAAGCGATTAAAGAAATCGAAGAAGTAAGAAACGATTTCTGGAAAAACGTAAAAGTTCCCGGAGATAACGACGGTATGAATACTGAGCTTGAAAAAGCATTTAGAGTTGCAGATTTCTTAGAACTTGGACAATTGATGGCTATCGATGCTCTGCACAGAAATGAGTCTTGTGGGGGGCATTTCCGTGAAGACCATTCTACTCCGGATGGTGAAGCAGAAAGAGATGACGTTAATTATAAATATGTCGGAGCTTGGGAATATCAGGGGAGTGATATCAACGCTGAAGTGTTGCATAAAGAAGAACTGATATATGACAACATCGAGGTAAAAACTAGAAGTTACAAATAAGATGAAGAATTTAAAAAAGGTATTATTATTTTTTGTAGTTCTCTTCGGAATTTCTACTGTTTTTGCTCAGAAAGTTACGACTCAGGCAATTGATAAGCCTTCGGAAGGAAAATCTTTGGTTTATATTTTAAAGACAGGAGCTGGAGCTTTAATTAATTTTAGAATTTACGATAAAGATGTATTCTTAGGATCACTTTCTAGCGGAAAATATTTAGCTTATGAATGTGAACCGGGACAGCATTTGTTTTGGGCTGGTGCAGAAAACAGAGACTACGTTGAAGCAAATCTTGAACCTAATTCAGTGTACGTAATTAACGCTGAAGGACAAATGGGGGCTTTTGTTGCAGGTGTAAATCTTAGGCCAATGAACCCAAATGAGTTTAGAGATAAAAAAGTTTTTTATCAGGTTATAAAAAATGATACAAAACAACTTTATACTAAATCCGACGAAGATAAATCTGAAAATATTGCAAAAGCAATGGAGAAATATCAGGAGTTGAAAAGTAGAAATTCAAATAAAATTGCAGTTTTAGCTTCAGATATGAAATTTGAAAATGCAGATAAACCAACAAAATAATCTCCAACCTATAAATACAAAATTATGAGTGCAAAAAAAGGCTTACATCTTACGCTGAAAATTTGGAGACAAAAAAATAATAAATCTAAAGGTCAGTTTGAGACTTATAAAATATCGGATGTTTCTACAGATTCCTCATTTCTGGAAATGTTGGACATCCTTAACGAAAATCTTATTAACGAAGGAAAAGAGCCGATAGCTTTCGATCACGACTGTCGTGAGGGGATCTGTGGGATGTGTTCCCTTTACATCAATGGTAGAGCGCACGGCCCGGATACAGGAATTACAACCTGCCAGCTTCACATGAGAATGTTCAAAGACGGTGAAACTATTGTTATCGAACCTTGGAGAAGTGCTGCTTTCCCTGTTATTAAAGATTTAATGGTAGACAGAAGCGCATTCGACAGAGTAATGGCTGCGGGTGGTTTCATTTCGGTGAACACTTCAGGAAATACTCTGGATGCCAATGCAATCCCGGTTCCTAAAGAAGATGCAGACAAAGCAATGGATGCGGCGGCTTGTATCGGATGTGGAGCTTGTGTGGCTACATGTAAAAATGGTTCTGCAATGCTATTCGTTGGGGCTAAAGTTTCTCAATATGCTCTTTTACCTCAAGGTAGAGTAGAAGCGAAAAGAAGAGTTCTGAACATGGTAAAAGCTATGGACGAAGAAGGTTTCGGAAACTGTTCAAATACAGGTGCTTGTGAAGTAGAATGCCCGAAAGGAATTTCTCTTGAAAACATTGCCAGAATGAACAGGGAATATATGGCGGCGCTTGCTGACAGAGGATAAAACTGATTTATATATCACAAAAATCGTCTCCTCAATGGATGGCGATTTTTTTAGTTAAATCTTTCATAAAAGTAATATTTAATTGCTTTTAGTTATTGAAAAACTTATTTTTGCGTAATTATAAAATTCAAAATGAAAAAATATCTTTTATTGTTTATCATCGCAGTTTTTGCGATGTCTTGCTCTAAAAAAGTAGAAGTAAAAGGAAAAATCACAGGGGGTTCTCCATTGGAGAGAATCGAATTTATTGAAGCTTCGGGAGTTGCTACATTGCCATTAATTAATATCGGAGTAAATAAAGACGGAACTTTCTCCGGAAGTTTTGATGCTCCTAAAAGTGGAATGTATGTGGTTTCTTATGGTGGAAAACAAAATTTAATTTATCTAAAAGGAGGTCAGAAGCTTGAAATTTCAGGTAACGGAATGACTTTCCCATCAGAATACGTAATCACAGGAGCTGCTAAAAAGAACAATGATTTTTTTACAGCAACTCAAAAATACCTTTCAACATATGCTCAGACTGTAAACATGAATGAGCTGATTATGAAAGACGAAAAAACATTCTTAAAAGGGATTGAAAAAGTTCAGGCTGATATCAACAAAAATATCGATGAAAATGTTAAAAAATTCAATCCTGATAACGAATTGATTGAATGGAAGAAAAATGACCTTTCCAGCACATTGCTTACGATCATGAATCAGTATGACGTTACGCATAAGCAAATGGGGAATCCATCCTTCAAAGTGACCAAAGCTTTCACCGATTTCGAAAACAAGCTACAGGAAAATAAAGAGGTAATGGTAAAAGAAAATCCTTTCTACAGACAATACCTTTTAGGAAAAATGAATCCTGACTTCCAGAAATATGCAGAAGCAAACAGCAAAGGAAAAACGGATATTACTACTTCTGAGTTATTCACAGAATATTTAAAGAAAAATCAGAAAGACCTATCACAGACAGCTAAAGATTATCTTTTGGCTTTTGTAATGGCTCAATCTGATATTCACCCGGGATCTCCTGAAAAAACTGTAGAAAAGATTAAAAAAATTATCGATACAGATATTAAAGATGCTACAATCAAGGAAGATTTGAAAAAGATTCAGTTTGCCATCAACGGATTCAAAATTGGTGAGCCAGCTCCTGAAGGAGCATTGTTAAAGCAAGACGGAAAAGCTTACAAGCTTTCTGAAAACAAAGGAAAGCCTTACATGATCTCTTTCTACGCTTCATGGAATCCTTACATCGGTGAAGCAACAGTTCCTGTACTGAAAGAAGTAGTAAACTTCTACAAGTCTAAAATGAACTTTGTTTATGTAAACCTTGACGATACAAAAGAGCAATTCGTAAAAACAAGCAGTTCTTTATTAAAAGGAATCACCGGAGTAAATGTTTACGGAGAAGGAGGTTTAAATTCGGAGATTGCTAAAAAATATGGCGTGTACGGATTCAAACTACCATGCTTTATAGTGGTAGATAAAGATGGAAAAATTGCCAGCAAGCCATTCTTTAACCTTGGAGATCCGGAATTGGTAACTGTTTTGGATAAGCAAACAGGTCTTTCTGCTCCAAAAGTAAATCCTAATGTACAATTACAGCAGGGTGCAGGAATGGATCCGGCAGTTGTAGCGGCTCAACAACAAGCGGCAGCTGCAGCAGCTCAGCAGCAGGCAAAACCACAGCCAGCTCCAACGAAATAATTTAAAATAATTATAGATAGAGAAACCTTATCTGCGGATAAGGTTTTTTTTGTTGTACTTTTGCAAACTGAAATATGAAGCATCTACTCACACATTGTCAAAGTTAAAATCTTTGACAATGTTTAAAATTTAAAAAGATTCTTAATGAAAAGGAATAAGAAAAATATAATTCTTGAAAATATAAGATTGTTAACTGCAGGCGCAAAAGGCATCGCTATCGGAAAAACAGAGGAAGGCAAAACAGTAATGGTTTCCGGTGCTATTCCAGGGGATGTAGTAAATGTGAGGGTGAAAAAATCAAAATCAAAATACTTCGAAGGCGAAGCTATGGATTTGCTTGAAAAGTCTCCTTACAGAGTTAATCCGAAATGTATTCATTTTGGAGTTTGCGGTGGCTGCAAATGGCAGAATATGAGTTATGAAAAACAGCTTGACTTCAAACAGGAAGAGGTTTATAATAATATTAAAAGAATCGGCGGAATAGAAAACTTTGAAACCGTTTCTATCTTAGGTTCCGAAGAGCAATATTTTTACAGAAATAAAATGGAATTTTCCTTTTCTAATGCACGCTGGCTTACTCAATATGAGATAAGTTCAGAAGAAAATTTCGGAAATAAAGATGCGCTTGGCTTTCATATTCCGGGAATGTGGAGCAAGATTCTTGACCTTAAAGAATGTTTCCTGCAAGAAGAGCCATCTAATACGATAAGGCTGGCCGTAAAAGAATATGCCGTAAAAAACGGATTAGATTTTTTCGATGTTAAAAATCATGAAGGCTTTTTAAGGACTTTAATGATGAGGCAGAACTCAAAAGATGAGTGGATGGTACTTTTCCAGCTTTACAGAGAAGAAAAAGAAAACAGAGAAAAACTTTTTGAATTTTTGCTTGAAAACTTCCCGCAGATTAAAACATTAGTCTATGCAATTAATCCTAAACCGAATGATTCAATCTACGATCTGGATATTAATGTATACTTTGGAGAAGGCTTTTTAATGGAAGAAATGGACGGATTGAAGTTCAAAATTGGTCCGAAATCATTCTTCCAGACCAATTATAAGCAGGCATTGGAATTATATAGAAAAACCCTTGAGTTTGCAGATTTAAAGGGTGATGAAGTGGTTTATGACTTATATACAGGAACGGGAACCATTGCCCAGTATGTGGCAAGAAATGCAAAACAGGTAATTGGTATAGAATCCGTTCAGGAAGCCATCAATGCAGCAATTGAGCACGCTGAGCTGAATGGTTTGACAAACACAATGTTCTACTGCGGAGATATGAAGGATATCTTTAATGACGAATTCCTTGCCAATCACCCAAAAGCAGATGTGTTGATCACCGACCCGCCAAGAGACGGGATGCATCAGAAAGTGGTTGATCAGATCTTAAAATTATCTCCTGAAAAAATAGTCTATGTAAGCTGTAATTCCGCAACACAGGCCAGAGATCTTGCTTTAATGAAAGAGCATTACAAGGTAGTGAAAATCTTACCGGTAGACATGTTCCCGCAAACCCATCACGTAGAAAATATTGCCCTGCTGATTAAAAAATAAAATACTTGTAGCAATACACCTTGTCAAAGTTTTAAATCTTTGACAAAGTTTAACTTTACTCTATATACCAGTTAATTGCCAAGAAACATATTTAGTAATCAAACCAAAATAATTAAATTTGAATTAAATATATTAATCTGAATGAAGTACTTTAAATTCCTAATAGCCATATGTTTTATCGGTTTGCTGTTTTCATGCGGCGGAGATGATGATATCTGCGAAAGCGGAGAAGGAACCCCAAGGATGAAGGTGGCGTTCAAAAATGCACTTACCGGCAAAAGAAGAAAAATGGATTCTCTCTATATTGCAGTAGATTATGGTTCCGGAAAAGTACAGCTGGGAAAAAAAACAGTAATAGATTCTGTAATGATTCCTTTAAGGGTAGACGATTCTCCGCTTACGGACGTATATTTCAGAATTGCAGATAAAGGAGCAGAATCCAAGGTTACAGTGAATTATACCCAGAAATCTACCTATGTGTCGCCGGGCTGCGGTGTGAAGAAAAATTACGAAAATTTAGATTCAAAATTAGATCCTACAACAACAAATCCGGTGAAGAGTTTGGAAGCCGGGCAAAACTTTATTGAGAATGAAGACAAGACTAATCTTTACCTTCTTTTTTAGTTTAATCGGCCTGCTGAGCTTTGCCCAGGAGAATAAAGAAAAAGAAGCCAAAAAAGAAAAATGGAAATATGAACCCAATTTTATGGTTGGTTTTGATGTTCTTAATACAGGAGCTTCTTTCTTTTCAGACAGGAAGCTATATCAGGGGTTTATTTCTTCTAGAATTAAAAATAATATCCACGGTATTATTGAAGCCGGTTTTGAATCCAATATCTATAACAAAAATAGCTATGATGCAAAGGCAAGCGGCCCTTTCCTAAAGCTAGGAGCATTCTATATGCTGGCAAAAGATCCTGAAAATGAGTTTAATGGCTTCTATGCAGGCGGTAAAGCGGCAGGATCATTCTATACTCAGGAATATAAAGCTGTCCCGGTTCGCGGCTATGGAGGCAGCAGCTCTTCAGTGGCATTTCCCTCCTCCACTCAATCATCTTTTTGGCTGGAAGGTACGATTGGCGGAAGAGTTCAATTGTTTGAATCAAATTTTTATATTGATGTCAATTTACAGCCCAGATATTTAATTTTTACAACCAAACAGGATGATGTCCAGCCGATGATTGTTCCGGGATTCGGAAGAAGTTCTTCAAAATTCGGGGTAGGTTTTGCCTGGAATATTGCATATAAATTTTAACGAATTCTTGAGCCGAAAAATTAAAATTATTCGGTTTTACCTTTTAATAAAATATATAATCCCTCCAGTTCTTTTGGAGGGATTCCTGCATCAAAGCTGGAAGAGGTATAGGTTTTTCCTTCAGATGTAATAATTAGGGTGGAGATTAGTGCTCTGTCTGAAAACCTTCCTGTTGTAGGTGATGGAAAAGATGGCATTTTTGAAAGATTTATTAATCCCGCTTGTTTGGCGATTTCTTTCCATTGTGCTGTTGAGATGTTTTCTGTTGTTTTTTGACCATTATCCAGAGTTATTTTAGAAAAGGGAGCATAAACTGTAGATCTGTTTGTGCCTCTTGTTCTTTCTGTAATTTCGATTCTTTCAATTTTCGGAGATTTTTGTAATGTGATTGATTCATTTCTAGGATTTTCTGTTTTTAATTGATGAACACATCCTAAATTGATTAAAGCGTAAAATATTATTAATAATAATTTCGGTTTCATTTTGAATATTTTTTAATTAATTATATAATTTCAAATATATATAATAATTTTTATACTTATTAATTATTACATTTGTAAAGTGATTAAAACTTTATGTATGAATTTTAAAATTACTTCAAAATTATTTATTTCTTTTTTTGTGTTGCTTTTCTGTTCTTCTTTTGCTCAGGAAATTGATGGAAGCAAAATTGTATTCGGGAAAAAGTATACTGTAGAAGATTTAAAAAGAATGAATGGGATAATCAGATGTGCATCGACAGAATATGAAGCGATGCTACAGAAGAAATACCCCAAAAGAATGACCAATGAGCAGTTTGAAGACTGGATTGCTCCTTTAATTAAAAATGCACAGAATAATAAATCTCAAAACGGAGGTCTGATTACTATTCCTGTTGTAGTTCATGTAATTCACAGCGGCCAGGCATTGGGAACAGCTCCAAACATTACGGATAACCAGGTTAAATCTCAAATTACTGTAATGAACAATGACTATAGAAAAATGGCAGGAACTCCGGGCTATAATACCAATCCTGTCGGTGCAGATGTAATGATCCAGTTTGCATTAGCCAAGGTGGACCCTAGTGGAAATCCTACTGATGGTATAGACAGGGTTAATCTTTGTCAGACTTCATGGTCTATGGCTGCTGTTGATTCTTATGTAAAGCCGGTTACGATTTGGGATCCCACAAAGTATATGAATATGTGGAGTATAAAGCTTGCAGAATCAGGAATATTAGGTTATGCTCAGTTTCCTTCAAACTCAGGATTGGGAGGGCTAGATCCATATATGGGCGCTGCAGATACGGATGGTGTAGTTGCAAATTATTGGACTTTTGGAAGTAGTGATTATAATGACGGGACCTTCTTTCTGAATGCACCTTATGACAAAGGTAGAACAATGACTCATGAAGTTGGGCATTATTTAGGGTTAAGACATATTTGGGGTGATGGATCATGTGGAAATGATTATTGTACAGATACTCCAACTGCTCACGATGCAAACTATGGATGTCCTCCTTCTCAGCCAAGTTGTGATAGTCCATCTATTTTCGAAATGGTTCAAAACTATATGGATTATACAGACGATACCTGCATGAATATATTTACTATCAATCAAAAAGATAGGATTATGGCAGTAATGAACAATTCTCCAAGAAGAATGGAGCTGAAAACATCAGTGGCAGAGCAGGCAATCCCACTATTTGCAAACGATGCCGAATTAAAAGGAGAAAAAAGCTGTAGCCAGGCATCTTGTGGAAGCCCATCAAATATTACTGCAAATTTTATTTTATACAATAGGGGTACAAGCCCTCTTACCTCAGTTGCCATTTCTTATACAGTAAATGGTAGTGCAGCACAAGTTTATAATTGGACGGGAAACTTAGCGCAGGATAAATATGTTGTTATCAGTATTCCGACAGGTGCTTCTCAGGGAACGATCAATGCGCAGATTACCTCTGCTAATAGCGGTGCTGATCAAAGAGCGGGAAATAATACTGCATCAGTGGTTATCGGAAACTCCATTCCTGTTACCAATACAAACTTTACATTCCAATTACAGTGTGACGAATATGGTAATCAGGTTACTTGGAATTTGAAGAATAGTGCAGGTACAATACTATACAGTGGAGGACCGTATACAAATACTTATCCAAACATTCCAAACCCAGTAAATCAAAACTGGACACTTCCGCAGAATGATTGCTATACTTTTACAATCAATGACAGCAATAATAATGGCATTTACAATCGTGGGGGGAGTTACAGAATTTTAGATGCAAGTGGAATGGTAGTAGTTACTGGTAATAATTATACATCTTCACAACAAAGGACATTCAAAGTAATTCCTGCTCAAATTTTGGCTACAAACGAAGTGAAAAAAGAAACAATCAGTTTATATCCAAACCCTGCAAGCGATGTACTAAACATTACTAAAGTGTCAAACAAAGCTTCATTTGAAATTTACAATGCAGTTGGGCAATTGGTGAAAGCAGGAACTATTAACAATAATCAGTTGAGAATAGCTGATTTAGTTAAAGGAACTTACATTATTACAATTAAAGATAAAAATACTTCTGAAAGTATTAAATTCATTAAAAAATAATCAATAAATTTTGCTAAATGACGATCCCCAGAAGAAATTCTGGGGATCTTTGTTTTTATGACTGTATAAATATAGGGTATTTGAAGGTGAAAATATTTCTATAAAATGCGGTTATTGTTTAAACATGATGGTTAAAGACGGAGTGTATGAGTTTACTGAGCCTCAAAATACTAATAAGACTATCTAAGGAGTACATCCGAAAACAAATAAAACACCGGGAGGTTTCCTTTGCAGCATGAACGAAAGTGCTTTGTCAAAAAAGCAGATTGATGATCTATATTCAAAGAGAAAATCAATTTCAAACCAGCCGACAAATTTTTCAAAGTCTACCGATCAGAAATACAGAACCATGAGACTGGCAATGTCAGTAACTGGAGAATATACACAATTCCACGGAGGGCTGTTACGGAGTTTAGCTAATGTGAGCCCTACAGTAAGTAATGACCTGATAAAGGTGGTTATGTTATTACCATTGAAGATAAAAGGAAAAATTTATTTAAATCTAAGTTTATTAAAAAATAAAGGATTTTATAAATGTTAAAAAATCCTTACTTTATCTAGGTTTTTTTATTTTTTAAGAGTACTTAAGTTTAAATTTTATTTTTTTTAGTTAATTATAATTAAAATGTTACTATAATAATTTAAAATAAGTATATTTGACGCGCAAATTTAATTGAAAAGCAATGAAGAAATTTTTTACTTCTTTCTTATCTCTTTTAGTATTAGGTACTGCTGCAGTCGACGCACAATGGTCACCTACAATATTTAAAGGAGAGAAAGTAAGAAAAGAGGTTGATATTAGAGCCTATTATTCTTTAGACATTTCAGAATTAAGATCTCAACTAGCAAATGCACAGGAAACAGGCCCTAATTCTAAAGCAGTTGAAATTTCTTTGCCGACTATGAGCGGTAAAGTTGAAAAATTTGCTGTATACAGCTTCCCTGTTATGGCAAAAGACCTTGCAGATCAATACCAGTTAGGTTCCTATGTGGGTGTCGGTGTTGATGATCCTTCCAAATATCTAAGATTCTCCCTTGCTCCGAATGATTTTCAGTCTATGATTATCAAAGGAGGAGAATATGAATTCATTGAGCCTGTAAATTCTGATAAAACAGTTTACGGAGTACATCCTAAATCTAGAAAGAATGAAAATGGTTTCTTATGCTCTACAGGTGAAAACCCTGTGGCAGTAAAACAGGTAGACTTATTATTAAAAAACGGACGGTCTATTGCCAACCAGCCTACAAATTTTGCTAAGAGTTCTGACAAGAAATACAGAACATTAAGATTAGTAATGTCTACAACAGGTGAGTATACTCAATTTTTTGGAGGAGTATCAGGTGCAATGACCCAGATTAATGCTACCATAACAAGAGTAAACGGAGTATTTGAAAAGGATTTTGCTGTACATTTAAACTTATTAAGTTATCCAGGACTTATTTACTCTGACCCGACTAGTGATCCATACGCTACTGTAACAAATGCTGCTGCCCCCCCTGCATCATGGAATACTTCTCTTCGTGATGTATTGGCTACAAATGTTGGTCAAGCTAATTATGATATCGGACATTTATTCGGTGCTTCTGGAGGGGGAGGAAACGCAGGCTGTGTTGGCTGTGTTTGTATAAGCCCTGTGGGAACAGGCTACGATCCGGTAGTAGGTTATGGTAAAGGATCTGGAATTACTTCTCCGGCTACAGGATCTATACTTCCGACAGCAGCTAACCCTCCTTCTGGGGATAATTTCGATATCGATTATGTTGCTCACGAAATGGGGCACCAGTTAGGTGCTAACCATACATTCTCACATGACATGCAGGGTGCTCCTGTTCAGATGGAACCGGGATCTGGTTCTACGATTATGGGATATGCAGGGATTACTGGTACTAATACTGATGTTCAACCCCATTCAGATGCGTATTTCCATGTGGGAAGTATAGATCAGGTGCAGGCCAATTTAGATTCAAAAACTTGCGATGTTGAAACTACAATTACAAACAACCCTCCTGTAATTGATGATTTGCCAACATATAATATCCCTAAAGGAACAGCTTTCGTACTTACAGCTAATGTAACAGATCCGGAAAATGACCCAATGACATACACTTGGGAAGAAATTGATAATGCCAGTGTTGTTATTGATAAAACAAATTTAGGGACTACAGCTACGGGTGCATCTTTCAGATCAGTAGCACCTACTACAGTACCTACTCGTTATTTCCCGAAATTATCTTCTGTGCTAAACGGAGTTTTGGATAACAGTGGAGATACTTGGGAAGCAGTTTCTCAGGTGGCAAGAACTACAAACTTTGCAATCACTGCAAGAGATAATAACCCTACAGCCAATCAGCAACAGACTGATTATAATATCCAGACAATTATTGTAGGAAATGACGGGCCATTTAAAGTAAATACTCAATATGCCAACGTCAACACCCCAACTCCAATCGATTGGGCTGTAGTAAATACTACAGCGGCTCCTTATAACGTTGCAAACGTTAAAATTGACTATACTACAGATAATGGAACTACATGGACTACCTTAGCAGCATCTACTCCAAATGATGGTAGCGAAAGCTTTACTTTCCCTTCATCTTTGAACGGGCAGGTTATTAAATTGAGAGTTTCTTCTATAGGTAACGTATTCTATGCAATTGGTAAAATTACAATAACAACTTTTGCTCCATGTGATGGTTCTGCAGTAACAGGAGTTGCAACAAGTGGTGTTACTTATAATAGTGCCAATGTAAGCTGGGCTCCAGTTTTAAATGCTACTTATATAATCCGTTACAGAAAAGTAGGTGAAACAATATGGCAGCAGACAACTTCTACTGCAACTACCGTAACATTATCATCTTTAGCTGATGTTACGAATTATGAAGTTCAGGTAGCCGCGGTTTGTTCAGGTACTCCGGGGGCTTATTCTACTTCGGTTAACTTTACAACTCTTGCACTGCCTTATTGCCAAGCGTCAAGTGATAGCGGACAATTCAATTACATTTCTAATGTAACATTAGGAACGGTAAACAATACTACAACGGGATCTACATATTCCAACTTTACGACTAATACGGCATTACAGCCTACGTTAGTGCTTGGAAGTACGGGTAACTCAATAAGTGTTTCTGTAACTACAACTATCCCAGAGGCTTCTTCAAATGGAATGGCTGTTTGGATTGATTTCAACAAAAATGGAGCATTCGAAGCCAGCGAAAGAGTACTGGATATGCCTATCACTTCTTTACCGGTAGGAGCTACTCCTGTAACGGGAACATTTACAGTACCTGCAACAGCAGTAACTGGAACACCATTAAGAATGAGAGCAATTGTTGTTTATGCAACAGGTAACAATGTCCCAGATTCATGGGCATGTGAGAATTTTCCAAACGGAGAGGTGGAAGACTATGCTGTTATTGTAAATGCTCCATTAGCAACAAACGATGTAGCAGGTCCTAAAAATGATATTCAGCTATATCCAAATCCGGTATCAGATATCCTGAACATTACTAAGGTTTCTGATAAGGCTGCTTATAAAATTTATAGTGCAGCAGGACAGTTGGTGAAACAAGGAATAATCATAAACAGACAGATCAATGTTTCAGAATTAATAAAAGGAGCATATGTAATCTCTATTGATGATAAAGGAAAAGATACATTCAACTCGAAATTCATCAAAAAATAATTTAAACAATAAATATTAAGAATCCTCAGGTAATCCTGGGGATTTTTTTATTCAAAAATTGAAGTAAATAAGACTTAAGTTAATTTCTTAAAAATCATTAAAAAATCCTTAAATACTAAGATTTTTGGATGTTGAGGTTTTTATTTTTTAATTTTGAATACTTGATTTGAATTATTATGGAATTTGTATAAAAAAAATGATTACATTTACAAATTAATAATAAAAAATAACTAGATTTGTGTAATTAATATAATATATTGAGAAAGTTATGAAGAAAAATTTTACTTCTTTCTTTTTCCTCTTTTTGTTTGCGATTACCAGTGCACAATGGAGTCCCACGACATTCAGGGGAGAAAAAATCAGAGCAAATGCCGATATTAAAGGCTATTATTCTCTAGACATTTCTTTGCTAAAGTCTCAATTGGCAAAAGCCCAGGAAACGGGAAAAAATGCAAAGCCCGTCACCATCTCTTTGCCAACTTTAGGAGGAAAAATTGAAAAATTTGCCGTCTACAGCTTCCCTGTGGTAGTGAAAGAACTGGCAGATGAATATCAATTAGGATCTTATGTCGGTGTTGGGATTGATGATCCTGGCAAATATCTGAGATTTAGTTTGGCGCCTGATGATTTCCAGTCGATGATCATCAAAGACGGAAAATATGAGTTCATAGAGCCTGCTGACAAAAACAAGACAGTCTACGGTGTGCACCCGAAAACTGACAAAAGCAATGAAGGCTTTCTGTGTTCAATGAACGAAAACAGATTATCTAAACAAGAGATAGAAAATCTGTATACTACAGGAAAAGCATTCTCTAATCAGACTATGAACTTCTCAAAAAATTCTGATAAAAAATTCAGAACACTGAGATTAGCAATGTCAGTAACAGGCGAGTATACCCAATACTTCGGGGGAACTGTTGCTAATGCACTTACCGCTATTAATGCTACTTTAACGAGGGTAAACGGTGTATTTGAAAAAGATTTTGCTTTACATTTAAATTTACAAAACTTTCCGGGTGTAATTTACACCAATCCCGCCACAGACCCATATTCACCTGCTGCTGTAGGTGCAGGAGGTGCCTGGAACGGAGAATTACAACAAACCCTTACAGCGAACGTAGGAAATGCCAATTATGACATCGGCCATTTATTCGGTGCTTCCGGAGGCGGAGGTAATGCCGGCTGTATTGGCTGTATTTGCGTAAACCCAACTACGGGGGTTCCAAACGGAAAAGGAGCCGGATATACTTCTCCTGCAGATGCTATTCCGCAGGGAGACAATTTTGATATTGACTATGTAGCTCACGAAATGGGACACCAGTTCGGAGCTAATCACACGTTCTCTCATAATATTGAAGGCACAGGAGTAAATATGGAGCCAGGCTCAGGATCTAGTATCATGGGATATGCAGGAATTACCGGTGCAAATACTGATGTTCAGGCACACTCTGATGCGTATTTCCATATTGCCAGCATTAAGCAGGTTCAGGCCAACTTAATCAATAAAACTTGTGATGTTGAAACTAATATTACAAATAACCCTCCGGTAATTGCTACTTTACCAGCTTATACTATCCCTAAGGGAACGGCTTTCGTTTTAACAGCTTCTGCTACGGATGCTGAGAATGATCCGATGACGTATTGCTGGGAAGAAGTAGACAATGCGAGTGCTACGATTAATAAAAATAATTTAGGAACAACGGCAACGGGGGCAAGCTTTAGATCGTTAAGCCCTACGACAAACCCTACAAGATACTTCCCTAAATTATCTTCTGTATTAGCCGGAGTTTTAAATAACTCAAACAATCAGTGGGAATCAGTTTCTACTATTGCAAGAAACTCCAAGTTTGCAGTAACGGTAAGAGATAACAATCCTGCAGCAAACGAACAGCAGACTCAATTTGCAGAGCAAACCATTACTGTAGGAAATGACGGACCTTTTAAAGTAACTACTACTACAGCATATAATAATGGCCCTACAACCGTAGCTTGGGATGTGGCAAATACAACTGCTGCTCCTTATAGTACTGCCAACGTTAAAATAGATTATACTACAGATAACGGAGTAACATGGACTGTACTTTCTGCTTCTACAGTTAATGACGGAAGTGAATCTTTTAACATTGCCGGCCTTACAGTTGGGAATATTCTTAAAATCAGAGTAAGCGCCATCGGAAACGTATTCTATGCAATTGGTAGTGCAACAGTAGCAAATTTAGCAAACTGTACAGGTGCTGCTCCAGCTGGTATTACAGTTACTGCTATTACTCAAACTTCAGCTACAGTTTCATGGACAGCTGCTGCTAATGCTACATATGTAATTCAATATCGTCCGGTAGGAAGCACAACCTGGACTACAGTGACTTCTACAGGAAATTCTGTTGCTCTTACAGGCTTAAGTGACGGTATACAATATGAAGTACAGGTTGCAACAGTTTGTAGTGGTGTTCAGGGACCTTTCTCTTCATCTATAAACTTTACAACACTAGGGCTTAATTACTGTACAATGACATCCAGTAACTTTGCTTCTGAATATATCTCTAATGTAACGGTAACTCCAGTAGGAGCCGCAGTTATGAGTAACAACTCTGCAGGTTCTACTTATACTGATTATAGTACGACACCAAGTGCTTTGATCAATTTAGTAATCGGATCTACCGGTAACACGGTTTCTGTAACCAAATTCTTCCCTGGTACAGTTTGGAGTGAGGCTGTAGGTGTTTGGATCGATTTCAACAGAAATGGCACATTTGAAGCTACTGAACAGGTAATGAACTCACCATCGAGTACAACGACTCCTGTTTCTGCCACATTCAACGTTCCGGCTACAGCTTACAACGGGCCTGCAACTACAAGAATGAGAGTGGCAATGAGATATAATGCTGATCCTGTAATGTGCCAGAGTTTTGGTGATGGAGAAGTTGAGGATTATGCGGTGAAATTAATCCAGCCGATTCCTTGTACAAGTAACGCTCCATTAAACCTTACGGTAACTAACCTTACGGCAACTTCTGCATATGTAATGTGGGATCCAATAACAGGGGGTACTTATGTTCTTCAATGGAGGCCAATTGGTTCTACAACCTGGACTACCGTTCCTTTAACTACACCAGCTTATACTATTACAGGTCTAACAGAGCAGACTCAGTATGAAGTTCAGGTAGCTTATGTTTGTTCAGGAACTACAGGTACATATACTGCTCCTTATGGATTTACAACTCCGGCGGTGACGTATTGTAATAATACACCAACGAATAATACAAACGGTTATATTTCTAATGTAACAATTACTCCTACGAACTCGTATGTAATGAGTAGTAACTCAGTGGCAAGCACATATACAGATTTCTCTGCAGATCCTGCCAGACTGATTACATTAGTGCGTAACTCAACAAATAACTCTATTTCTGTTTCTAAATCATGGTCTGGTACTTTCCAATCTTATATAGCGACTTCTGCCTGGATTGATTTTAACAGAAACGGTATTTTTGAAGCCAGCGAAAAAGTAATAGGGGTAGGTACAAGTATCACTACACCGATCACTTCTACATTCACGGTTCCTGCAACTGCTTATAATGGTCCGCAGACACTTAGAATGAGAGTGATTGTTGCTACAAGTACAATTAATGATCCTTGTGCTACTATCTCTGAAGGTGAGGTCGAAGACTACGCTGTTAAGATCATTGATCTTCAGCCATGCACGACTGCTCCACCAACTCCAATCATGGTTACAAACGTAACGGCTTCTACAGCTCAGGTTTCTTGGGTGAGTGCAACAAGTGCTACTTATACATTAAGATATAGAACAGGTACAGGAGCTTGGACAGTAATTGCCAATGTAACTAACCCGTATACTATTATCAATCTTAATGCTTCTACTACTTACGAAGTACAAGTTGCAACAATTTGTGGTGGTACAACGGGAGCATGGTCAAACTCTATAAACTTTACAACTCCTGCGAGCTCTTATTGTACACCTCCTACAACAAGTGTTGGTAATGGCTATATCAATAATATAACCGTTACAGGTACGAACACACCTACGATGTCGAACAACTCCGGGCCTACTACTTATACAGATTATTCTACAGATCTTACTAAAACTGTTACATTAGCTCGTAACTCCACGGGGAATGTACTTTCAGTAGGAAGAACAATCTTATCAAGTACCTATTCTACCTATGCGTGGATTGATTTCAACGGCGACGGAATATTTAATAATAATCCAACTACTGTTGCAGGTGGTGAGAGAATCATGAATTTAGGATACTCTTCTACAACTCCGGTTACGGCTACATTCAGCGTCCCTACTGGTGCGTATGCAGGTACGAATAAAGTGAAAATGCGTGTAATTGTATATTACAATACTCCTGCAGATGCTTGTTCACCTCTTACAAGTGATGGAGAAGTTGAAGATTATCTTGTGAAATTTATAGATATTCAACCTTGTACTACAGCTGCACCTACGGGTATTACAGTGACAAATATTGCTGCAACGACAGCTACAGTTTCATGGATATCTTCTACAGGAGCCACTTATCTGGTAAGATGGAGAACAACTTCTCCGGTTGGAACATGGAATGTATCTCCTGCGCCTATCACTGGAAATTCATATAATATTACCGGTCTTACAGAGCAGACAGCTTATGAAGTACAGGTTGCAACAATTTGTGGTGGTACTCAAGGGCCTTGGTCTACTTCCATACCATTTACAACAACACCTATTACTTACTGTAATATGACAGGTACAGGAACTACTGATTTCATTTCTAATGTTACAGTAACTCCTGTAAACCCGGGGCTTCCGGTGATGAATAACACATCAGTTCAGACGAACTACATCAGTTATACGACACCAGCGACGTTAATTAACCTTGAAATCGGTTCTACAGATAATAAGCTTTCTGTAGCAAAAGGCTGGTCATCAGGTTCTCAAAACGATGCCGTATCTGCTTGGATTGACTTTAACAGAAACGGTATCTTCGAAAGTACAGAGCAAATCATGAATTCTGCAGCTAGTACTACAACGCCTGTAACTGCATTGTTTAATGTACCGGCTGGTGCTTACAGTGGCCCATTGACAACAACCATGAGAGTAGTTCTAAAACGTACAAGTTCTCCGGTAATGTGTCAGAATGCAGTAAATGGAGAAGTAGAAGATTATGCTGTGAAACTAAGACCGTGCGTTACGACAATGCCGACAAACTTAGCGATCAACACAATAACTCACGTTTCTGCTAATGTAAACTGGACGGTGCCTGCAGGTACACTTACATTTATTGTAAGATATAGAGTGTCTGGTACAGGTACATGGACGGAAGTTATAGCCTCTACACTGTCAGGAAACCCTCCATTGACTTTAACAGGATTAACTCCTGCTACGACTTATGATGTACAGATTGCTGCAAGCTGCGGAACAACTCCGGGTACATTTACAGCTATTCAGACATTCACCACGAGATGTGATCCTACACCTCCGAATGTGACAATAGGTACTGTAACGACAAACTCGGCGGTAGTAAACTGGGCTCCGATTGCAGCCAGCTCTACATATGTGATCAGATACAGAATTGTAGGTACTACAACTTGGACTACCATCAATGTTACAACTCCTCCTTTCGGTTCTTATACAATTACAGGATTAAGTCCGTATACAACATATGAAGTACAGGTTGCGAATATGTGTAATGGTGAAACTACGGTTAACCCTTGGTCTAATCCTAAAGTATTTACAACAGAAAGAACTTGTGAATTACCACCTCCGGGATTAACAATCACTAACCTTACACCTACAACGGCTGTAGTGGTTTGGGACCCTTTTCCTGGTGCTACATATATCTTAAGATATAGAAAAGTAGGTATCCCGAGCTGGACAAATGTTCCTTCTTCTACAAATACAGTGACATTAACTGGATTAACAGAATTGACTCAGTATGAATTGCAGGTAGCGAATGTATGCGGAGGTACTCCTGGTACATATACATTACCATACTTCTTTACCACACCTACTGTAGTGTATTGCCAGATGGCTTCTACAACCTCTAATTCTGAGTATATTTCAAAAGTTACAGTGAAGCCAAATGGTAAGCCGGAAATGAACAACTCGTCTAACGCCTCGAACTATTCTGATTATACAGGTGTTCCTGCTACGTTTATTGAATTGGTACAAGGTTCTTCAAACAACCAGATTACGATCGAGAAAAAACTGAGTGGAAACGCTGTAGCTGGATTAGCTGTTTGGATTGACTTCAACAGAAACGGATATTTTGATATTAACGAAAGAGTCCTTGTTTCATCACCTAATAATCAGCAGACGGTAAGCGGAACATTCTCAGTGCCTGCAGACGCATTTGTAAGTCTTACAGACTACAAATATGTGGTAATGAGAGTAGCAATGGCAAAAGATGGGATCCCTGTAAACTGTACAAGCTTCCCGAACGGTGAGGTTGAGGATTATACCGTAAGAATTTCTAAAACCCCTATTCCTAATCCGGTTAACCAGACAGATATCCTGATCTATCCTAACCCGGTAAGTACAGTATTGTATGTGAAAAATATCAGCAAAAAAGCAAATTATAAGATCTACAACGCTGCAGGACAATTAGTATCAAACGGAATTATCTTAAACAACAAAATAGATGTACATAACTTGATAAACGGAGTCTATGTAATAGACATTCAGGATGGAGACGCAATCTCTGCTCAGAAGAAATTTATCAAAGAATAAAAATAATACCATTTAATATTAATCCAATTTAATAGGCTCTTAGTAATGAGAGCCTATTTTTTTGTATTAAAATTTAAAAGGTTAGTTCTCAAAAGTAGCTACAATAAAAAGGCTCGTTAGAAATAATCCAATCCAACGAGCCTTAATTTTTTTATTCGATACCAAAAATTACTTTTTCAGTTTGCTCTTTTAAATCATCTAGATTTGTATTGTTGTAAATGATACAGTCTGCCAGTTTTATTTTATCTTTTTCAGGCATCTGTTTTTCCATGACGGCCTGTACTTCACGATACGTTTTACCGTCTCTGTCCATTACTCTCTTTATCCTGATATTATCTTCAGCGGTTACCAGGATAGACTTGTAGCATTGCTGGTTAAGCTTTAATTCAAATAATAGGGCAGTTTCCTTAAAAATCAAATATTTGGTCTGCTTTTTTACCCATTCTTCAAAATCAATTTTTACGGCTGGATGAATGATTTCATTTAATTTCTGAAGGAGATCTTTATTGTTAAAAACTTTTTCAGCAACAAATTTCCTGTCATACAATCCATTTTCATCATAAGCTTGCTCGCCTAAAAGTTCTTTGATTTTTACTTTTAAATCTTCATTGTCATTCACAATATCCTTCGCCCGTTCATCCGAATAATATACCGGAAATCCGAACTCTTCAATGAATCTTGCTACGGTGGTTTTCCCTGATCCGATTCCGCCGGTAAGGCCTATGACCTTTGGTGCTGATAACGGCTCGGGCTCTGTTTTCTGAGTTTCTGAATGTAATTCTTCCATAATTAATATCCAAAAACATCATTAAAACTAAAGGTTTCATCAAATCTTATCCCCTTTTCAGTCATTTTAAGGCTGGCTAGCTCATGGTGGGCATCATGCTCGAAAAACAGCAGATATTCATTATCTACACACTGCTTCAGGAATTTTCCTTTCTCTTCTAAAGTTAAAAGCGGTCTGGTGTCATATCCCATCACATAAACATGCGGAATATGCCCGATTGTAGGAATAAGATCGGCTGCAAAAACAATTGTTTTTTCCTGATACTGGATCACCGGAAGCATCTGTTTCTCTGTATGGCCATCTACGAAGATCACATCCATTTTCAGGTCGGGTGCAAAACCGTAATTTCCCGTTGTAGGTAGAGGCAGAAAGTTCAGCTGGCCGCTTTCCTGTATCGGGATAATATTTTCTTTTAAGAAGCTTGCTTTTTCCCTTGCATTAGGCTCTGTTGCCCATTGCCAATGGTTTTCATTGGTCCAGAACTGTGCGTTTTTGAAGGCCGGTCTGTAGCCCGATCTGTCATCATTCCATTCTATGGCACCGCCACAATGGTCGAAATGAAGATGCGTAAGGAAAACATCTGTAATATCTTCTCTTACAAAGCCATATTTTTTAAGACTTTTATCCAGATTATCGTCTCCCCAAAGCGAATAGTATCCGAAGAATTTTTCGTCCTGCTTATTTCCGAGTCCGCAGTCTATTAAGATTAATTTTTTTCCGTCTTCCACCAAAAGTGAGCGTGTTCCCAATTCGATCAGATTTCTTTCGTCTGCAGGGTTTGTTTTCTCCCACAGACTCTTCGGGACGACTCCGAACATGGCACCTCCGTCGAGTTTAAATTTTCCACATTGTATTGGATATAATTTCATATAATATTAAGTTGTTTATAATGTATTTATTCTTTATTTAAACATTAAGGATTTTAAAAACTTTTTGTTGTTTTGAATTTTTAAGCATAAAATTCTTCAATCCTACTTCTTAATGTTTAAAAACATTTTCTTTTGAGATAATTTTTGTTTAATAAATCTTATTCGGAATAACTTTAAACCTAGAAAAGTTCTCCCGGGTTTTTAGGTTTAACGATATTTAAATGCTTATAAGCTTTTTCCGTTACTTCGCGGCCTCTCGGTGTACGAATGATAAATCCTTCCTGAATTAAAAATGGCTCATAAACTTCTTCCAAAGTCTCCGAACTTTCGCCAATTGAAGTGGCCAGGGCAGAGATTCCTACTGGTTTTCCTTTGAAGTTTTCAATCATCACACGCATGATTTTGTTATCCATTTCATCCAGACCATGTTCATCTACATTCAATGAATTCAGGGCATATTTTGTGATGTTGATTTCAATTTCACCATTTCCCTTAATCTCGGCAAAATCACGAACCCTCCTCAAAAGAGCATTGGCAATTCTGGGCGTTCCCCGGCTCCTTCTTGCGATTTCTATGGCTGCATCCTCATAAATTTTCACTCCTAAAACCCTGGAGCTTCGCTGGATAATCATCGAAAGCAACTCAATGGTATAATATTCTAACCTGCTTTGAATCCCGAATCTTGCGAGCATGGGCTTGGTCAGCATTCCGCTTCTCGTAGTTGCCCCTACCAGTGTAAAAGGATTTAACCCGATCTGAACACTTCTTGCATTCGGGCCGGTTTCCAGCATAATATCAATTTTGTAATCCTCCATGGCAGAATACAAATACTCTTCCACAACAGGCGAGAGACGGTGGATTTCATCAATGAAAAGCACGTCATTTTCTTCGAGATTGGTAAGAAGTCCGGCCAGGCTTCCGGGCTTATCCAAAACGGGTCCGGAGGTAATTTTGCAGTTTACGCCTAATTCGTTAGCTATAATATTTGCTAAAGTGGTTTTTCCCAGACCGGGAGGGCCATGCAAAAGGACATGGTCTAATGCGCCGCCACGTTTTTTGGCAGCCGTCACGAAAACTTCTAGATTTTCCAGTGTTTTCCTTTGTCCTGCAAAATCTTTAAAGCTTTGGGGACGTATCTGTTCTTCCTGCCAGAGTTCCTCGCGGGAATAATTGTCTTTATCTGGATGTAAAAAATCGGGCATTAATTCATTTTCATTTACCGTAAAGATAGGAAAATTGAGGGTAAAATAGAGATAGCATGATTGGAAAAATTAAGATTTGAGAAGAACGGATATTTTAAGTATTTTTGAGTGAGAAAACAAGATTGAAACTTTTTGATGATTTCTATGCTGAGATCCTGCGGAATGATAAGCTTTGTGCAGATTTTGTCATGATGAAATCATCTAGCAAAATGAAATCAAATAATTGATCAAACTTTTAGCTTTAAACCAAATAAATGAAACTTATAGGGCCTTTCAAGCAAGTCGTAACCCTTGCGAACCTTCCTTTAAGAGGAAAACTTTCTGATGAACAACTTGAAATTATCGCTGATGGCGGTATTTTAATTAATGAAAATAAAATTCAAAAAATCGGAAATTTCGAAACATTAAAATCGGAAAATCAAAATATAGAGATTGAAGCCATTGAAGAGGAGCAGATTGTTCTGCCGGCTTTCGTAGATTCCCACACTCACATTTGCTTTGGAGGTAACCGCGCGAATGATTTTGCTATGCGTAATGCAGGAAAAACTTATCTCGAAATTGCTGAGAACGGAGGGGGAATCTGGAGCTCTGTCCAGCACACAAGAAATGCTTCGGAAGAGGAATTATTGAAAACATTATTGGAAAGGATTAATTTCTTAATCTCTCTCGGAATTACTACAATCGAAGTGAAAAGCGGCTACGGATTGGATGTCATGAATGAGCTTAAAATGCTTAGAATTATTAAAAAAGCACAGGAGCAGACAAAAGCGACTTTGGTTCCGACCTGTCTTTCTGCTCATTTAAAACCAAGAGACTTTGATGGCACTAATGATGATTATTTAAGTTATATTTTAACTGAAATTTTACCTAGGGTAAAAGAAGAAAGCCTGGCAAAGCGTATTGATATTTTTATTGAAAAATCAGCATTTCAACCGGAAGAGAGTAAGATTTTTTTACTTAAAACTAAAGATTTAGGTTTTGAAATTACGGTTCATGCAGACCAATTTACTCCAGGTAGTTCAAGAATTGCAGTGGAAGTTGGAGCACAATCTGCAGACCATCTGGAAGCTACGATTGACGAAGATATAGAATTCTTGGCACAATCAAATACAGTAGCAACGGCACTTCCGGGAGCAAGTTTAGGATTGGGCGAGAAATTCAGTCCGGCAAGAAAATTATTAGATGCAGGAGCAATCCTGGCTATCGCAAGTGACTGGAACCCGGGTTCTGCACCTATGGGAAATCTGATCACTCAGGCCTCTATTCTGGCAACATTTGAAAAACTGACTACTGCCGAGGTTTTGGCAGGAATCACTTTCCGCTCGGCATTGGCACTTGGTCTGGAAGATAGAGGTAAATTGGATGAGGGCTTAAAAGCAGATTTTGTTACTTTTAAAACGAATAATTTCCAGAATATTCTTTATAATCAAGGGAGCTTAAAGGCGGAGAGCGTTTATATTGATGGGAAATTAGTATGATTTACAATGTTAAAAGCAATTAAAAATAGAATAATTTATTTATAGTAGGTTTAAACATCATTAGCTTATTGCAATCATTTGGATCAATTTGAGCTCTGTAAAAGGCGAAAAGATTTAATAATATATGATTTCTTTTTATATCCTTTCTTTTATCAGTTATCTTTCTTTTTACTTTTTAATAAGATGCATAACTTTTATTTTTCAATTAATAAAAGAATAGTTTACCTTAAATATTCTAGCAAACAAAAAAACAATTAAAGTACTTAAAAATGAATACTATCTGGCAGGGAAGATTAGACGGTGAAGAACTTCTTTATCACAGAATATTCCAAAGGGTAAAAGAAGAAAGCAATTACGATATGATTTCAACTAATGATTTCGTTTTACACGGATTTGCTGTAGACGAAGGAGTTAGAAGAAATAAAGGAAGGCAGGGCGCAAAAGATGCACCGGATGTTATCAGAAAAAATATGGCCAATTTCCCGGTGATATTTCCGGATTTTTCTCTGCTTGATTTTGGAAATATAACGTGTGATGACGGAAACCTTGAAAATACCCAGAACGCTCTTGCTAAAAATGTTTCTAAAGTTTTATTAAAAGGTGGAAAGTCAATGGTTTTGGGAGGAGGCCACGAGGTCACTTATGCTCATTATCTTGGGGTAAAAACGGCTTTTCCCGAACAAAAAATAGGGATCATTAATATTGATGCTCATTTTGACAACAGGCGGCCTGAAAATGGAGTAGGTGCGAGCTCCGGAACGGGTTTCTGGCAAATAGCTCAGGAAGGTGAAATTAATTCGCTCCATATCGGAATCCAGAGAAATTCAAACACTTTAAAATTATTCGATACAGCTCATCAGTACGGAATGAAATATATTCTTGCAGATGAGTTTTTTTTCGAAAATCTTCCATCTATTTATGAAAGAATTAATGAACTGATTGAAAGTGTAGATTATCTGTATCTGACAATTTGTATGGATGTTTTCAATGCTTCTGTTGCGCCGGGAGTTTCTGCTTCAGCTTATAACGGGATTTTTGCAGATGCTGCATTTATGCATTTTTACAGGCATATTTTGAAGAGTAAAAAATTGCTGGCTTTAGATGTGGCAGAAGTGAATCCAGGCTATGATATTCAGGACAGAACGGCAAGACTGGCTGCCAGCCTTATGAATGAATGGTTTATGATTTAGGCATTAATTTTAATTACAAAACCTGTTAGGTTTAGATATTGTTGTAGTATCTTGTAATATTTAAGATAGAGAAAATCATTATTTTTTTAAACCTTAAGGAACAAGTTTTGTTGCTTTCATGATGCTTTGAAAGAAAAAGCATTGATAAATTCATCCATTTGAATTTAAAAAGAAATTACATTATGGAACAATCAATTGAAAATAAACTTATAAAAGCAGATAATGCATTTTCTGAATGGAAAAAACGAACATTCGAAGACAGGCAGCAACTCATTGCAAAAGCAGCCGAAATTTTAAAGAATAATTCCGAAAAATACGGGGCGATCATTACTCAGGAGATGAATAAGCCGATTTCGCAGTCAATAGCCGAGGTTGAAAAATGTGCTTTAATGATGAATTATTATGCCGATGCTGAAAATATTTTAAAACCTGAAAAAATAGATTCTGAATTTGCTTATTCTGAGATTCACTACGTTCCGAAAGGTGTAATTTTAGGCGTAATGCCCTGGAATTTTCCTTTCTGGCAGGTTTTAAGATTTGCTGTTCCTGCTATTCTTGCTGGAAATACGGTTGTTCTGAAGCATGCCTCAATCTGTTTCGGAAGCGGTAATGCAATTGAGAAAGTCCTTTTGGAGGCAGGTTTTCCGGAAGGCGTTTTCCAGAATCTGGAAGCGGGGCATAAAGAAGTAAAGGATGTTCTTGAACACCATATTATAAAAGGTGTAAGCTTAACCGGAAGTGGAAGGGCAGGAGGAGAAGTGGCTTCCATAGCTGGTTTAAATATTAAAAAATCTCTTTTGGAGCTAGGTGGAAGTGATGCGTTTATTGTTTTGGATGATGCTGATCTTGAGAGTGCGGTAAAAGAAGGAGTGCAATCACGGCTTCAAAACTGCGGACAGACGTGCACTGCAGCAAAAAGATTTATTATTGATGAAAAAATTGAGGATGTATTTCTTCCGAAATTTATAGAAGAATATAAAAAATATGTTCCCGGAGATCCGATGAATAAGGAAACAAAAATTGCCGGAATGGCACGGGCAGACCTTGCAGATGACCTAGAAAAACAATTTAAAAAAGCATTGGAGCACGGTGCAGAAATCATTATTCCGTTGGAAAGGATTTCTGATAATGAATTTAAACCGGGATTAATCAGAGTTCAGGAAGGAAATCCGATCCTGGAGGAAGAGCTTTTCGGGCCTCTTGGGATGATAATGATTGCTAAAAGTGATGAAGAAGCTTTAAAAATAGCCAACAATATTCCTTTCGGGCTTTCAAATGCTGTCTGGACGAAAGATAAAACCCGTCAGTTGTTTTTTATTGAAAATTTAGAATCCGGAACGGTGAATATCAATAAAATGACAAGCTCTGATCCTCGTTTCCCGTTTGGAGGAGCAAAAGGTTCGGGATACGGAACGGAATTGTCTCTACTGGCTTTAAAGGAATTCGTAACCGCCAGAACTGTTATTGGGAATGAGTAGATTAGTAAGAAAGCTGGAAAAGGCTAGTTAGAAGTTTATAAAATACTGCTCTAACGAACATTTCAGACATATAAAAAACTCACGAAAATCATTCGTGAGTTTTTTATTTTTTTTATAAACAAGCAATTTTGCTTTTTAATTTAAACTGTTGTCAATCTCAATGTATTAGTTTTACCTCCTTCGTAAGATGGCGTTGCATTGATATTAATAACAAAATCACCGGTTTCAATATATCCGTAATTGTGTGTAAGCATATTTACCTGGATAATTGTCTCGTCCGTAGACTTTTTCATATCGTAATAATAAGCGTGAACACCCCAAAGAAGGTTTAGCATCGTGATTACCCTTTTATTACCACTGTAAACAATGATATGAGAGTTTGGCCTGTGTGCAGACAGCTGGAAAGCTGTATATCCTGAGCTGGTTAAAGTAACAATGGCAGATACATTGGTCGTTTTTGCGATTCTTACGGCAGCAAGGCAAACCCTGTTTGTAATGAATCTTTCATCGATACAATTGAAATCTTTCTCAATAGGCTCATTTTTGTGCTGGTAAAAATGAGTCATTTCTATGTTTTTCACAATTTTAGCCATATTTTCCACTACCTGTACCGGATATCTTCCTACAGAAGTCTCTCCTGAAAGCATCACTGCATCAGCTCCGTCCAATACAGAGTTAGCAACATCATTTACCTCAGCTCTCGTCGGAGTTAAGCTGTTGATCATGGTTTCCATCATCTGCGTTGCGATGATAACAGGCTTGGAATAAAATCTCGCTTTTTCAACAAGATTTTTCTGGATGGCTGGAACTTCTTCCATCGGAACTTCAACACCTAAATCTCCACGGGCAACCATTAATCCGTCGCATTCCAATAAGATCTGGTCAATATTTTTTACACCTTCTGGCTTTTCAATCTTCGCGATAATCGGAGTTTTGAATTTACCGTTCGGATGTTTTGCAATTAATTCCTTTAAATCGATAATATCCTGAGCATGGCGAACGAAAGAAAGTGCAATCCAGTCGACTTCCTGGTCAAGCATAAAATTGGCATCCTGAATGTCTTTTTCCGTTAAGGCAGGAAGGGAAACGTTTGTATTAGGAAGGTTTACTCCTTTCTTAGAGCTTAGAGGTCCCCCTTGAATGGTTTTTGCCTTTACCGTATCTTTTTCATTAGTTTCAATAACTTCCAAAACCAATTTTCCATCATCGATCAAAATTCTTTCTCCCACTTTTACATCCTGTGGGAATTGTTGGTAGGTCATATAAACCTTCGTAGAATCACCTTCTATTTTTTCATTTGTGAAAGTAAGGATATCTCCTGGGTTAAGATAAGAGCCCTCTTTTACAACACCTACTCTCAGCTTAGGGCCTTGCAAATCTCCAAGAATTCCTACAGAAAAACCATGCTCTTGATTAAGCTCTCTGATGATTTCAATATTTTTTCGAACCAAGTCGTAATCTGCATGTGAGAAATTTATTCTAAAAACATCAACACCTGCTCTCATTAGTCCTAACATTACTTCCTTCGACGATGACGCCGGACCAAGTGTTGCGATAATTTTTGTCTTCTTTAAATACTTATTCATAATACTGGATAATTTGATAAAGCTCTTCATCAGAACCTAGTGTATAATCTTGAATTGGAAACACAAGATTTTCAGGGAGCAAAATTACGGAAAAATCAGGAAATTGTTCCGAACTATGCAAAATATATTCTACATCTGCCTGATCATTTAATAAAAACTTAATATTTTCTTCTTCTGAAAAGAGCTCAGTTTGTATTTTTTTTTGATTACTTTCAGAAGATTTGTTGGAGATGAATGTAAAACATGTTTTTGTAAACTTATGATATGCTTCAAATCTTGGAAAAAAGTAATCATAATAAGACCCATGAAAGACAAGATCATCAATCCTTTTAAAAGCCAGGTCGTTTATTTGATTTGTCTTGTAGAAAAACTCGTGATCGGGCATACTCTTTGCTAATCTTACCAAACCTATGGCAATATCTTCAAATTCTATGTCATCAAAATCATAAAGCTTTTGGACTTCCAAGTATGTTTTCTTTTTTGTTTAAAATATAAAATGCCCTTTGTGCTGCTTTTTCTTCTGCTTTCTTCTTGGAAGTTTCCATGGCATTGGCAATTTTTTTGGTTCCGAGCCAGACATGGCAACGAAATACAATCGATTTATTTACCTGGATTTCTTCACAAGTTTCGTACTTTATATTTACTTTCTTCTTCTGGCTCCACTCCAGCAGAAGACCTTTGTAGCTTACAATCTTATTTTCAAGCTTGTTAATTTCGGTAGGCGTCAGTAATCTCTCCAGAATGATCTTCCTACAGGTGTCATATTGGAAATCAAGATAAACAGCACCAATCAATGCTTCAAATAAATTTCCGGAGATATTCTCACCTAAAGCTATAGAGCCGGATTTTTGCAAAAGATCTGTCAGTTTTAAGTCTTCTCCTAATTTATTAAGATTTTTCCTATTAACAATTTTAGACTTCATCTGTGTCAAATATCCTTCATTAGCCTGAGGATAAGTTTGGAACAAATGACAAGAAATAATTGTACCCAAAACAGAATCTCCCAAAAACTCAAGTCTTTCGTAATTACTGTCTTGATTTTTAGATGAATTTTTCAATGAAAAAGCTTCACGGTAGAGCGCGATATTTTGTACCTCTGTTCCCAACATTTTGTTCAGTTGAGTACTAAGGAAATAATCTCTCTCCGTTAATTTTTTTTTTCTGTTTTTGAGAAGGAATTTAGAAAAGTATTTCTGTAACTCCATTCATTGAATTTAGATTTTCTTAAATAGAACGCAAGCGTTATGCCCACCAAACCCAAAAGTATTACTCATGGCTACTTTTACATCTTTCTTCACAGCCTTATTGAATGTAAAATTCAGTCGGCTGTCGATATTTTCATCATCAGTAAAATGGTTGATGGTAGGAGGAACAATACCATGAATAATCGTTCCCAACGCAGCAATAGCTTCAATAACTCCGGCTGCACCCAGAAGATGGCCTGTCATTGATTTTGTAGAATTAATCTGAATGTCAAAAGCATGCTCTCCCAATAATTTTGAAATTGCGTTGGATTCTGCAATATCTCCTAATGGAGTAGATGTACCATGCATATTGATATGATCTACTTCATCAGTAGTTAAGCCTGCATCTTCCAGGCAACTTTTCATTACCAGATAAGCCCCAAGACCTTCAGGATGGGGTGCTGTCATGTGATGTGCATCCGCACTCAGACCTCCGCCCTTTAATTCTGCGTAAATTGTTGCACCACGTTTCACTGCATGCTCATATTCTTCAAGAATAATACTGCCTGCTCCTTCACCCAGAACAAAACCATCTCTGTCTTTGTCGAAAGGCCTTGAAGCTGTTTTAGGATCATCATTTCTTGTAGAAAGTGCCATCATTGCATTGAATCCACCCACACCACTTGCTGTAACGGCGGCTTCAGAACCCCCACATACAATTACATCTGCTTTTCCTAGCTGGATCAGCATTTTGGAATCAATTATAGCATTTGCTGAAGATGCGCAGGCAGAAACAGTGGTATAATTTGGTCCGTGGAAACCGTACTCAATAGAGATATGCCCCGGTGTAATATCCGCAATCATCTTCGGAATAAAGAATGGATTGAATCTAGGAATATCTGTATTTGCCCATCCTAAAACCTCAGTTTCAAAAGTTTCCAAACCTCCGATTCCTGATCCCCAGATTACTCCGACTCTGTTTTTGTCTACATCGTCTTCGATAATTCCTGAGTGTGCTACTGCTTCTCTTGCTGCAACCAGCCCAAGTTGAGTATTTCTATCCATTTTCTTAGCATCTTTCTTATCGAAATGCTGTAACGGATCGAAATTTTTCACTTCGCAAGCGAATTTTGTTTTAAAGTTTGTGGCATCAAAAAGAGTAATCGGAGCGGCACCGCTCTCACCTTTTACAAGATTTTCCCAGTATTCTTTTGCATTATTTCCAATCGGTGTTACTGCTCCAAAACCGGTTACAACTACTCTTTTTAATTCCATAAACTTTGTTTAATTTTCTTTTGTTGAAGAATATTATTTATTTACTACTTCCTCGATATAAGCGATGGCGTGTCCTACAGTAGTAATTTTTTCAGCTTGATCATCAGGGATTTGAATGTTGAATTCTTTTTCAAATTCCATGATTAATTCAACTGTATCTAATGAATCAGCTCCTAAATCGTTAGTGAAGCTAGCTTCAGGAGTTACTTCTGTTTCTTCAACGTCAAGCTTATCAGCGATGATAGCTTTTACTCTTGATGCAATGTCTGACATAGTAAATTATTTTTTTAATTGTTAGATGCTGCAAATATATAAAATTCTTTACGATAAAACATTTTTTTAGTCTTTTTTGTGCCTTCCAGATATGTATTTTGTGATCTTTTCGTTTAGTGTTTTAGTTTTCAGGAGTTTATATTTTAACATTTTGGATGCTTAGTTTACTTAGATAAAATGAAATTTTGTGCCTTACCTATTATAATATGGTATATAGCTGGCAATATCCTCTTTACAAAGGAATTAGCCTGAATATTTAAATCTTAAGATTATAGAAATGAAGTTTCATTAAGTATATTTGTATATCATTAAATTGAAAAGGGAAGGTTTTGAGTATATTAGATATTTCCATAACACTCGGATGAACATGAAGAGAACACTTTTCATTTTCATTTAAAATACTTTAGTTTAAGCAACGGGCAAATTTAAATAGGCGATAATAATCATAGCCCATTGTAATGGCTCCCTTTTGTATAGAGAAGCGAAACAAAAGATATAGTGAAAGCGGAAAATTACTAATAAAAAGTTTAAACAAGTTTTCCAATTTAATTTTTTATCAGGTAAAAGGGAGCCGATGTCGACTGCCTTGAAAATGAACGAGCCTTCAGTAAAAGTGCTAAGCAGTTTATCAGTTCTCAGACTTTTGGAAAGACAGTAACCTTTTACAGAATTGGGGAAGACTGATATAAAAGGACCATTACTAAAATATTCTATGACGAAGTATAAATATCTTTCAAAAGAAATTATAAAATCTGGTTTTGGATGATGGTATTTTAAGGCTTCAAATAATATTGAGCTTCAAAAATTTCAGGGTGGCAAAAATAGAAAATTAGGTTTTTGGGTGGGCAAAAATGCTGTATTACCTTGGGATTACAGAGAGCGTAAAAGAAAAATTGGGTAATTCAATTATAATCTTGCTTAAGGCTATTTAAAACTTTAATTTTCTTAATTTAAAAAACAAGGCCCTGTAAAAAGGGTAAATTCCTAGTTTTTTCATTACTGTGATCTGCTGATGTTTTTTTGTAGGATTTATTGGGATGCCTGCCAGTCTTTCATCGATATTTTTTAAAATTAATTCATAAATTTTATGGTAAAACTTATCTCTGTTTCGTCTCTTGGTGGAAAGGAGGAGGTTTAATAAATATCGATTATTAAAAGGTGAAATAACAATGTTTTGAACATTGGAAACAGATTTTGAAGCGCCTGCCCAATTCGGCATCTTGTGCTCCCAGTAAATGTAGTCAAGGATATGAATATTGTGGGTCATTGTTTCTATCCATTTTTTTATGGCGTTTTTCTCATATTCTCCATCTTTTAGGCCCAAAATAAAGCAGATGTCACTTAGCGAAAGCTTGTTGGGAAGGGGGTCATAGAAATTTCTTGCCACTTCGCTAATATTTCCGTTGATAAGATAACGGTTGGGGAAATGCATGTTCATTAAAGAAGCCATTTTGTGACTTTTGGGTTCATTTTTCCAAATGACAGGATTGTTTTCTTTTGAATTTATTTTGGATAGATCGTAATCAATGACTTCTAGATTTTTTGAGAATAAATTTACAATATCACCGGCAATTTTTGCATCCTGTTTGCCGTTTTCCGTTTTGTGATTTAAAACAAAATACCTGACTTTATCAGAATTCTTCAATGATGCCGCAAATAATATCCTCGAGTCCCATCCAGCTGTAACGGCAAGAGCAAGTTCTTGCCTGTTGGCCATGCTTTCAATGGATGATTCAAGAATTGAAAGTGCTTCTTTTGCAACAATATCGTCGTCCAATGTCGATAAATCTGAAGTGGGATAATATCTGGTGTATTTTTTATCTTCAATAGTATAGTAAAAATTCGGGATGAATTTATTAATGTATTTGAAAGGAGTCTTACTGAAGATATTTATTTTTCTGTCAATAATATATTGTGGAATACTTTCATGATAAGTACTTTTTTTCTTATCTGCTGATATAATGAAATCAGGTTGTGCACTTATATAAAACTCATCATTTTGATGGTAAATATACGCTTCCAGTTGACCGGCTGCATCATTGAAAATGTAGGTTTTTCCGTCTTCAAAAAAAATAAAAATAAAAAAACCGGTTAATTTATTCAGCTTCTCAATTTTTTTTTCCAGATTTAAATTAATGATAGAATTTACAATTTCAGCATTTGTGTATTGTGGATTTTCAAAATCAAAAACTTCTCCAAAGAAAATAATTTCTTCTTTGCAAATTAAATGTCTGCTATTGGATTTATGTATTTGTACAGAAAGATTTTTATGATAAAAGATTTGTCCATTAGTCATGGAGAAATCAATTTTTTTATTACTAATAAGATATTGAAATGGAGATATTTCCATTGTTTATTTTTACAAATTATCGGTAAAGTTACAAAAAAGTGGAGCAACTATGTTTTTAATGTTATTTGGTTTGGCTTTACTTTCGTGTCTGCTGTAAAGGCTTTATTTAAGGGGGATTTATTAAAATTTGATTGAAATTGATTGAATGATATATAATAACTTCGGATATAATTTTAAAAGTAAATTTACATTTTAGCATCAGTTAGTTATTATTTAAGAAGCAAAATTTTAGACTAAGAATGTGCGATTTGGGTGCGGTTACAATCATTACAATTATTCTCATTTACAATAAATTTTCTCAATTATCAGTATTTGCAGAATGTGATTTTAGCCTTTATAAATAAAAAGCCGTTGTTTATTTTGAATATTTGTATTTCGGAATTAAATGAAAGGCCCTTGTTTAACTAGTTTAAAGAAATTAAAACCAATCCTTCGCTTTTTTGTTTTATATCATCGCAAGGTGAAGCAATTTTTTTTTGAAATAAACCAATTTATCATTTAATAATGTAAACAAATACCTTTCGTTTAAAAAAGCGGAACGGAGATAGATTTGGTATTGTTTCATTTTCTATTATATCCTTGTCAAGTACTTGGTACAACATCTGATTGGTTTGTTTTTAGGTTCAGCGATACAAAAATAAACAAGCTGTTTTCATGCGAAAAATTTAAATGGATTTATGTAAAATATAAAATGATTATTCATAATTAAGTCCGATAATTTGTATATTTGTTAAAAAAAATTAACTCATTCAGATGAATTTATTCAGTTTTATCACTCATTTTGGTGCGGAAGAAGATTACCGAAAAAATTAAGTAAAAGCAAATTTACGAGTTATAAAAAGTATACTTTGGAAGGATGATTGAGATTATGAAGCTTATTCAGGATAGGATCCAGTTAATGAATTTGTTTACAAACTAGCCGTAAATATTTCGGAAAAACTATTTGACAAGCTTGTTATTATCTAGTATTAGTGCATTGGTTTGAAAAGTGGATATCCTTTAAAAAAGAAAGTATCTTTTATACTTTTACGAATTTATTGAATACAGATTTATTGAAAGGTTTATTATTGCTAATATCACATAATTATGATAAATTAATAATTTTAGAAAAAAATACAACATTATTTCGATATTATAAAAAAAAATTTAAAATGGAAAAAGTGAAAACGTTTTTTTGTTTGTGCCTTCTATCTTTAGGGACATGGCAAGTTAATGCTCAAAACTCTAATTTCTTTAAAGACAGGAAATTACCACTTAATGAGGATGGGAGTAGTTTTGTTAAGCTGACATTTTTAACACAAATTTGGATGCGTTCTGCACAATATAATCCAGGCTCAACATTTGATGGGACTGCGAAAAATAGTGGAACAGACATCGGTATTAGAAGAACTAGTTTTCAACTCTTCGGACAGTTGACTGACCGTGTTTTTGCCTATTCTTATTTTGGTTTAAATAATTTTAATACTTTATCTGATAGAAAAGCAGGTTTCTTTGTGGAAGATGCATATGGAGAATATGCTGTTGATAAGGTAAAATTATCATTAGGAATGGGATTGTCCGGCTGGAATGGGTTGTCCCGTTTTGCGTCTGCAGCGGTTGGATCACAATTGGGAATTGATGCACCCCTGTATCAACAAATGACAAATGATGTTACAGATCAATTTTCAAGAAAGCTTTCCGTTTTTGCAAAAGGGAAGCTTGGCAAATTAGATTATCGTTTACAAATGGCACAACCTATGTCAGTAAAAAAAATGTCAAACTATAATCCCGCTATTACTATGAACTCAAGCTTTTCGGCATTGCCTCCTAAAATGCAATACAATGGTTATTTTCAGTATCAATTAAAAGATCAGGAATCTAATCAGGTACCATATCTTGCAGGAACTTATCTAGGTAAAAAAAAGGTATTCAATATTGGAGCGGGATTTGTTTATCAAAAAGATGCAATGTGGAGAACCAACGAAGTTAAAGATACTATACAAAGCAATATGTTACATATTGCAGCTGATATATTCTATGATGCGCCTATAGGCAAAGATGGAGAGGCAATAAGTTTATATGGAAATGTTACGCATTCTGATTTTGGGAAAAATTATATCAGAAATTCTGCAGTAATGAATCCTATTAATGGAGAAAGAGACCCAAATATCCTTAATGGAGGAGGAGTTGCTTTCCCAATGAATGGAACTGGGACAACATATTTTGTGCAGGCAGGATACAAATTTAAAGATGATTTAATTGGTAAGACAACTTTAATGCCTTATGCGTCGCTTCAGCATTCAAATTTTGAAAGGCTTAATCAAGCTATGAATTTTTGGGATATGGGGGTAACGTGGTTGCTTTCAGGGCAAAATTCAAAATTAACATTATCATACCAAAATCATCCTGTATATAATAATGCTGGGGACAAAATTACTACAAAAAATTCTTTACTATTACAATATCAAGTTTTTTTTAATTAAAAATAAAATATCACGATGAAAAAATTAATTTTTACATTTGGCTTATTCTCTTTAAGCTTAGTATATGCTCAAGAAAAATGGAGTTATCAAGGAGATAAATCTCCAGAGCATTGGTCAGAATTTGAAGGAAATGAAAAATGCGGGCAAAGCAAATCTCAATCTCCTATTGATATTACTACTTCAGAAGTAGTTTCAGGAAAATCAAAAAAAGATATCATTTTCCATTATGATATTAATGATATTAAAGATATTAATGATAATGGGCATACTTTACAATTTGATTTCAAGGAAGGAAATTATATTATCTATAATCAAAAAAAATACTTTTTGATACAATTTCATTCACATGAAGAATCTGAACATACAATAGATGGAATTCGTTACCCGTTAGAGCTCCATTTCGTACATAAAGCTATGGATGGATCTGTTCTTGTAATAGGTTTAATGGTGAAAGAAGGACAAGAGAATTCTTATTTTGAAAAATTAAGTGCGTTCAAAAATCTTACAAAAGACCAAAAAGTTGATACTGACATTAATTTTAATCCAGAAAATATGTATCCAAAAAATAAATCATACTATACGTATTCCGGGTCATTAACTACCCCTCCTTGCTCGGATAATGTAACATGGATTGTTTTTAAAAATTCAATTGACATGACTAAAACTGAAATTGAAGACATTGCAAAACATTTACCAAAAAGTAATAATAGACCTATACAACCTCTAAATGGAAGAAAAATCACCAGTTATAAATCCTCAACAAAATAATTTTCTATTTGGATAGGCTTAAGCCGTTATCTTAACTTTCTTTGAAATGAACATTTTTATAGACATAATGTATAAGCTGTAAAGTCTTTTAAGAATAATTATATTGGAAATGAGAATTATTTCGTTTCTACCAAGAGGTAGAAAATACAAAGCAGGAAGATCAAAATAATTTATATGCTTTTTATTTCTTGCTTTGAGCATTTTATAGGACAAAAGCATAAAGTAATATTTAATGTCTATCGAGAAATTCTACATAAGACTTTAGATGAAGCGGAGAACCAAAAACTAATGTCTCAGGCAGATCTTTATAATACAATCAGTATTATCTTTATAAGCTCAGAAAAATGCTTTCGGTGTTGAGGAGATAGTTTCAGGCTTAACAATTAGAAAATTGACAACAAATTAGAGATCATCTAACATGATGGTCTCTTTTTTTATTAAGTAGAAATAAATCTACAATTAATTAACAGATAGGTATTTGTACCATTTTTGCGAATTTTTTTATTATTCAACGGATATTAAAGCCTTATAACAGAATTTATTTTAAATTACTCAAAATTAATAAATTGCCAAACCATAAATCCATGTATTGTGAATTTATATATTATTTCTTTTATTTGTGAAAAATTTTAAATTTATGAAAAAAATTATTCCTCTATTTCTTTTAAAGAGCTTTATAGCATTTTCTCAAATTGGTATAGGAACAGCTGATCCAGATCCTTCTTCTATGTTGGATATTAATGCCACAGACAAAGGTATCTTGATCCCCAGAGTTAATTTATCGACCAATACAATTGTTAATCCCCAAAAATCGCTTTTAATATGGAATACAGACAATACTAATAATTCTGAAGGCTTTTTTTTCTTTGATGGTAACATATGGAAAAAATTAATAAATAATAGCTGGAATGTTAATGGAAATATAGGAACGTCTAGTGTCACAGATTTTTTAGGAAATATAGATAATATGAGTCTATCAATCCGGACAAACAATATTCCAAGAATGAAGATAGGGAATGAAGTTGCCGGAAATAGTTTTACAAATGTTGATATAAATTTAAATCCCACTACATCATATTCAGGCGCGATAATTTCAACAAACAATACTGTTAATATGCAAAATGGTTCTTCTGCTGCGAATGTTTTTGGAATTGAAAATTTATTATACTTGAGAAATGGATCAACAATATCGAACACCTTTAGGGCAATAAGAAATAGACTTTGGAATATCCAAACAACCAACTATCCAAATGTTGTTGGAACTCTAAATGAGTATAGAGGAGAAGTAACAAGTATAAGTAGTTTTAAAGGTTTTATTAATACTTATGACTTAAGAGCCGGGTCTAATACAGCTGATATGAGAGGTTTTTCTAATGAATTTACAGGCCAAATTAATGGTAATATAACCAATTATTATGGTTTTTATTCTGGGATTCATAGCAGCTTGGTAGGGTATACCAATTACTATGGATTCTACCAGGAAAATATTGGATCTGCAGTAAATAGATACTCCTTTTATTATGATGGGGACGATGTCAATACAAAAGATGTTGTTATAACAGGTGCAGGAAAAATTGGAATAGGAACTAATTTACCACATTCAAGTCTTCAAACAGAAGGATCACTATCTACTAAATATGATACTACTGCTAATAATACAGGCATATACACATTGTCTGAAAATAATTTTACATTACGAATATTTAACCAAATTTCATCTGTAAATCTTCCAAATCCAAATACTTGCAAAGGAAGAATTTATATTTTAATAGGAAGTAATGGAATTAGTACAAAATCAATAACTGTAAATGGCGGAGCAGTTATATATGATGATGTTCAAAACCTTAGTATATCAACCATATCATCTGGTCAGCGCTACCAAATTCAAAGTGATGGTAAAGATTGGATTGTTATTGGCAATTAAATATACTTTCCAGATAAAATGGCAAAATATTTTCAGCGTTTAGAACTAGAAAAATAGATAATGACGTTTAGTTGATATTTTATATTGACAATATGAAACTCAATTTTGATTCTTCTGATTTTGAATTATTCTTTTTATTAAATTTAAGCTAAATTAGACTGTCTCAAGAGGGGAAGAGGTATTCTGAAATGTCCTAAATGACAAAAGTTTTCAGACAGAGGAGCCCGAGAGAGCGAGCTTTTGAGGTAGCCTCATTATATTGGTCCCCGGCTATCCATTACATGGAATTTATAAAACTAGCATTTGCTGTTTTAACTGTTATTTGTGTTATTCCGGTACAATTTGTTGTAGAAAGATATTAGATAAAATGTACATAAAATATTTCAAAAATAAGAATGATAGATCAACCAACAAAAGAAAGGATAAGGAAGCTTCATCCAAGTGTAAGAGAGGAGATTACTCAGATCATAAAAGAGTGTGATATTGCTCTTACAGGACGGGCTAAAGTCAGAATTACACAGGGTTTAAGAACTTTTGCTGAACAAGATGAATTGTACGCGTATGGGAGGACCAAACCCGGAAAAAAGGTAACAAATGCCAAAGCCGGACAAAGCATTCATAATTACGGATTAGCCGTTGATATTTGCCTTATTATTGATGGAAAAATAGCCAGTTGGGACACGGTAAAGGATTGGGATAACGACCAGGTGGCCGACTGGTACGAATGTGTAAAGATATTTGCAAAATATGGCTGGGACTGGGGCGGTAACTGGAAGACCTTCAAAGACCTTCCACACTTTGAAAAGAAAGGCTACAAATGGCGTAATCTGATTCAGAAGAAGAGAGATTCGGAAGGATATGTTTTTCTCTAAATAATTTTATACAAATCTCATCAAAAATCAATCCCCTCCGAAAGAAGGGGATTAAATGTTGTTTAATTAAATTCAATCTGTTTTAGAACGACTTATTGTTTTAATAGTTTTTTTGTGATTTTTTGTTTTTCTGTTTCTATGATTATTGTATAATTGCCTGGTAAAGCAGAAGACATATTAACTTCATCTTGAGTTCCTTTAAGTAATGAAGAGCTTATCTCTCTTCCTGATTCATCAAAAATCTTATACGATTTTAACCCTTCTTTGGAAGAAATAGTAAAATTATTTTTTACTGGGTTGGGAAAAATATTTATTGTATTGTTTTTTGCCTTTATATTAACATCATCTACTCCTAAAACATTATTAACTGTCAAGTAGAAATTTTGAAATGAATAAAGGCCTGATCCGCTGGCTGTTATTTTTAAAAAATTAGTTGGTGAATCTAGTTTTATTCTCACGGTACCACCATCATTGCTACTACCATATTGAGAAACTCCACTATAGTAATTTGGGCCAACAATTATACAGTTAGTACCAGTATTTTGCAATTGAAATATTCCAGTATCAGTGCTTACCTGATAAATTTCATCCTTATATAACCAATTCATGCTTACATCAACATATCCAACTATAGGAGAACTGAAGTTGAACGTTAAAAATGTAGATGTTGCAGTTTGGAAAGTATAACCCGTTGATGTTACAGATGCTGAGCAGGAAACTCCAGGTAGTGAATTAACAGTCGTTCCCGACCCTAATAATTTGCTTATTGTTATTCCATTTATAATCTGGTCTGCAGTGCCATTAAGCTCTATAGTTTGAGCATTTACGGTATAACCTATTAATACAGTCCATAAAATCATAAAATAAGAGAATTTTTTCATGCTTTTTTATTTAAAAAATTATTGTTTTTAATGTAACTAAGCTTAATCGCGTAAATGTATTACTTTTTTGAAATATTATCCAAACGAAATACTTTTTATCTATACTATGTACACTTTTTGTCGGAAAACTGAATTCATAACAAAAAAAGACTGCGCGAAGCAGTCTATAGAATGTCAACAATATAACTAAATGAATTTTGGCATCAGTTCCCTTGCAATTTCAAATTCTCGTTCTTGATGTTTGGTTGCATAGATTTCTGTAATTTTTTCAGAAGAATGACCAAACACTTTTTAAACAGTTTGAATTTTCATTCCATTTTCTTCTTTGTCATTTGCCCCTTTATGTTTGATCCAGTACATTTTTTTATAGATTTTCAGACCTTTGTGGACATTATCACGCCACATATTCCCTGCAACATTGACTGATAACTGATAAGGTGAAACAACAAATAGCTTGTTTTTTCTTCTGCAATAAGGACTTTCAATTCCAAATAAAAAATTGTCAGAATTTGACAAGTCAAGTTTTAAATCATAAGAAATAGGAACTTTTCTTGCCTTTGTTTTTGTTATTTCTTTAGGTAGTACAAAAATTTGTTTGTTCAAATCTATCATTGAACATTTGATTTGGCGTATTTCATTAGGTCTTATTCCACATTGATAGATGATTTTTAGAAAAATATTGAAATTCGGACAAACAATTTTGAAATGATTGATAATTTGCGTCTGTTCTTTGTCTGTAATTAAATCAATAAATTGCGATTCTTCTTCCAATAAATATTCAAGACCTTGTGCCGGATTGTTTTTGACAATGAATTCTTTTTTCAAAACTGAAAATACTGAACGCAAAACATTAGCACCTTTATTGTATCTGATATTTGACCAATTTTTAGCTTATTTTGTAGCTTCTAACAATAATTTGATGGTAGGATTCAAATTCTTTTATATTGTAATTTTGCCATCCTAAATTGGTTATTTCAGGTTTAATGGACCTGTAAATAGAATTATAATCTTGATTTGTTTTTAAGGCAAGTTTTTTATCAAAAATTTTGAAAGCAAAATCAAATGCCTGAATAATATTATAACTTACGTCTTCGGGTTGGGGTAACATTTTTTTTTATTGGAATCCAACCTTTTTTCAGTCGGTCTTCAACCACTTCTGCGAGTGCTAGTCCATATTGCTCACGTTCTTGATAGTTACCGATTTTGTTAAGGTCTTCCTTCACTCGGATAGGATTACCACCATTAAACCGGAACCATACATACCAATCTTTACCATTTTCTAAAGGGTAAGTTTTCAATTTTGGAGTTGTCCATCTGTTTTTCATTTTTCTGAATTTTTAGTTTCAGATACCAGGGGTGGTGAAAATCAGATATTTTGTGCCTTTTGTGCTTTTTTGTGTTTTTTCTCTTTGTAACCACTATCAAAAACGTAGTATTAATAGTGGTTTAGAGAGATTCTGTGGAGTTGGAGGGATTCGAACCCTCGTCCAAACAAGCAATACATAAGCTTTCTACATGCTTATTCTGCTATTGGTTTTCGACTGGAGGCAGAGAGCAGACACCCAACTTTCAGCTTATCTTCTGAGGTTTTCGAGTTTTAGTCGAAGCACCTAAAACCTTATTTCCGCATTCCTATATCCCAGGATCAAACGCCGCAGAACAGAGCATTTGTGGAATATCTTGCTCCCTTACTAAAGTCTTCGGGGAAACGCTTGATCTACTATACTTCGATATTAAGCTGCAAGAGCGAACTCTTCGTTGCCAGTTAAAATTTTGTAGCAAGGGATTATAGAGATCGCGCTACGGTTCTCTGCATGCTTACTTACCCATTGGTCTTGCTGTCGAAACCAGTCAACCCCGTTGATAAAGTGAATACAAAGATAATACTTTTGTTCAAATACCATTAATATTGTCAAACTAAACTTTTATTTTTTATTTGGAGCTTCATCCCGTCTTCCACTCATACTCCTCACGCCATAGCTAAAGCCCTCTAGCCCAGTTGCAGGGTAAACGTTACAACGGGGCTATGGTGGTGGTCATTCATTTGAAAATTAAGATTAACAATTAATAGTTAAGTATTTTGTTGCGATTAATTTTGCGGATCAATAAAAAATTCCTACTTTTGCAATCCAAAATGAGATGTAAAATATGTTAATAATTCCAGTAAAAGACGGAGAGTCTATCGACAGAGCATTAAAAAAATATAAAAGAAAATTTGATAAAACGGGTACAGTTCGTCAGTTAAGAGCTAGACAACAGTTTATTAAGCCTTCTGTAACTTTAAGACAAGCCAGACTTAAAGCTGCTCACAAGCAAAGAAATCTTAGCAAAGAAGAACAGGCTTAAGAAATTTTCTTAATTCGCATACTAAATTCACTCTTTAAATGGTTATATTTGAGGAGTGAATTTTTTGTTTTTATACTTTATGATGCTGGACAAATTCTTAGAATATTTACAATTCGAAAAGAGGTATTCGCCTCACACTATCACAAGCTACAAAAAAGACCTTGAAGATTTCTCTTATTTTTACCTGAAAACAGAATCCTCCGAAGATATTTCAAAGGCGGACAAAAAAATAATCAGAAACTTTATTGTAGAGTTAAGCGAAAATAATATCTCAAAAAGAAGCATTAACAGAAAATTGTCATCACTTCGCAGCTTTTACCATTTTCTGCTTAAAATAGGTGAAATTAAAGTTTCTCCTGCCGAAAGTATATCTTCCCTCAAATTTTATCCCGAAAAACAAATTCCCATGTCTAAGGAGGAGATGCAGCTGCTTAATGACCGTGTTTTTGACCAGCTCCACGATCTTTTGGAAAAATGTATCATGGAAGTGCTTTATCAGACAGGAATTCGTAAGGCTGAGCTTTGTGGTATGATGTTTGAAAATGTTAACTTAAACGGAAATGGATTAAAAATAATCGGAAAAGGAAATAAAGAAAGGGTGATTCCTATTTCCGAAGATTTATCTGATCTGTTGAAGAGCTATTTGAAAATACGCCATCCGCAGACAGAATATAAATCATATTTTTTTGTGAATAAGAAAGGGAAAAAACTCACCGAAAAATTTGTTTATGTGGTAGTTAATAAGTACCTTAGTCTTATAACAACAAAAGAAAAAAGAAGTCCTCATATCCTTCGTCACAGCTTTGCTACACACGTTTTGGATAATGGGGCGGAAATTTCCAAAGTAAAGAAAATATTAGGACATTCGAGCCTTGCAAGTACTCAAGTCTATACGAATGCTAATATTGAACAATTGAAAAAAGTGTTTAATCAGGCTCATCCAAGAGCCTCAAAAAATGACGAATTATGAAGATCACAGTACAATCAATTGGTTTAACTCCTCATGAACCACTAGAATCTCACATTGAAAAAAAAGTAAGTAAACTTGATACATTTTATGACAAAATTCAAGAATGTAAAGTATTCTTAAAAGTAGAAAACAATGCAGATAAAATAAACAAAACATCAGAAATAATATTGGTAGTTCCGGGAGACGATATCGTTGTTAAAAAGACATGCATAACTTTTGAAGAAAGTTTAGACCTTTGCGTTGATACTGCTAAAAAGCTATTAATCAAGAAAAAAGAACTAGCATAACAAAAAAAGTTAAAAAAAGTTATTGAAAAATTTGAGAATTCAAAAAATCCGCTCTATATTTGCACTCGCAAAAAGGGAACAGCGATCTTTTGAATTCTTTTTATTAAATGCCTCCATAGCTCAGTTGGCCAGAGCACGTGATTTGTAATCTCGGGGTCGTGGGTTCGAATCCCTCTGGAGGCTCCATTAATATAAAATATCTGGGGAGATTCCAGAGTGGCTAAATGGGACTGACTGTAACTCAGTTGCTTCGGCTTCGTAGGTTCGAATCCTGCTCTCCCCACATTTTATATTAGAGAAAAAGTTGCATAAATAAAGGATTTTTCCTAAGTTTGCACAGCGTTACCAATAATTTTGGAAAACAAAATTGCGGAAGTAGCTCAGTTGGTAGAGCGTCAGCCTTCCAAGCTGAATGTCGCGGGTTCGACCCCCGTCTTCCGCTCAAAAATATCACACTTTTATAGGGTGATTTTTTTTTCACTACTGAAATGATGTAGAGTAGAGTTTCTCACAGCATTCAGTCCATTATATTAAATGCCTCCATAGCTCAGTTGGCCAGAGCACGTGATTTGTAATCTCGGGGTCGTGGGTTCGAATCCCTCTGGAGGCTCCATTAATATAAAATATCTGGGGAGATTCCAGAGTGGCTAAATGGGACTGACTGTAACTCAGTTGCTTCGGCTTCGTAGGTTCGAATCCTGCTCTCCCCACATTTTATATTAGAGAAAAAGTTGCATAAATAAAGGATTTTCCCTAAGTTTGCACAGCGTTACCAATAATTTTGGAAAACAAAATTGCGGAAGTAGCTCAGTTGGTAGAGCGTCAGCCTTCCAAGCTGAATGTCGCGGGTTCGACCCCCGTCTTCCGCTCAACAGAAAATCACGCTATCCTAGTGTGATTTTTTAGTTCAGGCCGACTTAGCTCAGCGGTAGAGTGCTTCCTTGGTAAGGAAGAGGTCACGGGTTCAAGTCCCGTAGTTGGCTCACATTTTAATCCCGATTTAGTCGGGATTTTTTATGTCGGGATTTTTCTAATATCATTTTCAATTCATACCTTTAAACAAGAATGATGTTAGAATCTTACCTTAGATAATTGCTAAGCATTTTAAATAACGAAACGAAAAGCAGATCCATTATTCTTAATTTTATATTTTAAAATAAAGGTATGAAAATCTTAAATTTTCTTTTAGCAGTGTCCTTTTTATGTTTATGTGTTATTTCATGTAAAACTCAAAATCGGACTTTTGACGGAAATGAAAATAGTATTTTATTGAAATTAATTAATAAAAGACTTCAGGTAGCTCCATTGGTGGCGAAAAGCAAATGGAATACAAAAAAGGCAATCGATGATCCTGTACGCGAAAAAATTATACTGGACAGTATTGAAGTCCAATCAAAGAAAATGGGCATAAATAGAGTGTTTGCTCATAGTTTTTTTCAGGCTCAATTTGAAGCAGGAAAAATTAAGCAAAGACAATTACACGATAAATGGAAAACTGAGAATCAAGGCTTATTTAATCCTGTTCCGGATTTAGCTACCGAAGTGCGTCCCATTTTAGATAGCCTGAACCCACTTTTGTTATTGCAGCTAAAAAAAATAAATTGTAATATTCAATCATTAAAAAGATGGAGGAAAGAAGCTCGGAAGATAGTAGATATTTCATATGATAACCAAATTGTAGAAACAGCTATAAAGCCTGTTGAAAACTATTGCAAAATGAAATAAAACGATTTTTCTAACAAATGAAATTCAACCTTAAAATTTAATTAAAAACCATTTACCAGGTATTCCGATACTCTTAAAATCATAAAAAATTCGTTACATTCGTATAAAATAATTTTTGATGAATATTCTTTTATTGGAAGATGATTTAATTCTTTCGGCAGAGCTTTGTAAGTTTCTGGAGTCAAATAATTTTACCTGTGATAAAATCTATGACGGCGAAACATTTCTTCGTCAAATAAAGAACAGCACGTATGATTTATACCTTCTCGACATTAATGTCCCGAAAATTAATGGTTTGGATGTTTGCCAGACCATTCGTTCTTTTGATAAGAATACCCCGATCATCATCATCTCTGCTTATGGCGATCTGTCTGATAAAAAAGATGCTTTTACAAGATTGGCAGACGATTATCTGGTAAAACCTTTCCAGTTTGAGGAGCTTTTACTTCGGATTAATTCATTGTTAAGAAGAAAAGCTCCGTCAGATGTGACAGATCAGGACATCATTAGGATTGATGATTTGATTATCAACAAAACAGAGCAAAAAGTATATCGCGGAGGGAATGAAATCAGCTTAACGTTAAAAGAATTCCAGCTACTGGTTTATCTTGCCGAAGCACAGGGAAGAACTGTTTCAAAACAGCAGATCACGGAACATGTCTGGGAGCATAATTTCAATACCAACACTAATACAGTTGAGGTTTACATTAATTTTTTAAGAAAGAAAATTGACAAAGATTTTAAGGTTAAGCTTATTCATACGCGTTCCGGTTTCGGGTATTATTTAAGTCCATTGTAGAATGTCTTTAAAAAGAAAGATAGCGCTCAATCTCAGTATTGCCTTCTCATTGCTTTTTGGTATTGTGATGGCGGTAATTTATATGTCTTTTAATGACTTCCGCAAGGAAGAGTTTAAGGAAAGATTCAGGCAGAGGTTGGAGTTCACTTCTCATTTTATTGCCAAGTCTAAGGATTTTGAAGAAGAGGCACCGATTTTTTTTAATGAAAATTCGGATAATATTCTTTTAAATGAAACCATTTTAATTTTTAATGCTAAAAAAGAACTCATTTACAGCACCATTAAAGACAGAAATGTTACCTGGGACAATACTTTATTAAAGGAACTTGACGAAAAAAAGGTTATCTATTCTGAAAAAACGGTTCCCGAAATTTACGCAGCCCTTCGAAACATCAGCGGAGAAAATTATTACATTCTTACAAGTGCTTTAGACTCCAACGGAAAATCTAAACTGGAATACCTGAAATATCTTTTAATTACATCTTATGTGATGAGTATGCTTCTCATCGGTTTTTTCAGCTATTATTTTATGGGGCAGTTCCTGAAACCTTTGGAAGATCTGAACCAAGAGATTTCTGAAGTGACTGCTCATAAGCTTACCACACAAATTCCCGTTCGCGAATCCAATGACGAGATTGATGTTTTGGCCAAATCTTTCAATACAATGATTGCAAGGCTGGATGATGTTTTCCAGTCACAGAAAGATTTTACAGCAAGTGCTTCCCACGAAATCAGGACCCCGATTACAAGAATGGCTTTTCAGCTGGAAAATTTAATCAAACTGGCACAGCATTCTCCTGAAACTTTATCTTCGTTACAGCAGATTCAGCGGGATGTTTATCAATTGTCGGATCTTACAAATTCCCTTTTGCTTTTAACAAAATTTGACAAGGAAAACATTCAAAGCATTTACGAAGAAATAAGAATTGATGAGGTGATTTTTGAATCATTTGAAGCGGTAGAAAAGAGCTATCCAAAAATGAAAATGGATTTTCTCATTTCTGAAGATACTTCTGAAGACGCGCTCTTGACAATAAAAGGAGTACAGTCTTTACTGGATATTGTCTTTATTAATTTGTTTAAAAATGCATCTATTTATTCCGATAATAAGGAAGTAGATGTTTTAATTAAAGAAACTTCCGAAAATCTCATTGTTGATGTCATTTCACACGGAAACACCATTCCTGAGGAAGAGCAGTCAAAGCTATTTGAAGCATTCATGAGGGGAAATAATTCTCAGAATATCTCCGGTTCCGGGCTTGGGCTAAGGATCGTCAAAAGAATCCTTGAATATCACGGCGCGGAAATCAGATATTCATCTCCTGCAGATTTTCTTAATAAATTCAGTGTGATTTTTAATAAGTAACTTAAATTTTTAAACACAAAGTCCACAGGTTTTTTTAAGCTTATGTGTATTCTTGGTGAAACTAAAAAATAACTAGCTTATCAAAACTCTTTGGCAGACCTGATGTTCAAAAAAACAAACCGTTAAAACAAAGTCTACCAAATTTAATTTTTTTTTAAGCGATCTTTAAGAGCATTTTAATACTATAAAGGCATTTTTGTATCATAAAATCAATAAAATGAACAAATTTGCAGGGCTGCTCATCGTCATTTCCTCATTCATGACTGCACAACAGCAAATGACGCTTTTGGATTGCGAAGAGTCTTTCCAGAAGAACAATTTACAACTGCTCGCCGAACAGTACAACATCAACATGGCTGATGCAGATATTTTGCAGGCTAAAATCTGGGAGCTGCCACAGCTGAGCGGGCAGATCAATGCATATAACCCTCAGGACCGGAAAGTATTCGATATCGGTCACGCTAAAGGTGCGCAGATTACACAGCTGATCTACATGGGCGGTAAAAAGAAAAATGAAATTGCTTTTGCAAAATCAAATAAAGAATTGGCAGAGCTTCAGTTTTCTCAGCTTCTTGTGGATCTTAAAACTCAGCTTCATACAATGTACTATAATCTTTACTACGAAAAATTAAAGCTTGAAAACACCAATAAGCAATTAGGATATATGAATGACCTTCTGGCGGCATACAAAGTGCAGTCTGCCAAAGGAAATGTTTCCCTTAAAGATGAAGTAAGATTGCAAAGCCTTGTTATTCAGTTAAATAATGATAAAACAGACATCAATAAAAATATCTTGGAGTTTGAACAAAATTTAAAAATTCTTACCGGCATTACAGATGAAATCGAACCCCGTCTTTCCGAATCTGAAGCTAAGGATATTCTCACAGCGCAACCTTTCGGAGACGAAACGGAACTTCAGAAAAAAGCACTGGAAAACAATGCAGATTATCAATATAATTTAAAGCTGATTGACAACAGCAAACTATACGCCCAGTGGCAAAAATCTCTTAATGTTCCGGATTTAAATCTTGGAGCCGGATGGGATCAAAACGGGGGGACTTTCAAAAATGAAGTCAATCTGATGATAGGAATTCCACTGCCGTTATGGAAATCAAACAAAGGAAATGTAGATAAGGCAAATTTTGCCGTTCAGCAAAACCAGAAAAACGCAGATTTCCATAAACTAAACCTTGAAACCAAAGTTCAGGCAGCTTACAAAACCTGGAAGTCACAATACGATCAGCTGGCAGAAATCAAGCTGGAAGACCTTAATAATATGGAATTGGTCTACAATGGAATGCTAAGCAATTTCAAAAAAGGAAACATCAGCCTTATAGAATTTACAGATTTCATGGACAGCTACAGGGAAACTGCCCTCCAGATCTACAACATGAAAAACAATATCATGCAGTCTGCAGAACAATTAAATCAATTAGTACAAATGAAAATCTTCTATTAAATATGAAAAAATACATAATTCCGGTGATGATAGCTTTGTCAATTTTGTCCTGCTCTAAAAAGACAGAAGAAACTAAGCCCCAGGCAAAAAAAGGCTTTGAGCTGAGCAACACAATGCTGAATTCAATCAGTTTAGCAAAAGTTGAAAAGAAATATATAGAAGACGATTATAATTTTTACGGAAAAATTTCAGCTGACAAAAACAGCTATATCGATGTTTATCCGCTGGTTGGGGGAAATGTTTTGAATGTAAACGTGGAATTAGGAGATCATGTTACAAAAGGACAGGTTCTGGCCACCATCAGAAGTACGGAGCTTGCGGAAGTTCAGAAAGATGTAAGTGATGCGAAAACAGATCTTGTAGTTGCCCAAAATAATCTGCGTGTCGCAAAAGAAATGTATGAGGGAAAACTGAACACGGAAAGGGAGGTACTTGAAGCCAAAAGCCAACTGCAGAAAGCACAGGATCAATTGCAAAGAGCAAGCGCAGTAAGTACGGTTTACAATGTGAAAAAAGGAAATATTTACAGCGTAGTAGCTCCCATCAGCGGGTACATCGTTCAGAAAAACATCAATAAAGACATGCAGCTGAGAAGCGATAGAAGCGAAAATATTTTCGATGTTGCAAACACTTCAAACGTCTGGGCCATTATGAATGTCAATGAATCTGATATTGATAAAATCAGTCTCGGAATGAAAGCGCAGGTTTCCACATTGTCATATCCCGACAAAGTTTTTGATGGAAAAATTGACAAAATTTTCAAAATCATCGATCCTGAGACCAATGCCATGCAGGCCAGAGTAGTTTTGGACAATCAAAACGGATTATTGATTCCTGAAAGCAAGGCAACCATAAAAGTAACAAGCTCAGAAAAAAGTATGGCACTTACAGTACCGTCAAAGGCAGTCATTTTTGATGATAACAGAAGTTTTGTAGTGGTTTTTAAATCTAGAACGGAGGTAAAAGTGAAAGAAATAAAAATATTAAAGCAGGTCGGTGACATCACCTATGTTTCCGAAGGCTTATCTGAAGGCGAACAGGTGATTATCAACAATCAACTGCTGATTTACCGTTCTTTGAATAGTTAATTCATTTTAAACCATTAAGATTTTAATTAAGAAGTTAAGTTGAATTAAGAAAATATTTAAAAATATTTTTAGAATCGTGTTTTATCAATTCGCTTGCGAATCACTAATAATTCTTAGCTGCTAAAATTTCCTCAATGACTTAAGTTCAATACTTAGCTGAATGAAACGCTTTAGCGAACAAAATATGCAGAAAGAAAGTCATGAATATCTTTGCGCTCGTTGCGTTAAAAAATCATCATCAAAAAATCCATCATGAACAAATTCATTAAAAATATAATTGCTTTTTCCTTAAAAAATAAAGCATTTACCTTTATCTGGGTAGCGATTCTGGCGGTTTCTGGGTTCATAAGCTTCAAAAATATGCCCATTGAAGCCTTTCCGGACGTTACCAATACTCAGATTGTCATCATCACTCAATGGAACGGGCGGAGTGCAGAAGAGGTAGAACGTTTCGTCACAACACCCATTGAGTTGGCAATGAGCCCGGTTCAAAAGAAAACCAGTGTCAGAAGTACCACGATGTTTGGGCTTTCCATTGTTAAAATTCTTTTTGATGATGGTGTAGACGATACTTTTGCCAGAAATCAAGTCAATAACCAGCTGCGTACAGTTAGCCTTCCCGATGAGGTTGACCCGGAAGTACAGCCGCCTTACGGCCCAACCGGAGAGATTTTCCGTTATACTTTGCAAAGCAAAACAAAAGATTCCCGAGAATTACTGACCTTGCAAAACTGGGTGATTGACAGGGCCTTAAGGGGCGTTCCCGGAGTTGCAGATATCAATGTTTTTGGAGGTCAGGATAAGGTTTTTGAATTAAGTATTGATCCAAGAGCTTTGGATAAGTATAATCTCACACCGCTTCAGGTATATGATGCTATCACGAAAAGTAACTTAAATGTAGGTGGTGATGTTATCGAAAAAAACGGACAGGCATACGTTGTCCGAGGAATCGGATTAGTGAAATCTATAGCGGATATTGGAAATATCACTATTGAAAATGATAATGGAAATCCTGTTTTGGTTAAAAATGTAGCGGAAGTTCACGAAAGCTCGATGCCAAGGGTAGGACAGGCAGGATTAAACAATCAGGAAGATACAGTGGAAGGAATCGTCGTTATGAGAAAAGGTGAAAACCCTCGCGAGGTGCTGGTTGGAGTTAAAGCTAAAATTAAAGAACTTAATGAAAAGATCCTTCCGAAAGATGTAAAAATGGTTACCTTTTACGATCGGGATAATTTGATGGATTTCACCACGCATACCGTAATGCACAACCTTATTGAGGGAATTGTTTTAGTTACTGTAATTGTTTTAATTTTCATGGCAGATTGGCGAACAACTCTCATCGTCTCCATCATTATCCCATTATCTTTATTGTTTGCATTTTTATGTTTAAAACTTGCCGGAATGAGTGCCAATTTATTATCACTTGGAGCCGTGGATTTCGGTATTATTATCGATGGAGCCGTCGTCATGGTCGAGGGATTGTTTGTAATGCTGGACCACAAAGCACATAAATATGGCGAAGAACGATTCAACAAATTAGCAAAAGGAGGCTGGATCAAGCAAACTGGAACCGGATTGGGAAAAGCAATTTTCTTTTCAAAATTAATAATCATTACTTCATTAATTCCAATTTTCTCATTCCAGAAAGTAGAAGGTAAAATGTTTTCGCCATTGGCTTTCACTCTTGGTTTTGCTTTGATGGGGGCTTTGATTTTTACTTTGACTTTGGTTCCCGTTCTTTCCCATATTCTTCTAAATAAAAATGTTAAAGAAAAAAATAATCCTTTTGTCAATTTTTGGGACAGAATTGTTTTGAAAGGTTTTAATTATACTTTTAAACATAAGAAAATGAGTTTAATTGTTGCCATTTCATTCTTGGTGGTGACTTTATTCTCAGGGAAATTTCTAGGAACGGAATTTTTGCCTCAATTAAACGAAGGCTCACTTTGGATCACTGCAGAAATGCCGATGAGTTCTTCATTAAAAGAATCTTTAAAAACGGCCGACCTTTTAAAGAAAGATATCATGAGCTTTCCCGAAGTGACGGACGTTCTCGCCCAAACGGGTAGAAGCAACGATGGAACCGACCCGAACGGTTTTGGATTTGTACAGTTTGCAGTAAGCCTCAAACCCAAAGAAGAATGGAAGCGTAAAATAACATATGAACAATTAATTGAAGAAATTGATAAAAAACTGAGAACGTACCAAGGGATTACCTTCAATTATTCACAGCCTATTTCTGACAATGTTGCTGAAGCGGTGGCTGGTTTTAAAGCAGAAAATGGGATTAAAATTTACGGTGATAATTTGGAAACATTAGACAGATTGGCTGATGAGGTTTTAAAGCAGATTAAAGATGTTGATGGAGTAAAAGATCCAGGAATCATTAAAAATATTGGTCAGCCCGAAGTAAGTGTGGTGCTAGATAGAGATAAGATGGCAGCATACGGAGTGATGCCTGATGATGCTCAATCTGTTCTGGAAATGGCTTTCGGTGGAAAAACAGCTTCGGAAATGTTTGATGGAGAGAGAAAATTCCCTATACGTCTCCGGTATTCACAGGAATATAGAAAGGATGAAAATGATATTGCGGCATTAATGGTTCCAACACAGGATGGTACAAAAATTCCTTTGAAGGAAATCAGTTCTATCGTTAAGGATAATGGAGCTGCGTTTATTTATCGGGACGACATTAAAAGATATATCGGGATCAAATTCTCGATTCGCGACAGGGATTTAGGAAGCACGATTGCAGATGCACAGAAAGCGGTTTCAAAAATTGAGCTTCCCGACGGTTATTCTGTGGGCTGGACAGGCCAGTTTGAAAACCAGCAGCGAGCTTCAAAGCGATTGGCACAGGTTGTTCCGATCAGTATTTTAGGTATTTTTTTCCTTTTATTTGTCCTGTTCGGAAACATGAAAGATTCTTTATTGGTATTGGCGAATGTTCCCTTTGCCCTTATTGGGGGGATTATTGCACTTCATATAACTGGGATTAATTTCGGAATTTCTGCCGGGGTAGGGATGATTGCCCTCCTCGGAATCTGTATCCAAAATGGGGTGATCCTCATTACCGAATTCCATCAGAATGTAAAAAACGGGTTAAGCTTGGATGACGCCATTTTAATTGGTGTGAAATCCAGAACACGACCTGTAATCATGACTGCTTTGATGGCTTCAATAGGATTGATGCCAGCGGCATTGTCTACAGGGATAGGGTCTGAATCTCAAAAACCGCTGGCCATTGTAATTATCGGCGGATTAATCACGGCAACGGTTTTAACACTATTGATATTCCCAATTATTTTCTGGATTTTCAACAGGACCAAAAAGTCACAACAAATCTCATAATTCTTTCATTATAATTTTATTATCTAGAGCCTGAAGGGATTGTCTTTCAGGCTTTTTAGCAAAAGGTTTTATAAAGATTTTTTCAATTGAGAAAAATGTGTAAATTTGCAATCTCAATACATTGGATTATAAGGTTTGTATTTCTTTGGATTTGAATATTAAAACTTTTTTAGAGAAAAAGGTTTTGGTATTTAAAAATTCATTATATTTGCACACCGAAAATTTGAAAAACAATAAATAAATAATTTTAAATCATGGCAAAGGAAACGTTTAATCGTAACAAACCACACTTGAACATTGGTACTATTGGTCACGTTGACCATGGTAAAACTACACTTACTGCAGCTATCAGTAGTGTATTGGCTAATAAAGGTCTTGCTGAGAAAAAAGACTTCTCTGCAATTGACTCTGCTCCAGAAGAAAAAGAAAGAGGGATCACTATTAATACGGCTCACATCGAATACGAAACTGAAAACAGACACTATGCTCACGTTGACTGTCCAGGTCACGCCGACTATGTAAAAAACATGGTTACTGGTGCTGCTCAGATGGATGGAGCTATCTTAGTATGTGCTGCAACTGATGGACCAATGCCTCAAACTAGAGAGCACATCCTACTTTGCCGTCAGGTAAACGTGCCAAGAATCGTTGTTTTCATGAACAAAGTGGATATGGTGGATGATGCTGAGCTTTTAGAGCTTGTTGAATTAGAACTTAGAGATTTATTATCTACTTACGAATATGACGGAGATAACTCTCCAGTAATCCAGGGATCTGCTCTTGGTGCTCTTAACGGAGACGATAAGTGGGTTAAAACCGTAGAAGAATTAATGGATGCTGTTGATACTTGGATCGAGCAACCTGTAAGAGATCAAGATAAGCCATTCTTGATGCCAATCGAAGACGTATTCTCTATCACAGGTAGAGGTACTGTAGCAACTGGTAGAATCGAGGCTGGTGTTATTAACACAGGTGATCCAGTTGATATCGTTGGTATGGGTGATGAAAAATTAACTTCTACAATTACAGGGGTTGAGATGTTCAGAAAAATCCTAGACAGAGGTGAAGCTGGAGATAACGTAGGTCTATTGTTGAGAGGTATTGAAAAAACTGACATCAAGAGAGGTATGGTTATCGCTAAGAAAGATTCTGTTAAACCGCACAAAAAATTCAAAGCTGAGGTTTATATCCTTTCTAAAGAAGAAGGTGGGCGTCACACTCCATTCCACAACAAATATCGTCCTCAGTTCTACGTAAGAACTACTGACGTTACAGGTGAGATCTTTTTACCAGAAGGTGTAGAAATGGTAATGCCTGGTGATAACTTAACTATCACTGTAGAATTGTTACAGCCAATCGCTCTTAATGAGGGTCTTAGATTTGCAATCAGAGAAGGAGGTAGAACAGTAGGTGCTGGTCAGGTTACTGAAATCTTAGATTAATTAATATCTTAAAAATATAAAAGCTTCCGTAAGGGACTCTTTACGGAGCTTTTTTAATCTACGGGCATCGTCCAATGGTAGGATACCGGTCTCCAAAACCGTTGATCAGGGTTCGAATCCTTGTGCCCGTGCAAATAATAATTATGAGTTTATTTATCGATTTTTTAAAAGGCTCTTATAACGAATTCAGACATAAAGTTGAATGGCCAAAGTGGGCTGATCTGCAATCTTCTACAATCGTTGTAACTATTGCAACAGTGATTCTGGCATTATTTACCTTTGGAGTTGATGAATTGTTTTCTAAAGCAATTAGCAATATAATAGGAATGCTTATCAACTTGTTCAATTAATTATAATAAAAGTATTTTCCCACAATGAGCGAATTGAAATGGTACGTGCTGAAAGCTATCAGCGGACAGGAAAATAAAGTGAAAAACTATATTGAGACAGAAATCAAACGTCTTGGGTTTGAGCAGTACGTTACTCAAGTGGTTATTCCTATGGAAAAGGTTATCCAGATTAGAAATGGTAAAAAAGTTCCTAAGGAAAGACCTTACTATCCGGGTTACCTGATGATTGAAGCTGATTTGATGGGTGAGATTCCTCATGTTATTAAGAATATTCCTGGGGTTATTTCTTTCTTAAGCTTAACAAAGGGAGGTGATCCCGTGCCTATGAGAAAGTCCGAAGTAAATAGAATGTTGGGAAGAATGGACGAGCTTTCAGAATATGCAAGTGATGTTGAGATTCCGTACGTAGTGGGTGAAAACGTTAAAGTAATTGACGGACCATTTAATGGGTTTAATGGAACGGTAGAGAAGATTCTTGAAGATAAAAAGAAAATTGAAGTTTCGGTACTTATCTTTGGTAGAAAAACTCCAATGGAGTTGAGTTATATGCAGGTTGAAAAGGTTTAATAATAAATTATAAATAATTAAATAAAAGACTATCGTGAGATAGTCTTTTTTATTTACGTATTCTAAGGCATATCTACTTTTGATTGTGTAAAATTTTCTTTAAAATTGAAATATTGTAATATTTATTTATCCAACAATGAATTCACCGAGACTTGAAAAATATTCTTTAATAAACCTTTTTATTTTATTCATATTTGTGTGATGAATTAATTTCAATTATTTTTTTATTGTTTATTTTTATTTTTATGTTTTTTTTAAAACAAAAGAAAAGTTTGTCAATAAAGTTTTTAGTATAGATTTATCACAGTTTGTTTGATAAAGTTATTAAGATTTCTAATTTTGTAGAGTTAATTTACAAGATGAATAAAAGTTTACAGATTATTGTATTATTATTTTTATCAGAATTCATTTACGCACAGATTGGGATTTATACATCAAATCCTCAAGGGATATTCCATATCGACGGAAGTAAGGATAATCCTAAAAGTGGAACTCCTTCTGTTGTACAGCAATCAAATGATTTTGCAGTAGCGGTAAATTCAGGAATCGGACAGGGAACAATATCAGTTGGTATAGGAACGGTTGTGCCTACTGAACGTATTGACATAGTGAATGGTAGTATTAGAATAAGAGACATTAATAACAATATTGGTTTAGGTTCTGATAAACTTTTAGTTGCTGATTCTAATGGTGTAATTAAAGTTGCTGGTGGTGAAGCTTTTTCTGTCAACAATTCAGGAAACAGAATTTTAAATGCGACAGCCGGATCTAATTTATCTGCAGATAATGATTGGAATGATAATGAGTTTACAACTTTAAAACTTAATGAACAATATGATACGATGAATTCATATGATCCATCTACCGGTGAGTTTATTGTTCCGAAAGACGGATTGTATTTTATGTATGGTGTATGCGGTTTTATAACACCTGCCGAAAATTCAGAAGTTTTTGATGGGACTTCCGGAGATGCATTCACTGCTTTAGTAGTTGATGGAGGTAGAGTTTCCACAGCTCACAATGTTATATATAAAGGAACTAAAAATCCGGGAATGGCAGCGAACTTATTTTTTTTGGTAACGAATTCTACAATATGGCTTAAGGCCGGGCAAAAAATCACCCTACAGTTCCTTACTTATGGTACCAGTAATATGGTAACCTCTCTTAGCGACTTAAAGATTGATAAAACATCATCAAAGCTAATTATCAATAAGATTTTATAAATTACAATTTTTTTTTCACAATGTGTGTCCTTCCTTATCATCTATTGATGGGGGAGGTTTTTATTTTTAAATTATTTTTTATTTAAACTTTCTAAAAATCAAGCCAATCCGTTTGCTATTTCAAAAATATTTTATACTTTTGCAGTCCGAAAAGTAGGTTTATCTAATGTGAGAATGGTTAATCTACTGAATAATAAATGCTTCCAAACTCATTAATTATTCAAATTTAAAAAACAAAAAATGGCTAAAAAAGTCTTTAAAATGGTAAAACTTCAGGTGAAAGGTGGCGCAGCTAACCCTTCTCCACCAGTAGGTCCGGCATTAGGTTCTGCAGGTGTGAACATCATGGAGTTTTGTAAACAATTTAACGGAAGAACTCAAGATAAGCCAGGACAAGTTTTACCTGTAGTAATTACAGTATACGAAGACAAATCTTTTGAATTCGTAATCAAAACTCCTCCTGCAGCAATCCAGCTAATGGATGCGGCTAAGATCAAGGGTGGTTCTGGTGAACCAAACAGAAACAAAGTAGGTTCTGTATCTTGGGATCAGGTGAAAAAAATCGCTGAAGATAAAATGGCAGACCTTAACTGCTTTACAATGGATTCAGCTATTTCTATGGTTGCAGGTACTGCAAGATCTATGGGATTAAGAGTAACAGGAACTAAACCAACTAACGCTTAAAACTTATTGAAATGGCAAAATTAACTAAAAAGCAAAAGGAAGCTTTAAGCAAAGTAGAAAAAGGTAGAATTTATAACCTTGCAGAAGGTTCCGCTCTTGTAAAAGAAGTTAACACTGCAAAGTTTGATGCTTCTGTAGATATCGCTGTAAGGCTAGGGGTAGACCCAAGAAAAGCAAACCAAATGGTAAGAGGTGTGGTATCTCTTCCTCACGGTACTGGTAAAGATGTTAAGGTATTAGCTCTTGTAACTCCAGATAAAGAAGCTGAGGCTAAAGCTGCTGGTGCAGACTATGTAGGTCTTGACGAGTATTTAGATAAAATCAAAAACGGGTGGACAGATGTAGACGTTATCGTCACTATGCCTGCTGTAATGGGTAAATTAGGACCTTTAGGTAGAGTTTTAGGACCAAGAGGTTTAATGCCCAACCCTAAATCAGGAACAGTAACAATGGAAGTTGGTAAAGCTGTTGCTGAAGTAAAGTCTGGTAAAATTGATTTTAAAGTAGATAAATACGGAATTATCCACGCAGGTATCGGTAAAGTATCTTTCGATGCTGATAAATTAAGAGAAAATGCTCAGGAGCTAATCCAGACATTGATCAAAATGAAGCCGACAGCTGCTAAAGGAACTTATGTGAAAAGCATCTACTTGTCTTCTACAATGAGCCCAGGTATTGCTATTGATACTAAATCTGTTAACTAATATTAAATCCTTAAGACAATGACAAAAGACCAAAAAGTTGTAGCAATACAAGAGATCAAAGATTTGCTTCAGGATGCAAAAGTAGTATACGTAGCAGATCTAGAAGGTTTGAACGCTGCTAAATCTTCTGATTTCAGAAGACAGGCTTTCAAGCAAAATATTAAAGTGAAAGTTGTAAAAAATACACTTTTACAAAAAGCAATGGAGCAAATCGAAGGAGTAGATTACTCTGAGATGTTCCAGTCTTTCAAAGGAAACTCAGCTTTGATGATTTCTGAGACTGCAAACGCTCCTGCAAAATTAATTCAAGGGTTCAGAAAGAAAGAAGAGAAGCCAGCATTGAAGTCTGCTTTTGTTCAGGAAACTTTCTACGTTGGAGACAACAACTTAGACATGTTGGCTAATATCAAGTCTAGAGAAGAAATGATCGGTGAAATCATCGGATTACTTCAATCTCCAATCCAGAGAGTTGTTTCTGCTCTTCAGAACAAACCTGAGACTGTAGAAGCTAAAGCTAAAGAAGCAGCTCCAGCGGTTGAAGAAACTCCTACTGCTGAGGCTCCTGAAGCTCCTGCAGCAGAAAGCACTGACGAAACGCCAGCTGCTGAATAATTACACTCAAAAAATTAAATAAATAATCAACAAAAACATTACAACAATGTCAGATTTAAAAAATTTAGCTGAAACGCTAGTAAGCTTAACAGTAAAAGACGTAAACGAATTAGCTACTATCCTTAAGGATGAGTACGGAATTGAACCAGCTGCTGCTGCAGTAGTAGTTGCTGCAGGTGGTGCAGGTGAAGCTGCTGAAGAAAAAACTGAATTCGACGTAATTCTTAAGTCTGCAGGTGCTTCTAAATTAGCTATTGTTAAATTAGTAAAAGATTTAACTGGTGCTGGTCTTAAAGAAGCTAAAGATATCGTAGACGGTGCTCCTGCTCCAATCAAGACTGGTGTGTCTAAAGATGAAGCTGAAGCTCTTAAGAAGCAATTAGAAGAAGCTGGTGCTGAAGTAGAATTGAAATAATTCTAGTTTACATTAAAAATATGAACCTGAGTATTTGTTTACTCAGGTTTTTTTATATTCAAGTTAAATAATTATATTGGCTAAAAAGTTGTGATCTCTTATAAGTGAAACGGCTTTGTGAAACTAATAATTAGCAAAGAAAACTCGTTTACTTTGTGTTCTCAAATTATTATTTAAGTTTATACATTGTTATCATTTACTGAGTAAAACGCCTTTGCGAACAAAAATATATAGAATCTATTTATCCATTCTTAGTGATCCTGGCATTAAAAATAAAGCTCACAAATTGTCACGCATTTTTAATACAACAAATATTGTGAATACGGATAACTTTTTGTATCTTTGCTCCTCTTTTGGCGCGAATCATTGTACGTAAATTTATAAAATATTGAAAATCACCTCTTTCATGAAAATGAAAGGGATTTCGTGTATATAGATAATGCGGCAGCTCTGCCTCAAAAGTAATAAAAATATTTTGCATTACGCTGTGAAAAGATATACCAGTGTTGCAGTTAGAAAGAGCCAAATATAAAGTTAAGAGAGTCCAAGGTCTTTCGTGAGCGCCAAAAACACTTTTACCTTTTACTTTTAACTTGTTTCTTGCCCTTTTCTGATATTTTTTAATGAATCAAAATATTTTTTAACCTTTCTTAAAAGTTTTATGAGTAAAACAACACCTACAACTAGGGGAAATCAGAGAGTTAACTTCTCTTCAGCGAAGGGAAAAATCATCACTCCGGACTTCCTGGATATCCAGATCGAGTCTTTCAGTGAGTTTTTTCAGCTAGATACCCTTCCGGAAGACAGAACAGACGAAGGTTTGTACAAAACTTTCCAGGAAAATTTCCCGATTACCGATTCTAGAAACCAGTTCGTATTGGAATTCTTAGATTATTTGGTAGATTCTCCACGTTACTCAATCGATGAGTGTGTGGAAAGAGGATTAACGTATTCAGTTCCTTTAAAAGCAAGACTTAAATTGTATTGTACAGACCCTGAGCATGAGGATTTCCAAACGGTGGTTCAGGATGTATATTTAGGACCTGTTCCTTACATGACTCCGTCTGGTTCATTTATCATTAATGGAGCAGAGCGTGTTATTGTAACTCAGTTACACAGATCTCCGGGGGTATTCTTCGGACAGACTTACCACGCAAACGGAACCAAATTGTACTATTCAAGAATTATCCCTTTCAAAGGATCTTGGATGGAATTTACAACAGATATCAACAGCGTAATGTACGCGTATATCGACCGTAAGAAAAAATTACCATTAACAACTTTATTAAGAGCGATTGGTTACGAATCTGATAAAGACATCCTTCAGATCTTCGACCTTGCTGAGGAAGTGAAAGTCTCTAAAGCTGCCCTTAAAAAAGTAGAAGGAAGAACATTGGCTGCGAGAGTATTGAACACTTGGTTTGAGGATTTCGTAGACGAAGATACAGGTGAGGTTGTTTCTATCGAAAGAAACGAAATCATCCTGGATAGAGAAACGATCCTTGAAAAAGAGCATTTAGATCTTATTCTTGATGCTGGGGTGAAATCAATTCTGATTCACAAAGAAAACAGCAACGAATTCTCTATCATCCAGAATACATTACAAAAAGACCCGACGAACTCTGAAAAAGAGGCCGTAGAGTACATCTATCGTCAATTAAGAAATGCAGATCCACCAGATGAGGAAACTGCAAGAGGAATCATTGAAAAATTATTCTTCTCTGAACAAAGATATTCATTGGGTGAGGTTGGACGTTACAGACTAAACAAAAAATTAGGTCTTAATATTCCTCCTACAACTGAGGTTCTTACAAAAGAAGATATCATTGCTATTGTAAGACACTTGATCGAGCTTGTAAACTCTAAAGCTGAGGTTGATGATATCGACCACTTATCAAACAGAAGAATTAAAACTGTTGGTGAACAATTGGCAGGACAGTTCGGTGTAGGTCTTTCCAGAATTGCAAGAACAATAAAGGAAAGAATGAATGTTAGAGATAACGAAATCTTTACTCCGCTTGATCTTGTTAACGCTAAAACTTTAACATCAGTTATCAACTCGTTCTTTGGTACCAATCAGCTTTCTCAGTTCATGGACCAAACCAACCCGCTTTCAGAAATCACGCACAAGCGTAGACTTTCTGCACTAGGGCCTGGTGGTTTATCGAGAGAAAGAGCAGGTTTCGAGGTTCGAGACGTTCACCATACCCACTACGGAAGAATTTGCCCGATTGAAACTCCGGAAGGACCAAACATCGGTTTGATTTCATCTTTAGGTATTTATGCTAAAATCAATAATTTAGGTTTCATCGAAACTCCATATAGAAAAGTAGAAAATGGTAAGATTGATCTTAATGCAAAACCTATCTATTTAAATGCAGAAGACGAAGAAGCTAAAGTAATTGCTCAGGCAAACGTTGAATTAAGTGACAACGGTGAATTCGAAACAGATAGAATTATTGCAAGACTAGACGGAGACTACCCTGTGGTTGAGCCAAGTCAGGTCGACCTTATTGATGTTGCGCCAAACCAGATTTCCGGTATTTCAGCTTCATTAATTCCATTCTTGGAGCATGATGATGCAAACCGTGCATTGATGGGATCAAACATGATGCGTCAGGCAGTTCCTCTATTGAAGCCCCAAGCTCCAATCGTTGGTACAGGTCTGGAACAGCAGGTTGCGAAAGATTCAAGAATTTTGATCAATGCTGAAGGTAAAGGTACTGTAGAATATGTAGATGCTGATAAAATCATTATTAAATACGAAAGAAGCGAAGACGAAGATTTAGTACAATTCGAGTCTGCTACGAAAGCATACAACCTTACTAAGTTCAGAAAAACCAACCAAAGTACAACCATTACGCTAAGGCCAAATGTAAGAGTAGGTGATGTAGTGGAAAAAGGGCAGGTGCTTTGCGACGGTTATGCTACTGAAAACGGGGAATTGGCTCTTGGTAGAAACTTAGTAGTGGCCTTCATGCCTTGGAAAGGATACAACTTCGAGGATGCAATCGTAATCAACGAAAAAGTGGTTCGTGAAGACTGGTTTACTTCAATTCACGTGGATGAATATTCTCTTGAAGTTCGTGATACCAAATTAGGTATGGAAGAGCTTACAGCTGATATTCCTAACGTTTCTGAAGAAGCTACTAAAGATCTTGACGAAAATGGTATGATCAGAATAGGTGCTGAAGTGAAGCCTGGAGATATCATGATTGGTAAAATTACTCCAAAAGGTGAATCTGACCCGACTCCTGAAGAAAAACTTCTTAGAGCAATCTTCGGTGACAAAGCTGGTGATGTAAAAGATGCTTCATTAAAAGCAGATTCTTCACTAAGAGGTGTTGTTATCGACAAGAAATTGTTCTCAAGAAACATTAAAGATAAAAAGAAAAGAACTGAAGAAAAACTTAAGCTTGAAGAGATTGAAAATACTTACAAAGCTAAGTTTGATGATTTGAGAAACACTTTAATTGAAAAATTAAATACACTGGTAAGTGGTAAAACTTCTCAAGGGGTTAAAAATGACCTTGACGAAGAAATCATCGGTAAAGGTGTGAAGTTCACTCACAAATTATTGACTTCAGTAGAAGATTATGTAAACGTAAGCGGTTCAGACTGGACTGTTGACAACGATAAAAATGAATTAATCAAACAATTAATTCACAACTACAAAATCAAGTACAATGATATTCAAGGGGTTAAAAACCGTGAGAAATTCGCAATTTCTATCGGGGACGAATTACCGGCAGGTATCATGAAATTGGCTAAAGTTTACATCGCTAAAAAACGAAAGCTGAATGTAGGAGATAAAATGGCGGGCCGTCACGGTAACAAAGGTATCGTTTCGAGAATCGTTCGTGAAGAGGATATGCCATTCCTTGAAGATGGAACACCGGTAGATATCGTATTGAATCCACTTGGGGTGCCTTCTCGTATGAACATCGGTCAGATCTATGAAACAGTTCTTGGATGGGCTGGTCAGAAATTAGGATTGAAGTTCGCTACACCTATCTTCGACGGAGCCAGCTTAGACCAGATTACTGAATATACTGAGAAAGCAGGTCTTCCTAAATTCGGTCACACTTACCTTTATGACGGTGGTACCGGAGAAAGATTTACGCAGGCTGCTACAGTAGGTGTAATCTACATGTTGAAACTGGGGCACATGGTTGATGACAAAATGCACGCACGTTCTATCGGTCCTTACTCATTGATTACTCAGCAGCCGTTAGGAGGTAAAGCTCAGTTCGGAGGTCAGAGATTCGGAGAGATGGAGGTTTGGGCTCTTGAAGCATTCGGAGCATCGAATATCCTTAGAGAAATCCTTACTGTGAAATCGGATGACGTGATTGGTAGAGCAAAAACTTATGAAGCAATTGCAAAAGGTGAATCGATGCCTGAACCAGGTATTCCGGAATCATTCAACGTATTACTTCACGAGTTACAAGGTCTTGGATTAGACGTAAGACTTGAGGAATAAATTCCATTTGAAATTAATTTATTTGAAATTTGAAATTCTGTACGCAGATTTCAAACAAAAATCAAAACAAAATTTTAGAGATTCATTAATCTCAAATTTCAAATGTCAAATCTCAAATTAAAAAAAATGTCAAATAAAAATAAATCAAGTAGATTTAATAAAATAACCATCGGTTTAGCTTCACCGGAATCGATTCTACAAGAGTCGAGGGGGGAGGTTCTTAAACCTGAAACTATTAACTACAGAACGCATAAGCCTGAAAGAGACGGTTTGTTCTGTGAAAAAATCTTTGGTCCTGTAAAGGATTACGAATGTGCTTGTGGTAAATACAAGAGAATTCGTTACAAAGGGATCGTTTGTGACCGTTGTGGAGTAGAAGTTACGGAGAAAAAAGTACGTAGAGAGAGAATTGGGCATATCAACCTTGTTGTTCCAATTGCTCACATTTGGTATTTCCGTTCTTTACCAAACAAAATCGGTTACCTTTTAGGAATTCCTTCTAAGAAATTAGATATGATCATCTACTACGAAAGATATGTGGTGATCCAGCAGGGTATTGCTAAGAAATTAGACGGTTCTGATTTCGAAAGCATGGAATTCTTAACAGAAGAAGAGTACCTTGATATCATGGAAACTCTTCCAATTGAGAACCAGTATCTTGATGATTCTGATCCAAACAAATTCATCGCTAAAATGGGTGCTGAAGCTGTTGAGGAATTATTAAAAAGAATCGATCTTGATGCATTGTCTTTCGATTTAAGACACAAGGCTCACAACGAAGGTTCAAAACAAAGAAGAACTGAAGCTCTTAAAAGATTGAACGTTGTAGAAGCATTAAGAGGTGCCAATACAAGAATGATCAACAAGCCTGAGTGGATGATCATGCGTGTACTTCCAGTTATCCCACCAGAACTAAGACCATTAGTCCCGTTGGATGGTGGACGTTTCGCTACTTCCGATTTGAATGACCTTTACAGAAGAGTTATTATCAGAAACAACCGTTTGAAGAGATTATTGGAGATCAAAGCTCCTGAAGTAATCTTGAGAAACGAGAAGCGTATGCTTCAGGAATCAGTAGATTCATTATTCGATAACACAAGAAAATCTTCAGCTGTAAAATCTGAATCAAACAGACCATTGAAATCACTTTCAGATTCATTGAAAGGTAAGCAAGGTCGTTTCCGTCAGAACTTATTAGGTAAAAGGGTAGATTACTCTGCGCGTTCGGTAATTGTTGTAGGTCCAAACTTACAGCTTCACGAGTGTGGTATTCCTAAAGATATGGCTGCGGAACTTTACAAACCGTTCATCATTAGAAAACTAATTGAAAGAGGTATTGTAAAAACAGTAAAATCTGCAAAGAGAATTATTGATAGAAAAGAACCGGTAGTTTATGATATCTTAGAAAATGTGATGAAAGGTCACCCTGTTCTATTGAACAGAGCACCTACGCTTCACAGACTAGGTATTCAGGCTTTCCAGCCTAAGATGATTGAAGGTAAGGCAATCCAGCTACACCCGTTGGTAACAACAGCATTCAACGCCGATTTCGACGGAGACCAGATGGCGGTACACTTACCGTTAGGACCAGAAGCGATCCTTGAAGCTCAGTTATTGATGTTAGGTTCTCAAAACATCTTGAACCCTGCAAACGGTTCGCCAATTACGGTACCTTCTCAGGACATGGTTCTTGGTCTTTATTTTATGACTAAAGAATTAAGCTCTACTGAGACGATGAAAGTAAAAGGTGAAGGTCTTGCATTCTATTCTCCTGAAGAGGCGGAAATCGCTTATGCTGAAGGTAGAGTATCTTTAAATGCTAAAGTAAGATGTAGACTTCCTGTAAAAGAAAACGGAGAAATCGTTACAAGACTGATCGAAACTTCTGTGGGTAGAATTTTGTTCAACCAGATTGTACCTAAGCAGGTAGGATATATTAATGAACTTCTTACTAAGAAATCATTAAGAAATGTTATCGGTAAGATCCTTGCTGAAACAGATTTCCCTACCACTGTGAAGTTCCTTGATGCAATGAAAGACTTAGGATATTCAAACGCATTCAAAGGAGGCCTTTCTTTCTCTTTAGGGGACATCGTAGTTCCTGTTGAGAAAAAGCAGATGATTGCACAATCTATCGAAGCTGTAGACGAGATTAGGGCCAACTATAACATGGGTCTTATTACCGATACAGAACGTTATAACCAGGTAATCGACGTTTGGACAAACACCAACGCCGGATTAACTGAAATGATCATGAGCAGAATGAAAACTGACCAAGGTGGTTTCAACTCTGTATATATGATGCTTGATTCTGGAGCGAGGGGTTCTAAGGAACAGATCCGTCAGTTATCAGGGATGAGAGGTTTGATGGCGAAACCGCAAAAAGCCGGTTCTACCGGTGCGGAGATCATCGAAAACCCGATTCTTGCGAACTTTAAGGAAGGTCTTTCCATCCTAGAATACTTTATCTCTACCCACGGTGCTCGTAAAGGTCTTGCGGATACCGCTCTTAAGACAGCCGATGCTGGTTACTTAACGAGAAGATTGGTAGACGTTGCACAGGACGTTATCGTTACAGAAGACGACTGTGGAACTCTAAGAGGTACAGAAGTTACTGCGCTTAAGAAAAATGACGAGATCGTTGAAAGAATCTCTGAAAGAATCTTAGGTAGAGTTTCTTTACATAATGTTTATGATCCTGAAACTGATGAGTTGATCGCTGAGGCTGATCAGGTAATCATTGAAGAATTGGCGAAGAAAATCGAAGAAGCAGGTCTAGAAGCTGTGGAAGTTCGTTCTCCGTTAACTTGTGAAGCTAAGAAAGGTATCTGTGCAAAATGTTACGGTAGAAACTTAGCAACAGGCAAAGTGATTCATATGGGTGAAGCGGTAGGTGTAATTGCAGCACAGTCCATCGGGGAGCCGGGTACTCAGCTTACGTTGAGAACCTTCCACCAAGGGGGGACTGCAGGAAACGTATCAGAAAACCCATCTATCGTTGCAAGAAGAGACGGTATCGTAGAAATGGACGAAGTAAGAACTATTACTTCTGAAGATGAAAACGGTAATACAGCTGAGGTTGTAGTTTCCCGTTCAACGGAATTCAGATTAGTTGCTGATAATGAGTCCAGAACTCCATTAATGATCGCTAACGTGCCTTATGGTTCCATATTGGCTGTGAAGCCGGGTGATAAAGTGAAAAAAGGAGATGTAATCTGTACATGGGATCCTTATAACGCGGTTATCATTGCTGAAACTTCAGGTAAGGTAGAATACGAGGATATCATCCAGGGTATTTCATTCCAGCTTGAAATTGACGAGCAGACAGGATTCGAAGAGAAAGTAATCTCTGAATCTAGAAATAAGAAAGCCGTACCTACTTTGAAGGTTGTAGATTCTAAAGGTGTTGAGCAGAAAGCATACAACTTGCCGGTAGGAGCTCACTTGATGGTAAATGACGGTGAAAAAATTAAAGCGGGTAAAGTACTAATCAAGATTCCTAGAAAATCTGCAAAAGCAGGGGATATCACCGGAGGTCTTCCAAGAGTTACCGAATTATTCGAAGCAAGAAACCCTTCCAATCCGGCGGTGGTTACAGAAATTGATGGGGTAGTTTCTTACGGAAAAATCAAGAGAGGTAACCGTGAATTGATCGTTGAGGCTAAAACGGGTGAGAGAAAAATTTATTTAGTTAAATTATCAAACCAGATCTTAGTACAGGAGAATGACTTCGTAAGAGCAGGTTCTCCGCTTTCTGACGGTTCTATTACTCCGGAAGATATCTTGAGAATTAAAGGCCCAACTGCGGTTCAGGAATACTTAGTAAATGAGATCCAAGAAGTTTACCGTTTACAGGGGGTAAAAATTGACGACAAGCACTTCGAAATCATCGTAAGACAGATGATGACAAAAGTATCTATCGTTGATGGAGGTGATACTCAATTCCTTGAAGGAGCTCTTGAGCACAAGTATGACTTCTTAGAAGAAAACAACAGGGTATTCGGTCTTAAAGTAGTTACTGAAGCGGGAGATTCTAAAATCTTCCAGCCAGGTCAGATGATTACTGCAAGAGAATTAAGAGATGAAAATTCTAAATTGAAGCGTGAAGATCAAGCTTTAGTTGAAGTAAGAGAAGCTTTACCTGCTACAGCAACGCCTGTACTTCAAGGTATTACAAGAGCGGCTCTTCAGACGAAGTCATTCATGTCTGCAGCATCGTTCCAGGAAACAACTAAGGTTCTTAACGAAGCGGCGGTTGCAGGTAAGATCGATGATCTTAACGGTCTTAAAGAAAATGTAATTGTAGGACACAGAATTCCTGCAGGTACAGGTCTTAAAGAATACCAAAACGTGATCGTAGGTTCTAAAAAAGAATTCGAAGATCTTAACTAAAATTAATGATTCGGAAATTTGAGGTTTGGATTTATTTTTATATTTTCACAACCTCAAAAATTTCGAATAAAAAATATTTTATAACAATGGACAACAATCAAAATCCACAAGACGGAAACATCAACATCGAATTAAATGAAATGGTAGCTGCAGGAGTTTATGCAAACCTTGCTTTGGTAAACCACTCTCCATCTGAATTCGTTGTAGATTTCATCCAATTAATGCCGGGTGTACAACAAGCTAAAGTAAGATCAAGAATCATTCTTGCCCCACTTCACGCTAAAAGAGTACTTTCAGCTCTTCAACAAAATATTGCTAACTATGAGCAGCAGTTCGGAGAAATCAAAGAAGTTGAGCCTTTCGTATTAGGAGGAAACAATGTAAACGCTTAAGATTTTTCTTAATCATAAATAAAGAATGCCTCAATGAAAATTGGGGCATTTTTGTACTCTAAAGTCTATTTTTGTAGCTTTTTCCCGCTTTCGGCACACACTATTTTGTTTGTTTCGGCGCGGCGAAGCCGCGCCGAAACAAACAAAATCCACAAGACGGAAACATCAACATCGAATTAAACGAAATGATAGCTGCTGGTATCCATACTAACCCAGCTTTGATAAGTCACTCTCCATCTGAATTCGTTTTAGATTTCATCCAATTAATGCCAGGTGTACAACAAGCTAAAGTAAGATCAAGAATCATTCTTGCCCCACTTCACGCTAAAAGAGTACTTTCAGCTCTTCAACAAAATATTGCTAACTATGAGCAGCAGTTCGGAGAAATCAAAGAAGTTGAATCTTTCGTACTAGGAGGGAATAATATAAACGCTTAAGATGTACTCAAAAAATAAACAGACGTGCTTCAAAGTAAATTGAAGCACTTTTTATGTATGATTTTTGTTTTATGATTAAATAATTTAATAAAATAAAACGAAAATAATGTAAAATTTTTAATTTTCGTTAAAATATTTGTTTTTGTTTTAATTTAATAACTTATATGATGATTTATTATTATATATTTATTATATGTGCGTATATTTGTGAAAAATATAAAATGAAACGTTATTCTCTATTTACTGTTATGTTATGCATAGCCGGAAAGATATATGCACAGAAACATACTACAACGACAATTCAAACTAATCAAAAACATATTCAGGAATTATATTCCGAATACAATAAAAATTTAAAAAAACAACATAAATTATCTAAGAGTGCAGGAATTCCACCCAATCTTTATAATGAAGAAGATTACAAAAGAACAATGGATCCTGTTACAGGCGAAAATAATTTTGGCTCGCTTGCCAAATTAAATGAGGATATAGTTCAGGGGAAATATGCTCCTATTAAACCAATGTCTTTCATTAACAGGAGTGGTTCCTCTGCAAATAAAATAGTAAACGAACCTTGGGTTGAAAGAGGTCCTTATAGCGTAGGAGGAAGAACGAGAGCTATTATGTATGATCCCAATGACCCCACTGGAAAAAGAGTCTTTGCGGGAGGAGTTTCGGGAGGACTTTGGGTAAATCAGGATCCTTCAATCAGCACGAATGAATGGACTCCTTTAAGTACATTCTGGGCGAATACTTCTGTTTCCTGCATCACTTATGATCCTAACAATCCACAGATTATTTACGTCGGAACCGGAGAATCTCCTACAGCTGATGCTATCGGGTCGGGAATCTGGAAATCTACAAATGGAGGAACTACATGGACACAGATTTTTACTATTTCACCGACATACTCCAGTTCCGGGGCCATAAGAAACGGAAATTTTTATATTAATGATATCAAAGTTAGAAATAATGCAGGTGTTTCAGAAGTTTATGCAGGAGTAAGCGGTAATTACAATGATGGAGTATTTCAAGGACTAAGCCAGGCAGGATTGTATAAATCTACGGACGAAGGTGTAACATTTACAAAAAATAACAGTTTATTAGCGCTTAATACTACTACGAATACAACAAGTACAACGGGATATTCTATTCAGCAGATAGAAATCGGAGCAGATAACTCTGTTTGGGTTTCTACAAGATTTTCAATATATTCTAATATAGACTCAGGAGGTAGAATTCTTAAATCTGCAGATGGAAATACTTTCAACGAAGTTTATAATGTTGGGAATTCTGGCGCAAGAGTTAATTTTACCCTTTCCAGAACAGATGCTAATAAAGCCTATGCATTCATGCAGGGAGCAAACAGCACTTCGGAGCCTATACGAATAGCAAGATCTATTGATGGGGGTGTAACGTGGCAGGCAACAAATGATGCAACTCCTGTAATCACTCTTCCCACAGCTACAGATACTAGTATTCCGGCAAATGATTTTACGAGGGGGCAGTCTTTTTATGATCTTGTTATTGCTACAGACCCATTAGATGATAATATTGTGTATATCGGAGGAATTGATCTTTACAGATCTACAAACGGAGGTGCAAACTGGACGCAGATTTCGAAGTGGTCGAACAACAATAATATGGGCGCACTACAGGTTTCTCTGGTGCATGCCGATCAGCACAAAATAGTTTTTAATCCCTTTAATAACTATTCTACCAATCAGATGATGTTCGGAAATGATGGCGGAATTTATTTTGTAGCAAATAAAAATAATATTGCAACCACATCTGGTTTTTCTGCCAGAAATACAAGATACAATGTTACGCAGTTTTACAGTGCAATATTGAATCCTACAACAACTCCTGCAAATGAAGAACTATTAGCAGGTGCCCAGGATAATGGTTCCTGGTGGTTATATGGTGTTCCACAGACAAATAATTTTTTAACCAGCCAGAATGCTACTGGTGGGGACGGGATGTATACAGAATACGATGATCAGGATAAATATGAAATTGCAAGCTATGTTTATAATAACCACTTTTTGTTGGCGAACAACAGTAGCAATTACCTGATTTCAAGTGCAAACAGGAATTACGGTCATTTTGTAAATGAGATTGCTTTAGATAGGATCAATAATGTATTTTATTCTTACCGTTCAGGCTTAACTATTTTCAGGACAAGTGGCCTGTCGGCAACAGCAACAACGTTTACCAACGTGACAATGACAGTAGGAACTGCACAAACTAATGAGCAGATTTCTTGGATGAAGGTTTCACCTTATACAACAGCTTCCACTACACTATTTGTAGGAACGAACTTAGGAAGAATTTTTAAAGTAACGAATGCCAACACAGCATCATATGTATCTACTGTACTTACGACACCTGCTGCAGGAACCATCTCGGATATAGAGTTTGGAGCTAATGAAAACGAAATTATTGTAACATTATCAAACTATAATCTTACAAGCATATTCTTCTCTACAGATGGTGGAACAACATGGCAAAACAAAGAAGGAGATCTTCCTGATATGCCGGTAAGAACTGTTTTAAGAAATCCTGATGATGCCAATGAAGTAATTATTGGAACGGAAATGGGAGTGTGGGGAACAACAAATTTCCTTTCTGCATCACCAACCTGGGCTTCTATTTCTGGCAATATAGGCAATGTGAGAGTTACAAACTTAGATTACAGACCAGCTACAAGAACTGTTTTGGTTTCAACTTATGGTAGAGGAGCATGGACTACTCAGAATACTTTAAATTTAGCAACAGGAGAAGTTAAGTCTAATAAAGGCGAGGTAAGAATATATCCAAATCCTTCAAAAGGAATTGCACATATGAGATTTGATTCGACAAAATATAACGCTCTTGACATCAGTATTTTTGACGGGTCAGGAAGACTAGTTTATAGTAAAAAGAATGTAAAATCCGATGAAGAATTTGGTCAGAAATTAACAGCTGGAAATTACGTATTAAAAGCTGAATATAAAGAAGAAATTGTTTATAGAGGTAACTATCTGGTTTTAGGTGGAGTAGGTGATAATGATTAAAAAAATGAATAATCAGTTATTGATAATAATATTTTGGATATTGGCGCTTTCTTGTAAGGCGCCGGTTTCCTCGTTACATCAAGATAAAGTTTCGGTGATATCAGCAGAAAAAACAGATTGGTTTGGTGGAAGGCCAGGAGTGAGAGGTACAATGTATACCATTAAATTAAAATTAAAAAACAATAAAGATCTTATTACAGTAAAATCTTTAAGAGCCGAAGGAAATACGGTCAGCCCTACACAAAACATCTCGGGAAATATAATCACTGTAAAAGGTAATATAACAATTACTCCTAAGCCTGATAACTTTGAAGATATGCCTTCGGGAGCAACTTTTAAAAGCCCCAAAGCATCTACAAAAATAAATTCTAAAGATAACTGGATAGAATTCGTAACAAAAAATTCTAAAAAAGCGTATAAAATAGCCATTCCGGAATTTGTTTCAGTAGAACCTGAGGGGGATCTTATTCCTCAAAGACAATAATCTTTTTCTTTTGAACAAAAAAAAATTCTTTATATTTTTATGTATTCCTTTAACAGTCGTATTTTTTAATATGACTCATTCTGTTATTTCCTTTATTAAAAGTGAGGTATACAAAAATACACAATACCACATTTCAAAACATGAATTTGATAAATCGAAAACCATTTGTTTTTTCGAAAAAGACTTAGTGAAAGCTGAATGGAGGGAAGAAAAAGAATTTACACTCAATGGTTTTTCATACGATGTTATTAATACCAATTTTATAGACGGAACTAAATATTTTTATTGTTATCAGGATAAAAAAGATATAATTATAAATTCCATATTAAAATTTTCGGGATTATTCGTAAATAAAAAAGTATATGCATGGCGACATTTTGACTTGCCGATTCACGGAAAAAAAATTATTAAAACTTCTAATTCCTTTATTTTTCTTATAAATAAGGAAATTCAATTTTTAAATCTATTTCTTTTAAAATTAACATCAGAATATCTCAAAAGATTAGAAAATCCATTTTGTCAGTCGATCATCATTCCGCCTCCCGAATCGTTTTTCCAACTTTTATAAAAACTTTAAGACGATAATAATTAATTTTTAATCAATGAAAAAATATATATGTATTGCAGCTTTATTAAGCTGTATGATAGCGAATGCCCAACAATCACCTGAAAATGCCATTGAGGAAGTTGCTATCTATGGAAGGAAAAAAATAAAACAAGAACGTGCAGAATTCAAAAGACATGCACAATCTGTAGAAACCCTTTCAGAAGAAGAACTGAACAGAAACAATCCTGCAGCGATAGACCAGACTTTGTCTACAATGCCGGGTTTGCAGGTTGATAAACGAACAAATTTTGGAGGACAGAGATTGGTTGTCCGAGGATATGGAAACGATCAGAAATTTAATAACTGGGGGGTAAAAGTCTACTGGAATAATATACCGTTAACTAATGCAGAAGGAGTCACCATTCTGGATGATGTTGATTTTGCGTATGTAAATAACGTTGAAGTGATCAAAGGGCCGGCTGCAACAATGTATGGAGGCGGAGCAGGGGGAGTAGTCCGTTTTTATACACGTCCCGATTTTACAAAAGGCATTACGGTTTCAGAAAATACTTTGATAGGAGCGTTTAAAACATTTCAGTCTCGTACACAGCTGAATGTTGCTGATGAAAATTACTCTGTTAATGCAGCTTATGGCCACCTAGAAACTGATGGTTACAGGCCAAGCGGAGGTGGATTGAAGAATTTTTTTAATGTAAACGGAACAGTTAAACTCGGGAAAAGCGACCAGTTGAGTTTCTTAGGAAGTCAGGCTTATTCTTATGAGCATACTTCAGGGCAGATTTCTTATGACGATTATTATGCAGGAATTGACAATGGCAATCCGGCTTATATCCGTAAAAATTCTGGAACAAAAATAAAATCTTCAAGAGTAGGACTAAGCAATTTTATAGATATTCTTCCGAATCTTAGAAACTATACCACGTTGTTCTATTACAATGGGAATACAGAAAGTGTTTCTGCAGGATCTTATGGAGTAACGAGCTCTCCAAATGTAGGATTGCGCTCTACATTTACATTAAAAAATAATTTCAAAGACTTTGAAAATAAATTGGATTTTGGAGCTGAGATTCAGAACTCAATGTCTACTACATCAAGTTATCGTTTTACAGGATCAATTACGAACCCATTGGAAACTACAGGGATTTCCGGGGCAACTTACTTTAAGTTCAATAACAATCAGGCAACTTACTTTGCAATAGATTATTTAACATACAAACCTTGGGGATTAACATTCCTTGCAGGAGTAAGTGCTAATAAGACTAATTATGACAGAAAAGATTTGTATGCTCTTCCAGGATTAATTGCAGGGAAAAAAGATCAGTCATTTGGAAAACAATATGAAACTGCTTACACTCCGCATTTCGCTCTACAGAAAGAATGGCAGCATCAGATTTTTAATTTAAGCTATAGCGAAGGGTATAATGCGCCTACAGCAAGTTCCTCTTTTATCAATTATACCAATACCGCAAATGATGATTTGCAACCGGAGCGTGCAAAAATGTTTGATTTTAGTGTTCACGGATTATTGCTAGATACAAAATTAGATTATCAGGTTTCTTTATTCAGAATAGATTATTCTAATAAATTAACCCAATTAACAATACCAAACTCTAATAACCAAACATATTGGGCAAATACCGGAAGTCAGAAAAATAATGGTCTTGAGGTGAATATCGGATATCAGTATAAGAATGATAATTCATTTATCAATAGAGTGGTACCGTTTGTGAATCTTTCTTATTATGATGCGAAGTATAAAGATTTTAAAACCAGGTTGTTAGGGGCGGATCAGATATACGATTATAAAACTGTAGTGGGCGTTCCCAGAAATAAATATGCAATTGGCCTGGATTTATATACAAAACCCGGTTTTTATCTTGTAAATACATACAATTATTTAGGAAATGTATATACAGATTTTGCGAATACTAATCTTGTAAAAGGTTTCGGTTTGCTAAATTCAAAATTAGGATACAAGAAATCTTTCGGAAGGCTTGATCTTGATGCTTATGTAATGGGAAATAACTTAACCAGTCAGATCAATTATACATTCCTGTTCTTAGGGAACAGTATTAATGATGCAGATGCAGGAAATGGTTACCCGAAAGGTGTTGCAACAGATCTCAATCCGGGACCGAGCAAAGCTTATTTCTTTTATGGCTTGAATTTAAAATACAGATTATAAAATTTACCAAAAACTGTTTTACGAAAGTAAAGCAGTTTTTTCTTTAATTCATCAATTGTTAATGATTATCTTAATATCTTTATTTTTTTAAATTTGTTTTTAGATTTGATATAACGGATATGATAAATAATCAATTTATTGTTAATAAATTCAGCTTTTTAGGTGATGAATTTTTAAAAGAGCTTAATAAGCATGCCATTATTACTGATATTAAAGCTAAAGTCGAAATTATCAGAGAAGGACAGAAAAATAAGTTTGTTCCCTTTTTGGTGAAAGGATCCATAAGGGTTTTTACCTTAAATGACGGGCGAGAACTTATTTATTATTATATAAGAGCTAATGACAGCTGTTTGATGACCTTTTCTTCCATTTTTACAGATTATACAAGCAGAGTATATGCTGTGGCAGAAGAGGATTCGGAAGTATTGCTGATCCCTGTTTCTGCAGTTCATGAATGGCTGATCAGATTCCCGGAAATCAACAGGCTTTTTTATAATGAATATGACAAAAGGTTTTCTGATGTAATGAATATGGTGAATGATGCCGTATTCCACAGACTTGACAAGAGAGTTTTAAAATATATCAAACAACAGATTGTAAACACAGGAAATAACCCGATCAAGCTTACACACAGGGAAATTGCCAACAATTTAGGAACATCAAGGGAAGTTGTGAGTAGAGTTTTGAAAAAAATCGAAAATGAGGGAGAAATTACACAGACAAAAGAAGGAATAAAAATCCCTGTAAATGAAAATGTTAGATTTTAAAGGTTTTAAAATCGTGATTGATAAAAACTATTTAGTCGGTGACTTTTATCACACGATTTTGAATTCATAAGTCTATATGTTTGCTATATTAACTTAATTGAAATGTGTATGACAAAAACTCTCATATTTTTGTCAATGTTCGTTTCAAGTCTTGTCTTTGCACAGGAAGACTTGTTGAAGGATATTGACACCATCCAAACTAATACAGGAATTTCCCAGCCTGCTTTTAAGGCATTACAGATTGTCACGGGACAATCTACAAAACTCTCTGCAAAAAATGAGTGGTATATCGTTGTTGCACACCGATTCGGGGATGTAAGCCAAGGTTTTAAAGAATTTTTTGGATTAGATGATGCCTCTACTAAATTAGGAGTAATCTATGGCGTTACCGACGGGCTTTCATTAAGCCTTTCCAGGGAAACCAACCTTAAAACTTTTGAAGGAGGCGCAAAATACAAGCTGGTGAAGCAAAGTGAAAAATTTCCCGTTGATATTGTAGGATACAATGTTTTGGCCGTGAATACTGATCTCAGCAAAGACAATTATCCGCATCTTCAGTTCGGGGACAGACTTTCTTATCTTACCCAGGCTTTGATCTCGAGAAGATTCAGCGATGATTTTTCTTTACAGCTGACCCCTTCATATGTTCATAAAAACCTTTATGATCCGGCTATAGAAGATAAAAATCAATTTCTGGCAGGCTTGGGCGGCCGCTATAAAATTTCCAAAAGAATTTCCATCAACGCAGAATATTTTGTGAATTTCGACAATCACAGTTTTTATAAAAACCCCCTGTCATTGGGGATGGATATAGAAACCGGAGGACACGTTTTCCAGCTTTTATTTACCAATTCCCAACTCAATTCAGACATTGGTTATCTGACAAATGCAACTGGAAAGTGGGGAAAAGGACAGATTTTCTTTGGGTTTAATCTTTATAGAGTCTTTTGATTATGAAGAAATTACTATTTATATTTTCATCGGCTGTTGTACTCATCGCTTGTGAAAGCAGAACTTATGAAGAAATCTCCGACAATACGCCGATTGCAGAGCAAGTGACCTTTACCAAAGATGTAAAGCCCATTATTGATGCCAATTGTGTCAGCTGTCATTCACCGGGGGCGCAGGCTCTTACGAATTATTCTGAGGTAAAAGCAAATATTAACAATATTATCGACAGAATAAGCCGTCCAAACGGAGATCCGCTGAAAATGCCGCAGGGTGGAAGCTTATCACCATCACAAATTAATATTATCACAAAATGGAAAGCCGACGGGCTTCTTGAAAATTAAAGAAATTAATATGAAAAAGCTAGTATTACTCACTATTTCGTTGCTTTTTACCAACCTTGCTTTAGCACAAAAGTATATGTCTAAGACAGGAAAAGTAACGTTTGAAGCTTCTGTACCTTTATTTGAAGATGTTTTTGCGCAGGATGACAACAATGTGGCCGTCATCAATGCAGATACGGGAGATTTTGCATCCGTTTCTGTTGTGAAAAATTTTCATTTTAAAACAAAATTAATGGAAGAGCATTTCAATGAAAGCTACGCCGAAACGGCAAAATATCCGAAAACAACCTTTACCGGTAAAATCGTGAATTTTGATAAGAATAAGCTTTCCGTATCTCCCCAGAAATATTCGGTTCAGGGAACTTTGAATTTTCACGGGGTGAATAAGATGTATACTTCAGCCGCCACGATTTATACCAAGGATGGGAAAATCTATATGAATGGAGGGTTTGTTGTTAAACCCGCGGATCATAATGTAACTATCCCAAAAATGGTGACCAAAAAAATAGCGGAAAGCGTAAATGTTCAATATAATTATATTCTTTCTAAACAATGAAAAAGCTGATTTTACTATTGGGTATTTTTGTGAGTTTTACAGTAGTATTTGCTCAGGAAAAAGCAAAATCGATCTTCGATATAGCGAGAACCGGAACCGTAGCTGAGGTTAAAGAGCTGATGAAGCAGAATCCGGATATTATTAACCAAACCAACGAGAATGGGTTCTCGCCATTAATTTTAGCATGTTATAGAGAAAATATAGCTGTTGCAGAATTTTTAATAGAAAAAGTGAAAGATGTTAATTATGGTATTACCCAGGGGTCTGCACTTACTGCTTCGGTTTTTAAAGGTAACAAAGGACTCACTAAGAAATTACTGGCAAATGGTGCCAACGCCAATCTTGCAGATAGTAATGGAGTGACTCCTTTGATTTATGCAGTGCAACTTCAGGACAAAGATTTGGTAAAAATACTACTGGAAAATAATGCAAATAAAGACTTGGCAGATAAACAAGGAAAAACAGCGTTTGAATATGCCATCTTCTCTAAAAATCACGAAATTATTAATTTATTAAAAAATTAAGTATGAAACAAGTATTATCTTCTTTACTATTAATTGTAGGATTTTGGGGAGCTTCTCAACTAAAATCTACAGGAGTTATGACGTGTACGGTGGGTACAAGATCGGTAACGGCTAATATTACTTTAAACAATACCACAAACAAAGTGAGATTAGATTTAACAGGGCCTTCTGACAGATGGTTTGGATTTACTTTTAGAAGTGCAGCAAATTCGGGAATGTCCGGTGCTCCTACAGATGCTTTAACATATAGTGATGTCGGATTTAATGACAGAAATCTTGGTGGCATTGGAGTTTACAACTCAGATACCCAGGATTGGACAGTAATAAATGCACCTTCAATATCTGCAGGAACAGTTTCAATGTCATATGAACGTAATTTAACAACGGCGGATGGAGCTAATGATTATCAGTTTGATTATGCCACAGCAAATAATATTACCACGAAATGTGTTATTACAAGTTCCGCAGGTTTATCGATAGCGCCACATGGAGGAGCTGCGAATACGGCTGTTACAAATGGAACTTTTGCTACAGTATTGGCAACAGATGATGTCGCAGCAGAAAATAGAAAAGTACTTCTTTACCCTAATCCCGCAAAAGAAACTGTGAGTTTCAAAAATTTTGATAAAATAAAGTCTGTAGATATTTACGAATCAACAGGAAGAAAGGTAAAGATTGTAAAAATGAATGGAAAAGATATTAATATTTCGGAGCTTAAAGCCGGAAGTTATTATTTGGAAATTGCATTGAAAGATGGATCGACTTCTTTTGAGAAATTGATTAAGGAATAGATTTTTTTTGAAATAATATTAAAAGGCTGTCTCAAAAGGTAAACTAATGCTCTGAGAATCTCCTAAATGACAAAATTTGTCAGAGGATTCCGAGAGAGGGCGTACTTTTGAGACAGCCTCTTGTTTTATCTACAGATACGAGCGAGACGCTCGCATCAGCATGGGGGCAGTAGTCTAAATAGATGATAATTATATATATGAATTATAGAAAATTTCAATATTAAACAAAAAGAGACTGTTTCTAGACAGTCTCTTTTTTTAATGATTTTTTATTTTTTAAATAAATGATATTCTCTAAAAAAACATCTACTGAGTTTAGATTTTCTTTTTTACTGATAATATCAATAAAATCAGCCCATGTCAACGTATTTTCAAGGCTATATTTATTTTGTAACTATTCATAGAAACTCGGTCTAAAGTCTTTTTTTAAATTATTATCTTGCATAAATTCATTTACAAAAAAACCTCCTAAAAAAGCTTCCAAATAGTATACATTTTTTTCACGGAAATACATCTGAGGTCTTTTTTCAATATAAAACATTAATTCATTTATATTCATAATAAATAGTTTAAATTAAAAAGGGTTATATAAGTTTCCTTGTTTATCAATAATAAGTATATCCGTTCTTAAATTTCGAGTAAATAACTCTACATCATCACTATAACCCTCTGCAAAAATAACACTGTGTTTCATAATATTTATCTCATCATTTTAAATGTCCAAAAATTTCATGAAATAAAGAGCCGAAAAACGGCTCCTTATCTTTAATGTCCTTTTAAGCATCATTTATTCCGTATTCATAAACTCTTTTTGCTATTTCCTCATTTGATGGAGAATAATCTAAGCTCTCAATCCAATCTTCAATAAATTCCTTTGCTAGAAAAACTTCAAGTAAATAATAATACTTCTGTCCATCTTTTTCTTTAATACCATTATCCCCATCTTCTGGATAATCCAAAATCATTTTTGATTTAAAGTTGTTAATATCTTGTAAAAAGATTATTAAGTCTTCATCTACTTTGTCAATGTCGTTTATAAAATTAATTATATTCATAATATACAGTATAAAAAGCAGAGTATTAATTTTAATACTCTGCCTATGCTATTATTAAGCATCATTTTCTAGGTAACTCAAAATTTTATTTGCTATTTCTGTAGAATTTAAATCAGGATTATCCGGGGTAAAATCGTTAACTAAATCTTCCAGCATATTTAACGGGCAAATATTTTCATAGTCTATTCCATCGACATTGATAAAAATTTCATTTACGATTTCTTCTGCATTAAAAAATCTTACTTCGCAGTTAATATTTACTGTATCTTTTGTATATAAATCGATTAAATCATATTCAATTTCTATTGAATTGTCTAACAAAAATTGTTCTGTTTCTCCTTTTTGAATTTTTTCAATTAGCTCTGAAAATTTAATATTATTCATCATTTTTTAATTGGCTTAATACTTCATGCTTTCATATCATCTATACCCTCAGTATACATAGTCTTCCAAAAGATACTTTCTGGTACTATTTATATTGCAAATTTTGAAGTTCTTCTTTTATTGCAGGAAGTAGAAAAATTTCTCCAGCTTCCTCTAAATTGAGAATGCCTGATATTGATGAGGTTTTGTTGATAAATGGAACAATATGATTGTTAAAGAGTTCATTGACCAATTCAATCCGAATATTATCTTCCATATGATCATCAAAATTAAGAATCCTGCTATAAGGTTTTGTTTCGCTAGAATTTACATGACCTAAAGAGGATTTAATTAAATCCTTATTTGGTTCATAAGTTCTATTAAATACTTTTTGTACAAAAACTTTTATATTTAATTGATAATAATCTCCAAAATTTGATTTTTGAAGTTCTAAAATTGCTATACTTTCAGCATTTTTTTTATACCAACCACTAAAAGCTTTAATAAAACCATAGGATTTTGCAATTTCACCAAATATTACTTTAAACTCTTTACTATCCATAATTATTAATAAGTTTCTAAAATCTTTTTCCATTCCACACCTTTAAATTGAGGATACTTTTCAATAGTTGTAGGATGTTGTAATTCTTTTAAATACATTTCTAATTGTTTTTCCCCTGCCTTAAACGGATAGATTGTTATGATTTTAAATTGAGAAGTGCCTTTCCCAACTCGTTCTTTTTGTTTAATGCTTTGGATAGGGCTTCCCGTAATAAGGTACTGGCCGTCAATGGTTGTGGTAACTTGCGAAAGAAAATCCTGCGTAGAGGAGGGGATATCTTTTTGCCAGAGAACTTCCTGCCCATATGAGAGGAGAGTACATAAGGCAAATGCACCCATGTAGAGTTTTTTCATTTTTTGTATTTTTTTGTGTGTTAAATGTTGATTTGAAATATGCGCTAAGAAACTATGCGCTTAAGAGAGAAGATTTTTATTCATATGTGTTTTTTGTTAATTTTTGCAAAGAAATAAATTTTTTATTTGACATCAAAGAAATTTTATATTTTTTTTCATCCCGGGATGAATTATTTTTTCTGAAGCAAAGATAAACCGGCATAACGACAGAACTTGACGTATTATTAAGACTAACAAACATTTAATGCTTTTTTAATCCCGAAAGCTTTTTTGTCAGAAATACTCAGGCTAACTTTACAGAAAATTTTACAATGAAGCATGGATTACAATTTTTACTACTTATTCTTTCAACATTATTTTTTGCCCAGAAAGGAGAAACTGACACAGCTCAGGTGGTTATTTCCAATAGATATAATAGTGCTGAGGCTCAGTCGAAGCCTTATGTAATCATGATTTCTGCAGATGGTTTCCGTTATGATTATGCTAAAAAATATAATGCCGAAAACCTTTTGAAGTTTTCAAGTCAGGGGATATGTTCAGAAGCAATGATTCCCAGCTATCCGAGCATTACTTTCCCTAATCACTGGACATTAGTTACAGGTTTATATCCTTCTCATCATGGTTTGATTGATAACTATTTCTACGACTACACAAGAAAACAAGGTTATGCGATGAGCGATAAAAAGAATGCGGAAGACGGAAGCTGGTACGGTGGCGTTCCGCTTTGGGGGTTGGCAGAAAAGCAGGGAATGGTTTCAGCTTCACTGATGTGGATAGGTTCTGCGAGCAATGCAGGAGGTAAAAGACCATCCTATTATTATCCTTACCACGAAAAATTCACGCCCACTGAAAAAGTAGAAAAGGTGGTTGGTTGGCTGAAGCTTCCGATGGATAGAAGGCCGCATTTTATTTCACTGTATTTTCCGGAAGTTGATGGCACCGGACATCATTTCGGGCCGGATACCAAGGAAACTGAAGAGGCAGTACATTTGGTTGATAAAGCAATTGGAGAATTGGTTCGGAAAGTGAATGATTTGGGACTAAAAAACGTCAATTTTATTTTTGTTTCGGATCACGGGATGATAAAAGTTGATGGAGGAAATCCCCTGGAAATCCCTGCAATGCTTTTAGATAAAGATAAATTTGATATTTATAATTCCCAGACTTTGTTAAGAGTCCACGTTAAAGATAAAAATGAAGTTAAAAATGTTTACAAGACATTAAAATCCAATAAAACCGATGATTATGATGTTTATATGGACAAAAGATTTCCTAAATATCTTCATTTTGGAACTAAAGATGATCAATACAACAGAATCGGACAAATCTTATTGGTTCCAAAAGCTCCAAAAGTATTTTTACCGAAAGGAAAAACAACATCTGCGGGAAAACATGGCTACAATCCGAGACTTGTTCCGGAAATGAAAGCTACTTTCTTCGCTTGGGGGCCTGAATTCAAAAATAATCTGAATATTAACGAATTTGAAAATATCAATGTCTACCCTTTGGTTGCTGAAATTCTTGGCCTAAAAATAGATCAGCCCATCGATGGAAAATTAAAAGTTTTGAAAGGAATTTTAAGAAAATAAATTACCTACCCGGGGTTAATAAAGGTAATCTCAAATTAGTAAAAAGTTTCGGCGAGCCTTTGGCTCGCCGAAACTTTTTAATATAATTCAAATTAATTTCAGAGAAAAATTAAACATTAAACCTGTCCGCAAACTCTCGCGCAAACTCTTCCAATTTAATCTTTCCTGAAATAGCAGAGCCATGATTAATAAAATCTTTCTGAACGATCCCTGTCCTGATGCCACGTCCCATTTCTGTATACAATCCGGCCATTTCCTCTGGTACACCCGCCTGAAGCATTCCGTTTAAAGATTCTTCATCTATAAATTCAATCCAAGGAAGCTCCGGCTTTCCGATAGCTTTTCCAAAAACTTTTGCAAAGTCAGAGGCTGGACGTAAATCCCCTACAATATATCTTATGTTTTTGCCTTCGGATATTTTTACTAGCTCTTCAGCGGCAGCACTTGCAATATCTTTTGGGTGAACCATGGGTATTTTTGCACTGGCAGGATAATTTGCGCCTATAATTCCTGCATTTTTAATTAAAGGAATATCATTAAAGAAATTGTAATAAAAATATCCGGCTCTTAAAAAAGTTACAGAAGTATTTTCCAGCTCTCGGTAGAATTTTTCAATAGGATGGAGACCTTTAATCGGGCCGTTTTCAATTGGGGATTCCACACCGATGCTACTGAGCATTACGATTCTTTTAACTCCGGTCTCTCTGATGGCCTTAGCATAATTTTTTCCGGCATTCGTAGTATTTTCTACAATGTTTGCAGCGCCCATATTGGGAGGGGTCATCAGAAATGCAGAATCTGCACCTGCAAAAGTTTTAAGTAAAAAATTTAGGTCAGTGATAGAACCAATAGCTGCTTTTGCACCTAAAGCTTCAATCTCATTTCTTTTAGAATCGTTACTGCTGATAACGGTGATATCGTGTCCTTCTGTAATTAATTGCTGAGCCAAAGGTTTTGCTACATTTCCTAATGATCCTGTAATGATAATTTTCATAATAAATATTTTTTTATTTCTTGCAGCAAAGTTATATTTGTACTTACTTTTATACAAGTACTTACCCTAAAGTATGTATTATGACAGCAATTAAAGAAAGCTCAACTATCCAGCAGAATAAGAAATATGCGCTGGATTCATGTCCGGTAACGTATGTTATGGAAAAAATCGGAGGGTTCTGGAAACCCATTATTTTATACCATCTTTCAAATGGTGATAAAAGATACAGCGAATTGAAACGTGCCATTCCGGCAGTGACAGAAAAGATGTTGATTCAACATCTCAAACAATTGGAAAACGACTGCTTGATTATAAGAACAGCAAAACCGGTTGTTCCCCCTTACGTAACATATGAACTGAGTGACGCAGGGAAAGGCTTAATCCCGGTCATAAATGCTATGGCAGAATGGGCCCTCAAGCATATGAAGAAAAATAAATAAAATTACTATGACAATATAAAAGCGTAATTTCCTAAACCCTAAATGGAAAAAGCCCTCCCAGAGGAGAGCTATAGTTAAAAAATATACGACGTTACAAAGACTGCATATCAATTACAAAACGGTATTTTACATCGCTTTTGAGCATTCTTTCGTAGGCCTGGTTAATGTTTTGCATTTTGATTAATTCAATATCAGAGACAATATTATGTTCACCGCAGAAATCCAGCAGCTCCTGAGTTTCAGCGATTCCTCCGATCAATGAACCGGCTACTGAACGGCGTTGAAAAATCATTGGTCTTGTACTTGGGGATTCATTTTCGAATTCACCCACAAATCCTACCAAAACAAGCGTTCCGTCTAATGCAACAGTCTGCATATAAGGATTAATATCATGCTCGTATGGAACGGTATCAATAATTACATCAAATTTGCCTTTTACTGCATCCATTTGTGCTTGATCTGTTGAAATCACCACATGATCTGCTCCCAATTTTTTAGCATCTTCCGTTTTTTCCGGAGTTCTAGAAAATAATGTGACATCTGCTCCCAAACCTTTTGCTAATTTGATGGCCATATGTCCCAAACCTCCCAAACCTACAACTGCTACTTTAGAATCAGGGCCTACATTCCAATGTCTTAATGGAGACCAGGTTGTAATTCCCGCACAAAGAAGCGGTGCAACTGCTGCCAGATCAAGATTTTCAGGAACACTCAATACAAAGTGCTCATCAACTACCACTTTCTGAGAATATCCCCCAAAAGTATGGCCTCCCAGATGTTTATCCTGACCGTTGTAGGTTCCTGTGAATCCGTTTTGACAGTATTGTTCAAGATCATGCTTACAGCTTTCACATTCCCCGCAGGAGTCTACAAGGCAGCCTACTGCAGCTAGATCTCCAACTTTAAATTTAGAAACTTTGCTTCCCACATTTGTAATTCTTCCCACGATCTCATGTCCCGGATACTGGATATAATGACCCACCCCAGTCATTTCTCGCGGTGTGAAGGTCAGAATGGCATACTCCGCAATATAGGATTTCTATTTCCACGTCTTTTGGAGTTACTTCTCTTCTTACAATATTTAGCTCTTTTAAATCAGCAGTTTTAGATTCTGCTCCATAAGCTTTTACTGTGAATGTGCTCATTTGTTTTTTTAAGTTTTAATTAAATTAATATTTTGCTTTCTCGATTACAAAAGTCGATAGTTTAAAATTAACAATACTTATATAAATTACAGAAAGATTTACCAATTTTACTGACAGAGCAAACATCAATGCAGAAAGTGGTACATTTGAATAGGAATAAAATATATTTTATGGGAAATCAGGAAGTTGAGATTTACAATAGCGTTTCGGAATATAATAAAATGATGAATCACGAAACGCTGCATCCTTTAGTGAGTGTTATTGATTTTTCCAGGTCTAATCCTATTTGCCAGCATATAAGGCGGTTCGGTTTTTATACTGTTTTCCTGAAAGATGTGATATGTGGGGATATGCAATATGGCAAGCACAGCTACGATTACCAGGAAGGGACATTGGTTTTTATTGCTCCGGGGCAGACTTACGGGATTGATAATGCAAATACTTATATTCAGCCTGCTGGTTTTGCCTTAATTTTTCATCCGGACCTTATCAAAGGAACGAATCTCGGTAAAAATATCAGGGATTATAACTTCTTTTCTTATGATGTTCACGAAGCGCTTCACCTTTCCGAAAAAGAAAGGGAAATCGTGCTGGAATGTTTTAAGAATATCAAACTTGAACTTGAACAATCTATAGACAAACACAGTAAATCATTAATTATCAATAATATCGAATTGTTTTTGAATTACTGTATGCGTTTTTATGACCGCCAATTTATTACAAGGGATCATATCAATCAAGGCTTGATCGGCAGGTTTGAAAATCTTTTGGATGAATATTTACAGTCTGACAAACCTAAAAGTATAGGCTTTCCGATGGTAAATTATTTTGCAGAAAAACTAAATCTTTCGGCGAACTATTTTGGTGACTTAATTAAAAAAGAGCTTGGAATTTCAGCACAAGAATATATTCATAATAAATTGATCAATGTAGCAAAAGACCAGATTTTTAATCCGTTAAAATCAATCAGTGAGATTTCTTATGATCTTGGATTCAAGTATCCGCAGCATTTTACAAGATTATTCAAAAGTAAGGTGGGCGTTTCTCCGAGTGAATATAAAACTTTAAATTAATTTTTTAAAATATTGAAAAATATCCACTCAGCTTGTTATTCTGAAAGAATCCAGGCACGAATCTTTACTTACTATTTTCTAATATTATGCTTAGATCCCTACGGAGATGACAAACTTTGAAACAGACTTAAAGAGAACTTATGTGTTCTTATTTATGGTTATAATAAACTTAAATAACTAAAGTGTTAATCTTTTTGTGACTTTTGTGGTTGAAAAAAATAGTGTCATAAGTGTATAATCAGCAAATAAAAAAATTCATAAATTTAATATGAAAAATAAATTTTGTTTTTTCTATGACCACACAGCAAAATATAGGAACTCATACATTTCATACCCCTTCTGGGGAAATTTTGGCATTAAAAGAAAAGGGAGTTATTAAAGCTAAGAGCATTCGCTATGCCCGCTCGGAAAGATATAAAAAGCCTTTAGAAGCTGCAGGCTTACACGAAATTTTGGATAAAATCCCGGTTTGTCCACAGCATATCAGCCCGCTTTTGGAAAGACTGATCGGGAAAACTGATGTTGAACATTTTCTGCCGGACGAATCACCTCAGTTTTTGACCATCACGAGGCCAGAAGATTTCAATGAAAATGAGAAATTACCTGTCGTAGTGTGGATTCATGGTGGCTCGTATGAAATTGGCTGTGGTGATTTACCAACTTCCGATCCTGCACTTTGGGTCAAAGAACAAAACATTATCGTTGTTTCCATTTCTTATCGTCTCGGCCTTTTTGGATTTCTTGGAGGTGATGAAGAAAGGCCCGCCAATTTAGGACTGTTTGATATAATAGAATCTTTAAAATGGATTAAAAAAAATATTCAGGGGTTTGGAGGGAACCCGGAAAATATTACGCTATTCGGACAATCTTCCGGAGGAGATGCTATTGCTCATTTGATGATTTCGGAAGGTGTAGGGAATTTATTTAGGAGAGCAATCATTCATAGTGCACCGCTTGGTTTTCGTCTCAAAAGACAAAAAATGTCACTGGAATTTCTCAGGAAAACAAAATTTTTAAAAGATGAAACCGATGTCCTGAAAATGGTGGAAGATTATCTAAATTTTTTACCTTCTTTTAGAAAATATGGTTTAAAAACCTCAATGCCATTTTGTACTCAATATGGTTTTCCACCTTTATGCAAAGAGGAAGAAAGTCTCCCAAAATGGAAAGAAAATGCTAAAAAATATGATGTCCTGATTGGGATAAATAATGACGAAACCGCTTTCTATATAAAAACTGCCGAAAAAGGTTTATATACGTATTTACCTGAAAAAATTCTTAATAAAATAGTTCAGAAAACTACAGAATCCATTTACGGAAAACCCGCAAATATCTTTGCTCAGAATTATAAAGAGGGAGGTGGAAATATTTATCAGTTTAAAATTAAATCAACTCTGAAAAATAATTACATCGGAGACTCACACTGCATTGATCTTCCCTTGATTTTTGAAAATGAGGAAGCATGGAAAAATTCAGGATTATTGAAAGATGTTCCGTGGAACTATATCCAGGAAAACGGGCGGAAATTACGTGCACTTTGGGCAGAGTTTGCCAGAACCGGAAGGATTTCCGATGATTCGGAAAGGCCGGAAATATTAGAACTCCGGAAAGTTTAGTTTAAAAATTTAATAAAAGAAATATACATAGTATTTCTCATTCCGGTAGGAATCCAGACATAGTAATAGAGATAAAATAATACTAACATAGGTTCCTGCGGAATGACAAACGTTGTGGAAATCTTTGCGCATCAAGCTTCCAGTTTCCAACCCCAATCTTCCAACCAAAAACTACTCAGCAACCCAAACACTGACATTCCCCGCCGGAACAGGAAAATTCCCCCATCCGTTTTCGTCAATCGTTACTTTATATTTAAATCTACCAAGAAGGTCGTAGAAAGTTTTTCCGATATATTTTTCACCCATTTCCATCGGCTTTTCATAAGCGTCTTTATTACTTAAAACTACCGCACATCCAGAATGCTCCTCATCACCTTCACGAACCCATCCCAAACAGTTGGTATCTTCAAAATAATCTCTCTGCTCGCCGTAAGCGTGATATTTCCGGGCTTTCAGAAGTTCTTCAATACCGTCCACCTTATCTAAAAATATCTCTTGATCATTACCTTCACGGTCTTTGTCGATATAATGAGCGCCATATAAATCAGGGTAAAAAATACAAGGATAGCCGTCTTTTCTTAATAAAATTATTGCATAAGCCAATGGTTTAAACCACTTTTCAACAGGCGCTTCCAGATCCTGAAGTGGTTGAGTATCATGATTATCGACCAGGCTTACCGAATGAAGCGGATCAGCCTGAGTGAGGCTTCCATCAAAGATTCTTCGTAAATCATAAGAGTCTCCTTCTTTGGAGGCGTTGTGGAAGTTATTTTGCAATGAACTGTCAAATAAGCTCATGCAGCCTTCCGTAACTTCAATGTATTTTTGAAGAAGATTCAAATATCCCGGAGCCCAGTATTCGCCGACCGCAAATATATTTTTCCCGGAATTGGATCTTAATAAAGTAAGCCATTCTTTATAAAAATCAAAAGAGATGTGCTTGAGAGCATCAAGCCTTACGCCGTCAAAATCTGTTTCATCAAAATACCATTTTGCCCATTTGTTCAACTCTTCACGCACAAAAGAATTACGGTGCTCAATGTCATTGTACATAAGGTAATCATAGTTTCCCTTTTCGTCATCAATCATTTCTTCCCAATCGGTTCCGTATTCATTTTTTATTTTAAAAATGTGAGAATCCATACCTTCTGCATAATCTACTCCGCTGAAACAAGTAAAATTCCATTCAAAATCAGAATATTGTTTTCCCCGGCCGGGAAATGTGAATTTTGTATACGATTGAATTTCTATCTCGTCTGAAATAATTTTTTCTCTATTGTCTTCGTCTACTTTGAAAGCTTTAAAGGTTTCCAGCTCATCGCCACCGCCTTTATGGCCTAAAACAATATCGACAATGACCTGGATATGATGTTCCTTTAAAGATTTTATTGCTCGAATATAATCTTCTTTGGTTCCGTATTTTGTGGGAATGGTGCCTTTCTGATCAAACTCGCCGAGGTCAAAAAGGTCGTAGGCATCATAACCGATAGAATGCCCGCCGTTTGCACCTTTATAAGCAGGAGGAAACCATACTGAAGTGATTCCTAATTCTTCTAAATATTGTGCGTTTTTTTCTGCCTTCTTCCATAATTTTCCATCTCCTTCCGAATACCAGTGGAAAAATTGAATCATCGTTTCATTCATAAAATTGTCAATTTGGTCATTACAATGTAGTGAAAAATTTTCAATTTTAATTTTCAAATTCTTTAAACGGAATTTTTAGTTGAACAAAGATCTGATTTTTATTAAAACCAGACAATGGTTGAATTTTTTATCATAAATGGGCGTTCTGTTTTTTTACTTGAAGAATTATTTTTAAGTAAGTAAATTTTTTTTAGCGGAATGTTTTTAAATACAGCCACAGAATCTTTACCAGAAATAATTGATTTTATTGTTGACCAATTTCCATTATTATTAAGAAAATTAAGTGAATATGAAGTTTCTTTTTTAATCCATGCTTCGCTACCGATATTAACTTTTGTTACTTTTAATTTATCAATATACTTAATTTTACCGATATTATTTGTATCATTGAGTATTTCTAATTCTCCTAATTTGGATATACTAATTTAGCTTCCAGTTAGAGTTAAGCATAAAACCTTAATTTTAATGTATGAAACAAGGGCGAAAAATCTATGATCCAGCTTTTAAAAAACAAGCAGTCCAATTGAGCTATGAGCGATCTAATATTTCGGAACTGGCAAGA
>NZ_FTMM01000062.1 GCF_900156075.1 Chryseobacterium sp. RU37D | reverse complement strand
TGGTGGTATTTATTCCAACTTGGGAATAAACAATAGAGTTAATAGCCAAAAAGGCTATTACATAATAGTTTTTCATTCTTAAAAGTGTTTAATTATATTTGAAAATTATCTTGATTTAAATAATTTAAGTATGCTTGCTGTTATTTATATATATTCTGATTAGCTCAAAGTCTATATTGTAATGGTATAAAATCACTTATCTTCATTCACATTATTAAAATATTTCACAGATGATATATTCTTATTTTATTCCAAAAATAACGCGGGGCAAAAGTAAAAACTATTAAATCGGAAAAATGTAGAACTTTTATTGCAATAGTATCATACTTATTACATCTGTATACAAAAAATACTACACGATTTTTGATCTAACCTCTTTGATATTTATTCTTTTATTTCCCGACTGAAAGAAAGGCCACATTTGATCTTATTATTTTAACCTTCGTTCGGGATAAGAAACAGAATGAAAGTGTTTTTCAAATTACTGATAATGAGATCAATATAATTACGATGTTAGTATTTTAGCTTTTTATTCCCTAAAAATTTTGTAAAAACGGATTCAATATTTTTATTCACACCGATTTTCTATGCTGAAAATTAATAAAATGAACTAAGAAATAATAATAACCAATTTAAGCAATTGATTTATTAATGTTTACTTGAAACCCTTAACCCGAACTCAGGTTATTTTATGTAAACTAAATCAAATGCATCGGCAGAGAATGTAAAATAATCCTATAAAACAAAAAACTATAGAAGAAGTTTCTTCTATAGTTTAATATTGATTGCTCTTTAGTTTAAATCCAGTATTTTGATACTTCAATACTGGTCTATTTCTTAAGATTTTATTGAGTATATATAATGGTAATGTTTCTACCTATAACATTATGATTCAAGTGATCAACATGTGTTACATAAAATGTTTGACCCGCCGTAAGATATGCCGAAGATGACACACTCACCCCGTAAGTAGTCATTGTAAATTGTCCTTCGTGAACACTATGTGTAGCAGACATTAAATTATTATTACTCATAATTGCAAGCACCGCCGCGCCTTTCGCTATTTGGCCATTAAATTGCATAGCAATAGATGAATGGATAGTATAAAAGCCATTCTTCTTTGCGGTAAAAGTACCATTACTATATGCTATTACTGAATTATCTATCTTTGAAATATTATTATAATTGATCGTAGTATAACCTGCTCCGTTTAATGTTCCTGTATAATAGTTATTAGAATTATCATTAGAGTAAAAAACGCCTTTAACATACCCTTGATTTTCAAGAGTATTCCAAGCAGGAGACGCATTTGGTCCTTGGGATGTCAACACTTGCCCCGGAGCACCAGCATTACCTGAACTAA
>NZ_FTMM01000001.1 GCF_900156075.1 Chryseobacterium sp. RU37D | reverse complement strand
TGTACGAAAACAGATTTAAAATAGAGCAGGCAAATGCTTGGTTAGACGGCTTTAAGGCTTTGCTGATAAGATTTGAAACGTTGGATATTACTTGGAAGAATCTGCATTTTTTAGCATTTTCTTTAAGATTAATCAAAAAATTAAAAGTTTAAACAACTTCTATATAAATAAAGCAGCAATCAAAGTATTTTGGTTGCTGTTTTTATTAAAGATTTGCAAGTTGTGTGGTTTCGAGTCCCTCAGCCACCATCTGAGTTATTAAATTTCCTGGACTTTACTGTGTGATAAAAGTGATTTATCAGAAATAGAATTTATATTGAAAGACCAGGGTTTCTCTAGTGGCTGAGGGACTCGAAACCACCTATCCTACCATCCTAGCCTGATTGCAACGGCATCCTTTTTGGTTGCGGGCGGAGTATAAACTGGAGGTTTACGAACGTAGTTCAGGAGTCCGCAACCAAAAAGATACAGTGAAAAGCAGGAAACGGCTTCAAATAAAAATTCATTATCTCGAAATTTTTCCTTAATTTTGCAGATTATTATTCCTGAATGTTTCAGGAGTAGCCAATACAGATATTGATAACAAAACAATAAAAAGCAAAACAATGCCAAAATTAAAAACGAAATCAGGTGCTAAGAAACGTTTTGCTCTTACTGGTTCTGGTAAGATCAAAAGAAAAAATGCTTTCAAAAGCCACATCTTAACTAAAAAAGAAACGAAGCAGAAGAGAAATCTTACTACGACTTCTTACGTTGCTGCTGTGGACGAGAAAAGCGTATTGCGTCAATTAGCAATTAAGTAGTTTTTATAAATCTATATTCGGTTTATAAGAATTCAAAACAAATTCAAAATTTTAACCCTGAAATGGAGCAGCTAAGAGTAATGAAAGAATTTACCGCCCTTTTCAAAAAAACAATTTAAATTATGCCAAGATCAGTAAATGCCGTAGCTTCCAGAGCTCGCAGAAAGAAAATTTTTAAGCAAGCTAAAGGTTATTTCGGAAGAAGAAAGAACGTTTGGACTGTTGCTAAAAACGCGGTAGAAAAAGCAATGCAATATGCTTACCGTGGTAGAAAAGAGAAGAAAAGAAACTTCAGAGCACTTTGGATCACTCGTATCAATGCGGGTACCAGAGAGCACGGAATGTCTTACTCTCAGTTTATGGGAGCTCTTAAAAAGAACAACATCGAACTAAACAGAAAAGTTTTAGCAGATTTAGCAATGAATTACCCTGAGGCTTTCAAAGCTGTTGTAGATCAAGTAAAATAATAATGTAGAATTTTTGTTATCAATATAAATCCTGAGTTTTTTGCTCAGGATTTTTTTATTATATACATTTGTCTATTATTTATTGATTTTATAAAATTTTCTTTAAAAGTGAAAAAATTAACTACTCTTTTATTTATTTCTTTAACGACTTATAGCTTTCAGGCGCAAAGTTTTATTCAGGCTTATAAAAACAGGGCGGATCAGGTTTCTCAGACCAATATCACCACCATGCTTCAGGAATTTGAAAGTATGGGAGTGAAAACTACCGGTTCTGCTGCCAATACTACTGCTCTGAATTGGCTTAAGACAAAATATCAGTCGTACGGATATACTGCAGGCCAGATTTCGGAAGATCCTTTTACTTTTGGAGGAAATATAAGCTCCAAAAATTTAATTATAACAAAACAGGGAACTACTTATCCCAACACCTATGTTATTATCTGCGGCCATTATGATACTGTAACAGGGCCGGGCGTAAGCGACAACGGAAGCGGAACATCCATCATTCTGGAAGCTGCAAGAATTTTGAAGGATATTCCAACACAATATTCTATCAAGTTTATCCATTTTTCAGGGGAAGAACAAGGCCTCGAGGGAAGCGGCCATTATGCGGATAATATCGTTTTTCAGAACAATGTACGCCAGTTGGATATAAGGCTTGTTTTCAATCTGGATCAGGTAGGCGGAAAAATAGGAAATAATAATAATGCAATCAAATGTGAGAGTGATCAGTCAGGGCTTACTTCAAATGATGCGCAGTCGCTGGCTTTCACACAACAACTGGCAAATTGTACAACCCTTTACTCACCGCTCGGGACTGTGATGTCAAATGCTTATTCATCAGATTATATTCCTTTCGAGCAAAATGGTGATATTATAACCGGATTTTACGAAAATATCAGAAGCCATAACGAACATACGATAAATGATACTTTTGCCAATGTAGACCCTACTTATGTATTTAATGTAGGAAAAGCAGCAGTAGGAGCATTGCAACACTTTGCAGTGGCAACTACTGTTTTGGGAACTCATGATGCCGTGGCCAATTCCTTGGAATCAGTGAAAATATATCCGAATCCGGCAAAAGATATTTTGAACGTAGAACTTCCTAATGATATTAAAAATTTCAATCTGGAAATTACAGATTTGAGCGGTAGGTTGATTTTAAATAAAGAAAACGGAAAAAAAATCAATGTTTCCGGAATTACTAACGGAACTTATTTATGCACGATAAAAGCGAATAACAAAAAGGCGATAAGAAAAATAATTATTGAAAAATAATGATAAAAATAAAATAATAAAATCCTAAGTATTTACTTAGGATTTTTTATATCTACATTTGAAGAATTCAAATAAACTATAACCACCAAAATGAAAAAAATCACTACCATCCTACTCTTTTCCTTATCTGTTTTAAGTGCTAATGCCCAGACCTTTATTAAGGCCTATCAGGATAGGGTAAACAAACTAAGAAAAGAAGATATTGAATCAAATTTAAAAGAATTTGAAAAGCTCGGAATTAAAACAACAGGCTCTGAAGAAAATGATAATGCCCTGAACTGGATAAAAGATAAATATTTATCTTTCGGATATTCTGAAGATCAGATGGAAGAAGATCCTTTTTCTATCGGAAAATTTAAATCAAAAAATCTTATCATTACGAAAAAGGGAACCGTTTTTCCCAATAAATATATTATTATCTGCGGACACTTCGACAGCATTAACGGGCCAGGTGTAAACGATAATGGTAGCGGAACATCCATCATTTTGGAAACAGCAAGGATTTTAAAAGATGTACCCGCGGAATATTCGATTAAATTTATCCATTTTTCTGGAGAAGAACAAGGTCTTGTTGGAAGCAGGCATTATGTAAAAAATATTGTTTATAAGGACGATATAAAACAACTGGACATAAAATTGGTCTTCAACCTTGACCAAGTCGGAGGGATTAAAGGTGAAAATAACGATACCGTTTTCTGTGACGAAGATCGGGGCGGAATTTCCGCAAATAACGAGGCTTCGAGGGCAGTTACCCAGGAACTGATCAAGTGTACAACACTTTATTCACCGCTTAAAACGGATATTGACCCAGCCGAAGATACAGACTACATTTCTTTCGAAGAGAAAGGTGAAGTAATTACAGGTTTTTTTGAATATCTTAGAAGCGATCTTTCTCATACAAAAGATGATACCTTCGCAAATACAGACGTAATGTACGTTTTTAACGTTGGTAAAGCAGCCATTGGAGCGCTGCAGCATTTTGCGGTTGCCAATAGATAAAATATGAAAAAAAACCTGTTATACAGGGCTTTTTTCTTTTCAATTAAAATTCATTTGGTAAGAAATTTTGTGAATAAACAGGGTGTTGGAAAATTACCTATAATTTATGAAATAACTTTTCTGTAAAGATTCATCAGTTCATTAGCAATGGGTTCGTCATTAAATTTTTGAACAAATTCTAAACCTTTATCAGCACGACGTTTTCTTTCCGATTCATTATTCCATAAAAATTTTATTTTTGACTGAATATCCAAATAGTTTTCTGGATCGATGTATACAGAATCTGGCCCTCCAGCTTCAGGAAGGCAGCTTGTATTGCTCGTGATAACTACTGTTTTTGAGAAAAGTGCTTCTATTACAGGGATTCCAAAACCTTCAAAGAAGCTTGGATAAATAAAAATATCGGCTAATTTATAAATGACAGCCAGTTCATCCATAGAAACTCCTTCCATAAAATGAACCTGCTTTTCCATGCTATTCTTATGAATGAAATTCTTCACTTTTTTGAAATACTTTGTTTTTTTTCCGATCACTACTAAAGGGATTTTTGTATCTTTTAAAGCTTTAATTACATTCAAAATATTTTTACGGTCTTCGATAGTTCCTACATTTAAAATGTATTTTTCAGGAAGACTGAATTTCTGCTTTGTTTTTTGAATAAAATCTTCCGGCTGATTTTCTTTAAAAGCATGATGACAGCCCTGATAAATAACCTCTATTCTGCTTTCAGGAACTTTTAAAAACTGTACTATATCTCGCTTTGTCTGTTCAGAAATGGCAATAATTTTATCTGCTGAATTTGCAGCTTTTTTGAATTTCCAGAAATGAATTTTACGATCAAAAAAAGAGTAATATTGCGGATAGCGCACAAAAATCAGATCATGAATAGTAACAATTTTTTTGATTGGCTTTTGACCCCATTTTAAAGGTAATTCACCAGACAAACCATGAAAAATATCGGCATCTTGCTTCTGCGCATCTTTTCCCATTCTGAATTGGCGGGACATGTTTCCTTTAGATGTTTGTACAAAACTTACATTTTTTTTTTTCAGAATATCCTCTCCTCTTTCCGATTTATTTTTATTTAATAAAATATATTCGTTTTCGGGAAAATATTTCGCCAGAATTCGCACAAGATCTCTGGAATAATTGCCCAAACCAGAAGTATTGTGGAAAAATCGTTTAGCGTCATATGCTATTTTCATGATTCAATTCGTTTTTGAAATTCCTGAAATGTCCCGAATGTATAATTTTTACTTTTCAACCAGGAAATAAATTCATCGAAACGCTCAACCATTTCTTTCCCTGAATTTTTTACGGTAAAACCGGGTAATTTAAAAGCTTCATCCTTAATTTTTGCAAATTCCCAAGGGTGAAAATAAATATTCAGATAATTATCTTTTTTGAGCGTATCAGAAGCCAGCTTTTTATAAAAAAATAGTGGAAAATTATGAAAGCTCAGCCAAAACAGAGGAATTCTGAAGTTAGGAGAAACCGACGCAGGAATCTGAATAACACTTTCCTCCCAAAAATAGGTTCTCGAAACTTTCAAATTGTTGTATCTTCCCGGAAGAAATGTAGGATTGATGGATGAATTATAAGAGTAACCCGCATTTTCAACTGCATTTTTACTTACAGGCATCATTCTAGGCATTCTTAAGCCCGTAATTTTTGTAGAAAATAATTCTTCTAATTTATCTTTGGATTCTTTCAGATGCTCTTCTTTAAAATCTGAATGAAACCAAGTGTGAGAAGCCAGTTCATGGCCTTCGCTTAAAAGTCTTTCAATTAAATTTTTGCTGTTTTCTGCAAAAACCACGGTTGAAAAAAATGTAGCTTTTACATTATGTTTTTTAAGAATATCTAAAATTCTTATCAATCCGGTCTGCGAAATTAAAATCTGCCTGTCAAAAGGAATTTCACCTTTATATTCTAATGGCATATCAAATTCTTCAATATCAAAACTTAATAAAACCATTATTTAAAATTTTTATTTTTTATGATATAATTAGGTCTTTCTTTCACTTGTTTAAATATTTTTCCTAAATATATCCCCATTATTCCTAAAATGATTAATTGTAATCCGCCAAAGAAAACAATTGTCATAATCAAAGATGCCCAACCGGAAATTTCTGTTTCCACAACGAATGAATAGATCACATATCCGACATATCCCACCACGGAAAGTGCAGAAAACAGGAAACCCAGATAAGCTGCAATATAAAGTGGCTTCACACTGAAAGCTGTGATCCCTGTAAAGGCAAATGTGATCATTTTTTTAAGATTGTAGCTGCTCTGCCCTGATAGTCTTTCATTGGCTGTAAATTCAATTCCGGTTTGTTTAAAGCCCATCCAGCTTGTCAAGCCTCTCAGAAACAGATCATCTTCGTTGAATTTTCTCATCACTTCAACTGCATTGGCATCCATTAATCTAAAATCAGATCCTCCACCTTTCGTTAAATCAACATCAGATAAATTTGATAAAAGTCTGTAGAAAAAATCTGAAGTTTTCCTTTTGAATAAAGAAATTTCCTTAGGATAAGTTCTTACCGTAAAGACAATATCATAGCCTTCTTCCCATTTTTTGATCATTTCGGGGATCAGTTCCGGCGGATGCTGAAGATCGCCGTCCATTGAAATGACAGCATTTCCGTGAGCATTGTCCATTCCGGCTTTTACGGCAGGCTGATGCCCGAAATTTCTTGAAAACTCAATGAATTTTACTTCTTCATATTGTTGGCAAAGTTCTTCTAATTTTTGCTGCGTATTGTCTCTGCTTCCATCATTTACGAATATAATTTCAAAATCATAATTGTTTAATCCATCAAAAACTTCTTTGATCTTCTGATGAATCATGGTAACGTTTCCTTCTTCGTTATAGGCGGGAATTACAATTGAAATTTTTTTCATATTATTAATTCAGGCTGTAATCTTTTTCGAAATTTTTAGTTAAAAGTTCATATGTTATTCTCAACCATATTACAATGCAAGGTACGGCTTTTAAAGAATATTTTTTGATATAATTCTCTTTAATGAATTTTGGAAATAAATCTGATGTGGAAAAACAGGTGAAAATTATTACGAAAACCAACAGTCCGATAATGAACGGTGTTCTTTCTTTTTGAAGGAAAAACCAAATCATAACACCTACAACAGCAATGATATACGTTGGGGATTCTGAGCTTGAGCTGAACAATACCAAAAACAGTAAAGTAGAAGCCAGAATCATCAGTTGGAATGCATAATATTGATATTGCTTAATTCTGATATAAGGTAAGACAAAAAGCGGTAATCCAAATGCTAAAAATACCAGATTAGAAATGGAAGCATCCCCTAAAATCCTTCTGAAAAAACCCATTAAAGAAATATCCTGCATATTTCCCAACACCTGGTTTTCATTGTTTTTTTCAACAATAGAATTGAACCAGTCAAAATAACACTGGATCACAAATTTCGGACTGGAATATGCCATCGGAAGCACAAAAAATAATACAGCAATTATTATTCCCGAAAGAATAAATTTTGTTTTATTTTTAATAAAGAAGAATTGTGTAAGTCCTACAATTCCGTAGATTTTTACAAAAACTCCTACTAAAATTGCGGTAACAGATTTTACTTCTTTTCTTTCATAAATGTAAACGGCAGATAGCAGCAAAAGCCCTGTAAGCGCTACATTGAATTGCAGGCTTAGAGCTGCCGTAATATACTCCTGAAGGCAAAGTAATCCAAAAATTGATTTTTTTGAATCTGAAAACGGAAGCTTGTAAATTCCGTAAACGAAAATAAAAGTATTGGCTAAATTCCAAAGAGAAATTCCCAGCCAGTCGGGCATTATAGCAAAAGGGGCAATCAGTGCGCTAAAAAACACACCGTAATGATTGAGATCAAAAAAAAGATCGGGATAATGAATAAATAAATTTTTCTGATTAATGGTATTAAAAAATACACTCTTGAAAATCAGATAATTATTAATTGCATAATCTCCTCTTAAATATTTGGAAATCGCTGTAACAACCGATATAATAAGATAAACCCCAAATATATATTTAGGGTTTAAAAGTATTTTAAGAAATTTATCTTTCAAGATTGTGAGGTTTTAGTTTAAAATTTTAATCTTAAACAGCAACATTATTATCTCTCAATGCATCATTTAAAGAGGTCTTTTTATCGGTAGATTCTTTTCTTTTACCAATAATAAGAGCACACGGAACCTGATATTCCCCGGCAGGGTATTGTTTTGTATAGCTTCCCGGGATCACTACCGAACGGGCAGGAACTCTACCTTTAATTTCAATAGGTTCAGAGCCTGTAACATCAATGATTTTTGTGGATGCCGTAAGCACGACATTTGCTCCTAAAACAGCTTCTTTTTCTACGTGAATGCCTTCTACCACGATACATCTTGATCCGATAAAGCAATCATCTTCAATAATCACAGGAGCTGCCTGAAGGGGTTCCAAAACACCACCGATTCCTACACCGCCACTCAGATGGACATTTTTACCGATCTGTGCGCAGCTTCCCACTGTAGCCCAGGTATCCACCATCGTTCCTGAATCTACATAAGCTCCGATGTTTACATAAGACGGCATCATAATCACTCCGGAAGCCACAAAAGCACCTTCCCTCGCGATGGCATGCGGTACAACTCTCACTCCTTTTTCGGCATAATTTCTCTTTAAAGGAATTTTATCATGAAATTCAAATGGTCCTACTTCAATAGTTTCCATTTTCTGAATTGGAAAATACATTACTACAGCTTTTTTCACCCATTCATTCACCTGCCAACCATTTTCCATAGGTTCCGCCACACGAAGCTCCCCGGCATCCAATAAAGAAACAACTTCTCTTATCGCCTTTTGGCTGTCTTCGTTCTGCAAAAGATCTCTATTATCCCAAATGTTTTCAATTGTTTGTTGTAACGACATGTTTCTAGTTTAAATTTATTCGCGAAGATACAAAAGTTTTAGGCTTAAGTTAAGATTAATTTTTAGTTTACAAAACCCTTTGTGCGTGCAGGTAAGCTTTATTCCAGTATTTTTCGTTTAATGAAGAAATGATTACTCCTTTTGTGGTGGATGCGTGGATAAATTTCACTTCGCCGTCACTTCCGATATCATGGACGATCCCTACATGAGAAACCCTTGTTCCTCCGGCTGTTGCGAAGAATAAAAGATCTCCGGGTTTTACGTCTTTTATATCAATTTTTTGCCCGGCTTCGGCCTGATCTGCAGATCTTCTTGGTAATTTAAAATCATTTTCCTCAAAAACTTTTGAAGTAAAGCCGGAGCAGTCGAATCCGGCAGAAGAATTGCCAGCAAATTTATAGGGTGTTCCGAGATACTTTTCTGCATCTTTTAGGATATCGTCGATTGATTTTGAAACTTTTCCGTCAAATTTTGAATCCAGTTTCCGGAGATTTTCATTTTTTGCAACAGTGTTAGTTGTATTTTTTTTAGCTGTTACATTTTTTGAGCTTCCGCATGATACTGCAAAGGAAGAAACGATAAGTAAGCCTATTAACTGCTTTGTTCTGAAATTACCCTGAAATAAAACTGTCATACTCATCCGCTTTGAATCAATTATACTACAAATATAAAATTTAAATGCTAAAAACAAAAGAGCCATCCCATCGGACGGCTCTTTTATATTGTAAGTTTTTATTATTTAGAAGTTTTTTCACCTTTCCAGGTTCCTGATCTATCTGGTGTCGGTACAGAATTTACCCAGTTTCCGGAAGCTTTTTTATCTTCTCTGTTCAAATTTCCTCTGAATTCTCCATCTGCAGGTGACCCGATGGTGGCTGTAATTTCTCCGGAATCAGTAAGAAACCCTGAAATGTAGTAATTCTCACTGGTCTGATCAGAATGCATTGTTCCGGTCACTTTTCCGTCGGTTGCCACTACGATGTTCCAGTCGCCTTTTTCGGTTCCTTCATAAGTTCCAGCCCAGGTTCCGATGAAATCATAAATAGTATCATCATCTTTGCTGCAACCGATGAATAAAAAAGCAGTTAATAAAAGTAAAAAAAGTTTCTTCATAATTAATACTAATTTTATCCAAATAATATGTGGAGAATACGGGGATCGAACCCGTCACCTTTAGACTGCCAGTCTAACGCTCTAGCCAGATGAGCTAATTCCCCAAAGCCGTACAAAAGTAAGTATTTAAACTACATGTACAAACATTTTGTTAAATTTTCTTTAATAAGTTTGATAATTAATTACAAACTTCTTTGAATTTTTAGTTTTAATGTAAATAACAACAATGTAAAATTAATATACCAATCTTATTTTAAAACAATAAAAATCAGACTATTAAATTAAAATTAAGACCAGCATTATATTAAAATTAATTTATTAATTCTTAACCCTAAAAATTATTTCTGACTAAATTTCTTAATATAAAAATAAACAAAACATATCAAAAAACGCATGCTAAAAAAATAACATGCGCCTTTATAAATTTTATAGTCGAAATTATTTCCAGCCTCCGCCGAGAGCCTGATAAAGCTCTACTGCAGCTTTCATTTTACTATATTGAGCGTTGGCAATATTCAATTCTGCATTTAAAGAATTTACGCTGGCATTTAGAACTTCAAGGTAGTTTGCCATACCATAATTCACTAATTCCTGTGAATAATCTACGGACTTTTTGTATGAATTTAATTCTTTTTGCTTAAGGTCAATATAAGAATCCTGAACAGAAAATACCCTTATCGCATCAGAAACCTCTTTTCCTGCTGTAAGAACTGTTTTCCTGAAATTCAGATAAGCAGTTTCCTGATTGGCAAGGCTTACTTCATAATTTGTTTTGATAGATCTTCTGTTTAAGATAGGCTGAGCCAAACCTCCCACTACATTGGCAAATAAAGAATTAACACTGAATAAGTGGTCAATATCAAGTGATTGAATACCTCCACTTCCGGTAATTCTTAAAGTAGGATAAAACTGTGCTTTTGCAGAGTTTGTCAGTTCAAAAGCGTTCATTAAATTATATTCTGCACGCATTACATCAGGTCTGTTGGCCAAAAGCTGTGCCGGGTAGCCTAATTTTAGATTAATAGGAACATTCTGTGCATCCAGAGTTGATCTTTCAATTGTATGAGAAGGCTCTCCCATCAGCAGGCTCATTGTGTTTTCCAATAGCTGAATCTGAGTATCAATATTGATCAATAAAGATTTTGCATTAAAAACTAAAGCTTCACTTTGTTGAACAGCCACCTCGGTTAATGTTCCTGCAACTTTTAAAGCTTTTGTGGTTTCTAAATTTTCCTCACGAACTTTAATGGTTTCCGTAATAATTTTCTTCTGCTCGTCGAAGGTAAGCAATTGATAATAGGCCGAAGCAATAGAAGCTACCAGGTCACTTTTTACTGCTTTATGAGCTGCAACAGTTCCTAAATAAGTAGCAAGCTGAGCTTTTTCCTGTGCTTTTAACTTACCCCAAATATCAGCTTCCCAGCCAATATTTGCGGTAATGTCAAGCTGATTGATATATCTTCTTTGTCCGAAAAGCTGTCCGGTTTGTGTATTCAGAGACTGAGTCTGGAAAGTGTAGCCGGGGCCTACAGTCACGGTAGGCTCGTAAGCGGCTTTACTTTGCTTTAAATAAGCTTCTGCCGAAGTGATGCTCTGTAAAGCAATTCTAATATCCAGATTGTTTTCAAGGGCTTTTGAGATATGCCCCTGAAGTATCGAATCTGTAAAAATTTCTTTCCATGAAACGTTCGCTATATTCGTACTGTCGGCAGGAAGCATATCTGTACGGTACAGCTTTTCGTCCACAACATTATTCGGTCTCTGGTATTCTTTCCTTGCCATGCAGGATGATACTGTGGCAAGAATTGTGACTGAGAATGTTATTCCTTTTATGGTGTTTAAAATACTCTTCATTATTTAAAATTAGAAGTTAGAAACTAGAGGTTAGAAGTTAGATTTAAAACTAAATTCTAATATCTATCCTCTAACTTCTCTAATTAATTTATTCTGCTAAATTGATTTCTTTCTTTTTAATAGGCTTAATTTTTTCCTGTAAAAATTCAAAAATGACATATAAAACAGGGATTACAAATAATCCTAAAATGGTACCTATTAATAATCCTATTGCCGCACCAGTTGCGATAGACCTGTTACCTACAGCCCCGATTCCGCTGGCTAAAACCAATGGTAATAAACCGAAGATAAAGGCAAATGAGGTCATCAGAATCGGTCTTAACCTCGCTTTTGCGGCGTTGATAGCAGACATTACGATGGTTTCTCCGTGATGCCTTCTCTGAACAGCAAATTCAACAATCAAGATGGCGTTTTTAGCTAATAATCCTACTAACATAATCAGGGCAATCTGGAAATAAATGTTGTTTTCCAAGCCCATGATTTTCTGTCCGAAATAAGCTCCCATAACCCCGAGAGGAAGAGAAATTACTACAATTAGTGGAAGAATATAGCTCTCATATTGAGCAGAAAGGATGAAATAGACGAAAATTAAACTTAAGGCAAATATTAAAATCGTCTGAGATCCTGAATTCAATTCTTCTCTTGATAATCCTGTAAACTCTACATCATAGTTTTGACTTAACGTTTCGCTTGCCACCTGCTGAACTGCTGCAATAGCATCCCCTGAACTGAATCCTGCAGAATTAGATCCTGTAATTTTTACTGAGGTAAACAGGTTGTAGCGGCTCACAGATTGAGGTCCATATGCTTTGTTCAATGTAACAAATTGTGAAATTGGTGACATTACACCTGAACCTGTTCTTACATACAAATCATTAAGATTATCAATATTTTGTCTGTTTTCCGGAAGCGCCTGAACCATTACCCTGAACTGCTTTCCGTATTTCGTAAAGTCGGCGGTGTAGATTCCTCCGATATATCCTTGCATTGTTGCCAGGATATCACTTACAGAAACTCCTAATTGTTTTGCTAACGGAACATTAATCTGCATTTCATACTGAGGATATTTTGTATTGAATGATGTTTGCGCAAATTCAATTTCAGGTCTTTCCATCAGTTTTCCGATAAACTCATTGGTTTTGGCATCTAGTTCTGCATATTCACTTCCGGCTTTATCTAAAAGAACCATTTCAAAACCTGCACTGTTACCAAAACCAGGAACACTTGGTGGCTGGAAGAATACTACTTTAGCATCAGGAACTTTCCCTGAAATCCCGAATAGTTTTTTTGTAATATCCTCAGACGTTTGTCCATCTTTTTTTCTTTCATCAAATGGTTTTAACTTAATGAAAGCCAAACCGTTATTACTACCGTTTCCGGATAAGAAACCTCTCCCTGTAGAAATTGTTACGTTTTGTACTCCAGGAACTTTTAAAGCGTTTGCCTGAAGGGTTTTCAGAGCATTATACGTTCTTTCCATAGATGCGCCCGGAGGAAGCTGAACGTCTGTAAAGATAATTCCCCTGTCTTCCGTCGGTACAAAACCTTTTTTCATGGAAGTACTTGCCCAGTAAAGGATTCCGCCAGTGATGGCGAAGATTATCAAAGTGATCCATTTATGTCTTAATAAAAATACAAAACCTCTTCCATAACGTTCGGTTGTTGTTTTGAAAGCAATATTAAACTTATAAAAAAACTTCTGAAGGATATTCAAATTTTTATATTCTGAATGATGAGCATCGTGAGGTTTTAAGAATAAAGAACATAAAACCGGACTCAATGTTAATGCGTTAATTGCAGAAATAATGATTGCCACAATCAATGTAATCCCGAACTGTTGATAGAAAACCCCGGTAGGACCTGTGATAAATGTTACCGGAATAAATACCGACGCCATTACCAAAGTAATTGAAATAATAGCTCCTGTAATTTCATCCATTGCTTCTACCGTTGCTTTTTTAGCATCAGCAATACCATGCTCCATCTTGGCATGAACGGCCTCAACGACGACAATCGCATCATCCACGACAATACCTATCGCTAATACCAAAGCGAAGAGTGTTAATAAGTTTAATGAATATCCAAATAAATTCAGGAAGAAGAAAGCACCTATAATAGAAACCGGAACCGCAATGGCCGGAATCAAAGTAGACCTGAAGTCCTGAAGGAAAATATATACTACGATAAATACCAGAATAAATGCTTCGATCAGGGTATGAACAACCTTTTCAATCGATGCTTCAAGGAATTCGTTAGTATCAAAGTTGAAGGTATATTTAATTCCCTGCGGAAAACTGCCTTCTGCAGATTTTAGATAAGTTTTAATATTTTTAATAATTTCCTGAGCGTTTGAACCCGGTGTCTGGAAAATACCCATACTGATCGCCGGATTATTTCCGTTTTCTCCGATTCCTGTATATGACTGACCTGCCAGCTCTACTTTGGCAACGTCTTTTAGCATCAGGTTTTGACCGTCTCTTAGGGATTTAATTATAATATTATCATACTGGGCTTTATCGTTAAACTTACCAACATATTTAATGATATAATCAAAAGAACTACCGCTGTTTTGTCCGATAGAACCGGCTGCTGCTTCTCTACTCTGTTCGTTGATGGCATTGGTAACATCAGTTGGAGTTACTCCGTAAGCGGCCATTTTTGCAGGATCAAGCCAGATTCTCATGGAATAATTTTTACCCCCGAAAACGTTGGCATCTCCTACTCCATTAATTCTTTTTAAATTTGGAATAACGTTAATATTCAGGAAGTTCTGAAGATATACATCATCTAAATCTTTATTTTCGGAATAGAAAGACATATACATCAAGGCACTTGTCTGCTGTTTTTGTGTTACCACCCCGGAACGTGTAACTTCTGCAGGCAGCAAAGGTGTTGCTCTGGCCACACGGTTTTGTACGTTTACCGCTGCAATATCAGGATCGATTCCCTGTTTAAAGAATACCTGAATCTGTGCAGAACCATCATTTCCGGCAGATGAAGTGATGTAATCCATTCCTTCCACCCCGTTAATTTGCTCTTCCAAAGGAACCACCACACTCTTCATCACAGTTTCCGCGTTGGCTCCGGTATAGTTTGTGGAAACGCTTACTGTAGGAGGTGCAATGTCGGGATATTGTGTAACCGGCAGCGAGATCAATCCCAATACCCCGAGAATCACAATCAAGATTGAGATTACCGTGGATAAAACCGGTCTGTTTATAAAGTTTTTAATCATTTTAGAATTTCGGTTTTATAGATTGAACAAGACTATCCATTTTGATAGGTTTTGGCTTCACGGCAGTTCCTGGCTTTAAACCTCCGATTCCTGCTGCAATGATTTTTTCGCCCTTATTTATTCCCGAGTTTACCAAAGCTAAATTGTCGATTCTGTCGATCACATTAATGACAACGTTTCTTGCCGTGTCTGCTTTATCAACTTTATAGACGTAAACAATTCCTTGTTGCTCATAAGTAGCACTTTCAGGTACGACCAGTACATTATCATAAGTTTTTGGAAGTCTGATGGTACCGCTGTTTCCGTTGCTCAATAATTTTTGAGGATTTGAGAAGCCAACTCTGAACTGGATGGTACCTGTTGTGGCATCAATCTGCCCTGTAATGGCTTCAATTTTACCTTTTTCTCCGTAAATACTTCCATTTGCCAATTGCAATTCTACCATCGGAAGATTTTTAATTTTTTCAGGTAAAGAAGCACCTGGAGATTTTTCAAGGAAGTTGAAATATTCTTTTTCGTTCATTGAAAAATAGGCGTAGATCTGGGAAGTATCAGAAATTGTTGTTAATGGAGTCTGGTCAGTTGGGCCAACCAAACTTCCCACTTTTAATGGAAGTTTTCCGATAACGCCTGAAATTGGTGCGCGAATGATAGAAAATTCAATATTAGCTTCTATCCCTTTGTAATTAGCCACCGCCTGGCTTTTAGCCGCCTGAGCCTGCTTCAGCTGAGCCTGAGCCTGTGCTAAGTTAGCCTGCGCCGTCTGTAATTGCACATTGCTGATAATGTTTTTCTGAACCAATGGTTTCAGTTTATTAACTTCCACATTGGCAGCATTTACCGCCGCCTGAGCTGCCGCAATATTCGATTCTGCCGCACCAATTCCCGCTTTGGAGGCTGCAGCATTTTCATTTAATATATTGGTTTCCAAACGGAAAAGAGGTTGCCCTTTTGTAACATACTGTCCCTCATCCACCAAAACCTGAGTGATATATCCCTGTATTTTAGCACGAACATCGTTATTTATTCTCCCCTGAATGGTAGCAGGAAAAGTCTGATAGCCTACTATATTTTTCATCTCCACATTTACCACAGGATATGGTTTTGGACCATCTTGTTTGGGAGTTTCTTTTTTGCAGGCCACCAAAGAAAGCGCTGCAATAGAAAGTATAACTAGCTTATTATTCATTTTATAGTTTATTAAGAGATTCCTGAATATTTTTAATGTTTTTGTTTAAAAGAAGTTTATATGCTTCCATTCGTTCATTGTGTCCATCATCACGATTTTTTTTAAATTGATCTAAATCATCCAGTAGTTTTAATTCGTCTTTCATCTTTTGAACTATTTTTTCAAATCTTATCTTTTTATATTCTTCATTGATGAAAAAAAATCTTTTCCGCTCATCCATTTTATTGTGATCAACGATAAGTTCTGCGTTAAGTAAAAGCAAGATGCTGGTAGATACGGAACTTTTACTTGCAGAAAGTACATCCACAAACTCGTCAAAAGTAATCCCTACTTTTTTATAATCAAAAAGCAGGTAAGCATATATTTTTGAAGCCAATGGGGGTAAGTTGAAAATGATGCCATAAAACTTTACGGCATCCTGGAAAATTTTTTCATCAATTTCTATACTCTTATGCATGGTATATAAATTTGAAGCAAAAGTATAACTTAGTTCTGAACTAAACGAACAAACTCGATAGAGTTTATGAATTCCTATCGTTTTAAAAATTCAATGAAAGTTGATTTAACTTTTTGGTTAAATTATAATCTTCTCAAAAGCCTTTCGCATTCCGCCGGCCAGAAAAACTTCTCCACAATAAGAATAGCCTTTGCTTTCAAGGATTTTCAACATGGCGATATTATCATAATTGGTATCAATCTTAATGCTTAGAATTCCGTGTGATTTTGTGAATTCTTCAATATAGTCAAATAATTTCTTCACCATTCCCTGCCCTGCAAATTTTTCGTCAACAGCTACTCTATGAACAACAACAAATTCTCCGTTGCTCAGCCATTCACCTTCGATGGTGCTATATGCCGGCTCGTCATTCAGAATCAAAGCTGTATAAACCGCAATTTTTTCATCTACTGTCATTACATATCCGAAACCTTTTGCAATATCACTTTCTACGGTTTCCGGGTTTGGATAGCCCTGCTGCCATTGTGTGCTTCCGTCGAGCTTTCTTCTTTCAATGGCTTGTTGTAAAATATTCCAGATAATTTCTCTGTCTTCGATTGCAGCTTTTCTTAGTTTAAATTCTGAATCCATATTCTGAAAAATATTAATTAAAAAAACCGAAAATTAATATTAATTAATTTTCGGTTAGAAGTAGTAAAATTTAAAATTATGAAATTGTTTTTATTGATTTTCATATTGTTGAAGATAAGCATCAATTATTTCAAAGGCTCTCTTCTCGTCTTTCAAATCTACCATTACTTTTAACGATGTTGCAGTTGGCGTTGTTGTAAATGTAATGTAATTGTTTTCAACACTGTTGGTGATTTGTGCGTCTTCCAATTTTGATTTGATTAATTGTATTTCTGAAGGTTTATCACTTTCAAAAACTGATACTCTTGTACTTCTTTCCATACTCTATCCCGTTTGAGTATTTAAATATATAAAGTTTTTTTGAAAATTACAAATTTTTGAATTTAAATTTTATTAATGTTATTTTCAATTTTGTCTAAAGCAAGTTGTATTTCTTCTTTTGTAACGTTCAAATGAGGTCTGAACCGAAGCGATTTGTCACCGCATGCCAGAATGATCATTCCATCATTCCAAAGCTCGTCTTTCAGCTGGTTTCTTTGTTCGTGAGTCGACATATCGATGGCACACATCAAGCCTCTTCCTCTTGCGTTCGATAATTTTTCAGGATATTTTTCTGTTAATTTTTTTAAGCCTTCCAGTAAGTAATCACCGACAACTCTGGCATTTTCTACAAGGTTTTCTTTTTCAATCACTTCCATTACCAGTTGGAAACGAAGCATGTCTATAAAGTTACCCCCAAAAGTAGAATTGATTCTTGAGCTTTCTCTGAACACGTTATCCGGGACTTCATCGAATTTTTCTTTATTGGCTAAAACCCCACAAACTTGCGTTTTTTTACCAAAAGAAATAATGTCCGGTTTTGCAGTGAAATGTTGGAACGCCCACATTTTACCTGTAATTCCGATACCAGTTTGAACTTCATCAAAGATCAATAAGATTTCGTTTTCATCACAAATTTTCCTTAAGCCGGATAAAAACTCATCTCTGAAATGGTTATCACCACCTTCGGCCTGAATAGGTTCGATGATAATACAAGCTACTTTATCAGGATGCATCAGAATAGCCTCTTCAATATGAAGTAAAGCTAATTTCTCATTTTTAATAGTCTCTTCCAAATTTTTTTCTGTGATTGGAAAAGTTAATTTAGGATTTAAAATTCTTGGCCAATTAAACATTGGAAAATATTGATACTTTCTAGGATCAGCAGTGTTTGTTAAGCTTAAAGTATAGCCGCTTCTTCCGTGAAATGCCTGTCTAAAATGGATAGAAATCCCTGCTTCAATATTAAGGCCTTTTTCAAAATTTTTGCGAGTTTTCCAGTCGAAACACGCCTTCAGTGCATTTTCTACGCCCAGAGTTCCACCTTCAATAAAGAAAGCGTATTGTAGCTCTTCAGGAATTACAACTCTTTCAAAAACTTCAAGAAAATGTGCATATTCTTCAGAATAAACATCGGCTAAAGTGGGCTTATTAACGGCCATTTTTCCCAGCCATGCTGATTTTTCAACCAGATATGGGTGATTGTACCCGATAGATGCCGAAGCGAACATGGAGAACATATCCAAATATTCTCTGTTTGTCAATTTATCATAAAGCCATGAGCCGTGGGATTTTTCGATATCCATCACGAAATCAAAACCGTCTGCCAAAACGTGCCTGCCTACTGTTTCTTTAACTTTATTTGTTTGTATGTCGATTGTTTGTTCCATATTAATAATAATCTTAGAGGATTAATAATTAAAATTTAAAAGATTAAAAAATTATTTACTATTAAAAAGCTACTAATTTCTGAATCTCTCAATTTCAGAATTTCTGGATCTTTGATCAAAGATCAAACTTAATTCCTTGTGCTAAAGGAAGATTGGTTGTGTAATTTATAGTATTCGTTTGACGTCTCATATAGTATTTCCAAACGTCTGATCCGGATTCTCTGCCGCCTCCGGTTTCTTTTTCACCACCGAAAGCTCCGCCGATCTCCGCTCCTGAAGTTCCGATATTAACGTTGGCAATTCCGCAGTCTGAACCTGCATGAGAAAGGAATAACTCTGCCTCTCTTAGGTTCTGGGTCATGATAGCTGAAGATAAGCCTTGAGGAACATCATTTTGAATAGCAATTGCTTCTTCTAAAGTTTTGTATTTGATAAGATATAAGATGGGAGCAAAAGTTTCATGCTGAACGATTTCATAAGAATTTTTCACTTCTGCGATACAAGGTTTTACGTAGCATCCGGATTCGTAGCCTTTTCCTTTTAAAACTTCACCTTCAACGATGAATTTTGCACCTTCTTTTTTCCCTTTTTTAATGGCTTCCTGATACATATTTACGGCATCCGTATCGATAAGCGGCCCTACATGGTTTGTCTCATCCAGAGGATTACCGATTTTCAATTGTCCGTAAGCCTTTACCAGTCTGTTTTTTACTTCATTATAAACGCTCTCGTGGATGATCAATCTTCTCGTTGAAGTGCATCTCTGGCCTGCTGTTCCAACTGCCCCGAAAACCGCTCCGATGATAGACATATCGATGTCCGCATCTTTAGAAATGATGATGGCATTGTTTCCTCCCAATTCAAGGATAGATTTCCCGAATCTCTGGGCAACATTGGTAGAAACCAATCTTCCGACTCTTGTAGAACCTGTGAAAGAAACCAGCGCAATTCTTTTGTCATCTACTAATTTCTGCCCGATTTCGTGATCCGCAACCAATACACTTGAAATTCCCTCAGAAAGATTATTTTCCTTTAAAACTTCATTCATAATATTTTGACAAGCAATCGCACAAAGTGGCGTTTTTTCTGAAGGTTTCCAGACTGTAACGTTTCCGCAGATCCAGGCCAAAGCCGTATTCCAGGCCCAAACTGCTACAGGAAAGTTGAAAGCTGTAATGATTCCCACGATTCCCAGCGGATGATATTGCTCATACATTCTGTGGCCGGGTCTTTCTGAGTGCATGGTGTAGCCGTGAAGCTGTCTTGAAACCCCAACAGCAAAGTCACAGATATCGATCATTTCCTGCACTTCACCAAGACCTTCCTGTAGAGACTTTCCCATTTCGTAAGAGACAAGCTTTCCCAAATCATCTTTATAGTGTCTTAATTTTTGGCCTAATTGCCTTACAATTTCTCCCCTTTTAGGAGCCGGAATCAGCCTGAACTCTTTGAAAGCATTTTCAGCAATTTCAATTACCTTGTTGTAATCGGATTCGCCGGAAGTCTTTACTTTAGCAATCAAATTACCGTCAACCGGTGAATAGCTTTCTATGCTTTTTCCGGATGCAAAGTATTTTCCGCCTACTGAAGTCCCCTTATTTTCATCTTTAATTCCTAGATTTTTGAGAATCTTTTCAATCCCAAAATCCTTTACTTTTTTAGACATAAAAATTTTACTTTTCGTTTTCCCTAAAGTTAAAAATATTAAACGAACTGCAAAATTTTAATTTTAACATATTTTTTTATTTGGACTAATTATAAACATGATTATCTTTGTAAAGAATCATTCGAAATTCAGAAATGAAAAATAATAAGACGATCAACGAGCCCGGAGATGAAAAGAAAACCTCCAAATGGAAAAGTCTGGTGAAGAAGTTCGGAATCGGTGGGATTATATTTTTTACAGTAAAGGGAATTATTACCTCTATCCTTATCTATTTTTTGGGAAAGAATTTCTGGACGGTTATTACTAATTATTTTTCTACGATATTTGATTAATTTAATTGATAATATGGAACATAAAAGCAGAGATATTTTCTCTGCTTTTTTTGATGTTGATTCGCTGTTTTTTTCTCTCGTTGATTTAACAGATTACGCAGATGTTTACGTTTTAAATTGGATAAAAAAATCTGTGCAATGTGCGAGAAAAACTTAATCCCAATTTTATTCTTTTTTCTTCCTTCCTGAATTAATCAGATTTTGATGAAGCAAATACTCAATCTGCCCGTTTACGCTTCGGAATTCATCATTGGCCCATTTTTCCAGAAGCTTGTAAGTAGACTCATCAATCCTTATGACGAAGGATTTTTTACCTTTGCTTTCGGGAGTGTTTTGAGTTTTATCTGATTTCATTTTTCTAATTGTTTAACGCAAAGAGCGCAAAGGTTTTCTTTAAATTATTGTGTATATTTTTACTTCGCAAAGGCGTTAGTACTCAGCAAAGTTTTAAGAATAATTTAATTCTTCATTATTAATTATACAAAGTTCCTGCATTAAGGATTGGGGTTGCTGCTTTTTCGCCACAAAGAACCACCATCAAATTGCTTACCATGGCTGCTTTTCTTTCATCGTCCAATTCAACAATATTTTCTTCTGAAAGCTTTTTTAAGGCTAGATCTACCATCCCCACTGCACCTTCCACGATTTTTGTTCTTGCTGCTACAATGGCTGTTGCCTGCTGTCTTTGAAGCATAGCCCCTGCGATTTCTGAAGCATAAGCCAAGTGTGAAATTCTTGCCTCCTGAATTGTAATTCCTGCCTTTGAAAGTCTGTCTGTTAGTTCCTGCTCCAAGATCGCGTTAATTTTATCCCCGCCCTCTCTTAAAGTGATTGGAGCATGGTCATCCTCTAAATTATCATAAGGAAAACTCATCGCCAAATGACGCACTGCCGCCTCGCTCTGCATTTTTACAAAATCTGAGTAACGTTCAACGTCAAACGCCGCTTTGTAGGTATCTCCTACTTTCCAGACAATTACAACTGCAATTTCGATGGGGTTACCCATTTTATCATTTACTTTCAGGGTTTGACCTTGTAAATTTTCAGAACGTAAGCTGATTTTTTGGGATGAATATAAAGGATTGATAAAGAATAATCCATTTTCTTTCACTGTTCCCACATATTTTCCGAAGAAGTTTAAAACTCTTGAGTGATTCGGCTGAATGATCATTAAACCTTTTAAGAAAAAGCACGAAAGAATGAAGCATAATAAAGCGACAACAACCAAAGCAATATTTTGGTCAACTCCCGTAATAAAAAGATAAATAGAAGCTATAAACAGCCCCAGGCAAATAACTAACGTAAGGTATCCCGACATTGGTCTTAAGATTTTTTCCATGATATGAATTATTAATTTGATATTATTTTGATATCATAAAGATATGGAAAAGTTTTGAATTATGAGTTATAAGTTTTGAGTTTTTTAAGGGTTTTAGTTTTTATTAAAATGCTTCGACTCCGCTCAGCATCTGTTGCATCATACTGCTGTTATTAATTATTAAATACAAAAATCCCCGAAAAATTAATTTCAGGGATTCTATTTATGACGTTTTTTAATCTACTTTTTATTTAACATTTTAAATTTAAAATATGATACAGAAGATAATGTCAGCATCGTTGCAAGACCGATGTACACCCAAGCCGGAACCGGAACCGGATCTCCCGCCGCATACGAGTGAAGTCCACTTAAATAATAATTAACCCCAAAATAGGTCATCACCATTGAGCAGAAAGCAAACATCGTTGCCACATGAAATGCCCATCTGCTTCTCAATCCCGGAACAAGTCTCATGTGAAGGACGAAAGCATAGACCATGATGGAGATAAATGCCCATGTTTCTTTTGGATCCCAGCTCCAGTATCTTCCCCACGATTCATTTGCCCAGATCCCTCCTAAGAAGTTTCCTACGGTAAGTGCAAATAATCCTATTGTTAAGGACATTTCGGAAACGATCGCAAGTTCTTTTAATGTGGTATCATGATGTAATTTATATGTTCCTTTGCTTGAAATAATGAAAAATACCAGACTAATCACCGCAATAATCATGGATAAGGCGAAGAAGCCATAACTCGAAGTAATAATTGCCACATGAACGATCAGCCAGTAAGATTTTAAAACCGGAACAAGCGGTGTAATCTGTGGGTCAAGCGCTGAACCTCCATGAGCAAAGCCCATCATGATTACAGCCACCATAAATCCTGCAGCAGGAATCAATGCGTTAGAATTTCTATATAGTATTAAACCTGCAGTAATTCCCACCCACGAAATGAAAATAATAGCTTCATAACCGTTACTCCAAGGGGCATGTCCTGAAATATACCATCTTGCAACCAGTCCTAGGAAATGGAAAATATATCCAACAATGCCAATAATGATAATGGCTTTAATGATTTTATTTAAAACTTTACTTGATCTGAATAACTCAACAAAGCCTAAAATCAATAATAATCCTCCTATTAATGTATAAAAAATTAATAATTTGAAATTGATATTAACCTTATTCATGAAAACCTCAAGATCAACTTTTGATTTTGCAGGAACAACGGCTTTACCCCATTTTTGCTGATAATCTGATAATTTTTTTAATTCCGCATCAGCCTTGCTCCAGTTTCCTGACTGCTGAGCCTGTAAAACTTCTGCAAAATAAGGCCCCATTATCTGTTGGGATTCCATATCCGGTTCAAATTTTTGGTCAAGCCACGAATGCCATGTATGGTTGGCATCATTTTTTACAGGAACAATTCTCATAAACTGTCCGCTGAAAAATTCGTTGAAGATCTGAACTCTCTCGTTTACAGCAATGATTTCTTTGTCATAATTCGTCTGTTCTCCAGGTTTTTTTCGGAACGCCGTATTATAGTCGTGTTCCAGAATATAGGTAAGATTTCCGTTGGCGTCGGCTGGGAAAAGGTTCATTAATGAAGTATAACCTTCATCATTGGCCTTGGTTTTATTCTTTAATTCGTCACCACCTTTTGGCCCGATTTTAATCATCGGAACCATTGTCCAGCTCGGCGTATCTGTATTGATGGAAAGGAACCACTGATTGGCCGTCAGAGATTTCCCGTCCGTTCCTTTGAATTCGTCTTTTTTATATAATTTTCTTAAAACATCTAAAGCTTCGGTATTGATCGGAACAATTCTTCCATCAAAATTCTGCACCAAGAGATACCCGAATTTATCCGCATGGTCTTTATCAATCTTATTTCTGGCAATAATTTCGTCCGCAGAAATAGTTTTCATTTTAGCTAAAGGAGCCGCAAGAGAATTCTGTTTTGGCTGCTGAGTCTGAGTTGTTTCGGCAGCATGATTATGAGTTTCACCTTCTACGTGGATGTGCTCTCTGCTGCCATCTGTTGTACCGTGCGTTTCAATTTTCTGGGCATTTAAGCTTAAACTTAAAACCAGTAAAAGTACAGCTGTCCCTCTTTTTTTATTAACGTCTTTCAGCATTTTATTTAATTTCCAGAAATGAGTCCCTTTCCAGAAGAACATGAAAAACATCCCTCCGAATAAGAATGTATAACCGATATAAGAGATCAAAGTCCCCCAATAATCATGATTTACGGAAAGAACAGTTCCCATTCTGTCCGGATCAAAGCTGGATTGGAAGAAACGGTATCCTTTATGATTCAAAACGTGGTTCATATAAATTTTAAAAGGCGTCTGTTTACCTTCGTCAATGATTTTAATGTGGCTTTCATAAGCACTCGGAGATGAACTTCCGGGGTATGTTTCCATTACGAAATCATCTAACTTAAGCGAGAAAGGTGTGTTGTAAATTTTCGGACCGAAACCAATCATGATGTTCAGCCCGTCCATTGTCACCTGTTTGTAAGCATTCGGGTTTCCTTTTTCAACCGAAAGGTCTACAAGCTGCTTAGTTTTTGGCCCTTGAATTTCAACAGTCAGCATGTCAGGAACAGCCTGATCTTTCTTTCTGTCACCTTCAATTGCCATTAATCTTCCTTTTTTAAGACCTTCAGGAACAACCAATTTCAATTCATTAATTGAGTATAAACTTCTCAAAGCCAACGGCTGGAATTCATTTTTAACCGTATTTCCCGTCGCCTGAGTTGCCATTGTCATAAATGATGCGTCAACGGGAGTTTTAATGAATAATTTTCCGCCTTCATTTTTGAATTCTACAGCCCCTTCGATGGATCTGTTGAAGGTAACCAATGTTCCGTTGATCGACTTGGTTTCGCCCGGTTTGATGAAAATATTCTGTCTTCCGGTATTTCCTGTAGAAACCAAATGAAGGTATTCGGTGCCGTTTGGCTCGGCAATCAAGCTGTCTTTTTTTCTCTGAACATATTCTTTAGCAACAACCTTCACCTGCTTTCCGTGGAAATCATATGTTGCCTGTAAATCTTTATGTAAAGGAGACATTAAATAAGGAATGTCCTGATAATTAAGAACGTCTCCCTTTTCTTCAATTTGAGTTTTAAGGAAATTTTTGTCGGTAACAATTTCGTTTGAGGTCTCTCCTTCTCTGATATGCATCGTTCCTTCAAAACTGATGTATCTTGTAATGGCACCACCAATGAAAATCAATATAAATGCAAGGTGGAAAACCAGAACCGGCCATTTTTCCCTTTTCCAGAGCCTATATCTTCCGATATTTCCTATGAAATTGAGAATCAGCAGAAACATGATCAGTTCAAACCATTTTGCTTCGTAGATTAATGCTTTTGCTGTGGGAGTTCCGTAGTCGTTTTCTAAGAAAGTTGCATAAGCCATTGCAAATGCATACACCAGCAACAATACAGCCATTGTCCTGGTCGAGATAAGAATATCCTGGAGCTTCTTCATGATTTATATACTTGACATGCAAAAATAAGGATGATAAACCACAAAGACGTCAAAAAAAGCTGTTTTTTGTCACTTTCACGGTGATATTCGTTATTTTGAAAGATTCTTAATAAGTATATTTTTATTGAAGAAAATTTAAATTTTACAAGCTTTAAATTGATATTAACTGTTAAAATTTCTATTTGCCTAAAGTTGTTTTCTTTCTGATCTTGCTTAAAAATTCATGTGAAATTCCCAAGTATGAGGCGATTTGCTGCTGTGTAAGGCGTTGTTCCAGACCGGGGTATTTTTCTAAAAATTCAAGGTATCTTTTGTCTGCGGTTTTATTCATTAAGGATAAAATTCTCCTTTGTAGGGCAACAGAAGACTTTTGATTCATAATCCTGAAAAGCTTTTCAGTCTGTGGCAGGGTTTCGTATAGATTTTCCTTTTCTTTTTTTGAAATCATTAAAACTTCACTTTCTTCCACTGCTTCAATGTTCAATGTGCTGGGAACGTTGTTGATAAGGCTGTCTAAGTCTGTAATCCACCAGTTTTCAACGGCAAAATATAAAGTCTGCTCAAACCCGTTTTCATTTAAGAAATAAATTTTAAAACATCCGCTCAAAACAAAACCTTCGAAATTGCAATATTCACCTTCATGCAAAACAATTTCTTTTTTCTTAGATTTTTTAAGTTCAAAAGGTTCTGCAAAAAGCTGAAATTCTTCTTCCGAAAGATGGATGTGGCGGGAAATATTTTGATAAAGCAAGTTGTACATCAATAGGTTTTTAAACAAAAATAAAGATACCAAAATTATATTGATATCTTTATTACGAACTTAAAAAAGATCGGTTATTTTAAAAAGTCATTTGTGTTAACTATCTTAGCGTAAAGCCCTCCTAGTGCAGAAATACCAGCTAAAAATGAACGCTGTACTTCTTCTGCTTTTACAACTTTACCGTTTAGGTCTCTTTCTCTTGTGGCAGTAGCATCACCAATGATTACGTTACTAAAACCGAAATCAAATGCGGCTCTCGTTGTAGATTCTACACAAACGTCAGTCATCATTCCGGTAATAACAAGGTTTTTTATCCCTTTTGAATGAAGATATTCTAACAAATCTGTGTCTCTAAAACTGTTAGGGAAATGTTTTACTATTACTTTTTCTCCGGACTTAGGAGCTACAAGAGCATTGATTTCTGCACCTTTGGTTTCCGGAAGAAAGAAAGTCGCACCCTCATTAGTAGCGATATGCTTTATATGAACTACAGGAAGGTTGTTTTTTCTAAAATATTCCAACACCTGTTGTGCTTTTTTGCCTGCTTCTTCTGCCCCAGGAAGCGTCATATTACCTCCTTTGAAATAATCATTTTGTACGTCGATGATTAATAATGCTGTATTTTCCATGTTTCTTTTTTGTGCGTTAATTGTTATTAATGAAATTAAGGTTAAACATAAAGCCAATGTGCTTTTCAATAAATTTTTCATTTTTGTTTAAATTTTATGAGACAAAATTAGGCATGGGAAAAATCCTGGCATTTGAACTAGTTCAAAAAATACTTGAATCTTATTTTATCCCGCAGATTACGCAGATGATAAGTTTAAACTTTTTTATATAAAGCCTTAATTAAATTCTTGGAGGTTTTTGGCTTATTGAAATCGAAGATTCGATATAATCAAATTAACATTTCTTTTAAGTAAAAAAGCATTCGTTTAATGTTGAAAAAACATTAAATTTGCCAGATTGATATTATGGATAAAAACACACAAAACAAACAGCAGGAATCGTCTGAGAAAGGCAAATTTTTATCTAAGCCACGGGTATTTTTCGGGCTTACTTTCATACTTTTTTCTGTAGTGCTCACCCTTTCATTTACCTCATACTTAATGAATTGGAAGGCTGACCAAAGCCAGGCAGGCACTATGCTGGATAAGAGCATAAAGTCTTCTAATCTTTTCGGAAAACTGGGCGACTGGCTCGGGAATATTTTTATTTTTGAAAGTATTGGGGTGGCTTCATTTATCATAGCCTTTTTATTCCTGGTTTTCGGGACTATCATTTTAAAAAAGAAAATTTTTAAACCATGGAAAACCGTTGGTCATTCTTTGTTTTTCATTTGCTGGATTCCAATTTTATTTGGAGCCATTACAAAAGGTCAAGGCGTTTTGAGCGGTGTTTACGGCTATCAGATCATGGAGTCTCTCAATGCTATCATTGGTTCTGTGGGGCTTTGGTTGGTTCTGGTGGCGAGTATTGTTTTATATTTTATTTTAGAATTTAACCTTCGTCCGAGCTCTATCAAATCAAGGCTGAATGATATTAATGAAAATACCATCGGAAGAGTAAAATCTATGATGCCGAGCTCAGATGAAAATTTTGAAGCTGATGAAGAACTGATCGAAGAAATTGAAAAAGCAGAGGAAACTCCTTCAAAAATAACAGTAACCGAACTTGTAGAAAAACCTTCTGTAAAAATGACAGAACCAGAACATGTAAGCATTCCGAAAGGCTTTCCTGAAGTTCCGGTTTTCACCAATCTGGACACGATTGTTACTCCGAACCAGACATCGTTCGAAGAAGATCCTAAAAATGATTTTTCACAATCTGTACATTTAAATTTAAATGCAAAACCGGCCATTCCTACTTCAAGCCCGGAACAGGCTTTTGATATTAAGCCCTCAGTATCTGTACATACTAATGCTCAGGAAAATATTAAGTTTAATGTGGAAGTTGCCCCTATTGTAGATATTTTGGATGATTCTGAAAGAAAATCCCAGGAATTGGTCGAAAAGCATGGTTTATATGATCATAAACTGGACCTTGCTCAATTTCAGATGCCTCCCGTTGATCTTCTGAAAGATTACGGAAGCGAAGAAATTTCTATCAATAAAGAAGAATTAGAAGAAAACAAAAATAAAATAGTTGGACTGCTTAAAAACTTTAATGTAGGTATTGCCGAGATTAAAGCGACAATCGGGCCTACGGTGACTTTATACGAAATTGTTCCTGAAGCAGGAATCCGCGTGGCTGCGATCAAAAAGCTGCAGGATGATATTGCCTTGAACCTTTCTGCTTTAGGAATAAGGATTATTGCACCAATGCCTGGGAAAGGGACAATCGGGATTGAAGTTCCTAGAAAAAATCCTACGATGGTATCTATGCGTTCGGTGATTTCTTCTCAAAAATTCCAGAATACGGATATGGATCTTCCTGTGGTTTTCGGTAAAACGATTTCCAATGAAATTTTCATGGCAGATTTATCAAAAATGCCTCACTTGCTGATGGCAGGTGCTACAGGACAAGGTAAATCTGTGGGTATTAACGCAATTTTAACTTCTCTTCTTTACAAAAAACATCCAAGCGAATTGAAATTTGTAATGATAGACCCGAAAAAGGTGGAACTTTCATTATATTCAAAAATTGAAAGACATTATCTTGCAAAGCTTCCGGATGCCGAAGAAGCTATCATTACAGATACGAATAAGGTAATCAATACATTGAACTCCCTTTGTATCGAAATGGATACAAGGTATGATCTCTTGAAAAATGCTTTCTGTAAAAACTTAAAAGAATACAATAAAAAGTTCGCAGAAAGAAAATTAAATCCTGAAAACGGACATCGTTACTTACCCTATATTGTTTTGGTTGTGGATGAGTTTGCAGACTTGATCATGACAGCCGGAAAAGAAGTGGAATTACCGATTGCCAGATTAGCACAGCTTGCTAGAGCAGTAGGAATTCACCTGATTGTTGCAACACAAAGACCGTCTGTAAACGTAATTACGGGTATGATCAAAGCTAACTTCCCTGCAAGAGCGGCTTTCAGAGTAATTTCAAGTGTGGATTCCAGAACGATTCTGGATTCTCCGGGAGCGGATCAGCTGATTGGTAAAGGAGATATGCTTTATTTTAATGGAAATGAAATTTTGAGGCTTCAATGCGCTTTCGTAGACACCCCCGAAGTGGAAAGGCTGGCAGAATTTATTGGTGAGCAAAAAGGATATTCATCAGCATTCCTTCTTCCTGAATATGTTTCTGAAGATTCTACGAGTACTGTAGGAGCTTTCGACCCGAATGAAAAGGATACCTTGTTTGAAGAAGCCGCGAGAATCATTGTTTCTACACAGCAGGGTTCTACATCGATGCTTCAAAGGCAATTAAAATTAGGATATAACAGGGCCGGAAGAATTATGGATCAATTGGAAGCCAGTGGAATTGTAGGAGGCTTCAATGGAGCCAAAGCAAGGGAAGTCCTGATCAGTGACCTGCATTCTTTGGAACAGTTTTTGGAAGATTTGCGAGGTTAAAATTTTGAATTTTAACCATTAGAATTGAAGTTTCTATTAACGGAGTTTAGTGCTTTGAAATTTTAACCTTTAACAATAAAAAAGTCTAAAGAATAAAGATTATTAAATAAAATGAAAAATATTTTTTCTAAAGTTATATTGAGCGGATTGGTTGTAGGTGCAGCGGGACTAGCAAGTGCACAGAAAATTGACGCAAAAGCCAAAAAAATATTAGATGATATTACGGCAAATTACAAATCAAAAAAGAATACCTACTTCAAATTTTCCTTCGGAAGAGGAGTAAATGGGCAGGTTACTAAAACAGAACCTGGAATTTATTATGCTTCCGGAGACAAATACAAGTTGAAAATTATGGAAACAGAACAGATTTTCGACGGAAACAAAATCTACAATGTCAACACTGAAGATATGGAAGTGACTGTAGCTAAACCTAACGCCAGCAGTACCATGTTCTCCCCTATTAATTATCTTTCTACTTACAGAAATGATTACAATGTTATCTATAATGGTAAGAAATTCGTAAACGGAGTGAATACTGATTTCATTAAGCTTACCCCTATCAAATCAAACGGGATACAATATGTATATCTTTTTGTAGATTCTGAAAGAAAACAAATGGTAAAGCTTGAGCAGTACGGAAGCAATAAAGATGTCGCGGTGATAGCCATTAAAGATTATAAAGAAAACCAGGATCTGGATCAAAATATGTTTGTTTTTGATAAAAATAAGTTTAAAAATTATATCATAACTGAATTATAAGCAAAAAGGTAAATCGCGGATATTTTAAAAGCAAATTTGCGCTGTTGCATTTTAACCTTTTTGCTTAATTATAAAAATTTCATAAAATATAAGAGCTGCAAAGAAAACTTTGTGGGCTTTTTGTTTAATTTTGACGAATGTTAAAAATACTAGACCGATACATCATAAAAACCTTTTTTGGGCCATTTTTTTTTATATTCAGTGTATTGTTTTTCATATTTATTGTAAACATTATCTGGGTTCAGCTAGGACAGTTTATGGGAAAAGGATTGAGCTACTGGCAGATTATGAAGCTTCTTTTTTATCTTGGGGTAAGTGTTATCAGTATGGTTTTGCCGCTCACCATTCTTCTGGCCAGTATCATGTCTTTCGGGGAGTTTGGTGAACGGTATGAGCTTGCAGCCATGAAAGCGGCTGGAATTTCGTTGACAAGGGTCATGCTTCCGCTCTTGGGAGTGACAATGATAATGTCTGTCATGCTCTATTTTTTTTCCAATAATATTATTCCGGATTTTCAGAGAAAGGCAAAAAATATGCTTTTTAATATTGCCCAAACCAAGCCTGCTTTGAACTTTACACCGGGGCAGTTTATCGATCAGATACCCGGATATATGGTCAAGTTTGATAAAATTTCGGGAGAAAATGGAGAAAATATTGACGGAGTTTTTGTTCACAGAAAAGCCAGTAATTACGAAAACCAACAGTCTATTGTAGCAGAAAAAGGGAAATTTATTCCGGCTGCTAATAAAAATTATCTGAAACTGGTTTTATATAACGGTTATGTTTATGAAGATAACTTTGCCGGTAAAGGCGACAATGTACGATTAAAACAGCCGGATCAGGCCATTAAATTTGATACTCTGGTTTCGCATTTTGATGTAAGTGAAATTATCAACAAAGCAATTGAGGAAGAAAAAATCACGGATGATTACCGTTTCCAGACCTTTAATGAGCTGAATACCACCATTGATAAAACAAAAAAAGACAATGATAAATTCTTTACCAACGTTAATAATGATGTGCTGAGCCAGACCAATTCCGTGATCAGCTACATGGATGCCACTACGAATAAAGCGAAGGTAAAACCAAAACAGCTGGTGAAACTGGATACAGTAAAAAGCGATAAAAAATTAGAAATGATTTTTAATGCTTACAACAGATTAGGTAATCTTAAAAATACCTTAGACACGAAAAATAACGAGATTAATCCTGGGGTAAAATATTACAGCAAAGTAGTAATTTATCAGCAGAGAATTGTTTCTTACTCTTTTACCTGTATCATTTTTTTCCTGATTGGAGCGAGTTTGGGTTCTATTATCAGGAAAGGGGGAATGGGACTTCCTGTGATCATTGCGATTGTAATTTTTATTATTTTCTATGTAATCAATGTAAGTACGGAAAATATGGCCTGGTCAGGAAAAATAAATCCTTATCTCGCAGCATGGATTCCTAATATTGTCCTTTTCCCTTTCGGGGTTTGGATGACCTATAAAGCCCTTACGGATTCACAATTATTTGATGCAGAAAAATATAAAGCATTCTTCAAGCCGGTTACAAAATTATTTGTTAAGGATAATGAACATAAGAGGTATCAGTAAATTTAAAAGATTAAAAACATTATAAAATAAAAAGCGGCTTCTTAAATGGAAACCGCTTTTTTATTTTTCTCAAAGAACTAAAAATTAGACTTTCATAATATCAGCTTCTTTGGCTTTAAGATGCTCATCGCAAAGCTTTACATATTTGTCAGTAAGTACCTGAATATCTGCTTCTACCCCTTTAATAACATCTTCAGAAACACCTTCCAGTTTTTTAAGTTCTTTCAAACCGTCCTGTCTCGCATTTCTTACTACGATTTTGGTATTTTCAGCTTCAGATTTTGCCTGTTTTGCTAAATCTCTTCTTCTTTCCTCTGTTAATGGCGGTACATTAAGGATAATATTAATTCCGTTATTGGAAGGAGCAAAACCTAAATTTGAATTGACAATGGCTTTCTCAATATCATTAATGGCTTTAGCATCCCAAGGTTGAATAGAAATCGTCATGGCATCCGGAATAGAAACATTTGCAACCTGGTTGATGGGAGTCAATGCTCCGTAATATTCCACCATTACATCCTGAACCATTGTTGTAGAAGCACGCCCGGCTCTGATTCTTTGAAAAGCATGATCCAAATGCTTTACTGCTGCATCCATGTCCTGTTTTACAGATTCTAATATAAGATCTAATTCTTCCATTATATATTTAAAATTTGAAAAGTTACACATTTATTGAAGGTTCAAGTTAAAAAACAGGTTAAAAGTAAAAAGCTATTAATTTACAAGCTTTATTATGTTTTATTTCACTTGGCTCTTTTATTATAAGTCAACTAAAGTACCCACATTTTCGCCATCTACAATTCTCTCAAGATTACCATCTTTGTTCATATCAAAAACAATGATCGGCAATTTGTTTTCGTGGCTCAAAGTAAATGCTGTCATATCCATTACTTTCAGGTTTTTAGCATAAACTTCGTCGAAAGATAATGAATTATATTTTACGGCGTCTGCATTTTTTTCAGGATCGCTGTCGTAGATACCGTCTACTCTTGTTCCTTTTAAAATAACGTCTGCCCCGATTTCGATCGCTCTCAATGTTGCTGCAGTATCCGTTGTGAAATATGGGTTTCCGGTACCTGCTCCAAAGATCACAACCCTTCCCTTTTCCAAGTGTCTTACTGCTCTTCTTTTGATGAAAGGTTCCGCTACTTTATCCATTTCAATGGCAGACTGAAGTCTTGTTTTAATTCCTGCATCTTCCAGAGCGCCCTGCAGAGCCATTCCGTTGATCACTGTTGCAAGCATTCCCATATAATCTCCCTGTACCCTGTCCATTCCTTTCGCAGCTCCTGCAACGCCACGGAAAATATTTCCTCCTCCAATTACAATGGCAACCTCACAGCCTTTGTCGACTACTTTTTTGATTTCAGCAGCGTATTCCTGCAGCCTTTCGTTGTCAATACCATACTGTCTGTTTCCCATTAAGGCTTCACCACTCAGTTTTAGAAGGATTCTTTTATATTTCATCTTTATTTTTAAATAACTTTTTAGTTCGTATGTTGTCAAAATTTTGACTGTGCAAATATAATCATTAATAGGGTTGATTTTTAATTCTGTCTGAAATTTTTAAATGTTACATTGTAAGCTGTTTTTAAGGTTGATTATAACATTCCGCAAATAAATAAACCTAGTTTTTTGAAACCTTGAAGATTTAATTCTGAGAAAAATAATTAAAAATCCCACACCATCATAATAAAAACCCCTATTTTCACAAAACTTGAATATTTACCAATAAATAATGTGAGAAATATTTTGAAAAGTACGAAAAAGGATTATTTTTGCATTAATAATAAACTGAATTGAAGAAAATTGTCATTTTTTCATTATTTCTATCAGGAATTGTTTCTTATGCACAAACAGGAACAAACGTTTTCCCTTTTTTAAACCTTCCTGTTTCTGCAAGACAGGCGGCTTTGGGAGGTGATGCCATTTCCATTAGAGATCGTGATGTATCCTTTGCTATTGCAAACCCCTCTTTGCTAAATAAAGATTCTGATAACCAGCTTTCTGTAAATGCAACAGCCTATCTTGCGGATTCAAAATACGGAACCATAGCGTATGCAAAAGACTTTGATAACGGCCATATGGCTACGATCAATGCTCGATATATGAGCTATGGAGACATCCCGAGAACGGATGAAAGCGGTTTTGAAAATGGTACATTTAAAGCTTCAGATGTTGCCATCGGAGCCGGATATGCCTATCAGTTTGAAGAAGACTGGACCATTGGCGGAGGATTAAACTTCATTACTTCAAAAATTGATAACTATACTTCTTCTGCCGTCGCAGGAAATCTCGGAGTTACCTATCATAATAAAAAAAATAAGGAAACCGCATCATTAATTTTAAGAAATTTCGGGTATCAGTTTAAATCTTTCAACGGAACAAGGGAAAATCTTCCATTCAGGATAGATTTAGGATATACCAGGATATTAAAAGCAATTCCTCTGGCTGTTACAATTACGGCACATGACCTTCAGGAATTCAATATTTCTTCTCAATATAATGTAAACGGGCAGGAAGTAAATGCGGGCAGAAAAATTGCCGACCATTTCTCTATAGGTGCAGAATTGTTCCCAGAAAAAAGTTTCAATATCAGGCTTGGATATAATGTAAAAAGAGGAAATGAGCTAGCGGTGGCAGATCAGAGAAACTTCTCAGGGCTTTCTGCCGGTTTCGGGATCAAGCTTTCGAGATTCAGGATTGATTATGCTCATGTGAGGTATCACAACTCTTCCAATGTCAATCAGATAGGTATTTCTGTGGATCTTACGAGCCATGCAGGATATTAAATAATTAACTGAAATATTTTAAAATAAAATAAAACCTTAAGAAATATCTTAAGGTTTCTTGATTTTTAAGAAAATTTCTTGAAATTTGCAATATGGAAAAATCTGTAATAGCTATCGACGGCTACTCGTCTACCGGGAAAAGTTCAATATCAAAAGTCATTGCTGAAAAGCTTGGGCTTATTCATCTGGATACGGGTGCGCTTTACAGAGGCGTGACGTGGTTCGCACTTCAGAACTGCCTTAATGATGATGATTCTATTGATTTTAATGAGCTTTTCTCTTCCTTTGACCAAATTGAGCTTGAATTTAAAAATAACAACGGAGAATTGGTTCTTTTTCTTAATCATATTGATATATCAAAAGCTATCAGAACAAATGAAGTTTCCGATAATGTAAGTTTTGTTGCAAAACAGAAGGAAGTAAGAGATTTTTTACTCCAGTCTCAACGTTCTTTGGCAGAAAAAGGTGGCATTATTATGGACGGACGCGACATTGGGACAGTAGTTCTGCCAAATGCTGACTATAAATTTTTCCTAACAGCAAGTATTGACGAACGTACCAAAAGAAGATATAATGAGCTGCTTTCTTTGGGAATTAAGGCTGATGAAAAGCAGGTAAAAGATAATCTTATAGAACGAGATAAGATTGATAGTGAGCGGGAAATTGCTCCTTTGAAGCAAGCTAATGATGCTATTGTGATCGATAATACTAATCTTACCAAAGAGGAAACCGTCGAGAGTATTTTATCTCACATTCGAAAGATTTAACATTTTTTAATAAGACATTCCTTTCTTTGGTATGTTAATTGTAGGCTTCAATACATAAAAACTAATATTATTTTAACTATTAAAAAAACAAAAAATGTCTAGAAAAAACAATACAGCGGGTATTTTGGCAGGACTTCTTGCAGGTGCTGCAGCAGGTGTAATTTTAGGAATGCTTTATGCTCCTGAAGAAGGTAAGGAAACTAGAAAGAAGATAAAAACTAAGGCAAACGATCTTAAAGATCAGGCTAAAAATAAATATGGAGAAGTTTCCGAAAAAGTAAAAGACCAATACAGTAATATTTCTTCTACTTTCAAAGAAACAGCGAGCAACGTAGCTCATACTATGAAAGATGGATATGATAAATATAAAGATCAAATTGTTTCTAAAACTGCAGATGTAGTAAAAAATGTAGAGTCAGAACTAAATGATCTAAAATAATAAATAATTTATTTTAGATAAATTATGAAAAGGAACTTTATACAACAAAGTTCCTTTTTTTATAACTTTAAAAAAAAACAATGATTGAAACTATTAAAGAATACGCGTCAAAGAGGATTGATCTGCTGAAAATAGAAGCTACAGAAAAGTCTTCGCTTTCTGCAGGTATGATCACTTATTTTGTGATACTGCTTGTGGCTTTTGGTTTTTTCATTATTCTATTCAATTTTGGGATCGCCTTCCTTATAGGAAAAGCTTTGGATAATTATTCCTACGGATTCCTTATTATTGCGGCATTTTATCTTTTAATAATGATTTTTATTGTTATTTTTAAAAAGAAAATTGTAAATTATGTAGCAGATCAGGTTATTAAATTTTTAAATCATTAGACTATGGGCAGAAAGTATGAAAGCTTGGAGGAACTGAGAAGAAAGAAAAAAATGTTGAAATCCGAAATCAATGATCTGGAAAACCTTCTTACGTTTAAGAACACAAAGGAAAGTTTGAGTGCATTCACTAATGGTTTGACAGATCAGTATCTGCAGGAAAAAGTAGATGAAGACGGTGATGAAAAGGTTGTTCTCAGGAAAGATATTATAGCTAAGCAGATTACATCAGAAATCAAAGATGCTTTTATTAGCAAGAATGCTGCTATGGGTATTGCCAGTTCAGCTTTTAAGGGTGGTGCAGGTGATGCGCTTATGAAATTGGCAGTTACTGCATTTGTGGGAAATTATGCAAAAAAGAATTTAAAAAGTTCCAATTGGAAGAAAAAAATTCTTGGTGCTGCATTAATATACCTCGCTCCTATCGCTTTAAAATTCGTAAGAAAAAAACTTGAAAATTATCAAAAAAATAAAAGTGTTTCGAGTATGGAACAGCTTATATAGAAGTTCGAGACTAGAGGTTAGAGGTTAGTTAAACTATTTACTACTAACTTCTAAAATCTAATCTCTTCCATTAGAAAATAATTGTCCCAAAATAATCCCTGCTGCCATAGAAACGTTCAGGCTTTCTGTAGACTGTGATTTTCCGAATCTCGGTATCATTATGTTTTTTTGGAGAAGTTTTTCAGTTTCCGGACGCATTCCGTTGCCTTCATTGCCCAGAATTAAATTCATTTTATCAGGCTTTTTAAAATGATAGATATTTTCCCCATCCATATCTGTTCCGATATTTATATTTTCTGTTTTTGAAAGATAGTCGACCAAATTGGTATAAAAAATATTTACCCTCGTAAAAGACCCCATTGTAGCCTGAATTACCTTTGGATTATAAAAATCAACCGTATCTTCACTGCAGATAATCTGTTCAATCCCAAACCAGTCTGCAAGCCTGATAATTGTTCCCAGGTTTCCCGGATCCTGGATGCCATCCAAAACCAATTGAATGTTCTTATCCCATGACTTTTTTTCCTCTTCAAGATAACAGACCGCAACAGAATCTTTAGGATGCTGAAGAAAACTAATTTTTTTTAGCTCATTTTCAGAGATATGGGTTACAGGAAAATTCGTCCGGCCTAATTTTTGCGGATCGATAGAGAATATTTCTTTAATTTTAAAGTTAGAATTAAAAAGTTCACAAATGATTTTATTACCTTCAACCAAAAACAAATTGTATTTTTGTCTGAATTTCTTTTTATCTAAAGACTGTAAAACTTTTATTGTATGAGCTGTAAGCATTATAAGAATTCTCCTCAAAAATATTATAAAATTATTTCATTTGCAACATTTGTTGGTCTATTGTATGCATGCAGTACAACGAAAAAAGTTCCCGACGGCGAATATCTGCTTGTAAAAAATAATTTTGAGTTTGAAGATAAAAAAGAAACTTTCGATGGTGAGCTGCGAAGCTATGTTCAGCAAAAACCCAATAAAAGACAATTTCTTTTCATGCCATTAAGTTTGTGGCTGTATAATGCCGCAAATCCCAAATATGATACTTTGCTTAATGAATACATGACATATCCTAATGAATTGAGAGATCAAAAGTTAAGGGATTCACTTTTTGTAAAATATAATATGAAAAGCAGCATTGGGAAAAGCCTCTTCTTCGACAGGTTATATCATAGCTGGGGCTCTGCTCCTGTAATTCTGGATCAGACAAAAACAGAAAAAGGTGCTGAATCTATCAAAAAAAGATTGACTTATCGTGGATATTGGGATGCAGAAGTAAAATTTAAGCATGATCTTGATTCTGCAGCTAAAAAAGCGGCAGTTACCTACTTCATTACCCATAAAGATCCGACTTACATAAAAGAATATTATTATAATATACCAGACCCAACGGTAAAAAATATTTATCAGCAAAAAATTCATGAAACGCTCATAAAACAAGGCCAGATTCTTGATCAGACTGTTCTTGAAAAAGAGGTTACAAGAATTAATGATTTGATGCGAGATTATGGATATTATAAATTTAACAGTCTTGGAGATGAAATTTATTTCATTGCAGATTCTCTTAAAAGCAGAAAACAGATTCCCTTAACCCTGGAAGTTCATAAGGATTCTCTAGATACACCTTATAAAGTGGCAACTATTGGGAATATAGATGTTGCTATTGTTGACGAAATGAACGACTTTCATAAAAAGACAATCAAGGACAGCTTAAGGGGCATCAGATTTCATAAGACGAATAATCAATATAAAGACCGCGCAATCTGGAGAGCAATTACGGTAGGCCCAAAACAGATTTATGATCAAAAAAAACTTGATTTGACTAAAAGAAATCTGTTGTCAATGAATAACTTTAGTATTCTTAAATCAAGAGATTCTTTAAGAAGTGGCGGAGATACAGCACCTAATGACAGCATTGTTGATGTAATGTATATTTTGAAACCGCTTCCTAAATATGAATTAAAGCTAGCAACGGATATTAATTATTCCCAGCTGTTGAATTTGGGGGTATCTCCTTCTGTTGATCTTACCACAAGAAATATTTTTGGAGGTGCAGAAAACCTTTCTACCAGCCTTGCCGGAACATTTGGCTCCATCAGAAGCCCTAAAGATATCAGCAAAAGAGTATTAGCTTACGAATTATCTGCGCAGGCGTCATTAAACTTTCCAAAGCTGCTATTGCCTTTTGATTATTATAAATTACTACCTAAAAGGTACAGCCCTACTTCCTCTATTATTTTAGGAGCTTCAGTTCAGAATAATATCGGATTGGGAAGGGTGAATTTTAATACCGGTTTAAATTACCTGGCTACAGTAAATGATAAAGTATCTCACCGACTGACATTATTTAATACCCAGCTAAGTTTAACCAAAAATAAATCTGCCTATTATGACTATTTTGTGAATGACAGGGAGGTATTGGATGAAATTTTCGCAAATTATTTTCAGTCTCATCCTGCGGTTGAAACTGATTTCACTGCGGGTAAACTCACCAGAGACCAAGTTTCCCAACAGATAGTGGATGACCTAGATTATCAGGAAAATCTAGACCCGCAGTACGATGGTCTCTATAATGCCTTCATTGGTACTTTGGTCAATAAAGACAGGCAGACTCAGGATGTTTTGATTTCTTCAATGATCTATAATTTCGTTTATAATGAAATTGGTAAAAAAGATTATCCGAATGCTTTTTATTTTAATGGAAAAGTGGAATTAGGCGGAAACATTTTCAGTATTTTTAATCAAAAAAGAAATGACGGGGGTATTGTAACAGCTCCGGAAAGAACCATTTTCGGAATACCTTATGCTCAGTTTGTGAAGTTTGATTTTGATGTAAGGAAATATTTTAAATTTAATAGAAATACTTTAGTCCTTCGCCAGTTTGTGGGGATTGGAATTCCTTACGGAAATTCTGAAAGTATGCCAGTAATCAGATCTTATTTTAATGGTGGTTCTAATGATATCAGAGCCTGGGTGGCTTTTGGAGGCCTTGGGCCTGCAGATTCACAGGTTGATGAAAGGGTTCGTACCTATATTACAGATAACGTGAAGCTTACTACCAATGTAGAATTAAGAGTACCGTTTAATGACATGTATGAAGGAGCGATTTTTACGGATATTGGTAACACCTGGAGCTTAAAAAATTATAATGACGGATATGGTGACGAATTTAAATTTAATAAATTCTTCAAACAGGTGGGTATTGGTAGCGGCGTTGGTTTAAGGGTGAATGTTGCTTACATTACATTACGTCTTGACCTTGCCTATAAAATCTATGATCCGAACAAACCTGAAGGCGACAGATGGAGGCTGAAATATTTCCAACCATTCAAGCCTACGCTGAACATTGCATTTGGTTATCCTTTCTAATCCGGCGAAATTCCCAAACCAAAATATACTACAGCAATCGTTCTCGCGAGTATCTCCCTAAACTGGTTTCTGTAGTAGCTTTCCGGCCTTGAAACGTCTTGTGCATCAAAGCCCAGAGCATTCATACTGTTGTTTCTCGCGAAAAGCAAAGCCCGGAGGTTATGAAACCCCTGTGAAACAATAATTACATTATCTTTCTTATAAACGTGTTTGCATCGCAGAATGCTTTTGTAGGTATTAAAGCCTTTAGGATCTTCAATAATAATTTCCTCAGGGACACCTTCCTGATAGATCAAGTAATTTTTCATGGCGGCCGGCTCGTTATAACCTTTACTTTTTTCGCCGCTTACGATGATGTGCTTAATTTTCCCATGATGATAGAGAAGCGCTGCCGCATCCATTCTTTTAGTAAAATAAGGGTTAGAAAGCCCGGATTTCATTTTTGGAGAAGTTCCCAGAACCAGAGCGACTTCCCTCGGCGGGATTTTTGAGATTTTTGTATAGGTCCTGCCGTCCGTCAGTGCAAAAACCCAGGCATTAGCAAGACATATCAGCAGAATTCCTATTTCTATTGATATGAAAATCAGGCTAAATATGGTTTTTATAATTCTCAAATAAGATCAAAGTTAAGTTTTATTTTCTTGCTTTTTGCAATCGACATACAAGCTAAAATATGTCCTTTTTCTTCTTCTTTTTCCGTCAAATATTCATTTTCCAGCAGCTCAACTTCCCCTTCTTCTAAAATACATTCGCAGCTTCCGCAAATACCTGATTTACAGGAATAAGGAACCGGAAACTTCTGAGCTAATAATTGCTGAAGCAGCTTTTCTTTGTTATCAGGAAGCTTGGTATGATGCATCTCTCCTAACATTTTAAATTCTACATCAACATTTTTTATCAGCGGAAACTTTTTTTCGACATGATAAATATCGTCATTATATTCTTCAAAAAGCTCAAAGTGAATATTTTTCTTTGGAATGCCGTGATGATAGCATGCGTTGGCCAGAGTTTTAATCATATCCCCTTTTCCACATATTAAAACTTCGTCTACAGCATCCCAGATAGTAGATTCCTCATCAGTATCATCTAAATGTAGAATTTGATTAACTATCAAGCTTAATTTTTTATCATCTAGCCTCCCTTGGAAAAAGCTGTTCGATGTTTTTTCCTGTGAGAAGAAATAAAATATCTGCAGCCTTTTGCCGAAGGTTCTCGCAAGACTATCCAACTGATCTCTGTAGATAAGATCTTCATTGGTTTTATTTCCAAAAAACAGAAACATTCTTGTTCTGGGCTCGTTATGAAGAATATTTTTAAAATGACTTAAAATAGGGGTAATGCCAATTCCTGCCGCAAAGCCTATAATGGTCCTGAATTCACTTGGCTTTGAAGCCAGGGTGAATCTTCCGGAAGGTTCGCTTATAAGCAGTTCATCACCGATATTGTAGTTTTTAAAAAGCTGCGAAGTCTCTCCGTCTGGTGATTTTACCTTTATACCCAAAGCTATTTTTCCTTCGTAAGGTGCTGAAGTCATCGAGTAATCATTAATGACATCTTTGCCGTGAGATTTAAATCTTATACTTACAAACTGACCGGCTTCAAACTTAAAATTTTCCCTTAAATTCTTGGGAATTTCAAATTCAAGTGCGAAAGTATTTTTGGTCAGGTCTTCCTTTTTCGTTATTTTTAGCCAATGAAACTGTATCAGTTTCCCTTTATAGATTTGTTGTTCCATACTTCAATTCAAAAATAGATAAAAAATAATTTATGAAGAAGATAATTTTATCCACGCTTGTTTTGTTTGCTTTGGCAGGCTGCAAAAAAGAAAGTCAAAAAAATGAGGAAACTACATCAGTTGCAGATTCTGCCATAGCTTCTAAACCTGAAGCTTCTGGGGTTGCTTTAAAAATTGTTACGCCAGAGAAAATTTCTGAGTTTTTGGGTAAGAAAAATGATACGCTGTATGTAACCAATTTCTTTGCTACCTGGTGTGGTCCTTGTGTAAAAGAGATTCCACACTTTAAGAATAAAATTCAGGAATTGAACGGAAAACCTGTAAAAATTACTTTCGTAAGTTTAGACCAAAAGGATGTTTGGAATTCGGAAGTTCCTCGCTTTACTGCAGAACGTGGTATTCAGGATCATACGGTTCTTTTGGATGGACAGCTTCTGGATGGAAACTTCTTTAAGAGAAATTTTAAACAATGGGACGGCGGTGCAATTCCGTTTACTTTCATGAGAAAAGGTGATAAGACCGATGAGACCTTAGGTATGATTAATGAAAAAGAGCTTAATGAGAAAATCAATTCTCTTTTAAAATAAGATTTACGGACTTTTTTATGTCAAATAAGTTTAAAATCCTGTGTTTATTGTTATTGATCGCTATTATTTTCACTGCGGTTATTAATCTGAACACAGGATTTTTAAGTTTAGATCTTCCTGATTTTTTTTCGGAATCCTCCAATAGCCAGATCGCTGAAATTCGTGTCAACCGTGTTCTGGTAATGCTTTTAGCTGGTATTTCCATTCCTACATCCGGGTTTTTGATGCAGGAATATTTCCAAAACCCACTTGCTGGTCCTGATATTTTGGGAATTACCTCAGTAGCGAGCCTTTCTGTGGCTTTTTATATATTTTTTTCATATAACGTTGAGTTTCCGGAGTTTCTTCAAAACAGTTTTTTAAGCTTGTCTTCAATTGTTGGGAGTTTAATTTTGATGCTGGTTTTGCTGTCAATCTCCAGGAAATTCCAGGATAAATCTTACTTAGTCATTTTTGGATTTTTGATTTCTGCGTTTGCCGGGGCAATTGTTTCTCTGCTTCAGTTTTATGCAGAAAATCAGAGCCTAAAGAATTATATTTTATGGTCTTTTGGAGCGAACAATATGGTGACACGAAATCAAATTTATGTATTGTCGATTTTTATTTTGATTGGTTCAATACTTTGTTTTAAAGCTGTAAAACCATTAATTGGAAATTCTTTGGGAAGCTCATATGCCCAAAGTCTGGGAGTAAATTTGAATCAGTTAAAAATTTTAACTATAACCGCTTCTTCCCTCCTTTCTGCTTCAATTACAGCTTTTTTAGGACCTATTTTATTTATAGGAATTATTGTCCCGCATTTTTGCAGATTAATTTACAATCCGGCAAAATTATGGCAGCAATGGATTCTGAATATGTTTTTGGGAATGTTGATGATGTTATTTTTCTCCATTATCGCGGAAAAATCTCAAATTCCTTTAAATGTAATAAGTTCAGTTTTTGGAATCCCTGTAATTTTGATGATGCTTTTGAGACAGAATAAAGTTTAACTTTTGTTAATCGCAAAGGCGCAAAGTTTATTTTACAAAAATACTATTTTAAGGCGCAAGGATTTTATCTTTGATAAAATTTAAACCTGCATATTTGTAAAGTCAAATTAGCACATTGTTTGCTGAAAATCTTCGATTTTCTTGGGCCTTAAAACGGGTTGAAAATTAGAAATCTTTGCGCCTTTGCGATTAACAAAAAAACAATAAATAAAGAACACAACACAAATGACAGAAAATGAATTATCAAAAATAGTTTTTGAAACAGGATAGAAAATACACAAGAAACTTGGAGCCGGATTATTTGAGCATGTGTATGAGCAATGCTTATTTTATGAATTGACCAAAGCCGAACTTTTTGTAGAGAAACAAAAGTTTCTTCCCATTATCTATGAAGAATTAAAAATTGAAAATGCTTTTAGATTAGACATAATTGTCGAAAATAAATTAATCTTAGAAATCAAAACTGTTGAGTATATAAATCCAACACATAAAGCTCAACTTTTGACTTATCTGAAAATGACAAATTGTAAGCTAGGATTGTTATTAAATTTTCAATCTGATGTTTTTAAAAATGGTGTAACAAGAATTGTAAACTTTTTATAAATAAACATCATAAAAAATTTGACAAAGTCAAATTCCTTGCGCCTTAAAACAGTATTTTTGTAAAAGAAATTTTGCGCCTTTGCGATAAACCAACAGAATGCACTTAAAAATCAATCAAGCAAACATCGGCTACAATAAAACCTTAATTTCAAATGCAAATGCCCATTTGAATTTAGGAGAGGTTTGCTTATTGATTGGCAACAACGGTGTTGGAAAAACAACTTTAATTAAATCTATTTTACATCAAATCACACTTTTAAGCGGAGAAATTTTTATTAATAATAAAAATGTAAAACATCTTTCTGTTAAAGAAATTGCCGAGTATGTTGCTGTTGTTTTTTCAAAAGCAGTTATTCCACAGAATTATACGGTTGAAGATTTAATTTCTCTGGGAAAATATATTTATTACCCTTTTTATTTTGAGCTTAAAAATGATGACCAGAAGGAAGTTTTGAATATTATAGAACAGCTGGATTTGGCTCAGTATAAAAATATTTTGCTTAAAAACCTTTCAGACGGAAATCTTCAAAAAGCATTTATTGGACGAGCTTTGACACAGAACTCACCTGTCATTATTCTTGATGAGCCCACTACCCATCTGGATGAACAAAATAAAATCATTATTCTAAAAACGCTCAGAAAATTAGCCAAAAAACAAAATAAGCTTATTCTTTTTTCCTCACACGACTGGCGATTGGCAAAAGAGTTTGCAGATAAAATCTGGTATCTAAAGGATAATCAATTGTACTCAGGAATTGTGGAAGATGTTCTACTCCAGCACGAAGAATTAATTAATCCCTCACTATTTAAAATTAATAAGAATTTTGCTGCGCCAAAGATTATTGCACCTGATTTCTACAAGGAAATGCTATATTCTCTCCTTCAAAAGAACTTTCAAAGAGATCTTTCTGCTTTGAATTTTGAACTCCAAAATAACACTTGGATAATTTCCAGTACCACAATAAAACATCAATGTGGATCTTTCGAAGAAATCGTTAATTTCGTGAAAACCATTTATTAATACTATTTTTCTTTACTCATTTCATATCTTATGCATGCATACTATTATGCTTTTCATATATTTTAATTAATTTATTATCAGTTTATTAACAAATTTTAACTTTAAAAAATACTATGCATGCATAATATTTAGTAAATTTGGGTAAAACCATTTCAATATAGAATGATGGATAGTAATAAGGATAAAATAGAAAACGTTGACTTAATTTTAAAACAGACCTGGTTAGCCGTTTCAAAAATGTATACGGAACTAGCACAAGAGCATGATTCTACGGCTGTTCAGGCCCTCACTCTTCTAAAGATCGACCCTAAAGAAGGAACAAGAAGTACAAACCTTGGTCCTAAGATGGCTATCGAACCGACATCACTTACAAGAATTATTAAGCTCTTGGAAGACAATGGTTATATCTACAAGGAAAAAACTACCACTGATAAGCGTGAAGTAATCATCAAGCTTACTGATAAAGGCCTAAACTCAAGAAATCTTTCAAAAGAAGTTGTTGTCAACTTCAATAAAAGAGTAATGGAAAAAATTTCTTCGGAAAGACTTGAGACCTTTAAACAAGTGATGAGCGAAATTATGAAAATCGCTACCGATCTTAATAATAAAAAATAATCATTTTACTATGGGTATAGTTTCAAATGATTTTGTATCTCGTTGAAAATGACAAACGCATTAAACAATTACAAATAATAAATCAATGAAAAGAAGAATCAAACATGTTACGGTTCTAGGTTCAGGAATTATGGGAAGTGGTATCGCGGCGCACTTTGCCAACATCGGAGTCCAGGTGTCGCTTCTGGATATCGTTCCTTTTGAACTGAATGAAATGGAACAGAAAAAAGGTTTGACCAAAGATGATAAAGCAGTAAGAAACAGAATCGCTGCGGAAAACTTTGAAAAACTCAAAAAAGCAAGTCCGGCACTACTCTATTCTCCTAAATTCGCAGATAGAATTAAGGTTGGAAATTTTGATGATGATTTACCAAAAATAAAAAATACAGACTGGATCATTGAAGTTGTAGTTGAAAGACTTGACATCAAAAAATCAGTCTACGAAAAAATCGAACAATTCAGAAAGCCGGGAACGTTGATTTCTTCTAATACATCGGGGATTCCAATCCATTTTTTAACGGAAGGAAGAAGCGAGGATTTTAAACATTATTTTGCAGGAACGCATTTTTTTAATCCTGTGAGATATCTTCCTCTTTTAGAGATTATTCCAACAAACGACACACTTCCGGAAATCATTGATTTTTACATGAATTACGGTGCTAAATTCTTAGGAAAAACAACGGTTTTGGCAAAAGATACTCCTGCATTTATTGCGAACAGAATCGGAGTATTTTCAATGATGGATTTGCTTCACAACGTTCAGAAATTAGGTTTAACGGTTTCTGAAGTTGATAAATTAACTGGTCCTGTGATTGGTCGTCCAAAATCTGCGACGTTCAGAACTGCTGATGTTGTTGGTTTGGATACTTTGGTGATGGTAGCAAATGGTGTTCGCCAGAGCGGTGCCGAAGCAAATGATTTCAACAATGTTTTTGCACTTCCTGATTACATCCAGAAAATGATTGATAATAAATGGTTAGGTTCAAAAACAGAGCAAGGGTTCTACAAAAAAGTGAAAAATACTGAAGGAAAATCTGAAATTCACGGGTTGAATCTTGATACTTTAGAATACGAGCTTCAAGGAAAATCTTCTTTTCCGACTTTAGAATTAACTAAAAATATAGACAAACCAATTGACAGATTCAAAGTCTTAATTGGCGGAAAAGACAAGGCTGGAGAATTGTACAGAAAATCGTTGGGGGCATTATTCGCTTATGTTTCTCATAAAGTTCCGGAAATTTCTGATGACATCTACAAAATTGATGATGCGATGAAAGCCGGTTTCGGTTGGGAAAACGGACCATTTGAAATTTGGGATGCAGTCGGTGTTCAAAAAGGTATTGAATTGGCTACAGAAGCCGGTTACCAAGTTTCAGACTGGGTGCAGCATGTGGAGACTTTCTATAAAGTAAATGATGAAGGACAAAGCATTTATGTTGATAAAAATTCCCGTGATTATAAAAAAATTCCTGGTCAGGATGCTTTCATTATTTTAGATAATATAAGAAAAAATAAAACGCTTTGGAGCAATTCCGGTGCAGCGATTGAAGATTTAGGTGACGGAATTATCAACTTCGAGATCCGTTCTAAAATGAACTCTTTGGGAGGTGAAGTGTTGGATGGATTAAACAGAGCCATTGATTTAGCTGAAAAAGAATATGACGGATTAGTGATTGGAAACCAAGCGACTAATTTCTCTGTTGGAGCCAATTTAGCCATGATTTTAATGATGGCAATCGAACAGGATTGGGATGATTTGAACATGGCAATTGCTTACTTCCAAAAATCCATGATGAGAGTTCGCTACTCCTCTATTCCTGTAGTCGTTGCTCCTCACGGAATGACGCTTGGTGGTGGTTGCGAAATGACAATGCATGCCGACCGAGTGGTTGCAGCTGCAGAAACTTACATCGGATTGGTTGAAACCGGAGTTGGTGTAATTCCTGGTGGTGGCGGAACGAAAGAATTGACTTTGAGAACGTCAAGAGAATTCCACAACGATGATGTAAAAAATAACAGACTTCGTGAAGCTTTTATGAATATCGCAATGGGTAAAGTGGCAACTTCTGCTTATGAAGCCTATGATATGGGAATTCTTGAAAAAGGAAAAGATATCGTTTCTGTAAGCAAAAACAGACAGATTGCTGAGGCTAAAAAGGTAGCCAAATTATTGGCAGAACAAGGGTATACTCAACCAATTGAGCAACGAGTAAAAGTTTTGGGTAAAGATGCATTAGGAATGTTCTATGTTGGAACCGACCAGATGTTAACCGGAAATTACATCTCTGAACACGACAAAAAGATTGCAGATAAGTTAGCCAACGTTATGGTCGGCGGAAATCTTTCTGAACCTACAGTCGTTACGGAACAATATTTATTGAATCTTGAAAGAGAGACGTTCTTGCAACTTTGTGGTGAAAGAAAAACATTGGAGAGAATTCAGTATATGTTACAAAATGGTAAACCGTTGAGAAATTAATGGCGAGCTCCGTAGGAGCGAACTGTTAATAGCAGAATAATTTTAGAAAACATCGAGTCGAGCCTCGTAGAGGCGACCTGTTAATTTTTATGGCAAATACATACACACAAATTTATATTCAAATTGTTTTCGCTGTCAAAGGAAGACAAAATCTGATTTCAAAAGAAAATAGAGAAGAATTACATAAATTTATTACAGGTATTATTTCTCATAGAAGTCAAAAATTATTCGCAGTTTTTGCAATGCCGGATCATGTACATATTCTTGTAAGTATGAGTCCAACAGTTTCAATTTCAGATTTAGTAAGAGATATTAAAGCAGGTTCATCAAAATTCATTAATGAAAAAGGATGGATGAATGGAAAATTTAATTGGCAGGAAGGATACGGAGCTTTTTCCTATTCTAAAAGCAGTTTAGATTCTGTTGTTAAATATATTTTAAATCAAGAAGAACATCATAAAAAGAAAACATTTCAAGAAGAATATTTGGATTTTATGTCAAAATTTGAAATTGAATATGATCCGAAATATTTATTTGAGTGGATTGAAGATTAACAGGTCGCTCCTACGGAGCTCCGCACATATTGCAAAACAAAAAAGCTATGAACAGTTTACCTCTACGAGGCAAAAACTTTTAAACTAATTTTTAATTAACAAAAAAATGTCAAAACAAGCATATATAGTAAAGGGTTTCAGAACTGCCGTTGGAAAAGCTCCAAAAGGAAGTTTAAGATTTACAAGACCCGATGTAATGGCGGCAACCGTGATTGAAAAATTAATGGCTGAACTTCCGCAATTAGACAAAAACAGAATCGATGACCTTATCGTAGGAAATGCAATGCCAGAAGCTGAACAAGGCTTGAACGTGGCACGTTTGATTTCCTTAATGGGTTTAAATACAGACAAAGTTCCCGGAGTTACGGTGAACAGATATTGCGCTTCAGGAAGTGAGGCAATTGCGATTGCTTCTGCAAAAATTCAGGCAGGAATGGCGGATTGCATTATCGCCGGAGGTACAGAATCAATGTCTTACATTCCAATGGGTGGTTACAAACCTGTTCCTGAAACAGATATTGCCAAAACCAATCCTGATTATTATTGGGGAATGGGTTACACTGCGGAAGAAGTGGCGAAACAGTACAAAATTACAAGAGAAGAACAAGATCAGTTCGCTTTTGAATCTCATATGAAAGCTTTAAAAGCCAATCAGGAAGGCAGATTTGCTAACCAGATTGTTCCAATTCCTGTTGAATACAATTTCTTGGATGAAAACCAGAAAATGCAGACTAAAAAGTTTGATTTTTCAGTAGATGAAGGTCCAAGAGCAGATACTTCTTTGGCTGGTTTAGCTAAATTAAGACCCGTTTTTGCCAACGGAGGAAGCGTAACAGCCGGAAACTCTTCTCAAATGAGTGACGGAGCAGCTTTCGTAATGGTAATGAGCGAAGAAATGGTGAAAGAATTAGGTATTGAACCAGAAGCCAGATTAGTAGCTTATGCTGCAGCAGGTCTTGAGCCAAGAATCATGGGAATGGGACCGATTTATGCGATTCCAAAAGCATTAAAACAAGCAGGTTTAGAATTAAAAGATATTGAATTAATAGAATTAAACGAAGCATTCGCATCTCAATCTGTTGCCATTAAAAAAGAATTAGGCTTAAATCCTGAGATTTTAAATGTTAACGGAGGAGCAATTGCACTTGGTCATCCACTTGGATGTACAGGAACAAAATTAACCGTTCAGCTTCTTGACGAAATGAGAAAACGCGGAAACAAATACGGTATGGTTTCTATGTGTGTCGGAACAGGACAAGGTGCTGCTTCAATTTTTGAATTATTATAACTAAAATACAAAATATAATGACTACACTTAATAAAACATTGAAAGGAGGTGAGTTTTTAATAAAAGAAATTCAAGCTAATGAAATCTTCTCTTTGGAAGAACTTTCTGAAGAACAAAAAATGCTTCGCGACTCTGCGAAAGAATTTATTGATAGAGAAGTTGTTCCGCAAAAAGAACGCTTTGAGAAAAAAGATTACGGCTTTACTGAAGAAGTAATGCGTAAGCTTGGTGAAATGGGACTTTTGGGAATTGCCGTTCCTGAAAACTACGGAGGGCTTGGAATGGAATTCGTGACCACCATGCTGGCCTGTGACTACATTTCAGGTGTTACCGGTTCATTAGCAACAGCTTACGGAGCTCACACAGGAATCGGAACTTTGCCAATTGTTCTGTATGGAACAGAAGCTCAAAAGCAAAAATATCTTCCCGATTTAGCAGCAGGAACAAAATTCGGAGCATATTGCTTAACTGAACCTGATGCAGGTTCTGATGCCAACTCAGGAAAAACAAGAGCAAAACTTTCTGAAGATGGAAAACATTATATCATCAACGGACAGAAAATGTGGATTTCAAACGCAGGATTTGCAGATACTTTTACATTATTTGCAAAAATTGATGATGATAAAAACATTACAGGTTTTGTTATTAACCGTTCCGAACTGGAAAACCCTAAAAGCTTAACTTTCGGTGAGGAAGAACACAAGTTGGGTATTCGTGCATCTTCTACCCGTCAGGTTTTCTTTAATGATATGAAAATTCCTGTTGAGAATCTTTTAGGTGAAAGAAATAACGGCTTTAAAATCGCTTTAAATGCATTAAATGTTGGCCGTATTAAATTAGCAGCTGCTTGTCTGGATGCGCAGAGAAGAATTTTAAACCACTCTATTCAATATTCTAACGAAAGAAAGCAGTTTGGAGTTTCGATTTCGACTTTTGGAGCAATCAGAAAGAAAATTGCTGAAATGGCAACCGGCGTTTTTGTAAGTGAGGCAGGTTCGTACAGAGCGGCGAAAAATATCCAGGATAAAATTGATGAACTGGTTGCCGAAGGAATGGACCATCAGGCTGCAGAATTGAAAGGTGTTGAAGAATTTGCCGTTGAATGTTCAATTCTTAAAGTTTTTGTTTCAGATTTGGCTCAACATACAGCAGATGAAGGAATTCAAGTGTACGGAGGAATGGGATTCTCTGAAGACACGCCAATGGAAGCTGCCTGGAGAGACTCAAGAATTTCAAGAATTTATGAAGGAACCAATGAGATCAACAGATTGCTGGCCGTAGGAATGTTGATCAAGAGAGCAATGAAAGGAGAACTAGACTTATTGTCTCCAGCAATGGCGATCAGCAAAGAACTGATGGGAATTCCGTCATTTGAAGTTCCGGATTATTCAGCTTTTATGAGCGAAGAAAAAGCAATTATTGCTAATCTTAAGAAAGTTTTCTTAATGGTTTCAGGTGCGGCTCTTCAAAAATATATGATAGATATTGAGAAACAACAGCATTTGTTATTGAATGCTTCTGAAATTCTTAACCAAATCTACATGGCAGAATCTGCAATTTTGAGAGCAGAAAAGCATTTCTCATCAGAATCTGTGGAAGCGGCAATGGCCCAGCTAAACCTTTACAAGGCGGTTGAAAAAATTATCGTGGCAGCAAAAGAAGGAATCGTTTCTTTCGCTGAAGGCGACGAGCAGAGAATGATGCTTTCCGGCCTTAGAAGATTTACAAAATATACCAATCATCCGAATGTAGTGGCATTGACAGAGAAAATCGCTGCACATTACATCAATAAAGGAGCTTATTAGTCTTTTAAATATAAATTTGATTTCAAAGCGTCTCAATTTTTGAGATGCTTTTTTTAGGAGCTTTTTCCCGCTATCCATTATATCTTTTTGGTTGTGGGTGGAGCAAAGCAAAACCCGCAACCAAAAAGGATGTCATTCCTATCGAGGCTATGTTTCACCCAGAAATTTAACTATCCGAAATAATTTCATAGTACGCAATGCTGATGACATAATATTATATATATTTTAAGAAAACAAGCTACAATTCAAATTCAAAAAAAATTCATAATAAAATAATAAGACTAATATTAAAGACAGCTACATTAAGTTCAATAATAATTTTTTCCCAGGAAAAAGACAGGAAACAACAACTTCCGAAAAGCATATCATTAAGCTTAGGAAATTTAATCTTAAAAATTTGTAGATACAACAAAAAGATGAACAAAACAGCCTTTACAAAATGCTTGTTGCAAAACCAAGAGATACTTCTGCTTATTCTAAAAGAAAAGATAAAATGTATTATAAAATTTAAATTCTGTACGGCAGAAAAATAAGTAAAATCTAATAATGGTAGAAGTTTCAATAGTAAGAATGCATCCAATATAGTGTGGAAGAAAAAACAGCTAATTAAAATATTGTTAAAATATTCCTAAAAAAGTGTCTCAAATGTTGAGGCATTTTTTATTTTTGTATTCTACTTTACCTAATAATGATAAAAGAAGAACTATTACATAAAGCTATTAAAATTGCAGATAAAGCACACAAAGGCCAAACCGACAAATACCACGCTCCCTACATCGCCCACGTCATGCGCGTCATGGAATATGGCAAAACCATCGACGAAAAAATTGTAGGTGTCCTTCACGATGTGGTAGAAGATCATCCACAGGAATTCAGCCTTGATTATCTGAGAAGTGAAGGCTTTCCGGAATATATTATCTTCGCGATCAGCTGTTTAACAAAGTTTGATCCGGATGAAAACTATGACGATTTTGTAAAAAGAACCGAACGCTCTCCTCTTGCCGTGGCAGTAAAGCTCAATGATCTTCGCGATAATATGGATTTGAGAAGAGTAAACCGCGAGCTTACCCCAAAAGATATTAAAAGATTTAATAAATATTTAAAAGCTTATCACTATCTGATTGATAAATAACTAAAAACACATATGATGAATAATTTACCTTTTATTTCTCCGGCTTACAGATCTAAGCTGATTTCCGCAATTTTCTCAATTTCAATATTTTTTATCGTTTATTTTTTATTAATTATGGCTTCGCTCCTGCTGATTTTTTTATTAGGTTACGGAGCAATAAAAATAATAGCCATTCATGCCAACTATTTTACGGTTTTGGCGAGTTTAGGATTATTTAGTATCGGATTGGTCGTATTTTATTACCTGATCAAATTTATTTTCATAAAAAATCATTACAACAACAGACATTTGATCGAGATCGACAGGAAGCTGCAGCCAGAGCTTTTTGCTATTATTGATGAAATCGTCGCAGAAATAAAGGTTCAGAAACCGGGAAAGGTGTTTCTCTCTCCTGAAGTGAATGCTAGTGTAAGCTATAATTCCCTTTTTTGGAGCATGTTTTTACCGGTAAAAAAAAATCTCACTATCGGTATGGGACTTATCAACTCTTCTACTGTGGGAGAGCTTAAAACGGTTTTAGCTCATGAATTCGGTCACTTTTCACAGCGAAGCATGAAGATAGGAGGTTATGTAAGCCAGGCCGAGAAAATTATTTTTGATACTGTTTACAACAACAAAGATTTTGAAAACTCACTTAAGCATGGCTCCGGACATTGGGCTTTTCAGCTTGCAGGAATGGTTTCTGTTGGTTTTATAAGTATTTTTCAATATATTTTAAAGTTTTTTTCTGATTTTTTGTTTAAAAATAATGCCTCTTTGAGAAAGGAAATGGAGTTTCACGCGGACGCTGTGGCCACTTATGTAACCAATCCTAAAGAACAGACAGATTCTTTATTAAGAATGGATTTAAGCAGCGAAGCTTTCAATAGTGTGTTTATGTTCTATGCAGAAAGTAATAACAAATATCTTCCTGAAAATCTTTTTGAAAATCAGACTTTACTGATGAAAATTTTCAGTGAAAGAAATCATCATTCATATGAAAATAATCTTCCCAAAGTAGGTATTGAAGACCTTAGACGATATAACAAATCAAAAATAGAAATAGAAGATCAATGGTCATTTCACCCCGAAACGGATAAAAGAATCGAGGCGATCTGGAAAAATAAAACAAAAAACTGCCCTGAAAATAATGCACTTGCAAAAAGTATCATCCGCGGATTTGATGAAATATGCAAAGCTTTGACGAGTAAATTTTTAACCCTGAATAATATTAAAAACATAGGCGAAGTTGTAAGTACTAACGAAAGATTTCTGGATCTTTATGAAGAAAAATATCCATATAAAAGTATTTTTTCTGACTTTAACGGATATTACGAAAGACATAATCCGATTCTGGAAAATGTAGAAGAATTAATCTATGAAACATCCGAAAGCAACGATTTCTTTACAGATAAAAAAGTATCTCTTGTACATGAGAAAGCTGGTGTTGAGACTGATCTTTATGTGCTTCATCAGATGGTTGCTAATCCTAAACTGGTAAGGACATTTAAATGCAACGGAAAATTGTATAAAGCCAGCGAGGCAAAAATTTTAATCCCAAGATTTTCAAAAGAGCTTGAAAATATTCAGTCTGAAATTAAGGAAAATGATAAAACTATTTTCCGGTACTTTTATCATAAGGCAGATGAAGCAAACAGGAAAATTCTACTTGAAAAATATAAAACCCTTGCTGCGTTGGATAGTGAATATGATGTCTATCAGGATTCAATCAACAATTTTATTCCCTATCTGCAGTTTATGATGGTCATCCTTCCTGTTGAAGAAATCCGCAAGCATAGGTCTAGTCTGCTTAAAAATGAAAAAATATTTAAAGAAACCTTGAAAAAATTCATCGAAGAATCCAGATACAAAAATTTTTTATCACTTGATGATAAGCGGCTTTTAAAAGATTTCCTTGATTCTGAATATATTTATTTCAACAACTACAAGTATATCCAGAAGGAAGTGGATGCCGTATTCTCATTAATTAATGAATATCAGTCGATTTTAAATAAAGCATATACAGATTATAAAATACAGCTGATTAACTTTAAGGCTGAGCTTGAAAAAATATTTTAATCTGCACCTGGGTATTCGTATGTTTTCACAGGGTGTTTGGTACCGTCAATATTAATATTTAAAGCTAAATAAATAAAATGTAGATTTTTATTCCCCGACGCTTCAAACTCTCTCTGCCATAGGTATCCGGTTGCAATTCCGATATAATCATCAATCTGATACCCAAATCCACCATATACCCTGTTTCTTGCAAAAGTAGGTTTCATAGAGCTTACAAGGAAAACTTCATCGTAAGCATTTGCAAAAATAGTGCCTTTTTTTACTTCTTTTGCATTTAAAGGAACACTTACATTCAGACGGTAACGGTAACGCATTCTTTGTGAGCTTTTATCGGTTTGTGGTTCATAAAACCAGCTTTTTTCAACTCGAAAACGATTTTCAAACTTTACGATGCCCTTTTTTATATCAATGACGTCCTGAAGCCATACGCGAAGCTCTTCCCTGCTCAGGCTGTGCGATTTATAATTTACATATCTTCCGATTCCCACGAAAGGCTTATGATTTTTGGTGAGATAATATCCCAAACCGCCCTTTATCTCATAATAATCCGGATAGGTATAATCTTCATTTCCACGAAGCTGTCCTTCACCATACAGGAAAAATTTTGGATGAAACTTATAAGTGAGGGTAATCGCATCAAAGCTGGAAATGTGTTCCTGTGCTTTTAAAAAGGTAATACATAAAAATAAACTTAGGTTTAGAAATAGTTTCATCAAAAAAATTTTTGCAAATGTAAATTAATTAACAATTTCATAATATTAAGTTTAATTCATGGTGAATTAATATTTAGTTAATATTGATATTATAAGAAAAACCAATGTGGAACCATCTTTTTGGCATTTGTACCCCAAAAGTTTCTGTATATGTAATATTTGTTAAATTATTGATTAAAATATACACTGAAAAGTCTTTTTTAACGAAACTTAATTTTTCGTCTAAAATATTATAGCTTCCAAGGCTCACTCTTTCATTATAACGGTAAACAACTTCATTGGTAAAATTTTTCAGGAATTTTGTCTCCAGCTTTGCTATGAACTGATGCTTTAAATTTTCCAGGACATATCTTGAAACAAATTCATCAGAAGCTTTGAAATTATTATCAAGATAAGTATACCCGACAGTATATTTCAGCCAGTTTAAAATTCTGTGATTCAGTTCTATTTCAATACCTTTTGTATTGATTTTATCTACATTGCCGGCATACCAGATGAGATCGTTCAATGTTTTTTTGGTCCAGTCGATAGAGTTGCTCGAATTTCTTAAAAATCCGCTTATTTTTGCCGTAACAACTTTATTCTGAAACTCATATCCCATCTCTGCAGAAACTGCACTTTCAGGTTTCAGGTCAGGATTTCCCTGTTCTGTTTTGCTTACATAAAAAAGGTCTGTAAAAGTAGGTACTCGGGAAACTCTGGAAATATTTCCGTAAACTTTATTATTCTGATTAAAGTTATATCCAACATCTAAACCTGGATAGAAAAAATTTCCTTCAGTAGAGTAGTTTGCCCAGGAAAATCCGGGGCTGATATTTAGTTTTTTATCAAGTAAAGAAAAATGATGCTCAAAGAAAATTTGAGAAACAAAACGGTTTCTGTTCCCTAGATTATTGCTTGCCAAAAACTCCTTTCTCAGTTCCACACCTACTCCGGTTGTCCCTAATCCCCATTCATAGCTAGAATTTACCTCGCCGCCCACATTGTTTCCGATGTGCATATTGCGATAGATTTCAGGCTTTTGCCTGTTAAAAAGATACATATCCTGCCCTCTTCTCCAATATATATTTGAATGAATTTTTAATTTTCCAAAGCTCTGCTGATGCGCAAGACTTACAACCGAAGCCTGTGTTTCCTCATATTGCTCCGTAGCCTGCGAAGAAGAATAAAAGCCGTTTGCCCCAAATTTTTTCTCGGAAAAACCGGCCTGCAGTCGGAGATCACCGTTATTGATATTTAATTTACTCTGATAAAAAATATTTCTGATTTCGTAATCTGTATTATGCATATAACCTTCAGATCCTGAAGAATTTGCCTGTAAGGAATTCGAGAATTTTTCATTTCCCAACTGCGCATTCAAGCCTAAGCTGTAGCTTTCGTAATCACCTGCTTCAGCACTTATTTTTACCCTTTTTCCGATGTGGGTTTTTGTAATTACATTAATGACACCGGCGTAGGCATTCTGTCCGAATCTCCTTGCTCCGGGTCCTTTTATCACTTCGATTCTTTCCACATCTTCCAGGTCTATCGGCAGATTCATAGAATTGTGCCCGGTTTGAGAGTCATTCATCCTGACCCCGTTCAGAAGCAGAAGCACCTGCTCAAAAGAGCTTCCACGAAAGCCAAGATCACTCTGCACTCCATTGGGCCCTCTTCTCCTGATATCCATACCGGGAACCTGCTGCAGAATTTCATCAATACTTTTAGCAGGAGAGTTGGCTATTTCCTCTTTTGTAATGACCGTAATATTTTGATTGGCAATTTTATAAGGAACAGAAATCAGCTTTCCCTGAATTTCAATGGTTTCAATATCGGTTGATTTTTCCTGTGCCTGAATAAAAAATAAAGCTCCAAAGAAAAAAACACTTACTATTTTCTTAATCATAGATCAGATGTATCTCGGTTAGTTTTTACAAGTTCCAAAAATAATGGAGTTTAAGATGACATACAAATGATAGTTGTCATAAAAAAGATGCGGTTGGGAACCGCATCTTTCTGGGAGTAATTAGTAATTTCTATCTTTTTCTCATTAAATGTGTAACTAAATCTCTAATTAATTTTCTCATTTTTATAATTACATATTTATGAATACAATTTTAAATAAATTTAATATGCAAAACAATACCACACCATTAAAAAGTATAAAATTATAATATTTAATTGAAGATTGATGATATGCTATGAATAATATATGTTCTTTATCAATTGTTTAAAATTAATCTCAAATAAAAGTTTTAATTAATGTTACCTGAGTTTTCTATTCATGCTATTTGTCTTTTAAAATGTATAAAAAAATCCGCTAAAAATTCGTAATTTTGTTAGTCTTAATTTTACTATGGCTAATACAACAGATATAGATATTAAAAAACAGATTTTCGTTAAGAATGCACACCTTAACAATCTGAAACACATCGATGTTCTCATCCCGAAAAATAAGCTGATCGTCATTACAGGAGTTTCCGGAAGCGGAAAATCTTCACTGGCTTTCGATACGATTTATGCGGAAGGACAGAGAAGATATGTTGAGAGCTTGAGCTCTTACGCACGTCAGTTTTTGGGTAAGCTGGAAAAACCGAAAGTTGATGATATTAAAGGTTTAGCACCTTCTATCGCAATTCAGCAAAAGGTAATTTCTTCCAATCCGCGATCTACAGTAGGAACGTCAACGGAGATTTATGATTATATGAAGCTTCTGTTTGCGAGAATTGGAAAGACATTTTCTCCTATTTCTGGTGAAGAGGTCAAAAAAGATTCGGTTTCCGACGTGGTGGATTTCATTAAAACTTCAAAAAAAGATGCTTTCCTATTGACGGCTCCTTACGAATATGATACTGCCAATTTCGGTGAAAATTTAAATGTTTTAAAACTTGCCGGATTTACTCGATTAGAAATCAACGGAAATGTAGCAGGAATCGAAGATCTGGAGAGTTTCGGTTTCACTCCGGAAAAAGGAATGGAAATCAATCTTGTGATCGACCGTTTTTCATACGAAGAGGATGAAAGTTTTCTTCAAAGGCTTGCGGATTCTATTCAGATGGCATTTTATGAAGGCCGTGGATATTGTTCATTAAAAAATGTTGATACCGGGAAGATCAGAGAATTTTCAAATAAATTTGAACTTGACGGTATTGAGTTTTTAGAGCCGAATGTTCATTTTTTTAGCTTTAATAATCCTTACGGAGCCTGCCCGGCCTGTGAAGGCTATGGAAAAGTAATCGGGATTGATGAAGATCTTGTAGTGCCCAACAAAACCTTGTCTATTTTTGAAGATGCCGTGATGGCCTGGAGAGGAGAAAGCATGAGCGAATGGAAGAAAGCTTTCATTAAAAAAGCTAAAGATTTCCCTATTCATAAGCCTTATCATCAGTTAAGCAAGGAACAGAAAAATTACCTTTGGAAAGGAGACGGAAGCTCCAGCTTTCCTTCAGTTAATAATTTCTTCAAAATGCTTGAGGAAAATTTATATAAAATCCAGTATCGTGTGATGCTTTCCCGTTATCGAGGCAAAACACTCTGCCCTACTTGTGAAGGCCTTAGACTGCGTGAGGAAACGAGCTGGGTGAAAGTTGACGGGCATAATATCCAGTCAATGATCGAGCTTCCTTTAGATGAGCTTTTCCCCTTGATTAAAGAATTAAAATTATCAGAACACGATCAGGAAGTTGCGAAAAGATTATTATATGAAATTACTACCCGCCTTGAATTTTTATTAAAAGTAGGCTTGGGATATTTAACCTTGAACAGAACCTCCAATACCCTTTCCGGCGGTGAAAGCCAAAGAATTAACCTTGCCACGAGCTTAGGAAGTTCTTTAGTGGGTTCAATTTATATTTTGGATGAGCCGTCCATCGGGCTGCATTCAAGAGATACTGAAAATCTGATTGATGTTTTGAAAAACCTTCGTGATATCGGGAATACGGTAATTGTTGTCGAGCATGATGAAGATGTGATGAAAGCTGCAGATTATATCATTGATATTGGTCCGGAAGCTGGTTATCTCGGCGGTGACCTTGTTTTTGCAGGTGATTACAAAGATTTGAAAAACGCGGATACTTTAACGTCAAAATACCTGACCGGCAGACTGGAGATTGAGGTTCCGGCAAAACGAAGAAAGGCTAAAGAATGGATCAATATAAAAGGTGCTCGCCAAAATAACCTTAAAAATATTAATGTAGATGTTCCTTTGGAAAACCTTGTGGTAATTTCCGGAGTTTCTGGAAGCGGAAAGTCTACTTTAATGAAAGAAATCCTTACGAATGACATCCAGATTCAGTTGGGGATGGGCGGTAAAAAAGGAGATTATGATGCTGTAGAATTTCCAAAAAAGCTAATTAAGCATATTGAATTAATCGACCAAAACCCTATCGGAAAATCTTCCAGATCAAATCCTGTTACCTATCTGAAAGCTTATGATGATATCCGCGATTTGTTTTCAAAGCAAAAGATATCCAAAATGATGGGCTATAAGCCTAAGCACTTCTCTTTCAACGTAGATGGTGGAAGATGCGATGAGTGTAAAGGTGAAGGCGTAATCAATGTATCCATGCAGTTCATGGCTGATATTGAGCTTGAATGTGAGGTTTGTAAAGGAACGCGTTTTAAAAATGAAATCCTTGAGGTGAAATATGATGAGAAAAACATCTCTGATATTCTACACATGACCGTTGATGAAGCATTGGAATTTTTTACAGATAATCACGAGGAGAAAATCGTAACCAAGCTAAAACCATTGCAGGATGTTGGGTTAGGATATCTACAGCTGGGGCAAAGCTCTTCTACCCTTTCCGGCGGTGAAGCACAGCGTGTGAAGCTGGCCTCATTCCTGGTAAAAGGGGTAACAACAGATAAGACTTTGTTTGTTTTTGATGAGCCTTCTACAGGTCTGCATTTCCATGATATTCAGAAATTACTTAAATCTCTTCAGGCTCTTATTGATCTTGGGCATTCGGTGATTGTCATTGAGCATCAGCCGGATATTATCAAGTCCGCCGATTATATTATTGATATAGGCCCGGAAGCCGGTAAGCATGGAGGTGAAGTAATTTTCACAGGAACTCCAGAGGACCTGGTAAAAAATAAAAAATCTCATACTGCGAAGTATATAAAGGAAAAGTTGGAGATTTAAGAAATATAAAGAGAGTCTTTTTTTTATTCAAAAATATATAAGTAAATTTCCAATTAGAAACTTAATATTTTTCAACCATGGAAAAGGACGTTAAGAAAAGCAAGAAAATACTAAATTCTTTCATTGAAGGTTATTCATATGAAGACTAGATCTTCTAAATTTATCCACAAAAAAATGTGCATAACATGTGAATTTTAACATTTAATTATTGTTTAGAATAAAATTATTTCCTAAATTTACTATGTAATACAACTGAAGTGGAAACATATTTTGCTTTTTTCAATTATGAAATCGCAATTAAATTTATAAAAATTTAAGCATAGCATTGTCGGCTATGCTTTTTATTGTTGTCTAATTAAAAAAATGAGATGTTTTATCTACTGAATCTGCTCCTAAAGAGCAGATTCTTTCATCTCTTCTTCCATTGATTCTTGCGGATTTTTTATATCTTTAAATTTTAAAAATCAAGGCCTCATAGTTCAATGGATAGAATAGAAGTTTCCTAAACTTTAGATCCAAGTTCGATTCTTGGTGAGGCTACATATATTAAAACAGGATGTTTTTCGAATATCCTGTTTTTTCTTGAAAACCCTTTTATATTAAACATTTTCAGACACTTTCTAAAAATATTTATATTTAACCATGTTTTAATTTGTTCAAGTTTGTTGGTAGTTGGTGGTAACAAATGTGGTAACAAATTTTTAATTGTTATTGTAAATTTTTATATTTGACCTATTCAAGTAATTATAAAATTATTGCAACAGTTAATTTTTTCTTAAGAGGAAATTCTGAAAGACAAAAAATATATTTCAGATACAGACCTAATAAAAATTTTGATCTTGTTTTAGTAACACCCTATTTTATTGAAAAAAAATTTTGGGATAGTGATAATCAATGTTGGAATGAAGATCAGATCATAAAGGGTGCAAGATCATCAGAAACAAGACTTCTCAATACAGAAATAATAACCTCAGTTTATTCAGATCAACTATTCAAAATTCATTGATAATAATTTAAATGCTACATCTCCGGAGCTAAAAAATCTAATCAAAGAATATATAACCAAAAACTACTTTGTACATAAAATCAAAACTGAAAAAAAACTTACAAAACCTGAAAAGTTGATTGATCTTATAGATTTTTATCTTAAGTATAGAAGTGTTGAAGATAAAACTCAAGGCTTAAAACCACTTGCAAAAAATACAGAAAAGAAATTTACAACACTGAAAAATATAATTACACAATTTGATAAAAATCTAAAGGCAACAGATATAACTTTTTGTTTCATATTATTTATTTTTTCCAATCGCTAAAAGACATTTCAAATTTTATTTCACCCTTTCCATGCCTTCCGATTTCCTTCCAGCCAGCTCTTCTGTAAAAGTCTTCAGCTCTTGTATCGGGAGAAGTTCCTAGCCATAAATTTTCTTTGGTCTGATTAAAATACCAATTCAGCATAACATTATGAAGTAGCCCTCCAATTCCTTGCTTTTCAAAATTAGGATGCAGAAATAACGCCCAAATATTATTTTCCTTTAAGTCAACAATAGAAAATCCAACAATCTGGTTATCAGTTTCATACACCCATCCCTTACCTCTTTTAAATAAAAACTCTTCACAATCTTTATCTGTCACTAAATTCGGATCAGACAACATATTTTCCTTAACAGAATTCCTCACTTTTTGTATTTGGGGAATATCATCAAATTTGGCTTCTCGAAGCATTTTTAATTTATTTTAAATATAAAAAGACAAACAGCTCATTTAAAAATTTGCCCTTAAAATTCATATAAATATTATTAATTATTTCTGATCTACAACAATTCTATCCTTCCTGTTAGCCAGTTCCCAGGCAGTTGCGAAAACAAGCTGGGTTCTTTTTGCCAGTAATGCATAATCTATTTTTTCCACATCATCTGTAGGCTTATGATAATCTTCATGAATGCCGTCAAAGAAAAATGCTACCGGAATATTATTTTTTGCAAAATTGTAGTGGTCTGATCTGTAATACAATCTCTGAGGATCGTTGGGATCATCATATTTGTAATTTAGTTCCAGATTATTCGTTCTTTTATTTGCTGCTTCGTTGATAACTTTTAATTGAGAGCTTAACATTTCAGAACCAATGACATACACATACTGCTTTCCTCTGTTTTCCGGATCATCACGACCGATCATGTCAATATTCAGGTCTACCACCGTATTTGCTAAAGGAAAAACAGGATTATCGGTATAATATTCAGACCCGAATAAGCCATGCTCTTCACCCGTTACATGAAGGAAAAGTATTGATCTTTTAGGTCCGTTTCCTGATTTTTTCGCGGCCTGAAATGCCTTTGCGATTTCCATGACGGCAACCGTTCCGCTTCCATCATCGTCAGCTCCATTGTATACTACTCCGTCTTTTGTTCCCACATGATCGTAATGCCCAGAAATTACTATGATTTCCTCAGGTTTCTCACTTCCTTCAATGAAGGCCAGAATATTTTCGGAATCAGGAAGATTACTTCCACCCCTCTGCTTCATATAATCTGCCGGAACTTTTTGATAATAAGAACCTAAAGCTTTCGGATAAGAAACTCCGAGGCTTTTATAATAGTTTATCATGTATTCTCCTGCTTTTTTCTGGCCAGGGCTGCCCGTATCTCTTCCTCCCATTTCATCTGAAGCAATTACGTATAGGTTTTTCTTTAGATCATCAGCTTTAATCTCTCTGTAGGCAGAAAGAAACTCTTTGTCACCTTTTACGTTGGATGCAAATTGTGGTGAAGATGTATCGGTAAACGTTCTTGCCGTTCCACAGCTTGCCAGCATAGCAATTGAAAGTAGCGGAATAAATAGTCTTTTCATTATAAAATAATTTGCTTAAAAATAACAAAATTTATTTAATCTTTAATGGATGTGTATTTTTCTTATATTTGAATTAAATGCAACGGGATGAATAATATTTACGGATTCAGTCATTACTCATTTTTCACGGATATGTCTGAGTTGGCGGCGAAACACAATAGTTTTGACCTGTCACTCGGTATCCCGGATTTTGATATTGATGAGCGCCTCAGAGTGTATTTAAAAGAATCTGCAGACCTTAAAAACCATCATTATGAGCCACTTGCAGGAAATCCATTGCTGATTGAGAATGTCATTAGGTTTAACCTTAAAAGAATAAATAGCATTAAGCTTCTGGAAAATGAAGTAACCATTGTTCCCTGTGCAACTTTTGCTTTATATACCTCATTGAAATGTATTCTGAATCAAGGAGATGAAGTTATTATCATCCAGCCTTCTTATTATACTTATGGGCCTTCGGTGTTTTTAAATGGTGGTATTCCTGTATATTATGATCTTGATAATGATTTTAATATAAACTGGGATAAACTTCAAAATTGTATTTCTGAAAAAACAAAAGCCATTATTGTCAATTCTCCTCAAAATCCAACGGGTAAAATCTGGTCAAAAAATGATTGGGACCGACTTTATGAATTAATAAAAAGCCAGGAAATTTATTTGATTTCGGAGGAAATTTATGATACTTATTGCTATGATGGTATTGATCATTTCAGCTCATTTCTCCATCCGGAACTAAAGAAAAGAACATTCTGCATTTTTTCTTTCGGGAAAATGTTTCACACGACCGGTTGGAAGGTCGGATATTTATTGACTCCGCCGGATTTAACTTCAAAATTCCGCTGTCACCAGCAGTATATCTCGTACAGCGCGAATTCTCCATGTCAATATGCATTGGCAAAATATCTGGAAGTTTTTGAATCTTCTGAAAATCATATTCTAATGCAGAAAAAGCGTGACCTTTTTAATGATCTGATTAAAGAAACACCGTTCGTCACTGAAAATAAGGCTGAAGGAGCTGTTTTCCAAGTGGTTAATTTCAGAAACATCTCTAAAACCATGACAGACGTTGAGTTTTCAAAATGGCTTACCGTTGATAAAAAAGTATCCTGTCTCCCTTTATCTGCTTTTTATAATTCAAGACAAAATTCTGATTATGTACGTTTTAGCTTTGCGAAAAATGATGATTTGATTATTGATGCCTTGAATCATTTAAGGAAGAATCTTTGAGGTCTTACAAGGAACGTAGTGACGAAGCAATCTCTTACTATTTTCCTTCGCAGATTTGGCAGATTGAACAGATGATTTGTGTTTGTTCGAGAAAATATTTGTGTTATCAGTTTCAATAAAAAAAGCACCGCCAAGGCAGTGCTTATATATTTTAAAATTGATTAAAGGCTTAAAACTCTTACATCAATTCTTCTGTTTTTCGCTTTACATTCATTGGTGTCATTTTCCGGACAGACAGGATATTGAGAGCCGTATCCTTCCGCCTCTACACGATCACCCGCGATACCCAATTCCAATAACTTCAGTTTTGTGGTTTGAGCCCTTAGGTTTGAAAGCTTTTGGTTGCTTTCTTCGTTTCCGGTATTGTCTGTATAGCCTCCCAGCTTTATCTTTAAATCAGGATAAGCGTTTAAAATTTCAACAAGATTTAAGAGCTGAACTTCCGAACCAGGTCTTAAATCACTGGAACCTGTCTGAAAATAAAGGTTTTCAATAGTATACCAACTATTAGGATTCAAAATTTTCTGATCTTTATTTTTAACTGAATTATATAATTGATATAACTGACTTCCTTCACCAATAGAAATTTTCTTTCCGCCTTTCAATTCCACTTCCTTGATATTTCCGGTGTCATAGACAAAATCTCCGCTTTCGTTCAAACGTCCTTTTATATCATTATGACCTAACTCCATTAAATCTGTAGTTACTACAGTACTTTTTACCCCCGAAACTCCGGTCAGCGCTTCAATTTTTGCTTGTCTGTTGGCTTCTATCTTATCTTTATGCAGTATTGCTAAAGTTGGGGCAATAACTAAGGAAACAATTGACATTAATTTAATTAAAATATTCATGGAAGGCCCGGAAGTATCCTTGAAAGGATCACCCACAGTATCCCCTGTCACTGAGGCCTTATGAGGTTCTGAACCCTTATAATAGGTTTTCCCATTGATATCAACTCCTTTTTCAAATGATTTTTTAGCATTATCCCAAGCTCCACCTGCGTTGTTCTGGAACATTCCCATTAAAACACCACTTACCGTGGCTCCGGCAAGAAATCCTCCTAAAACTTCAGGCCCGAAAATAAACCCGATCAATAAGGGTGAAATAATGGCAATTGCTCCAGGAAGCATCATTTTTCTAATGGAAGCGTCTGTGGAAATGGCTACACATTTTTCGTATTCAGGCTGTGCCTTTCCTTCCAAAATCCCTGGGATCTCACGGAACTGTCTTCGTACTTCCTCTACCATGGCCATTGCAGCCTGTCCTACCGCAGTAATAGCCAAAGATGAAAATATAAATGGGATCATCCCGCCAACAAATAATCCGGCCAGGACATCAGCTCTGTAAATATCAATTCCATCGATACCTGCAATACCTACAAATGCGGCAAATAAAGCTAATGCCGTAAGCGCGGCAGAAGCAATTGCAAACCCTTTACCCGTAGCGGCGGTAGTATTTCCAACGGCATCTAAAATATCTGTTTTTTCCCGGACTTCTTTTGGTAATTCGCTCATTTCTGCAATACCTCCTGCATTATCTGCAATTGGGCCGAACGCGTCTATTGCCAGCTGCATTGCAGTTGTGGCCATCATTCCGGCTGCTGCAATGGCTACTCCGTATAATCCGGCACAAAGATAGGATCCGTAAATCCCGCCTGCCAAAACAATAATCGGGAGTAATGTCGATTCCATTCCCACGGAAAGTCCGCCAATGATATTGGTGGCATGGCCTGTAGAAGATTGTCTTACAATACTTGAAACCGGCCTTTTACCTATTGCTGTATAATATTCTGTGATGATACTCATTAAAGTACCCACTACCAATCCTACCATTATAGCCCCGAAGACACCCATTTTTGTGAATTCGTGACCTCTGAGAACCATTTTCTCAGGCAAAATATAAGTTACCAAAAAATAAGAAGCTATAGCTGTAATAACAATGCTTCCCCAGTTTCCAAGGTTTAAAGCATTTTGTACGCTAGATGTGGAAGAGTCTTCATTATCATTGATTCTGACAAATAAAGTTCCGATAATGGAGAAAATAATTCCTGTTCCCGCAATAAGCATGGGTAAAAGAATCGGGGCAAAACCACCGAAAGAATCTTCGGAAATGGTTTCCCTTCCCAATACCATTGTAGCTAAAACAGTCGCCACATAAGAACCGAAAAGGTCGGCACCCATTCCTGCAACGTCTCCCACGTTATCCCCTACGTTATCGGCAATGGTAGCCGGATTTCGGGGATCATCCTCCGGGATTCCGGCTTCTACTTTTCCTACAAGGTCAGCCCCTACATCTGCGGCCTTTGTATAAATTCCTCCACCCACTCTTGCAAATAATGCAATGGATTCTGCGCCCAAAGAAAAACCGGTAAGGATCTCAATGGTTCTTTCCATTTCGTGGGAATCTACCGGAGCATCTGGGGCGAAGATTTGCCTGATAATGATAAAAAGTGTTCCTAATCCTAAAACGGCCAGCCCGGCAACTCCCATTCCCATCACGGAGCCTCCGGTAAAAGAAACTTTAAGCGCTTTTGAAAGCGAGGTTTTTGCAGCTTCTGCTGTTCTTACATTGGCTTTTGTAGCGATTTTCATCCCGATAAAACCGGCCAATGCAGAGAAAATAGCTCCTACCACAAAAGCAATACCTATCGTCCAGTGTGAATTGGCATTGCTCATTCCCATCACTGCTAAAAGAATGGCCACAATAACTACGAAATAGGTTAAAATCTTGTACTCGGCTTTTAGAAAGGCCATTGCACCGTCAGCGATATGCCCGCTAATAAGTTTCATTTTATCATTTCCGGCATCCTGCTTACTTACCCAGTTGCTCTGGAGAAAAGTGTAAAGTAATGCAACAACACCGAAAATTGGTACTAACGTAAATAGATCCATAGTTTAATATTTTTTGGTAATAGAGAATTAAATATAATGAATAATTCTCATGAAACTAACGAAAAATATTTATAACTATTTAAAAGCTATTGGTTAAACGGTTAATCAAAGACGATTTAAAGTTTAAAGTTTTAGGTTTAATGTTATTTTGATTAATAGAAATATATTAATAAGTTCGACTAAAGCCAATTTATTTTTTATTAATTAAATAAGCTAAAGCACGTTCCTATTTGATGAAAAGACCGCCGTTCAATGATGGTTGAGGCTCTCGAAGCCACCAAAACTGTCACCCTAGCCCCGATTGCAATGAAAAATCCCGCAATGGAGCGGCGCAGCCTCGTCGTAATGAGGAATTGTAATGAAAAGCGGGAAAAGCTTCTAAAAACAAAAAAGGACAAATGAAAAATCATTTATCCTTAATTTTTATCTTCAATAAAGAGAATTTTATCCTCCGTATTTATTTGAGTAATCTTCCTGAGACGCCTTAATCACTTTTTTAGCGTGTTCTGCACCGTAAACCTCCTGAATTCTACATTTTGCAGGCTCGTCCGGTAAGTTTTTATACGTAAGAAAATAGTGCATTAATCGTTTCACTTCTGCCTCAGGTAATTCTGAAATATCTCTGAAGTGTCCGAAAGCGTGGTCACCGATCATTACAGCTACGATTTTATCATCAGCTTCTCCCCCATCAATCATTTTAAAACCGCCAATAGGAATAGCTTCCATCAGCAATCCTCCTGCGTGAATATTGTGCGAGCTTAATACACAGATATCCAAAGGGTCATGATCACCCATAGTAACGTCGTTTGCCCCTCTTTCAACAGCGAGATTCATTACAGCAGTGTCACAATATGTTCTTGGAACAAAACCGTACAATGCAGGGATAATATTTGAGAATTTCTGAGGTCTGTCTACTTTCAAAAATCCTGTTTCTTTATCTACTTCGTATTTAATAGTGTCTGAAGGAACGATCTCCACGAAAACATTTACAACATTTGGCGCATCTTCTCCTGCAGAAATCCCGTGCCATGGATGTGCTTTAAAATTTGGAATCATTATTTTAAATTTATTTTTTTAGTTAAGCTATTATTATAATTTCTCTTCTTAAATCTTCTATGGTAGCTGAAATATAGTCTTCACCATTCATATAGTTCATAATGAAAATTGTTTTAAATTCTTCCAGACTCGCGTTGCCTTTTAACCCTTCATAAGTTGAGTGAAACAAATCTATTATAGCGTTTTTGGAATCTACTATATTTTTCCATGAATTTTTTGTTAAATAAAGCTGCTGGGAAGAATTGTACTCAAACTCTTCATTGATGGATTTTTCCGTCAAGAAGATAAACTCATGAACCGCAAGGCCTTTATCAAATCTTTGGACGAGATTGAATGGCTTTATCCTTTCCAGAAAAAGAACCATTCTTTCATAAGACTGCGTTTTGTTTTCAGCATTTGATTTTACAGAAAGAAGCCTGATTTCCTGCTCTTTAAGTTTAATAAAAGTGAATATAAATTGTCTCACCAAAACCAAAAATGGTATCGTGATGATCAATGCAAATGCATAGGGCAAATATTCTGAAAAATTTGTCATAATTTGAGGTAGCAAAATTACTAATTATTTAGTAGTTTTTGAATATGTTTTTCATCAATTCTTGCTACAGAACCTTAAAATTTATTTTTAGCATCAAATATTCTTTCCAATCAGCATAAATAGTATTAATTTGCAGCTGCTAAATAAAACAGAAGTGTCTTTCAAAAATTATATATCAAAACTGTCTTTTAACGGTAAAATGAGTAGTAATATCAAAACATTTATTGCTTTTATTGTTAATTCTAAAAGATACAGTTCAAAATTTAAACAAAATAAACTTGATCTGAGCAATGACGAAACCTTTGTTTATCATTTCACAAAAAATCAGAGAAAATTTGCTCTTTATCTGAGGACTTTTAAAGGAGATATTGATATTTTTTACGAAGTATTCTGGAAGAAAACGTATGATCGGCATTTAAATTTTCTTGAGGACAAACCAAAAGTGATTGTTGATCTGGGCGCGCATATCGGTCTGACTTCCATTTATCTGAGTCTGAAATATCCGGATGCAAAAATCATTGCCGTAGAAGCTTCTCCTGAAAACTTCCTTTTATTGAAGGAAAATACATCTTCATTCGAAAACATTGAATGTGTGAATGCTGCTATTTATTTTGAAAACGGAACGGTGAATTTCGGAGGTGAAGAACTTTCTTATAATCAGAGAATTTCTGACTCCGGCATTGAAATTAAGGCTATTTCCGTTGAAAATTTAATGAAAGAATACAAATTAAATGAAATAAATTTACTTAAAATCGATATAGAAGGCGGAGAAGTTGAGCTTTTAAGAAAAAACAATTCATGGCTGGAAAAAGTAGAAAATATCATTATTGAAATTCATCAAGACTACACCCAAGAACGCCTGAACAAAGATCTGGAGCCTTTTGGTTTTACAATAAAACTTAATAAAAATGCGGTGCTGTTTGTCAGCAAAAAACATTAAATCAGAACAATTTTAAAGTCTTTCTGATGACATCTTTTTTAGAATTTGCGATGACCGGATACATTTTCAGCTCAGGACGAAATCCTCTGAAAAATTCTTCAATCGCAGGAACCTCACTTCCTTCAAAATCAAAGATTTTCTGTGCTATATTCTGTGCAATGACATGATCTATAATAGTAGAAGCACCGGAAAGCTTCACATAATCTTTATCGTTAAAAGTGCCTAAAAGTGCCACTGTCTTTTCATCAAAAAACACGGCAATGGTATTAATAATTTTCTCTTTATAAACAAAAGCTACGATTTTCAAATGCCCTGAATTTTCCAGGTTAGTAAATATTTCTAAAAAATGAGCTTTATCGTTATTATCTTTGGCTCCTATGAAATTGGCTGATATAAAAGTTTCCGCATCTTTTATTTTGGTTTCCATGATTTTGGAATGGGTGGAAACCTCTTCGTCTAGCCTTAGTTTTCTTTTTCTTTTTGGAGAATATTTCTGGCGTACTGTTTCATATTTTTCAGGATAAATTAGAAAATTTTTTCGAAGTTGTAACGGTTCTGAAAATTTATTTCTATCATTAAAAGCATAATACCAGATATTGTATTTTTCTCGAAAAAATTGTAAAAACCGATCATTTATTTCAATATTATCCGTCTTTGAAAAAACTCCCAATTGCTGACAGAGTTTAGGATTGATAACAAGTTTAATTCCTATTCTTTTTATAAAAGCAACCGGCATCACAGCCTCATAATCTCCATAAACCAGTAGTTCCCATTGCTTGTCGGAAGTGATGTCTAAAAAAAGCTTTGTGGCAGAATACTTTCTCTGCTCAGAATTTTCCAAACAATCTGTATATTTTTCGAAATCAATTTCGTTGTATTTCAATCTTCTAATCATAGCAATCCGTCGTCTGAAAAACTAAAATATGAATTCTGAGTGATAATCAGGTGATCCAACAGCTGAATATTCAGAAGTTTTCCGGCTTCTTTTATTTTCTGGGTAATTTCAATATCTTCGCGGCTCGCCTTCAAGTTTCCCGAAGGGTGATTGTGAGCAATAACGATTCCGGTTGAATAGTGGTCTAAAGCGGTTTTAAACAAAACCCTTATATCAACAATGGATTGGTTAATTCCGCCCTGTGTAAGCTGTGCTAAATGAATAACCCTGTTACTTTGATTGAGGAAAACAGCCCAGAATTCTTCCGTCCTCAAATCTGATAAATGATTCCTGAAAATCTGATACGCATTATGACTGTTAGAAATAACAGGCTTTTCCGGGATTTCCTGGCTTGCCCTTCTTCTTCCGATTTCCAAAGCGGTTGTAATTGAGATCGCCTTTACTTCTCCTACTCCTTTAAATTTCATTAAATCTTTAATCGAAAGCAGACTCAGCTGATGCCAATTGTTGTTCACGGAAGTTAAGATTCTTCTTGCCAATTCCACAGCCGTTTCGTCCCTGCTTCCGCTTCCCATGATAATGGCCAGTAATTCAGAATCCGATAACGAATTCTTGCCTTTCAGTAAAAATTTTTCTCTGGGTCTGTCGTCTTCGGCTAAAAATTTAATGGACATTTTTTAGAGAGAAAAAGAGGAATAAAAGAGTTTTTTTATCATTTGTGCAGAAATTTAATCGATGATCATTCCATCTTTCATTACCAGTTTTCTGTCTGTGATTTCAGCAAGATTCGGGTTGTGTGTAACAATTACAAAAGTCTGATTGTATTTGTCTCTCAAATCAAAGAATAATCTATGTAGATCATCAGCGTTTTTTGAATCAAGATTTCCTGTAGGCTCGTCGGCAAATATGATTTTTGGAGAATTGATTAAAGCTCTTGCGACAGCTACTCTTTGTGCTTCCCCTCCAGACATCTGATTCGGTTTATGATGCAGCCTCTGCTCAATTCTTAAGTCCTCAAACAAAGCATAAGCCTTTTCCTCAGCTTCTTTTTCACCAGTTCCTGCAATTTTTGTGGGAAGCAAAACGTTTTCCAATGCTGTGAATTCTGGAAGTAATTGGTGAAACTGGAAAACAAAGCCAATATTCTGATTTCGGAATTTAGAAAGCTGCTTATCATTCATATTAATAAAAGATTCGCCGGCTATAGCGATTTCTGTACCATATTGTTTGGAATTTGTAGGCAGATCCAGTGTTCCTAGAATCTGCAGAAGTGTAGATTTTCCCGCTCCGGACTCTCCTACAATGGATACAACTTCACCCATTTTTATGTGAATATCAACACCTTTTAATACTTCTAAATCTCCATAAGACTTATGGATATTCCTTGCTTTAATCATAATCCAAAAATAGTAAATTGATTTGAAATATGAGAAATTTTTAAAGTGAATTGTGAGTGGTAAATCCGCTTTGTTGTCATTTTTTTATTTGAATTTTAAATACTAGGTTCGCAATAATTTCTAAAATTCTATCTCACATTTTTCGTTGGCAAAGATACAAATATCCAACTCAGGAATTCATTTATTACTAATTTTGTCATCCCAATTTCTATGACAAACAGAGTGGAAATCTTATGTTTTTGAGAAGACTAGTGATATTCTTTCAGTGTAAAACAAAAAACCTCCCAAAATTGAGAGGTTTTTATTATTCAAAACTTAGAAATTTACAGTAACAAAGTTAATGGGCTTTCTAAATATGTTTTTAAAGTTTGTAAGAACTGAGCACCTGTAGCACCGTCTACCACTCTGTGGTCACAAGCCAATGAAAGCTTCATGGTATTTCCAACTACTATCTGGCCGTCTTTTACAATCGGTTTTTCGATAATTGCTCCTACCGAAAGGATGGCAGAGTTTGGCTGATTAATGATACTTGTAAATGTTTCAATCCCAAACATTCCTAGATTAGAGATTGAGAATGTAGAACCTTCCATTTCGTTTGCTTTAAGACCTTTATTCTTAGCTCTTCCGGCCATGTCTTTTACAGCAGCAGAAATCTGAGTGTAAGACATTTGATCTGTATTCTTCAATACCGGAACTACCAATCCATCAGGGATAGCTACTGCAACCCCAACGTTAATATTTCCTCTGTGGATGATCTTGTCACCTGCCCAGCTTGAATTCACCTGCGGATGTTTTCTTAAAGCAATTGCAGTCGCTTTAATGATCATATCGTTGAAAGAAATTTTGGTATCTGGTAAAGAATTGATCTCTTTTCTAGCCTCAATTGCTTTATCCATGTTGATTTCAACCATCAGATAATAGTGAGGGGCGGAGAATTTACTTTCAGAAAGGCGTTTCGCGATTATGTTTCTTACTTGCGAATTTGGAGTTTCTGTATCTTCACCTTGTACAAAGTTTAATGCAACTTGAGCAGCAGGACTTGCAGCCGGAGCTGGAACTGTTGGTTTTGCAGATGGCTGATAATTTTCAATATCTTTTTTAACAATTCTTCCATTTTCACCAGAACCTTGTACAGAATGAATATCAACACCTTTATCCTGAGCCATTTTCTTAGCTAATGGAGAAATTGCTACTCTGTCGTTATTGCTAGTTGCCGATTGTTGTTGGTTGTTAGTTGATTGTTTTTCTTCTGTTTTCGCTTCTGCTTTTTGTTCAGCAGGTTTTTCTGATGAAGCAGCCGCTGGCTTTGCAGCTCCTACTCCTGAAACGTCTGTTCCTGCAGGGCCAATCATTGCTAAAACTGAATCCACCGGAGCAGCTCCGCCTTCTTCAACACCTTGCTTTAATAATACTCCGTTGAATTCAGATTCGAAATCCTGAACGGCTTTATCGGTTTCGATCTCAGCAAGAAGATCTCCTTCTTTCACTGTATCACCTACATTTTTGTGCCATTTCGCCACTTTACCTTCTGTCATTGTATCAGAAAGTCTAGGCATTGTAATCACTTCTACTCCTGCAGGAACTTCAGCCGAAGCTTGTACCGGAGCAGCATTAGTTTCTGCTTTAGGCTCTTCTTTTTTCTCTTCAGTTGTACTGGAAGCAACAGCTCCTCCTGTTAAACCAGAAATATCTTCCCCTTCATTACCGATAATAGCCAAAACAGAATCTACAGCAGCGGCACTGCCTTCTTCTACACCTATGTATAAAAGAGTACCTTCCATCTCAGATTCGAAATCCTGAACGGCTTTATCGGTTTCAATTTCAGCTAAAATATCACCTTCCTTTACTTTATCTCCTACTTTTTTATGCCATTTAGCCACTTTACCTTCCGTCATTGTATCGGAAAGACGTGGCATTGTAATAACTTCTGCCATAATTTTTTTTAATTTGAAAATTTGGGAATTTGTTAATTTGAAAATTAAAAAAGATATGATAATAAATCATTTTCAAATTTTCAAACTTTCAAATTGACTTATTATCTTTTAGTTTTCTAATTTATCTAAGAACGGATAATCTTCCTGAGCATACACATACTCATATATTTTCTCAGGATCCGGATATGGAGAGTTTTCCATGAATTCGATACATTCTTCAACGAAGTCTCTGGATTTGTTATCCATAGCTTCCAATTCTTCTTCAGTAGCCCAGCTGTTAGCCAAGATTCTTTGTTTGATTAACTCGATTGGATCATCATTTTTATGAACTGCAACTTCTTCTTTAGATCTGTAAGGCTCAGCGTCAGACATAGAGTGACCTCTATAACGGTACGTTCTAGCCTCGATGAAAGTTGGCCCGTCTCCTCTTCTGGCTCTTTCGATAGCTTCGTAAGCAGCTTCTGCTACTTTTTCAGGATCCATTGCATCTACAGCAAGACAAGGCATTTCATATCCTAAACCTAATTTGTAGATATCTTCGTGGTTCGCTGTTCTTTTAACAGAAGTACCCATTGCATATTGGTTGTTTTCAACAACGAAAATTACAGGAAGCTTCCAGTTCATCGCCATGTTAAACGTTTCATGTAATGAGCCCTGTCTAGCCGCACCGTCTCCAAAGAAGCAAATGTTTACAGCCTTTCTGTCAAAATATTTATCTGCGAAAGCGATACCTGCTCCCAAAGGAATTTGTCCTCCTACAATACCGTGACCTCCGTAGAACCTGTGTTCTTTACTGAAAATGTGCATAGATCCTCCCATACCTCCTGATGTACCTGTGGCTTTACCACAAAGTTCTGCCATAATTCTCTTAGGATCTACTCCCATTGCCATTGGATGGATATGGCATCTGTAAGCGGTAATCATACTATCTTTAGTTAAATCCATTGCATGCGTAAACCCTGCAGGAATTGCCTCCTGACCATTGTACAAATGTAAAAAACCTCTGATTTTTTGTTTTAGATAAAGAGAACGGCATTTGTCTTCAAACCTTCTCCACATTGTCATATCTTCATACCACTTCAGGTATACCTCTTTAGAAAATTCTTTCATGTGTTAGCCTTTGCTTATTTATTATGAAATAGTTGAGCAAAATTATAAAAAAAACTTTGTTTTTATTGTATTTATACTCATTGTTTTTTTAGCTATAGTATTATATTTATATTATCAAACTAGAACATGGAAGAAAAACAGCCTTCATTGGTACATAAATCTCAAAAAGGATATCAGATTTTTTAATCCTTTAATCTCTGTTATTTATATTTTTCATTTACATAAGTGTTTTAAAATATTAAACTTGTTTAAATTTTTTAGGAGCAATTTCCTCCTTTTCACTATATCTTTTGTGTAGCGAAGCGAAACAAAAGGATGCCGTTACAACATCGGAGTATTGTTATTGTCACCTATTTAAACAATAGTAAAAATCTACAAAGTTTAAACAGATTTATTCTTTAAAAAGACTCGCTCCTTTATTTCCTACCTATATTATTAATGATTATTTTACCGGAATTATCTGGATTGTATGGATTGTATGGAATGTTAAAAGCGGTAAATATAACAATATAGATGTTTCAATAAGGTTCAGAAGAAAACGTTATACATTTTTATTGCATGTTGTGTGATTACTTACTTTCTCTTTCATTATTTTGAAAGCGGGCTGCTGGATTTTGTAATGCTGTTTATTTTAATTTTTGCCCTACAGGTCAGTAATTATTTTATTAAAAATTTGAGGCATACGGCCTTTAATATTTTTGTGGTAGTTTTATAAAATAAAATGGGATTCGTATGGCTATGATTGCCGTTTTGGTAGGAACCATAAGAATTATTATAAAAAGGCATACTCCGAGGGAAGTATTGCTTGGTGGTTTGATTGTTTCCGTGGTATATTTTATTTACTTATATTGCAATATGCAATTCAATAGTAAGATCTGATATGAAAATATGCCACCTCACATCTGCAGAAGAAAATTTAATGAGACTGTTCTGGAAGCTAAATTCTTTTTATTTAAAGGATATTATGGAACAGCATCCTGATCCGAAACCGCACCAGAATACCGTTTCTACCTATCTGAAGATATTGGTTGAAAAAGGATATCTTTCCACAGAAAAAGAAGGCCGGATTTTCAAATATGCCATTCTGATTCCTTTGGAAGAGTACAGAAAATTTTTACTGAAAGAGCTTTTGCATCATTTTTTTAATGATTCGGGGAAGGAAATTCTGGAGTTTTTATTTAATGAAAAACTTATTTCTAATGAAGATTTAAAAGGCTATCTTGATTTAAAGATCGAACTAAAACCGGCAAGAATTAAAGAACCTAAGCTGGAATATGCCAATGAAATTTTACATCCTAAGAAAGATAAAAAAAACAAGGATAAAAAGAAAAAGAAGAAAAAAGATCAGCTAAAATGAAAAAAAGGAGTCTATCTCAAAAGGTAAACTAATGCTCAGAGAATCTCCTTAATGACAAAATTTATCAGACAAGGAGTCCGAGAGAGGGCGTACTTTTGAGACAGCCTCTTTCTGTTTATAGTAATCTTATTATTTTCGTGTTCCTGAGCTCCATATAGGTGTAGAATCTCTGTAGATGACAAGATTTCCGTCATTTTGAACATCCATCCTCGTGGCTCCACGACCATTGCTGTTTGATGACCAGACCGCTCTGTTGTAAGAATCATAAACAACCAAATTCCCATCCTGCTGGAATTCTGCCTTGCTTCCTTTATTATCCGTTGCTGCAGCCCAGATTACCTCCCCGTTGCTTCTAGCAAGAATCAGGTTGCCGTCGTTTTGCAGCACAAGATATACGCCGCGATCACCGGAATAAATTTTTTGGCTTTTATAAAATTCGTGACCGGGATTTACACTCCCTCCACGGAAGCCCCAGCCATTTCCGTTTCCGTTATTAGAATCATTATTATTGGTATTGGTAGCCCATAGCGGTGTGGAACGGTTGTAAATTACTACATTTCCGTCATCCTGTACAACAAGTTTGTTGGCACGTCTTCCGCTGGTATTGGAGCTAAATATAGACCTGTTTCCGGGAGCATATACTACAAGATTGCCATCGTTCTGGAAAATAGCCTGTGTCCCTCTGTTCATTGTCTTTGCTTCCCAGATGGCTCGCGATGATCTATTATACAAAACTAAGTTGCCGTCTCTTTGAAATACAAGATAATATTGTCCGTTGTCTGACCAGTATTTTTTGTCCGGCTGAAGATTCTGGCCGGCAAAAATGTTTTGTGCATTTAAAAGTACTCCACAAAACATCATTATTACTGCTAATAAATGTCTTCTCATTATAATTGATTTTGATTGGTTAGAAGTTTTCTAAAATTGTGCCAAATGCCAGCTGTTTCTCAATCTAAGATACTAATTATAGATAAAGTTTACATTAGTTTTGTATAAAAAAAGCGGCTAAAAAGCCGCTTATATTTTTACCAACGTTTTCCGCCGTTACCGCCACCACTGTAGCCTCCGCCGCCGCCATAGCTGCCACCACCTCTGTTGTTACCTCCGTAACCTCCACCGCCTCTGTTTCCACCGCCGTTGTTACTAAAAGTTCTTCTTGGCTTTTCTTCTCTTGGTTTAGCTTCTGATACGTTAAGAGTTTTTCCGTTGAATTCTTTTTGGTTAAGAGCTTCAATAGCCTGCTGTCCTTCAGAGTCTTCCATTTCGATAAAACCGAAACCTCTTGAGCGGCCAGTTTCTTTATCCGTAATGATTTTTACTGAAGAAACTTCTCCAAATTCTGAAAATAGATCCTGCAACTCATAATCTTTAGTTGCGTAATTGATGTTTGAAACAAAAATGTTCATCTGAGTTAAAAAATTAAAAATGTTAAAAATGATTTGGTATATAAAAGAAAAACAACATAAAGTAAATGAACAAATATTGATTCCAAATATAGACGCATGCAATATACGATTAATAATTTCATTTCAAAGGTTTTTTAAAAAATATTTTAATAAATTTTTCATCGAATTTTTTATTTTGTTAAAAAGTATTAATTGTTTATTAAATAATCATGAATAATTATTAAAACTATAATTATCAATAACAAATAATAAGAATGAACCGATTTTACAAAGTATGAATAATCAGATTTTACAATGAAAAACTTATATTTAAATAACTTTATTGGATTATGAAAAGATATACCATCAATTACATCAATATTTTTATCGAAGTTGCACAAGATTTTCCCGTCTCGCGGTCACAGATTTCTGCTGAAAAAAAAGAAAGACATTAGCGAATCTCCCATTCAAACAGATTGTAAAAAATCCATATAAATATACTTCTGATAATCTTATTTTTAATTGTTATGCCCTTAAAAATGATATTTCGGAAAATGAAAAAGCAGATAAGTTTTTCTCAAAAGGTCAGTCTGCATCAGATGCTCTCCCTGGCGAAAAGGTACTGCCTTGGAATTCATCATAATGAAAATGAAAAAGTTGCAATTTATCTTTTGTAAAACAATGGATATCAACAATTTGTAAATGACAGTTTTGTCACAAAAGGAAAGGCTATTTGATCCAAAAGTAAATAATTGAGAAAATAAATAATTCTCTTTTGATAACTAAATCCAATTTCTTTTCTAAAGCCAGTTTTTAACACTAGATTTGTAAAGAAAATTATCAAAGATGAACTATCACACCAGAAAATGGGTTAAACCCGAAGACCTGAACCCCAATCATTCTCTTTTCGGAGGAAGATTGCTACAGTGGATCGACGAAGAAGCAGCACTATATGCCATTATTCAATTGGAAAATACAAAAGTGGTCACAAAATTTATTTCCGAAATTAATTTCGTAAGCTCTGCAAAACAGGGCGATATTATTGAAATTGGGATTGAAGTGGTTAAATTTGGGTCTACATCCCTCACGCTTGCCTGTGAGGTAAGGAATAAAATGACGCACCAGACCATCATCACAGTCGATAAAATTGTCATGGTAAACCTAGATGAAGAAGGAAACCCTGCTCCTCACGGAAAAACAAAAGTGGAATTTGTAATAGACCGTCTTAAGCAGAATGGACTATGAAGATTTTCATAAAAAATATGGTCTGCAACAGGTGTATTGCGGTAGTTTCGTCTATTTTTAACGAATTTAAAGTTAAAATCAAAAATATTAATCTCGGCGAGGTGGAAACACCATCTGAAATTTCAGAAAAACAGCTGCTGTTGATAGAAAATCGGTTACGGGAGGCCGGTTTTGAACGAATAAAAAATTCTGCGCACCAGCTTATTGAGAAAATTAAAAGCTTAATTATTATAAAAATCAGTGAGCTGGATATTGATGAAAATTTCCTTTTGTCAGAATTTTTAGTTTCAAACCTTCACAAAGATTACAGCTTCCTTTCCAAAACGTTTTCACAAAATGAAAATGTTACGCTTGAACAGTTTTTTATCCTTCAGAAAATCGAAAAAGTAAAAGAACTGCTGCTTTATAATGAATTTACCCTTACGGAAATTGCCGGAAAGCTCGGATATAAAAGCGTTCAGCATCTATCATCACAGTTTAGAAGCAGCACAGGCTTCACCCCTACAGAATTTAAGAAATTAAAAGTACACAATCGTAAACCTTTAGATCTTGTCTAAGACTAAAGTCTCGCGGATTTAGCAGATTTTGTAATTTAAGAGTACTAAAAGTATACGAAAACATCTGCGTAATATGCTAAATCCGCGAGATAAAAATATAACATTAAAATTCTCAAACTCTAAAACCCTTCAATACAACGACTCAAACAAAATTCTATAAACATTATCCTTAAATTTATAACAACCTTCCAATTTCGTTTTGGAAATTTGTACAATAAATTAAAAGGATCATGGAAAAGCAATATAAAATACTAGGAATGACCTGCTCCGGCTGCCAGAAAAAAATCTCTGAAAAGCTGAACAGTATTGATGGGATCAAAGCTGAAATTAATCTTGGAAATAGTATGGCAACCATTATTTCCGAAAAAGAAATAGATTTCAATACCTTAAATAAAGCGCTGGAAGAAATTGGAAATTATAAGCTGGAAGACCCCGAAAATCCTGAAAAAGCTTTCATAAAACCCCAGGACAGAGTTTCGCCATCTTCTGTTTATTATTGCCCGATGGAATGCGAAGGTGATAAAGTGTATTTTCAGCAGGGCAAAAGATGTCCGGTCTGCAATATGTACCTGGTCCCGATCGAGGAAAAACAAGCAAAAGATCCAAATTTTAAACCGATTTATTCCAAAACAAACCTTCCTGAAAATTTCAAAAATCATATCGGAAAATATTACTGTCCGATGTTCTGTGAAGGCAGTAAAATCTATGACGAAAAGGGTGATTGCCCTGTATGTCATATGCATTTGGAAGAAATTACCGAAGATTTAGTAAAAAAATCGGCACATTCACATCATCATTCCCATAAACATGGTCACAGTCATCATCATGAAGCCGCAAAAGTAACAGATGAAATGGCAGGAAAATACTATTGTCCCATGTTTTGTGAAGGTGATAAAGTATATGACAGCAATGTAGGATGCTTCGTCTGTGGAATGGATCTCGTAAAATACCCTGAAAAGAAGACCGTAAAATATACCTGCCCAATGCACCCGGAAATTATACGTAATGAACCGGGAAGCTGCCCTATTTGCGGAATGGATTTAGTCAGAATACCCGGTAAAGATGATGATGATGATAAAACATATAATATTTTAAAAAGAAAATTCATTATTTCTTTATTATTCACCATCCCGGTTTTTATTCTTTCGATGGGGGGAATGTTTATTGATTTTCCTTTTTCACATCAAATTCAGGGCGTTACTGAATTGGTTTTAACGCTCCCTGTTTTATTTTACTCAGGCTGGTTCCTGATGAAAAGAGGCTGGTTTTCCTTTAAAACACGGAACTTAAACATGTTCAGTCTCATCGCGTTAGGGGTAGCAGCAGCATTTACTTTCAGTATTGTGGCTCTCATTTTTCCGGATGTTATTCCGTACGAAATCCGGGGGCATAATCATGAGATACCATTATATTTTGAGGCGGTTTGCGTGATCTTAACGCTGGTGATTTTAGGGCAGCTTATGGAAGCCGCAGCTCATAAAAAAACAGGCAATGCTATCCGTGAATTAATGAATCTTTCACCTGACGAAGCCAATTTAATGATTAATGGTGAAGAAAAAAAGGTATTGCTTTCTCAGGTAAAAATCGGGGATTTATTAAAAGTAAAACCAGGTGAGAAAATTCCGGTTGACGGAAAAATCACGGAAGGAAATTCTTACATCGATGAAAGTATGATCACCGGTGAGCCCATTCCGGTAGAAAAAAACATCAATGATAAAGTTTCTTCGGGAACCATCAACGGGAATCAGGTGTTTATTATGAAGGCTGAAAAAGTAGGCGACGAAACACTACTTTCTCAAGTCATAAAAATGGTCAACGAAGCCAGCAGAAGCAAGGCCCCGATTCAAAAATTAACCGATAGAGTCTCCAGGGTTTTTGTCCCGGCTGTTATTTTAATAGCAGTTCTAACCTTTGTTTTATGGCAGTTTTTTGGCCCGGAAGGGAAAAAAAGCCTGTTTGCGTTTGTTAATGCCGTTGCAGTGCTTATTGTTGCCTGTCCGTGTACTTTAGGTCTGGCAACGCCGATGTCACTGATGGTGGGGATTGGCAAAGGGGCCAAAAACGGGATTCTTATTAAAAACGCTGAAGCTCTTGAACAAATGAATAAAGTAAATGTTTTAATTACCGACAAAACAGGTACTTTAACTGAAGGGAAACCATCTGTAGAACATATTGAAGCTGTAAATAGCAATGAAAATTTATTGTTAAAACTAGCCTATTCATTAAATCAGAATTCAGAACATCCGTTATCAGATGCGGTGATCAAAAAAGCAAAAGACAAAAATATTTTGCCGGAAAAAATTGAAAACTTTGAAAATATTTCAGGTAAAGGTGTAAAGGGAATTTCAGGCGGAAAAATAATTTATCTGGGAAATGAAAGCTTATTGATGAATAATCAAATTACCATTCCTGAAAATCTGAAGCAAAAGGCCCTTGAAGTACAGTCAAAAGCGCATACCATATCGTATATTGCTCAGGAAAATGAGGTGCTGGGATTCATCAGCTTTACAGATAAAATCAAGGAAAGCTCTAAAAAAGCAGTTCAGCAGTTATTGAATGAAGGCATTGAAGTAATCATGATGACCGGAGACAATGAAATTACTGCAAAAGCCGTTGCAGACGAGCTGGGTATCAGGCATTATAAAGCAAACTGCCATCCTGAAGATAAATTAAATGAAGTGAAAAAAATTCAGCAGCAGGGAAAAATCGTGGCCATGACCGGCGACGGGATCAACGACTCTCCTGCCCTTGCCCAAGCAAACATCGGGATTGCCATGGGAACCGGCACGGATGTCGCCATTGAAAGTGCAGAAATCACTTTATTGAAAGGAGATATTCTAGGTGTTGCCAAAGCCAGGTTGCTAAGCGAGAAGCTTTTGAAAAATATTAAGGAAAATTTGTTTTTTGCTTTTATTTATAATGTGCTGGGAGTTCCTATTGCGGCAGGATTATTGTATCCATTTTTTGGAATCTTATTATCACCTATGATTGCAGCTGCGGCCATGAGCTTCAGTTCTTTATCTGTGATTTTAAATTCTCTGCGATTAAATTCGGTTGATTTGGATATTAAATAACTTTAATATTCTCTCAGATTTAGTAGATATGTTTCTTAAAATAGGTGCAAACATCCGCTAAATCTGTGAGAGTAAAAAAATAGCAGTATGGAAAAAGAAAATCTTTACATCGGATGTTCAGGGTTTTACAATAATGACTGGAAAGGCTCATTGTATCCTGAAGACGCAAAAAGTAAAGACTTTCTTACCCTGTACTCCCAAGAATATAACTGCGTTGAGATTAACTCCACATTTTATAGAAAACCGACAAAAAAGACACTTTTAAAATGGTCTGATGAAACTCCCGAAGACTTTAAATTTTTCATTAAAATTCCAAAAGCAATCTCGCACGAAAAACGTTTAAAAGATTGTAAAGAAGAAATTTCCGAATTCTGCGATCATATTCAATCCAATATAAAAGAAAAGCTTTCCGGTTTTCTGTATCAGTTTCCTCCTTTATTTAAGAATACCCCGGAAAATGTTAATTTAATACTTGGTAATCTTGATTTTAATTATTTAAATGTCATTGAATTCCGGCATCAATCGTGGTGGGAAGATGAAATACTTACAATATTAAAAGAAAAGAATATTGTTTTCTCTGGAGTGACTTTCCCCGGAGCTTTACCGGAAACTGTCATAGTTAATAACCCAGATATTCTATATTACAGGCTTCATGGTAAACCCATTCTTTATAAATCTGAATATAGTAAAGATTTTCTTGATCAGTTGGCTGAAAAAATTAAAGAAAAAAATAGGAAATCATTTATATTTTTCAACAATACATGGGGAAATGCAGCTATTAATAATTCATTGTATTTAAAGAAAATCCTGAAGTAAATCGCCCATCAATTTATTAGTATTAAAATATGCTTTAAAATAAATTTTCAGGTAGGTATCGGCATAGATTTTGTTAAGAATAATTTGTAAAAATTAACAATATTTAACAATTTAAATTCCTGCAATTTTATGAGAAAAACTTTTGCGGAAAAGTCTCGAAACAAGACTTTTCTTGGGATGCTTGCATTGGTGTGTGCAACTTCAATTTTATTCAACAGCTGCAATCAAAAAAAAGAAAAGAAAGAATCTGAAAAGATGATTTCAAAAGACCATCCCGTCGCAAAAATTGACCCCAAACTCGATGATGAAAACGTTTCTCTAGATAAACGAGTAATCTACCTTACTTTCGATGATGGTCCGAATCGGGGAACTGAAAATCTTCTGAAAATTCTGCACAAAAGAAATATTTGTGCAACCGCTTTTCTTGTAGGAAAACACGCCTACGGAAGTAAAAAGCAACAAGAAGATTTAGAATTATTAAGAAAAGATCAGTTGGTGGAACTGGCAAATCACAGTTTTACCCATGCTCATAATAAATACACAGATTTTTACAAAAATCCGATGGCTGTTGTTCAGGATTTTGACACAGCAAAAGACAGTTTGAAACTATATGATAAAATCGCCAGAACTACCGGAAGAAATATATGGAGACTGAATAATATCACAGTAACTGATCTGAAAAGTTCAACCGCAGCGGCAGATAAGCTTAAACAGGCGGGTTACAAGCTAATCGGTTGGGATCTTGAATGGAAGCCAACCAATAAAATGATTCTGAAAGGAAAGCATGAAGAAATGCTGAAAAAAGTAGACAGCATATTTTTTAATGATTTGGAAAAAACTTCTAGACATCTTGTTTTTCTTACTCATGATCAATATTTAAGGGATGCAGATTCTGTAAATGAACTGGATTTATTTATTGAAAAACTACAAAAAAGCAACCGTTTTGTTTTTAGAAAAATATCAGAATATCCGAAGATTAATGAAGTTTTAAATTAAAATTCAGAAATTTGCAGGTATGAGCATTCAGGAAAATTATAATCATATAAAAAGCCAGCTTCCGGCAGATGTGCAGCTGGTAGCAGTTTCAAAAACACATCCGGTTTCTGTCATTCAGGAGGTTTATGATTTGGGACAAAGAGTTTTTGGAGAAAACAAAGTTCAAGAAATGATGGAAAAATATCCTCAGCTTCCTAAAGATATTCAATGGCATTTAATTGGGCATCTACAAACTAACAAAGTAAAATATATTGCAGAATTCGTAGAAACCATTCAAAGTGTTGATTCTGAAAAGCTTTTATTCGAGATCAATAAAGAAGCTATAAAACACAACAGGAAAATTAAAGTGCTGCTGCAGGTAAAAATTGCGGAAGAGGATACGAAATTCGGGCTGAACATTCCTGATGCAGAAAGCCTGTTTAAGAAATATGTGGACGGGGAATTTCCTAGTATTGAAATTACAGGATTGATGGGAATGGCAACGTTTACAGACAATAAAGAACAGGTCAGAAAGGAATTTTTAACCTTAAAAACAATTTTTGATGAATTAAATAAAGTAAAATCACTGGAAACATTATCAATGGGAATGAGTGACGATTTCCTGATTGCCATTAGCTGCGGTGCCAATTCCGTAAGAGTCGGTTCAGCTATTTTCGGCAGAAGAGATTATTCCCAATAGTATCTTTAGGTATAGTTTTTGCTAATAATTCAATCAAAAAATCTAAATTTGCAACTATGCAAAAAATCCTTATTGTAGAAGACGAAAAAGCAATTTCAGGAGTACTTCAAAGTATTCTTTCTGATGAACTTACTGACTATGAATTTATTATTGCCGAAGATGGCCTTGAAGGTTATAAACAGGTAGAAAAAGAAGACTTCGCGCTCGTGATCTCTGATATAAAAATGCCTAAGCTTTCTGGAACCGAGCTTCTGAAACAGAGCCTTACATTAAAGCCGGAAACAACTTTTATCATGATTTCGGGGCACGCTGATATAGATTCTGCGGTATCCTGTCTAAAGGAAGGTGCATATGACTTCATTTCTAAGCCTATTGATATCAACAGATTGATTACAAGCGTTAAAAATGCTTTAGTAAAAGAAACATTGAAAAAAGAAAATAAAAATCTTCAGACTGAAAATAAAACCTTAAAGAAAAAAGTAAGCAAAAAGTATCAAATGATCGGTGAATCAGCAAGTTTGCAAAAGATTCAGGAGATGATTGAGAAGGTGGCTGCTTCCGACGCAAGGGTACTGATTACAGGTCCAAACGGAGCAGGAAAAGAATTGGTAGCACATGCCATCCATAATCAAAGTGAACGTGCAAAGGGGCCAATGATAGAGGTAAACTGTGCAGCAATACCTTCAGAGCTTATTGAATCTGAACTTTTCGGACACGTAAAAGGTTCATTTACAGGAGCTATTAAAGATAAGCAGGGAAAATTCGAACAGGCTAACGGAGGTACGATTTTCCTGGATGAGATCGGTGATATGAGCCTCATTGCACAGGCAAAAGTGTTGAGGGCGCTTCAGGAAAGTAAAGTTTCTCCTGTAGGAAGCGACAAAGAAATAAAAGTTGATGTAAGGGTACTTGCAGCAACCAATAAAAATATGCAGAAAGAAATTGAAGCCGGAAGATTCAGGGAAGATCTTTACCATAGGCTTTCTGTAATAGAGATTTATGTACCACCATTGGATGAGAGAAAAGAAGATATCAAATTGTTGGTAGAGCATTTTGCAGGTATGATTGCTGATGAACATGGAACCGCTGCTAAAAAATTTAATGATAAAGCTGTTGATGCTTTAAAAGCACTTTCTTGGACAGGAAATATCAGGGAGTTAAGAAACGTTGTCGAAAGATTAATTATTTTAGGAGGAAACACTGTTTCTGCTGAAGACGTTGCAAGTTTTGTAAGGAAGTAATATAATTATTACTTAAAAATATAAAAATTGCAGTATCATAATGTTACTGCAATTTTTTTTAATAAATTAATGATAAACTATGAGCTTTTTAAATAAAAACTATACAAAAGAATGCCTCACTCTGGCCCTTCCTGTAATGCTGACACAAGTAGGGCAGGTTTCGGTGAACTTATTTGATAACATTATTGTGGGAAAATTATTAGGAGCAGATGCCCTGGCTTCCGTATCTTTGGGAAATGCCGTATTCTTTTCGATGTTTGTTCTGGCGCTGGGATTTTCTTTTGCCATTCCCCCACTCGTTTCTGAGGCGCATTCTAAAAAAGATTATCAAACCATCAATTCAGTATTCAGTCATGGGTTTGTCATTAACATATCAGTGGGGATAATTTTGATGGGGATATTATTCTTAGGCATGCCTCTCCTTTACCATTCAGGGCAGCCAGAAAAAATTATTCCGGATACAGTTTCTTTTTTGACTATTATGGCGATCAGTATAGTTCCCTTCATGATGTTTCAGACATTAAGAGAGGTTTCAGAGGGACTTTCTTATACGATTGGGGTTACTAAAGCTACCATTATTGCGAATTTAATTAATATTGTTTTAAATTATGTTTTCATTAAAGGACTTTTCGGAATTCCTCCTATGGGAGTGAAGGGTTCTGCCCTGGCCAGCCTTATTGCAAGAATTTTCATGGTTGTTTTCCTTTATTTTGTTCTTCTGAATGAGAAAAAAACCAGACAATATATTAAAGATTTCTCCCTAAAAATTCAAGTTTTCACGAAAGAGATGTTTGAAAAAATGGTGAGACTAGGTTTTCCTACAGCTTTACAAATGTTTTTTGAAGTTACCGCGTTTGCGGGTGCAGCATTCATCTGCGGATTAATTTCTGCCCACGACATTGCTTCTCACCAGATCGCATTAAGTATGGCTTCTTTTACCTTTAATTTATGTATTGGTTTCAGTGTAGCCTCAACAGTAATGATTGGCAGAAAACTTGGTGAACAGAACTTTATTGAGCTAAGAAAAGTAGGGATTAATAACCTGAAAATAGCCTTTATTTTCATGACGATTTGTGGAATTATCTTCATTTTAGGAAGAAATATCCTTCCAACATTTTTTACAAAGAAGGAAGAGATTGAGGTAATTGTATTAGCATCAAAACTGTTAATTATTGCTGCATTATTTCAGCTTTCAGATGGTATTCAGGTAACGGCTTTGGGAATGCTAAGAGGGCTGCAGGATGTGAAAATACCTTCTATTTACACATTTATTGCCTATTGGGTTATTACGATTCCTTTAGGCTATTTCTTTTGTGTCACACTGAATATGGGCGCTTTCGGAATGTGGATTGCCTTAGGATTAGGTTTAACAGCTTCTGCAGTGATGCTTGTCAAACGGTTCCTGAATATGTCTGCGAAAAGAATTAAGCAGAAAATATAATAAAAAAGCACCGTTTTTAGGTCGTTTTTTTGTTTTTGAAAGTAATCCACCCATCAAAGGAGGGAAATTTAAAACTATGAATTCAGTTGAATATTGATCAGAAAGACTGCTATTCTGTGATGGCTGAGGCACTCGAAGCGATCAGTCCTGCCATCCTAGCCCCAATTGCAGCATTTGTTTGAGCTCATTTTCTAGGGTTTCGGCGGGCCGGAGGCCCGCCGAAACCCTAGAAAATAGCGAGTGCGAAAAGCGGGAAATAGCTCCTGAAAAAAGTACAAGATATTTCATTTTATGTATAAAGGTTAGCTCCGTCACTTCGCTCCTCGCAATGACTAACTTACCCTTTTTCCCAATATCACCAACGTTCGTTCCACCCCATCCAGAACTGCAACGTCAGGAAAAACGCCCCAGTCTTCAAATCCGAAATATCTGAAAAGCTTCAGGCTTGGTTCATTATGTAAAAAAATAAAACCTAATAATGTTTTTACGCCAAAGTTTTCCGCATTATCAATACAATATTGAATAATTTTCTTGCCATAACCTTTCCCACGGCAGTTTTCATCTATATAAATGCTCAATTCCGCTGTTCCGTTGTAGGCTGGTCGGCCATAAAATGAAGAAAAACTTACCCAGCCCAAAATTTTATTTTGAATATCTTCGACTATCCAAAGCGGGCGCGTCTGCGAATTGTGTTCTGCAAACCATTTTTTCCTGCTTTCTACAGAAACAGGCTCTGTATCAGCGGTTACCATTCTTGACGGGATGGTTGAATTGTAGATTTCCACAATTTTTTCGAGGTCTTCGGGATTAGCATTCCTGAATTTTACTTCTTTCATTTTGGCGCATATTTTCTATAGAACAATGTCTAAGAGCTTTTTTAGTTACCTGTATCCGAAATTTTTCAGATCCCTGTCATTTTTTCGCCAGTCTTTTTTCACTTTTACGAATAAATTGAGGTGTATTTTTTTAGCAAAGAATTTTTCAAGGTCCAGTCTTGCCTCTGTACCTACTTTTTTGATGGCCTCGCCTTTATGTCCTATTAAAATTCCTTTTTGCGTATCTCTTTCCACATAAATAATAGAATCAATGAAAATAATTCCTTCTTTTTCTTTAAACTGCTCTGTTACCACTTCTACGGAATACGGAATTTCTTTATCATAATTCAGTAAAATTTTCTCACGAATGGTTTCATTTACGAAAAATCTTTCCGGTTTGTCTGTAAACTGATCTTTATCATAATATGGCGGATTTTCCGGAAGTAATGATTTAATTTTCGGCAAGATAATTTCAGTATTAAAAGCATTCAATGCAGAAATAGGAAGGATTTCAGCCTTTGGAATCCTGTTATGCCACTCTTCTACCAGCTTTTCAAGCCCGGCCTGGTCAGTCTGGTCTACTTTGTTGAGCAAAAGCAGTACAGGAACGGGGATTTTATTCAATTTATCAATTAAAAAATCCGAAGGTTCGGCTTTATCAGTAACATCCACGATGAAAAGGAAAACATCTGCATCTTGTAAAGAATCCTTTACAAAATCCATCATTTTTTCCTGTAAGCCATACTTCGGATCCAAAACACCCGGTGTGTCAGAAAATACGATCTGCAAGTCTTCTTCATTATAAATTCCAAAAATTCTGTGTCTTGTAGTCTGCGCTTTTTGGGTTACAATAGCCAGTTTCTCACCCATCAGCTGGTTCAGAAGGGTAGATTTTCCGGCATTTGGTTTCCCAACTATATTTACAAATCCCGCTTTGTGCATAAAAATTATATTACGAGCTGCAAAGTTAGTAAACAAATCTGGTCTTTCGGCTATTCCGTGGATATTTAAATAAAAAGCCTTCCCAACTAAGGAAAGACTTTATCATTGTGTTTTTAGGTTGAATTAAATATATTTTCTCATAAACTCAAGGCTGCCCAAAGCCAGCTCTTCTGCATCATAAGGAGATTTTTGCCATAAAGAAACCATCTGCTGCATTCCCGGAACAGATGATGAAAAGTTTTCCAGCACTAGATTTCCTTCAAAATTAATTTCTTTTAATGCTTTAAAAAGATCCTCCCAGTTTACGTTGCCTTCCCCAAGCATCCCGCGATGAGATTCTGTCATGTGGATATGCTTTAATCTGTTTCCTGCCAGTATTACCGGATCATAAAAATTATTTTCCTCGATATTCATATGGAAAGTGTCTAGATGCAGAAAAAGATTGTTTTTTCCTGTTTTTGAGATTAAATCCAGTACATTTTCTGCGGTGTTGCAAACATATGTTTCGTACCTGTTGATAGGTTCTATTCCTATATTTACGCCCTTTTCTTTAGCATAATCTGACACATTACTCCATACTTCCACTATTATTTCCGCTTCATTTTCTGTTAAAGGATTTCCCGAAAAAACACCGATTCCTCCGTGAAGAACCCCGCCTAAGAAATTCGTTTCCAATGCTGAAGTTGTATCAACGGCTTGCTTCATTAAATTTTCTGCGACTTTAGGATGAAATGCAATATGGGCTTCTTTAGGAAGATTTAAAGAACAAACTGCTTCAAGATTATTATTTTTAAGCTGAGTCTTTACTTCTTTAGCATTAAATTCCATTGAAGAAGGAAGCAATATTTCGATTAAATCAAAACCAGCCTTTGCCGTTTTTTCTATGGCATACTTTCCGGCTTCAGGGTTCCAGACCGGTGTAATCCATGACAGTAAGGACGTACCAAATTTTATATTCATTTTTAATTCTTATATTGTTAAAATACCCACCACTCAGTTCTTACTCCAAAATAAGTTCCGAATCTTTTCGCTCCCGATTGCTGCAGGAAAGGTGAATAAAGGCTGTTCATAGCCTGATCATTATACCTTGAAACTTCTGCAATAAGCCTGATGTGAGGTCTCGCCCAGACACTTCTTTCTGCTGTAGGAACAATTGTTGGAGCCAAAACAAGCTTTACCATAGAAGCAGGATCCTGATTTCCGTCTTTTCTTTGGGCATAATGCAACTCTGAAAGGATGTGGAACCAGTTGTTGAAATAATAGGTAGCTCTGATTCCCGTATTAAATTCAGATTTTTTATTGAAAATTTCTCTTTTATAGTAGTCAATTGCTTTGTTATCGCTGCTGGCACCACCTTTACTCTGGGTGTAAACGGCATATGCATTTAAAGACCACCTGTTGGATAAGTTTAGTAAAATATGTTCAACGGCTGTTAATGAATAGGCGCCTTTATACGTATTTGTCACTTCATCCGGAGCACCGTATGTACGCCATGTCTGAGTATTCCCGGCATCTCCTCCGTTGGCAATTCCTGAGCCATAACGTAAAGAGATCTGATTAAATGAACCCGGCAATCTAGTTTTTAAGTTTGAATTTAATTTCGCTCCCAATACCCAGCCGTTATCTGAAGGATAATTCTCTACAGAATGTTTCCCGGATTTGGCTACTGTATGAAACTCTGCCAGCAATTTTAATTTGTGCTCATCGTTTTTGAAAGGGATTGTATGCTCTAGTACGAAAACTTCCCTTTGTCTGTAGATCAGGTTTTTTGCTCCGCTGATAATATTTGTATAAGAATATGGCGTTGAATTGCTGGCAAGCGTATCAATAGCAGCCGGAAAGAACATAGAAAATCTTGTGTTTTTATGACGTATTCCCCAACCTGTCGCCGAATGATCATCAAAATAAAAATAATCTGCAATATGAACATCATTATATCTTAGCCATCTGGAACCTGCCCATACATCCCAATCACTTCCCATAATATTTCTGGCTTCAACAAAAGCTTCAGGTAAGGCAACAATAACTCCCTGATTAGATTTTGAATCTACATTTCCGAGAAATGTACCACCAGAATAGAAACTTAGTCTCGCCTGCATGTCTATCTGTGTTTTTTTTGCACTGTCTCCTACTACAGGTGTAAAATGAAACGATGGTAAAAAATCCACATAATCTCCCTGATCCATTCTTCCACCCAGAGAACCCTGATTATTCAAGTTTAATTGGCGTCCTGTTCTACTGTCTGCATTGGGTGAATAAGCAGCTCCTATCCTTCCCGTAGTTCCGAATGAAAACTTTTTATTGGTAATTGTAATCTGTGCATAACTCTTTTGGCTGAAGATGATTAGCATCAAAAAACAGCCTTTTAATATAATATTTTTCATCGTTTACTTTAAGGTTTTTGGTTTGTATAGTTTTAAAGCAAATAAGACAATAATTACATAGCAGATAATCGGTAACAAATATGCGTGAGCTACATCTGTTTCAGCAATTTTACCCATAATCGGTGTGAAGAATGCACCACCGAACATAGCCATTACAAGGAAAGAAGACGCCTGTTGAACCTTTCCGCCTAATTTTTTTAAGCCAAGACTGAAAATTGTAGGATACATTACACTTAAGAATAGATTAAGCATAATTAAACTAATAAAAGAAACCCAACCGAAGCTTTGAGAAATGATTAGGCAAAGTATAATGTTGCAAGTAGTGAAAATAGCAAGCACTTTGTTGGGAGCAATATATCTCATTAAGAATGTCCCGATAAACCTTCCGATCATCATCATAGCCATACTTAAGGAAAAATAATAGGATGCCTGGCTTTCTTCCAGATGCATTTTTTCCACACCGTAATTGATGAAGAACGCCCAAGTACCGCCCTGTGCTGCAATATTGAAAAACTGTGCAACTACCGCAAAGATGAAATGTCTCTGCTTCCAGAGAGGAGCCCCGGAATCTACCTTGTCATGATGATGGTCTTCTCCTGTTGCGTGCTCAAGAATTTCTATTTCTTCTGCATGTGGATCTTTAAGTTCCGGAACTTTAATGAAGGAAAAAATGATGGCTAAAACCAACACAACAATTCCGATCCATGTGTAAAGGCTTTTAACTGAATCTAAAGACTGATCTTCTCCTGCTCCGCTAAAGATGAAAAATCCCCCCAGCAAAGGCCCTACAATAGCACCTAATCCATTGAAAGACTGAGCAAAGTTTACCCTCTGGTCACTTGTTCTTTCATCACCAAGCGATGCTACAAAAGGGTGTGCTACCGTTTCTAAGGTTGCCATACCCAATGCAAGGATGAAAAGTGCAATCCTAAAGAAATCAAACGATGCCATATTGGCCGCAGGAACAAACAAAAAACATCCGCCTGCAAATAAAGTCAGCCCCAGGATAACTCCCATTTTATAACCAAACTTTTTCATGAAAAGCCCCGCAGGAATCCCCATCAAAGCATAGGCTCCGAAAATAGAAAGCTGTACCAGACCCGACTGTGATTTTGAGATATGAAGAACGTTCTGAAAATGTTTATTCAGAACATCTCCCATCGTAAGCGCAATTGCCCAAAAGAAAAACAAGGAGATAACAAATGAAAGTACAACAATATACTTTCTCTCCGTAAATTTTACTGAATTCATAAGTGTGTTTTTACGTTAAATTTTAAATTATATTTTATTTTAAATCTCTGAAATTTTCAAATTCAGAATATTCATAATCCGGGCAAGCTCCTGATTTTGAGGTGATAAACCCTCCTAAAGAAACAGCCTGCTTCATGATGTCTTCCGGCTTTTCATTTTTAATTCTTTTAGAAATAAAGCCAGAAAGAAAAGCGTCTCCACTTCCCACCGTATCCGCAATGGTGACAGGAACTGCTGTAAATCCGTAATTTTGATTACCGACAAAATACCTTGCTCCCTTGCTTCCTTTAGTCAGCACAATTTCGTTGATCTTAAAATGCTGCTGGATAAAAGCTGCACTTTCGTCTTCGCTTTTATATTCTTCACCCAGGAACATCATAATCTGGCGCATTTCGGCTTTATTCATTTTAACAATATCAGCTTTGTGAAGAAGAGTTTTAATGAGCTCAATATCAATAAATGGTGGCCTGAAGTTCACATCGAATATTTTAAGCTTAGCATATTCCAATAATTTCAGAAGTGTTTCCCTGGTCTTTGGGTTTCTTGCAGCAAGGCTTCCGAAAACAAAAGCTTCAGCATTGGAAACCAATCTTTTATGTTCATCAAGCAATTCAATATAATCCCAGGCAACATGATTGATGATTTCATAGGAAGCTTCATTATGCTCGTCTATTTTAGCAATCACCGTACTCGTGTCATGTTTCTCATCACGCTGGATATAATTGGTGGTGATGCCCCACTCTTTAATTTGATCAAGAAGTTTTTTTCCCAATTCATCATTCCCAATTCTGCTGAGCATTTTGGCATCAATACCCATTTTATGAATATTGTATGCAGCATTGAATGGCGCGCCACCCGCTTTAGAACCTTCGGGAAAAATGTCCCAAAGAACTTCCCCGAAGCAAACCACATAAGATGTATTATTAATCATAGGTTAAACGTTTAATTTTTTAGTTAAATTTTTTATACAGAATTTCTTTCCATAAACTTAGCATGGAAGGTTACTCTTTTTCCATCAGGAAGATAATTATTAATCTGGCTGTCAAGAAGTTTTACAGATTCTTTAGCCATTTCAATCAGTGGTTGCTGTACAAAGCTTATTTCCGTAGGAAACAGGTGATAAGCTTCTGTTTCATCAAAGGCTATTACGGAAACATCTTTCGGAACCTTGATATTATTATCATTAAGATATCTTAAGCCTGCAATTCCCAGTTTGTTGCTGGAAAAATAAATTGCTGTTTTTTTCTTAAGATTCAAATTTTGTTTAAGCTGAGCATGCACTTCTTCTGTAATATTATGAATTCCTATAAAAAATCTTTTTACAGAAATTTCCGAGGAGATAATTCTTTTGTCAAAACCATCCTGTCTGTCAAGGAGATGCGGAAGCTTAGTTTCATATCCCACATAAATAATCTCTTCAAAATTCTTTTTCACCAAATAATCACAAATAAATTCCGAAATTTCAGAATTGTTAATCATCACCCCCGGAAGGCTTACGTTTTTCAAGTATCGGTCAATGGTTACAATAGGATATTCTTCTTTAATAAGCTTATTAATGGCTTCGTCAGAATCTACCACTGGAGCGACAATCATTCCGTCTACCTGCTGTTCAGAAAATAGCTCTGTCAACTTTCTGAATTTTTCCGGATTTTCGTCAGAACTTCCTATAAGGAGTGTATACCCCAACTTCATTGCTTCATCTTCTATACTGCGTGCAATATTTGAATAAAAATCATTTGAAATATCAGCTACAATGAGTCCTATTAATTTACTTTTGCTCATTTTTAAGCTTTTAGCAATTTTGTTAGGGGTATAATTAATACTTTCAGCTACTTCAAGGATTTTTTTCTTGGTAGCATCACTGATGCGACTTCCTTCCTTTTTATTCAAAACATAGGAAACGGTTGCAACGGAAACCTCTGCAATTCTGGCTATGTCTTTAATGGAAGCTCTTTTCATATAAATTATTATTCAATGGCAAAAATTTCCATAAAAAATATAAAAAACAATAGGGTGTTTTTTTTGAATTATTCAAAAATAATTGTACTTTCGCAAATTTTTAAAATCAATGCCATTTTAAGCATAAATATTTATAAAACAATTAGTTATAAATATAAAATGATTAATCTATGAATATGCGTATTAACTGAATATTAACAAAATTTATTTTAACGATATTTTTTGGTTAAACGTTTACTCTATTAAATTATGAAAATTTTAAAAATAATTTACTATTTAGAAATTCAAAACTGATATTTTTGACAAAATCTTAGTTTAATATATGGATATTGACGAAATTTTAAACAGAATATATCCTCTTCCGGAATCCTCATTGTCAAGTCTGAAAAGTCATATTTCAGAAGTATCTTATCCGAAGTATTTCTGCTTGATGAAAGCCGATATGGTCATTTCTCACATTTATTTTATCAAGAAAGGAATTGTACGCGCTTATTCCCGTGCTGAAGATAAGTATATTACTTTTTGGTTCGGAAGCGAAGGTGAAACTATTGTATCCATGAAAAGCTATGTGGAAAATAAGCCAGGGTATGAAAATATAGAACTTCTGGAGCATTGCCAGCTGTATAAATTGGAAACAGAAAATTTAAGAAAATTATTCAATGAAGATATTCATATTGCTAACTGGGGAAGAAAATTTGCAGAAAAAGAACTGTTAAAAACAGAAGAGTTGCTGATTTCCAGACAATTCAAAACCGCTTCAGAGCGGTACAATGACCTTTTGAAAAATAAATCTTTTCTTTTAAAGCGCATTCAATTAGGCCATATTGCATCATATTTGGGGATTTCTCAGGTGAGCTTGAGCAGGATCAGGGCGGAAGTTAAGTGAGTTTTTTTGTGTTTGAGAGCTTGAGAGATGATAAATATATATTTTTTAACAATTGTAAAATTTTAATTCATTTTAAATTCAGAATTTTGCAGGAGAAATATTGAAAAATGAATTGGATTATCTTAATTATTGCAGGGTTATTTGAGGTTGCATTTGCATCATGCCTTGGAAAGGTAAAGGAAACAACCGGTACTACTATGTATTTCTGGTTTGCAGGCTTTCTGGTTTCGCTTACCATCAGCATGCTTCTCCTTATTAAAGCTACTCAGACTCTGCCTATCGGAACTGCTTATGCGGTCTGGACGGGAATCGGCGCAGTGGGAACTGTCTTAATGGGAATCTTTTTCTTTAAAGATCCGGTGAGCTTCTGGAGAATCTTCTTTATTGTTACACTGATAGGCTCTGTAGTTGGATTGAAGGCTGTTTCTGCACATTAGGTTTTGGCTAAAGCCTAAGAAATTTTATTTTGTAAACGGGCTAAAGCCCGCTCTTATTGATGAAAGTAAAACTTATTGGAGACGGTTTTTGTTATTTTTTATAGACAACGGGAAGGATTTCGTTTTTCCTTAATCCATACTTTTTGACCTCTTCATCAGAAAATTTCTGAGAATAAAAATTCGGTTCTGCTTCGAAGCCTGCTTTCCGCAAGCGATCAAAATAATCCATCCCATACCAGCGGACATGGTCATACTGCCCGAAATGTTTCTGACGTTCCTTAGGATCTTTAATGGTGAAATCTTCATAGGTTTTTTCGAGAGAATTCTTCATAGGAACCTGTATAATTCCCCATCCACCGGGCTTTAAAACCCTGTAGAGCTCACTCATTGCTTTTGCATCATCTTCAATATGCTCCAGAACATGGTTACAGAAAATAATATCAAAACTCTCATTCTCAAAAGGAAGGTCAAGAATATTCGCTTTTACATCTACAATCGGAGAATAGAGATCAGCTGAAATATAATTCAGATTGCTCATTCTTTTGAATTTCCTCAAAAATTCCTGCTCAGGAGCAATGTGTAAAACTTTATAGTTTTTAATGAAAAATTCAGTTTCATTTTGAAGATAAAGCCACATCTGGCGGTGTCTTTCCAGACTTAGAGTCCCGGGAGAAAGCGCATTTTCGCGTTGATTTCCGTATCCATAAGGAAGAAATTTTCTGTAAGACCTACCATCAATAGGATCAAAAAATTGATCTCCTTTGAAAAACTGATAAATAAGCGGCCTCGCCCAAATACTCATTTGAATAAGCATCGGACGTGGGATTTTATTAAGTAAAAATTTAGTAATTTTTTTCATTAAAAGTCCAGTTGGAAAGCTTTTTCTTCGTCGCTTACAATTCCTAAGGCATCATAAATATACTGGAAAGTAGAAAGCAGCACTGGCTTGCCATTGATTACCGCCACATCATGCTCGAAGTGTGCGGAAGGCTGGTTATCCTGCGTAGTCACGGTCCATCCGTCATTATGGAATTTCACTTTGTCAGTTCCAAGATTGATCATAGGTTCGATAGCAATTGCAAGGCCGTCTTTAATTACTTTTCCGCTGCCCTGTTTTCCGTAATTCGGAACCTGTGGGTCTTCGTGCATCTGTCTTCCCAATCCGTGTCCTACAAGCTCTTTTACTACTCCATATCCTTCTTTTTCACAATGCTTTTGAATGGCATAAGAAATATCACCGATTCTTTTTCCTCTGATACACTGCTCAATACCTTTATATAAAGACTCTTTGGCGACTTTTAATAATTTTTTGGTTTCAGGATTTACTTCACCAATCTCGAAAGTATAAGCATGGTCTCCTACAAAACCATTTAAAATAACCCCACAATCCACAGAAAGTACATCTCCTTCCTTTACCACATCATTGTTTGGAAAACCATGAACCACCTGCTCGTTTGGAGAAATACACAAAGAATACGGAAATCCTCCATATCCCAGAAAAGCTGGTTCAGCACCGTGATCCTTAATAAAATCATGAGCTAATTTATCTAAATATAAAGTGGTAATCCCAGGCTTGATTTCTTTGGCCAACATACCTAATGTTTTTGAGACCAAACGGGCACTTTCTTTCATCAGACGGAGTTCGTCTATTGTTTTTAATTGAATCATTTTTATATAGATGTTAGATATTAGATGTTAGATATTAGATTGACAACTAAATGAATACATTTTCTAATTCTAAACATCTTTACTTTTCTGGATAAAATGATTAAAAGTGATATTAGATTAATTTCTAACATCTAACTTCTAATTTCTCTATAATTTTACCAGAATAATCCTTTTTTCTTTTCTTTTTTAAGTTTTGAATACGCCAAAACCTCTTTCCCTTCTACACGAAACTCTATTCTCTCCTGGATAATATTGTATATCTCACCCCAACCTGGGAAACCGCCAAGATTCCTATCATCAATGAACCAATCGGCATCCAGTTTTCTTGACTGGTTTTCAGAATCAAAAACTTCACCTTCAAAGCTAGAATTCACAGCATAGAATTCTACGCCGTTTTGTTTACAGAATTCTACTGCTTCATCCAACGTTTTCCCGTGTCTGTATGTCCATAGAATAAGCCTATAGCCCTCGGATTGAAGTCTTTTTAAAGTTTCAAAAGCAAAAATTTTCGGTTTCCCAATTGCCGGATAAGCATCATCCACGATAGTTCCGTCAAAGTCTACAGCAATTTTCTTATTATTCATCATTTGAATATATTTTGAAGTGCAAAGATACAAATAAAAAGAGTGTCAAAAAACCTGACACTCCTTTGTTTTATAATTTGCTAAATTTTAGACTAACTTTTAACCCAATTAAACTGGAATTGTAGGTCAGGTGTTGAAATTCTGTCTGTGATTTTCTGTAATCTTCCGGGTAATTTCATCAGGTATTCTTGGGCTTTTTCAGCTGTTTCGGTAAGGCCTTTTACGTGTTCGATTTTCCATTCATCCAATAAATCCTTCAATATATTGATGTAATCCTGACCTGTATAAACCATACATCTTTGAGCCGCATCAGAAAAATGCCCCCAAAGCTCTCCCGCTTTCTGGCCGGATTGTCTCATCATGTGAGCAGGCATGACAATTTTTTTACGCATCATATCTTCAAACGCCAAAATCATTTCTGAAGGGTCAATCTCCAAAATTTTTGCTACGAAATGTTTGTAAGCCTTTGCGTGTCTTGCTTCATCTGCAGCAATTACACCACACATTTTAGCTAATTTTCCGTTTCCGGACTGCTTTGCTAATGTACCTACTCTTCTGTGGGAAATATTGGTGGCCGTTTCCTGAAAGCTGGTATAGACAAAGTTTCTATAAGGATCCATGCTTGTGCCCAGATCAAAACCGTCATTGATCAAATATTGAGTCGTAACTTCTACTTCTCTCATATTGACTCTTCCGCACAGATAAAGGTATTTGTTTAAAAGGTCACCGTGTCTGTTTTCTTCGGCAGTCCAGGCTCTTACCCAGTTTGCCCAGCCTACTTTTTGCTCCTCCTGATCGATCCCATCTACTCCCATCAACCATGATTCGTAGGAAGGTAAAGCTTCCTCGGTAATACAGTCGCCAATCAACGTTACGAATAAATCATAAGGCATTTCACGTGCAAAAGTCTGGATTTCTTCTAAATCATATTTAAAATCTGCACTCGAAGGATCCGGAAGGTAATCAGATGGTTGCCAGATTTTTTCGATAGGGGTTAAAAATTTATCCAGAAAAGAAACTACTTCCTTTTCTAATATTCCCATTACTTCCTTCCTTACAAGCTTTTGATACATTTTTAGAATTTAGAATTAAAGTACAAAGTTAGAATTTATTTATTATTTAAGACATAATATTGTGTTAATTCTTTCTGATATTAATCATAAAAATGCGTTAGCCAATTTTTATAGCGGTATTATTTTTTTTCTATTTTAAATACTTAAATAATTTTTAATCTTTTTTCCATTCTCTAAGTTTGTCTTCCTGAAAGGATCTAAGTTTAGAAATAAAAAATTATGAAAAGATTCGGGTATAGATGCCTTGACTAAGTCGAACCTAAAGATTTCAGCATCACAAATTTTGTGAATATTTCCCAAATATTCAATGCATAACTACTACCCTAGCCCCGATTGAGCGGTTTGTTTGAGCTCTTTTCCGTTTCAGGGTTTCGGCGGCGAAGCCGCCGAAACCCTGAAACGGAAAAAACGAGTAGCGAAAGCGGGAAATAGCTTCTAAAAATTAAAGTAATTTCAATTTATAATTTTTAGCTAACTAAAATATCTCCCGTCATCACCTCCGGAGTATCGATTCTCATTACCTTTAGAATAGTTGGAGCAACATCTCCTAATTTTCCGGGCTTTAAATTCCAGGTGTGTTCCTTATCCATTACAATAAAAGGGACCAGATTGGTGGAATGCTGTGTGTTGGGGCTTCCGTCAGGATTAATCATCACATCAGAATTTCCGTGATCTGCAAGGATGAAAACCGCATAGCCATGCTCATAAGCTGTAGTTGCCACCTTTTCTATACACTTATCTACTGTTTCCGCCGCTTTTACTGCTGCAGAAAAAACTCCGGTGTGGCCTACCATATCGGTATTGGCAAAGTTTAAGCAAATAAAATCTGCCGTTTCATTTTCCAACTCCGGAACAATAGCATTGGTAATATCATATGCAGACATTTCAGGCTTCAAATCGTAAGTCGGAACATCTTTCGGACTTGGACAAAGCAAACGCTTTTCTCCTGCAAATGGCTCTTCTCTTCCACCTGAAAAGAAGAAAGTTACGTGAGGATATTTTTCCGTTTCTGCAATTCTGATCTGTGTTTTGTGGTTTTTTTCCAGAATTTCTCCCATCGTTTCATGCAACACTTCTTCATCGAAAACCACATGCACATTCTGAAAGGTTTTATCGTAATTCGTTAAAGTAACATAATATAAAGGCAGCTTTCTCATGAAATATTCAGGAAAATCCTGCTGTGTAAGCACTTCTGTAATCTCCCGCCCCCTGTCTGTACGGAAATTGAAGCAGATCACCACATCATGATCGGTAATTTTAGCAACAGGAACTACGTTTCCCATGGCCGTAGAATCAATCATAATGATCGGTTTCATGAATTCATCCGTAATATTTTCGTCATACGACTTCTGAATTTCCAGCAAAGCGTTGGTGGTCTGTGCACCCACGCCTTCTACTATTGCTTCGTACGCGATTTTTACACGTTCCCATCTTTTATCTCTGTCCATTGCATAATAACGCCCGACAACGGTTGCCAGCTTTCCTACAGTTTTTTCCATATGCTGGATAAGGTCTTCAATAAAACCTTTCCCGGAATGCGGATCACAGTCGCGGCCGTCTGTAAATGCATGTACAAAAACATTTTCATGCATTCCGAATTCGTGGGCAGCTGTTAATAGTCCTTTTAAATGGTTAATATGGGAATGTACTCCTCCATCAGAAACCAAACCGATAAAATGCACTTTTTTATTCTCTTTTTTAGCATATTCAAAAGCATCCTGAATGATTTTCTGCTGCCCCAAAGATCTGTTTTCAACTGCCATGTTAAGCTTTACCAGATTCTGATACACTACTCTTCCCGCACCTAAATTCATGTGCCCTACTTCAGAATTTCCCATCTGGCCGGCAGGAAGCCCTACAGCTAAACCACTCGCTTCCAGTGTAGTATGTGGAAAATTTTTATAACAACTATCTATAAATGGTGTATTTGCTTTATCTATGGCTGAAACATCCGGATTCATACCCAACCCCCATCCGTCAAGGATCGCTAATATTGCTTTTTTCGACATTATGTAAACTTTTGTATTACAAATTTATTTATTTTGAAATGAATGGAAGAATGGACGGACTTAAAATTTATTTAAAATTGTTTTTCTTTGATCTAAACCTTGAAGGTTCGAATAAGAATAATCATTAATTTTGTCATATGGATTTAAGAGATCAATTAAAGAACCTTTTTCCTGATCATAAGGAGCAGGATTTTGAAATGCCTGAAGAAAAATTCAAGCAGAAAGAGCCTTTGATATGCAAATTTGAGAAGAAAGGCAGAAACGGTAAGCCTGTCACCATTGTTGAAGGTTGGGAAGGCAGCGATGAAGAGCTTAAAAAAATCTCAAAAAAAATAAAAATTACTTTAGGAATAGGAGGTTCTGAAAAAGATGGAATGATTATCATTCAAGGAGATAATCGTGATAAAATTATGGATATCCTTAAAGAAATGGGATATAAAACCAAAAGAGTCGGCGGATAGTTTTTATTACCCTTGTTTGAATTAGAAACCTCAGATATTTAACGCCATGATCGGACATTGCGTTAAAATATATTTTCCAATATTTTAAAAATAAATCTACGTCTGCGATATGATACCTTTTAATGTTTGATTTTTACACGGAACAAGAGTTGCCGAAATCTCTTGAAATTTTTTGCGTAAAAGTATTAATCCGAGGTTATCCTAATTTTAAATTGAATTAAAGAATGTTTATATTTCATTTTCATTTATAACTAAAACTATACGAAATAACTAAAATACTGTTTTATTTTTGCGGAATTTTATGTACTTTGTGGTTGATTTAAATATATATTATGCTCAATAAACTTGCTGCTTCAGAGCTTGTTCTAAACGAAGACGGAAGCATTTATCACCTTAATCTTTTGCCTGAAGATATTGCTGAAAAGATCATCCTTGTCGGAGATCCCGACCGTGTGGCGAAAGTTTCGATATATTTTGATAAAATAGAGGTTAAAAAAAATAAAAGAGAGTTCTATACCCATACCGGAACTTTAAGAGGTGAAAGAATCACAGTGATGTCAACCGGAATTGGTACAGAAAACATTGATATTGTAATGAATGAGCTTGATGCTTTGGTGAATATTGATCTTAAAAATAAAAAATATAAAACAGAACATTCATCATTGCAGCTGTTCAGAATGGGAACCTGCGGAAGTGTAAATCCGGATGTTCAGGTAGATAACATGCTTGTTACTCAAAATGTTGCGGGTTTGGATGGCTTGATGCATTTTTACCAGGATTATAAATTTGAAAATGAATTTTCTAAAAACTTCATGGAAAAATTTCCTTATCCGAAAATCAAGCCGATGCTCTATTTTGCAGATTGGGCAGAAGAATTGGGAGAATTGTACAAAGACGCAAAATACCATGGAAATACAGCAACTTTCCCGGGGTTTTATGCTCCACAGGGAAGACAACTCCGTTTAAAAGCAGTCGACGATCAATTCTTAGAAACTTTAAATGATCTTGGAGTAACCAATTTCGAGATGGAAACTTCAGCTATTTACGCTTTGTCAAAACTTTTAGGCCATAAGGCAATTACCGTAAACAACGTAATTGCCAACAGAAGACGAGGAGAATTTTCTGCAGATCACATTGCTTCTGAAAAAAAAATGATTGAATGGGTTTTAGAACGAATTATTAAATAATTTTTTGAAATCTTGTTTCGCTTAAATCCAAGCATTGACCAATCCTAAATAGAAAGGCTGTCCGTTTGAGACAGCCTTTTTAAACTTAGAAAACCATTAACTTCATAATAAATTTTAAACCTACCTGAAGTAACAAAAATTGTGTCTTTGCCTATTTTAATTCTATTAAAATTCATTTACCGTTATATAGAAATGTGAAGAGTTTAAGCTCTCGGCACTTCCGGAAATATTGGTTAGATTAATTGTAATATTCGATGTAGAAGTCAGTCTTGGGTTTGATATTGAAAATGTAGAGTTCCCTGCAAAATCACTTGCCGGAGTTACTACAATCGTTGCCCGAGTTGAGCTTGGAGTCAGTGCTGGAGGAATTGTAATGTTGAGGGTCGTTGATTTTCCAGAAGGTAAATTATTGATGGAAACGCTTGGCCAAATTTCAAAGCTGATCTGGTTTTTACTCACCGTTCCTCTGTCACCCAGCTTGTATCCTCCATTGACATCCAATTTTGAATTGATATTCGGAGTACTTGTTGCGATGCCGACATTGGCATTACTGTTTCCTAAAACAATAGCATTGTATTGTGAAGTTGAAGCCTGAAACCCTATGGCTGTTGAATTTTGCCCTGTAGCCGAAGCTCCTGAGCCAACAGCTGTAGAATGCTGTCCGTTTGTAAGAGCGCCATATCCTATAGCAGTTTCACTGTCTGAGTTTGTTTTTGTATTATATCCTAAAGCAATAGATTGGAAGCCTGCCGCCAATGAATTGTTTCCCAATGCGGAAGATTCATTAGCCGTTGTTTTTGCATTATATCCTACTGCTGTAGACTGAAATCCTGACGCTGTTGAGTTATTACCTACTGCGGAAGATTCATTTACCGTCACTTTTGCATTATATCCCAAAGCAATCGAACGGAATCCCGAAACATTGGATAATTCACCCAAACCTATAGATTCATTTGCCGTTACACTAGAATTATTACCTATTGAGATACCTTGGTAAGCCGTACTAGAAGTTCCTAAAGCAATTCCGTTTTGGGAAGCATTTGCCCCTACCCCAAAACTTATCGAATTGTATACTCCTAATCTCCCCATAGTATTTGAATTTACTTTAAAAACCAAATCGTCAAGGGTATTTGTACCTAAAGCCAGCGTTGTATTCGCTCCTGCGTAAGTCCCACTGTTTGTACCAGATAGATTCCATCCTGAAGTTGAACCATTTATTTGGCTTGTTATGGAAAGCATATTCCATTTCAGATTGTTCCAGTAATAAAATCCTGTTTCAGATAAGCCGCCTAAGCCATTATTCCATACAATTAATCCATTAGCAGGAGATGGAACAGTTGTATTATCTATATTTGAAGTAAGAGCAACACTAGGTAATAAGACCCCTTTATTGTTTGAGCTCACATCAAGCATAGCAGAAAGGTTTGGCGTAGAAGTACCAATCCCGATCTGGGCATGGATACTATTAAAATTAATCAGCAATAAAAAAGTTAATACTGATTGAAGTTTTTGTTTATTTTGCATTCCTAAGGTTATTAAAAGTTATGTTCCGTTTATACAAATATAATAAATTTTATTAAAAATCGATATTTATTGAATATTTTTCAATATTAACACGAAACAGTGAATAAATATAATTTTTTATTTCATTTATTCACTATTAATTGAAGATTATTATAGAATTATTTTTGCATTAAATTAATTTTTATAGAGCTTTAAAGCATTACTTTAATTCTTCAATGAGTGTATTATATTCAGTAATTTTTTTAAAAAATCACCTCTAATTGAATAAAAAAAATTATTATTATCTAATAAAACAATTTTCAATATGATCATTCACCATTCCGGTGGCCTGCATATGCGCATAAACGACAGTTGATCCCATAAATTTGAATCCCCGTTTTTTTAAATCATTTGCCAAAGAATCTGATAATTCTGTAGTTACGGGAATATCCGTTATAGCTTTCGGATGGTTGTCAATAGGCTTTCCACCTACAAAATCCCAGATATATTTTGAGAAACTTCCAAATTCTTCCTGAACTTCTAAGAATTTCCTTGCATTGTTTACAGTAGCCAGAATTTTGAGACGGTTTCTAATAATTCCGGTATTATTCATCAGCTCTTCAATTTTTTCATCAGAATATTGAGCAATTTTTTTATACTTAAAACCATCAAATGCTTTTCTGAAATTCTCTCTTTTACTTAAAATCATATACCAGCTGAGCCCTGCCTGAAAGCTTTCAAGAATAAGAAATTCAAAAATAGTCTCATCATCATAGACTGGCTTTCCCCACTCTTCATCATGATATTTTCTATACAGGTCGTCTTTTTCGCACCAGCTGCAGCGTGTTTTTTTCATAATATTTGGCTTAGATTAAGGTTGAGTTGAGTAATGTTTAAAAGTAAAATGATTTTTTAACCTATACCAAAAGTTTATGAAAAATTTAACAACAGTAAAAAATTTTAGGAATGGTTATTGTTTAATTAATAACAACACAACAAAATATTTTATTATGAACAATTCAGAATACAACAAAGCAGAAAATGCTGTAAACAACACAGAAAACTCTTTGAAAAATTTAGCAGATAAAGCAAAATGGAAAGTAGAAGAGCTTGCTGACAAAGCAAAAGATTATATCAACGAGAAAAGGGCTAATGATGATGAAGCACAGCAGGAAGACTGGTTTGAAAGGGTAAAGAATAATGCATCAGATGCATGGGACGATATAAAGGATAAAGCAAATGAAGCCTGGGAAAAAACAAAAAATACAACAGAAGATGTAAAAGAAAAATGGAACAATAGACCCAACTAAATTTTCAGTCATATAAATATTTTCAAGAAAAACGGAGTCATTTTATATAAGGCTCCGTTTTTTATTATGTTGTAAACACAAATTATTGCTACATTTGTATATTAATAAACATTAAAAATATGTCATACGGTTTACTTAAAGGCAAAAAGGGAATTATTTTTGGAGCTCTTAATGAACAATCAATCGCATGGAAAGTTGCAGAAAGATGTCATGAAGAAGGTGCTGAATTTATCTTATCTAATGCTCCTATTGCTTTGAGAATGGGAGAACTTAACGGTTTAGCAGAAAAAACAGGTTCGGAAGTTATCGGGGCAGACGCTACTTCTATCGAAGATCTTGAAAAACTTTTTGATGCTGCAGTTGCCAAATTTGGTAAAATCGACTTTATCCTTCACTCCATCGGAATGTCTATCAATGTAAGAAAAGGAAAACATTATACAGAAATGAACTATGACTGGTTGGAAAAAGGTTGGGATATCTCTGCCGTTTCTTTCCATAAAGTGATGCGTGTAGCTTGGGAAAAAAACTGTATGAATGAGTGGGGAAGCATCTTGGCGCTTACTTACATCGCTGCACAAAGAACGTTCCCAGATTACAACGATATGTCTGATAACAAAGCATATTTAGAAAGCATCGCAAGAACTTTCGGAAACTATTGGGGTGAAAGAAAAGTAAGGGTAAATACTATCTCCCAATCTCCTACTCCTACTACTGCAGGAAGCGGTGTGAAAGGTTTTGGAGGTTTCTTGGGATACGCGGAAGATATGTCTCCGCTAGGAAATGCTACGGCTCTTGATTGTGCCAACTATTGTGTAAGCATGTTCTCAGACCTCACTAAAAAAGTGACCATGCAGAACCTTTTCCATGATGGAGGTTTCAGCAGTACGGGTGTTACCCAAAAGGTAATTAGTAAATATGATACTGAAAATTAAGATTAAAATTCTTTTTTGAATATATTAAGAGACTGTCTCAAAAGGACAGTCTCTTTTCGTGTTGAGTTGAAAAAAAAGATTTTTCAGGTTTTGTATTTTAAAAATGGTAGTGTCTCACTAATTGTGTAAGTTGAAAAGTTATTCTGAAAAATTTTGAGGTTCTTCAATCCGCTTCGCTTCTTTCAGAATGACAAACGTTAAGTTTAATTGATGTTTTCTCTTCTGCCACTAAAAGCGGGTTTTATCCCGCTCTTAGTAAGTAAACTAATATTTATTTTGACCAATTAATTCTTTTTGTCTGAACATTTTGAGAATCGGTTCCGACCATAATGTCGAAATCTCCGCTTTCCCAATCGAAATTCAGTGCGTCGTCATAAAATTTAAGATTTTCCGGAGTTAAAGTGAAATTGATGGTTTTCGTTTCGCCTTTTTTAATGAAAACTTTTTCGAAGCCTTTCAATTCTTTTACAGGTCTCACAACCTTTCCGAAAAGATCTCTGATGTATAACTGCACCACTTCTTCTCCATCGTAATTTCCGGTATTGGAAACATTTACACTGATGTTTAAAGTCTGATTTCCTTTAAGATTGGTTGAACTTAAATTCATATCAGAATATTTAAATTGAGTATAGCTTAAACCATAGCCAAACGGGAATTTCGGGTCGTTATCCAAATCGATGTAGGCCGAAACATAATTTCTGTCGGTGTTGTTTTTTGCAGGTCTTCCCGTGTTGTAATGATTGTAATAAATTGGGATTTGTCCTTCAGTTCTTGGGAAAGTCATCGGAAGTTTTCCGCTTGGGTTAACTGTTCCGAAAAGAACGTCTGCAATAGAATTTCCAGCTTCCGTTCCCAGCCACCAAGTGTACATAATCGTCGGAATATTGTCAGCAGCCCAATCAAAAACCAAAGGTCTTCCTGCGTTGATCATTAAGACAATCGGCTTTCCTGTTTTAGCAATTTCTTTCAATAAATCTTCCTGAACACCTGTGAAATGCAGGTTGCTTCTACTTTTCGCTTCACCGCTCATGGCGTGACCTTCACCTAAAGTCATGATCACAACGTCTGCTTTTTTCGCTGTATCCACCGCTTCTGCAAACATAGATTTGTCCTGATCGTCAACATTTGCACCTTTTGCGTACAACAATGTTGAATTTTTATCTAATTGGTTTTTAATTCCGTCAAACTGAGTGATGATTCTTTGATTATCATCTTTAAATGCAATCGACCAGAATCCGTGATTGGCAGAAGTTTCTTTTCCGAAAGGTCCAATTAAAGCAACCGTTTTTGTCGATTTTGAAAGTGGTAAAATATTCTTCTGATTTTTAAGCAAAACAATAGATTTTGAACCAAACTCTCTTCCGAATTTTCTGTTTTCCTGATTATTTAACTGCTCTTTCTGTCTCTTTTCGTTGCTGAATCTGTAAGGATCGTCGAATAATCCCATTTCAAATTTTTTAACCAAAATTCTTCTTGCCGCATCATCAATGAACTTCGGATCTACCTTTCCTTCCTGAACCAATTTTGGAAGTTCCGCCATATAAGCACGGCTTTCCATATCCATATCGCTTCCTGCATTAATAGCTTTTTCCGCAGCTTCTTTGTTGTCTTTAGCATACCCGTGAGGAACCATTTCGCCTATACTTCCCCAATCCGAAACCACAAAACCCTGGTAGTTCCATTTTCCTTTTAATAGATCTCTTAAAATATATTTATTACCTGTCGCCGGAATTCCATTAATATCATTAAAAGAGTTCATAAACGTTGCAACACCAGCTTCTGCAGCCACTTTAAAGGGAGGGAGATAGGTTTCATTCAATTGTCTTAAACTCATATCAACGGAATTGTAATCTCTCCCACCAACTGCCGCTCCGTAAGCCGCGAAATGTTTTGCACAAGCCATGATCGCATCAAGATTTCCAAGACCTTTTCCTTGAAAACCTTTGATTCTTGCCAAACCAATCTGCGTTCCCAAATAAGTATCTTCACCCGAACCTTCCATGACTCTACCCCATCTCGGATCTCTCGCAATGTCGATCATTGGTGCAAAAGTCCAGTGAATTCCGTAAGCTGATGCTTCTGTTGCTGCAATTCTTTCTGATTTTTCAATTAATTTTAAATCCCAACTTGCAGCCTGACCTAAATTCACAGGAAACGTTGTTCTGTAACCATGAATCACGTCCTGACCAAACAATAATGGAATTTTTAACCTCGATTTTAAAGCTAATTCCTGAAATTTTCTGGTTTCTTCTGCTCCAGCTACATTCAGCATGGAACCGACTTTGCCTTGTTTTATTTCATTTAAAACAGTTGCAGAATTGGAATTCTGAGGACCTGTTGTGTATTCAAAACCGCTATATTGAACAAGCTGTCCTACCTTTTCTTCTAATGTCATTTTCGACAATAATTCAGAAACTTTCTGATCGATCGTCTTTTGCCCAAATACATTCATCCCAAATGCTGTAATCGCCAATAAGAAATAAGCTCTCTTCATTTTACTTTAATTTTCTGTTTTTATATTAAATTTTAACTAAAGGTTCGCAAAGATTTTTTGAAATTAATATTGTTTACTTTTAAGTTTACAAAGGCGTTTCACTTAACATAAGATTTTTCAATCCATACAATTTGTTCTTTACTTTTAAAAATATATGTCGCTGTTGAGCTTCCTGAAATAGTAACAGGAGCCGTCTTCTGATTATATTTAATGGTAAAAGCTTTATCCACAGAATTACTGTTCTGAACGATTAAAACAGTTTTTCCTGCCGGAGTCTTGAAAGCTACCGTTGAAAGGCTGCTAACCTCTATGGAAGCAATTCTCTGAGAATTTACCGGAACGAACCTTGACGCATAAGCAATAATATAATAAGCAACATTTTTGTCATAGCTAGTAGCTCCATTCACCATGATTGCACCTTTACATTGTGTACAAACAACAGCCGGTGTATGAAACCCAAACGAGGCATCATTTGCTAAAATCTATTCCAACGCTGCCTTACTCCAGTTTCTCACCGACCCAATAATAACGTTTTTTACGTGCCAATCCAAATTTCCCCCGAAATTCCCGCTAGAACTTGTCCATTGTTCCGTGAAATATACATTTTTATTAGGAAATAAATTATGGATACAAAAATTTAGAAAATAATTTTATTTTTATTCCCATGAAAATCAGGAACGAAAAAAACAAAGAAACACTTCAGGAACTTATTGATACAAAAGACTTTGTAGCACATTTATCTGTAAACTGTACCATATTTGGTTTTCATAATAACATTCTTAAGGTTTTACTTTTAAAGTACCATGATCTGGATTTATGGTCACTTCCGTGCGGTTTTGTTCTTAATGATGAAGATCTTCGAGAAGCAGCAGAAAGGGTTCTGTATGAAATAACACATCTTAAGGATACTTTCTTAAAACAATTTCATACATTCGGCAGAATTGACAGAACAAAGAATAATATTCACAAAATTATCTTAAACACTAAAGGAATTGAAGTTCCAAAAAACCACTGGATTTTCCAGCGTTTCATTACCGTCGGATACTGCAGTCTGATAGATTTTACCATGGTTAATACCTTTCCGAATGCTTTTAATGAAAGCTGCGAATGGTTTGAAGTGAGCAACCTTCCGAAAATGGCTTTCGATCATGACAGAATCATAGAAACCGGCCTTGAATATCTGAGAATGAACATCAATACCGAGGTAACAGCAAGTAATCTTCTTCCTGAAAAATTTACCATGAAAGATCTGCAATCTTTGTATGAAACCATTTTAAGCCAAAAATTCAGGAGAAATAATTTTCAACGTAAAATATTGAGCTTAAAGATCTTAGACAGGCTGGAAAAACTGTATGACGGCTCAGCTAATAAGGCTCCGTATTTGTATAAGTTCAAAACAAAGATTCATAATTCCACAAGCCAGTACCCTATTTTAAACGAAGAGGAAAGTTAATTTAAACATTTTTTAATTTAATTTTTAAAATAACTATTTAATAATCAGTCATTAAAAGGCATTTAAAAAAAATTTTCCTACAATATTGAAAAGTATTACTTTTAGGAAAATAAAATTTACAATGTCATATTATTCCCTTACCAGCATCCCTGATTATTTTGGGATAGATGCTCTGCTTACTGAAGAACATAAACTGATCCGTCAGTCTGTAAGAGACTGGGTAGAAAGTTTTGTAATGCCACAAATTGACCAGGCAGCACAAAATCATACAGATTTACCAGGTCTAATGAAAGAATTAGGTAAGATTGGTGCTTTAGGGCCATATATTCCGGTGGAGTATGGTGGTTCCGGACTAGACCAGATTTCTTATGGTTTAATTATGCAGGAGTTGGAAAGAGGTGATTCAGCAGTACGTTCCGCCGCTTCTGTACAGAGTTCTTTGGTGATGTTTCCAATTAACGAATTCGGTTCTGAAGAGCAAAAAAGGAAATATTTGCCAAAGCTTGCTGCAGGAGAAATGATTGGTTCTTTTGGTCTTACAGAGCCTAATCATGGCTCAGATCCGAGTTCCATGGAAACACATTTTAAAGATATGGGAGATCATTACCTCCTGAATGGTTCTAAAATGTGGATCACAAACTCCCCTCTTTGCGATATTGCTGTAGTTTGGGCAAAAAATGAAGAAGGAAAAGTTCAGGGTTTAATTGTAGAAAGAGGAATGGAAGGCTTTACAACTCCTGAAACTCATAATAAATGGAGCTTAAGAGCTTCAAAAACAGGGGAATTGGTCTTCAATAATGTAAAAGTTCCGAAGGAAAATTTACTTCCAAACGTTACAGGTTTGAAAGGGCCACTATCTTGTTTAAATTCAGCCAGGTATGGAATTTCGTGGGGTGTAATCGGTGCTGCGATTGACTGCTATTGCACTGCTGTTCAGTACTCTAAAGAAAGAAAACAGTTCGGAAAACCGATCGGATCCTATCAGCTTCAGCAGAAAAAGTTGGCTGAATTCTTAACCGAAATCACTAAGGCTCAGCTACTTTGCTTGCAATTAGGAAATCTTAAAAATAATCATAAGGCAAGTCCTGCACAAATCTCCATGGCCAAAAGAAATAATGTGAAAATGGCTATTGACATTGCAAGAGAATCTCGCCAGATCCTTGGTGGAATGGGAATCATGGGTGAGTTCCCAATGATGAGACATGCCGCTAACCTGGAATCTGTGATTACATATGAGGGTACTCATGATGTTCATTTACTGATTACCGGCTTGGATATCACTGGAATAAACGCATTCTAAAATTTAAAAATACTTATAAATAAAGAGCCTGACTATGTTCAGGCCTTTTATATTAATAAGAAATTGTATTCACTGAATAATTATTAATCATTGAAAATTGTAAAAGTTTATTTAAAAAAGATAATTTAACAGCACTAAAAACAATTTAATGAAAAAAATCACCCTATTACTGGCAGGACTTACTGCGCCTTTCTATTTTTCTCAGCAGGCTGGAGACGTATTCAGCGTAGAACAAAAGCTAAACCTTACCCCGCAAGGTGTCGTTAATTTTATTTCAGGAAATCTGGGTGAGCAGAATGCACCGGATTTTGTAAGTTATTTAAATGGCTTTAATCTTGGTTTAAAGGCCTATAAAATAACATATTATACTAAGAATGAAAACAATGTTCTGGTAAAAGCAACGGGCCTTGTAATGTATCCTAATGTCAATTACAAACTTTCTACCGTTGTTTCAGATCACGGGACCACAGATAGCAGAAATAATGTTCCGTCTAACCTAAAGGGTACAATGACGGCTGGTTTTGCTGTAGAATTATCTTATGTTTTGAACGGTTATATTTTGATGGCCCCAGACTACGTAGGGATGGGTACCGGTGATGGAATTCACCCGTATGTACACTATCCTACCGAAGCAAGCGCAACGATAGATTTTGTAACGGCAGCCAATAAAGTTTTGACCCAGCAAGGTGTAAAACGTTATGATGAATATTTCATTACGGGCTATTCTCAGGGCGCGCACGCAGCAATGTCTACATTAAAAAAATTAAGCATATCTAATCCTACAAATTTAAAATTTAAATATGCTTTCATGGGAGACGGGCCTTATGACTTTTCCGGTGTTACACTTCAAAAAGGAGTTATAGAAAAAGAAACTTATCCTTTTACTTCATTTTTTGCCAATGTCTTAAATACTTGTAACAACATTGGTTATAAAACATATACCAATAATATTTCTGAAGTAATATCTGCAGAGTATATGGATAAATACAATTACCACGTAGTACAGGACAACGGCGGAATGCTTTGGGGCCCAGTCATTTGGAAGAAACTTTTTACCACTAATTTTATTAATGATGTCACTAATAATCAGAATAATAAATTAAGGCAATGCCTGAGAGCAAGTGATGTTTATGACTGGTACAATAAAACTCCTACTACTCTTGGGCACTCCACGGTAGACCTTGCTATTCATCCCGAAAATACTTCTAAGACCATTACTACACAGCGTGGTTATTACCCTTGGTGGGATGTCGATAAATATAAGCTGGAATCATTGTACTGGGGACCTGTAGGGCACGTTGGAGGTATCATTCCGTTTGTTCTGGCCTCCAATGCAAAGCTAAATACAGTGCGAAGCGGCGGGTTTTTCAATGAATGGGCTATGCTGACTTCAAAAAATTCAACAAACCAGGAGACCGTTAATAATTTATACAATTCCCAGATCAAACCTGATTTGAATGGAAAAAAACTTATAGAAATCACTGATTTTAACAAAGAAAATTCACAAAATAAAGCCGCTGTACAGAATGATCTTTCCAAACTTAAAGATGGAATTTACCTGCTAAAGGTTTCAGAAAACAATGCGACACAGTTTGTTCCTTATATCAAAAACACCCCAAAAACAGTTGCTGAAAATGAAATCGTAAAGTCTGAAAACAACCATATTCTAAGCTTAAGAATCAATGAAGATGAATTAAAATCAATCAATATTTTTGATCAGGATAAAAACCTTATTAAAACTATTACCAGAAAAAATTATATTGAGAATAATGGCATTAAACTGGATAACTTTGACAGCCAGGAATATACATTCGAAATTGTGAGCGAATATTATAATCTGCAATTCAATAAAAAGATTGAAAATAGTAATTCCAGAGAGACTGTAGATATTTTTGCTCAAAATAAAATGATCAATATAAGATCTGGAGAAGAGATAAAAAATGTAACAATTTACAGTATTTCAGGAGAGTTGATACAGAATAATGAATCTAATAAAAATGAATTCATATCAAATCAGTTGCAACCTGGAGTATATATTGTAAACATTTCAATGAAAAGCGGTAAAACAATCAATAAAAAAGTAAAACTTTGATAATAAACAAAATATAATCGATATAATGCATCTCAAATGAGGTGCATTTTAATTGGAATAAGGTTTAATTTCTTCTATAAAATTAATATCAGGATTTAAAATTTCCTCAATTAAACTTTTTACAGACCGCATCGCATCATCAATATTGCCTTTTTCAAATTGTAAGGAAACTACTCCTTTTTTTGCTTCTGCAAAGCTCCAGATTCCTGTCTCTATAGGAAGACCCCAGAATTCTGGCAGGTTTTGGATTACATATTGATAAATGCATAGCTGCAAAGCCTGTTTCCTGTCGCTGTTGTGGAAATACTCCTCTATATTATTCTGATCAATCTTTACAATAAGGTTTTTAATTTTAGCTGTTTTATAATCAATGATTCTCAGGGTTCCATTCAGCCTGTCAATCCTGTCAATAAACCCAAAAAATGAGACTTTATCATTTTCATCAAGGTAAAAATCTACATTTTCAAAACGTTTTTCAATATCAAGAATTTCCAGTTTATTTCCTTTTTTCACCAATTCCAGATCGTAATTCAAAATGTTTTCAATTACTTTTTTTGCAATCGCTCTATGGATAAAATTCATGCCCTTCTCATAAAATTCCGGCTGATGTTTTAGCTTGTCTATGGCAACTTCAATATAGTGATCTATTGCTTTAATTGATTCTTTTAAATCACTTTCTTTTAATGCTTTACTTTTCAGTACTTCATAAACTTCTTGAAGTGTATAATGAACCAAATTACCATAATTTTTAACTGATAATTCCTCTTCTATCTCATCGGTTTCTGAGGTGTTCAGAATCTTTGAAAGATAAAAATCGATGGGATTATAAAGATAACTTGTAAGATGTGAAGCCGAAACTTTTTCTTTCCACTTTTGAAGCTTTTGCAAAACAATAGTAGTTTTGGAAATCTCAATAGGTTCAGAAACGATGGGAACAGAAGAATTTTCAATAATCAAATGCTCGATTTTATGAGAGCTTTCCATTTCAATCTGAGTGATAAACCTGCTTTTTTCACCCGTATTTACCCCTGAACTCAAGGCATTAAACAATAAATGAACATTTTTAGAATCCTGAATCAACCGATAGAAATGATAGGCATAAATACTGTCGTTTTCCAAAAAAGTGTGGAGATCAAAATATTTTCTGATATCAAAAGGGATGTATGTATTCTGTGAATTTCCAAGTGGCAGTTTTCCTTCATTTACAGAGAGCATGATCACGTTTTCAAAATTCAGAAGACGCGTTTCGAGTAAGCCCATAATCTGTAAACCACGTAAAGGTTCTCCTTGAAAATCAATACTTTCCAAATTGATGTGCTGGTTAATCAAAATCTCCAGCGTTTCCATCTTGATTTCAAACTGATAGGGTGATAACTGATTCTTTATGATTCTAAAAGCATTTTCAAAGTGAGAAATATTTTCATATTGAATATCATCTATTTCCAGCCATTTGATCTGCTTACAGAATTTTATCAGAGCATCAAGGTAAGAACTTGTAGATTCTGCTTTTTGAAGAAGATTGTAATAAGAAAGATCATGAAGAAGCTCATTTAAAAGCTTTTTAGAGATATAAACAATATTTCTCTCTTCAATTTTTTCTTTAAAATTATTGATAACCTGTTCATCTTCAACAGATTTAGGAAGCTCTTCAAGAATAGGGAAAATATCCCTGTAGTAATAGGAAGATTTATTTTTTTCTAATTGCTTCTGAAGATAAAACAAGCGCTTAACCGCATTGGAAAAAGAAAGATTTTTCAGTGGAAACCCCATCGTAATATTCAGATTTTGAATACCATACATTACGTCCAGGCTTGCAGGAAGGAGATTTTCGTCCAATAAAACTATTGCCGTATTAGAATAGGTTTTATTTTCTATTTCTTTAAAAATTTCCGGTAAAATTTTCGTTTGAGTAATATTTCCCGAAACTTCATATACTTTTATATTCTTTGGTTGTTTAAAGTCGTCTTCAATCCATTGGAAAACACGATGATCATTGAATTCTTTCCAAGTCTTGTGATTTCTTAGAAACTTTCCGGCTTCTTGCCTTTCATCATCAAAATAATAACGGTCTGCCTGGAAAAAACACTGTCCCTTATCCCACTGCATAAGGCTTCTCACCAATTTTTCTTCTATTGGTGTAAAAGCATTAAACCCGCAAAAGACAAATTGCTCCTTTATGTTCTTTGCAAAATCTGCAATTTTAGATTTGGCCGTTTCATGGACCATTCCCGAAGTGGCCCAATTTTTCTCCTGCAGTCTTTGTTTCAAAACAGGAAGGAAAACATTCATATTTCTCCAAAAATTAAGGAATTTTTTTCTTGGAGCATTTTCGTCTTCTCCTAAATTTTGCGCCCAGTCTTTAATCCTTTCTTCGTCAAACATATATTGAAGAACGGCTTCATCGCTTTCGGAAAACTTTAAAATATCGTCCCAATCTTTCTGCAAAGTGGGAAACCATTTCAAAAAATCCGCAAAATTATCATTGGGAATAAGGCTAAGGCTTTTGTAAACATCAAATGAAAAAAGCCATAAAGCGATGCCCTGAATGGCTTGTTTATCGGCAATCTTATCAATTAACTCCTCGATAGTGAAAAAATTCGGAAGAAATCCTGAATATTTTTTTTCTTCCAGAATTTGCCTGATAAAGACGATGGGACGCTTGCCCGGCAGAACGATATTAAACACCGACAAATCAGCGTTTTGCGTTAACAATTCGTGGATTACTTTATTGAGGAATTTCAAGACGTTTTATAGCTTTTGTAATTTTCTAATTCTTCAGCAATAATACGATTATATTCTGATTGTTTTTCTTCTATGATTCCATTCTGTGTTTCAGTATCATAAGCTTTCTGAAAGTTTTGGTATTCTTTAAGGGTTCTGTTGTAAACCGATTGAAAATATTTATCAAAATCGGCAGATGTAATGATTTTTTCAGCAATCGCTTTCCTTAACTTTCTCGCAAAAACTTCAGCAACATCAAAATGCTTTTGCTCATGAAGAAGTACATAATCATTAATTCTCTTTACATCTTTCCATGATAAGTTTTCATTGAATACGGTTTCAATCTTTATTTTTACCGGAGCTTTCGGATCTGAAGATTTTTCATAAGAATAAACCCATCCGCAATTGGTATAGGCCACAACATTGTTACCGCCACGACGGTTGACCTTACTTTTAAAATTGTCTAAATTTAGTTTAATTCCCTCTTCCCAATATATTTTCTGACTATGTAAAACACTGGAAACCAGAACACAAATTGCAAAAATCCATTTCATTTATTTACTCAACTACAATTGTTTTAGTGATCCAGTTATTGTTCCCGTTCCAGAATTTAAACGTATAATTACCAACATGTTGCGGGCTGAAGTTTATCTGACTCGCAATAGTATAGCTTCCTTGTGTACAAGGCCCGCTTGTGATATATTTATAAGCCGTAACTGTTCTTACAGAATTATCATTATGAATATAATCATAACCGTAAAACCCCTCACAATGAGACGGATAAGTAGAATATGTCTTGATGCTCTGAACACTGAAAACATCCATCGTATCATTTACAATCCTTACACTATCAATCTTTATTTTATCAATAGATTCTACGGTTTGATAATCATCATTATCATCACAAGAAATAAATAATAATCCTAAAATGAATGCAGAAAAACCGAGATGGAAAATATTTTTCATAGTTAGAATATTTTGATTATCATTAAAATTTCAGCAAATTTATTCCTTAATTATGCTAAATTACGAATTAAAATTTCCTTTTGATACATAAACGACTTTTTTTGTATCAAAAAATTCTTCATCAAAATAATTTTTTAGGTTAAAAATTTCACATTTAAGCCCGGCAAGCTCTTCTGCAAGGTCACCGCCTTTTAAATATAAAATTCCGTTGTGTTTTGGATTAAACTGTTCCTTTTCAAATTTTCCTTTAAGCCATCTCAGGAATTCGGGCATTTGTGTTACTGCTCTGCTTACAACAAAATGGAATTTTTCCTTTAGCTTTTCCGCCCTTCCATGAATGGCAATTACATTTTTTAATCCAACCCCTTCTGCAACGGCATTTACTACATTTATTTTTTTTCCGATAGAATCAATTAATGTAAATTTTGAATCCGGAAATAAAATCGCTAAAGGAATTCCCGGAAAACCGCCGCCGGTGCCAATATCTAAAACTTTTGTTTCCGGTGCAAATTTCATTACTTTCGCGATTCCTAAAGAATGCAGAATATGCTTTTCGTAAAGCGATTCCATATCTTTTCTGGAAATCACATTGATTTTTTCATTCCATTCATTGTACAAATTTTCCAGTTTATTGAACTGTTGTATTTGATTTTCTGTAAGATCCGGAAAGTATTTAAGTAGTAACGTTGTAGACATGCGAATTATTATAAAGAGCAAAAGTAAGTTTTTTATTTCAACTTTTGAAGGGCTTTCCTCTTTCGGCTCCCATCTTCCAGCCTCAAAAAACAGTATTTACAAAAATTTTCCAGCGCAAGGTTTTTTTATATATTTGTTTAAAATGGAAAAATATATATGAATAAACTTTCAGACAGAGTAAAAAGACTTGGTTACTCACAAACTTTTGTCATGTCAAACAAGGCTAGAGAAATGAAAGCCAATGGAATAGACGTTATCAGTTTAACTTTAGGCGAGCCAGATTTTGATGTCCCAGACAACATAAAACAAGCAGCTTTTGACGCCATTAACCAAAATTTTAGTCACTACTCTCCTGTTCCCGGATTTTTAGAGCTCCGTGAAGCCATTACCTATAAACTTAAAAGAGATAATAATTTAGAATACAAACCCACACAAATCTGTGTTTCAAATGGTGCTAAGCAGGCTATTTTAAATGTTTTAGCAGCTCTTCTTAATGACGATGATGAAGTGATCCTCCCAAATCCTTACTGGGTAAGCTATGATGAAATGGTAAAAATGATGGGCGGCGTTTCCGTAATGCTTCCGACTTCGTATGTGACTGATTTTAAAATCACTGCAGAGCAACTGGAAGAAGCAATTACAGAAAAGACAAAGGCTATTTTATTCAGTTCCCCGTGTAATCCTTCTGGTGGATATTATACATATGACGAATTAAAATCTTTAGCAAAAGTTATTGCAAAATACCCTCATGTAACAGTCATTTCAGATGAGATTTACGAGTATATTAATTACGAAACAACAACAACTTCTATTGCTCAGTTCCCTGAGGTTTATGAGCAGACCGCAGTGATCAACGGAATGTCAAAAGCTTTCGCAATGACTGGTTGGAGAATTGGATATTCTGCCTGTCCGGAATGGCTCGCTAAAGCGTGTGAAAAAATCCAGGGACAAATGACAAGCGGAGCTAATACAATGGCACAAAGAGCTTCTATAATAGCTTTAAGAACCGATCCGTCAGAATACAAATACATGATCGATGCTTTCAAAAAAAGAAGAGATCTCGTTTATGATTTAATTAAGGAAATCCCAGGTTTTAAAGTGGTTTTACCGAAAGCTGCATTTTATTTCTTCCCCGATATTTCACATTATATCGGAAAAACATTGGATGGAACTAAAATAAAAGATTCTGATGATTTCGCCATGTTTATTCTTGAAAATGCCCATGTCGGCTGTGTTGGCGGTGTTTCTTTTGGCAGCCCTGAATGTATCAGATTTTCTTATGCCGCTTCCGAAGAAGATCTGAGAGAAGCTATGAAAAGGATGAAAAATTTACTAGAAAAATTCAATTAAATAAAATATTAATAATCAACTCAAATATCTGCAACATGAATCTTTTAAAAAAATTAACAATCGTAACAAGTATTGCCGCTGCAAGCTACTGTGGCTATGCATACGGCCAAGATTTCCAATGGAAAGAAGCACAATCGAACGGGTATACTTATAAATACGTTACTAATGATCCTACTTCAGCAAGATATTATACTTTAAAAAACGGATTAACGGTAATTTTAAGTCCAACTAAAAAAGATCCTAGAATCCAAACTTTTATTGCCACAAAAGCAGGAAGCAAAACCGATCCTTCGGACCATACGGGCCTTGCACATTATCTTGAACATATGCTCTTCAAAGGGACTGACCAATATGGCTCTAAAGACTGGGCGAAGGAAAAGCCTCTTTTAGACCAGATTGATGCGCTTTACGAAAAATATAACTCAACAAAAGACGAGGCAAAAAGAAAAGAAATTTATAAAGAAATTGATAAAGTTTCCGGAGAAGCATCCAAATACGCTATCGCTAACGAATACGACAAAATGATGTCCGGAATGGGTGCAGACGGTACCAACGCCTTTACTTCTTTTGAGCAGACTGTTTATACAGAAGATATCCCTGCGAATGTAACAGATAAGTTTCTGGCTGTACAGGCAGAAAGGTTCAGACAGCCAATTTTAAGGCTTTTTCATACAGAGCTTGAGGCTGTATATGAAGAAAAAAACAGAGGACTTGATAACGATCCAAGAAAAGTATATGAAGCCATGTTTGCCGCCATTTTTCCTAATAATAATTATGGAAAACAAACTACTATAGGGACGGTAGAACATTTGAAAAACCCTTCTTTAAAAGCGATTAGAGAATATTTTAATAATTATTATGTGCCTAACAATATGGGGGTGATTATGTCAGGGGATTTTAATCCTGATGAAATGATTGCAAAGATAGACAAGGCGTTTTCTTATATGAAATCAAAACCGGTTCCTGAATATAAAGTAGGAACGGAAGCACCCATCACCTCTCCTGTTATCAGAGAAGTTTTCGGCCCGAATCCTGAAAATATTACAATAGGATTCAGGTTCCCGGGAGCATCGACAAAAGATGCAAGAATGCTTAATTTTATCGGAAGCATGTTGACTAACGGACAGGCCGGATTGATAGATCTTGACCTTATCAAAAAGCAAAAATTACTGAATGCCTATGCATTTCCATATGTATTAAAAGATTATTCCGTTCTTCTGCTACAGGGAAATCCTACAGAAGGTCAGACTTTAGATGAAGTAAAAACATTGTTATTACAGGAAATCAGCAAATTAAGCAAAGGAGAGTTTTCTGATGACCTGCTGCAGTCTATTGTAAACAATGAAAAGAAAAATATCATCCAGAAGTATGAAAAATATAATTCCCGAGCAGAATCTCTGATGGATGAATTTACTTCAGAGCTTGACCACAAAACCCAGCTGGGATACATTGAAGAAATTTCAAAAATTACGAAGAAAGACATCATGGACTTTGCTTCAAAATATCTACAGGCAAACAAATATGTCGCAGTTTATAAAAGAAAAGGCGAAGACAAAAATATCGTAAAAGTTGATAAACCATCCATCACTCCTGTCTCCGTAAATAGAGAAGACCAATCACCTTTCCTGAAAAAAGTGAACGATATGCCGGAAAATCCTATTGCTCCGGTATGGCTGAATTTTGATAAGGATATTATGAAAAACAGATTGGCAGGCGTAGAAATGCTTTCTGTGAAAAATACAGATAATCCGTTATTCAGATTATATTATTACTTCGATTCCGGGAAGTGGAATAACAAAATGCTTCCTTTAGCCGCAGAATATTTACAATATTTAGGAACAAAAAATAAATCCTCAGAAGACATCAGTAAAGAGTTTTACAAATTAGCTTCTAGCTTTAATGTAAGTGCAGGAAACGAAGAAACCTACGTAACATTGGAAGGTTTAAACGAAAATTTTGAGAAAACGGCCGCTTTATTTGAAGATTTAATTAAAAACTGCCAGCCGGATCAGAAGGCTTTAGAAGCTTATAAAACCAGGGTAAAAAAATCCAGAGCCAATGCAAAACAAAACAAAGGTTCTATCATGGCCGGCTTAAGAAGCTATGCACAATACGGGCCTCAAAACCCTTTCAATAATACCTTTACTGATGCAGAGCTGGATGCCCTGAAAGCAGAAGATCTCGTCAATATGCTTCATGATCTGTTTAATTTTAAGCATAAGGTATTGTACTACGGTCCGAAATCAGGTAATGAACTAGCTTCTTCATTAGCCCTTATCCATAAAGTTTCAAATTCATTGAAAGACATGCCAAAGTCGAAAACCTTTACACAGATCCCGACGGATAAAAACAAGGTACTGTTTGCACATTACGACATGGTTCAGGCAGAAGTATTCTGGGTGAGAAACGGCGAAGCTTATAATTCACAAATTACGCCGACGGTAAGCTTGTTCAACAATTATTTTGGTGGCGGAATGGGTTCTGTAGTTTTCCAGACCATCAGAGAGTCTAAGGCATTGGCTTATTCTACGTACTCTTATTTCTCGCTTCCCAGCAAAAAAGAAGATAAGGATATGATTATGGCTTATGTAGGAACTCAGGCTGATAAATTCAACGAGTCTACTGCTGCGATGAATGAGCTGCTAACCACCCTTCCAAAATCTGACCAACTATTCGAAACTGCAAAAAGTGGATTGAAAAAATCTATCGCATCCGAAAGGATTTCCCAGGACGAAATTATTTTCACTTATTTAAGAGCTCAAAAGCTTGGAAACAATACAGATATTAGAAAATACACCTATGAGCAGGCTCCTCAACTGACGTTTGCAGATATTGATAACTTCCACGACAAAGAGATGAAAGGGAAAAATTTCACGTACTGCCTTGTCGCTTCACAAGATAAAGTAAATGAAGCCGACATGCAGAAACTCGGTGAGGTGAAAAAATTAAACTTAACCGAAATATTTGGTTACTAAAATTAAAAAAAAACCAACCATAGATTTTATTTATCGATTTCAACTTGTTCGATAGACAAGATATTTTATATATTTGCATTAGAAAATTTAAATATAAAAACAAGAAAATTATGTCTTTAGTAGGAAAAAAATTCCCAAATGTATCAATAGATGCAATGTCTGAAATGGGTGATGATCTTAGAATCAACATCTTTGAAGAAGCTACGGCTAATCAGCAAAAAGTACTTTTATTTTGGTATCCAAAAGATTTCACTTTTGTTTGCCCAACTGAACTTCACGCTTTCCAGGAGGCTTTAGGAGAGTTCGAAAAAAGAAACACAAAAGTAATCGGTGCTTCTTGCGATACAAACGAAGTACACTTTGCATGGCTTAATGTTTCAAAAGACAACGGAGGTATTGAAGGTGTTACTTATCCGCTTTTGGCTGATACGCACAGACAATTGGCGAACCTTTTGGGGATTGTAGATCAGGATTTCGAATACAATGAAGAAGGTGAAGAGGTTTTCACTGGTTCTAATGTTACTTACAGAGCAACTTATCTTATCGACGAAACGGGAAAAATCTTCCATGAGTCTGTAAATGATATGCCGCTTGGTAGAAACGTAAAAGAATATTTAAGACTAATAGATGCTTATACTCACGTTCAGAAGCACGGTGAGGTTTGCCCTGCCAACTGGGAAGAAGGAAAAGAAGCTATGAAGGCAGACAGAATTTCTACTGCTGAATATTTAGCGAAAAATTAATATATTAATTTTTAATGTAACAATGTAGCAATGTATCAGTATAACAATTATTGGTAAACTGGTAAATTATTAGATTGCTACATTGTTATTTTTTTATTCTAAAAAATTTACAATGTATACAGAATTAACAGAAGATACGCTGCAGAATATTGTAAGCGATAATGAAAAAGTTGTTGTTCAGTACGGCGCAACTTGGTGTGGGAACTGCAGAATCATGAAGCCGAAATTCAAAAAATTAGCTACTGAAAATGACAGTATTCCTTTCCTGTATGTAGATGCAGAAAAGCTTCCTGAAAGCAGAAAGCTAGCTAAGGTTGATAATTTACCTACTTTCGCGATCTTTAGAAACGGAGAGTTAGTAAACCAGGTTCAGACCAATCAGGCTGAAAGTTTAATTACCCTATTTAACGAATTATAATGAAGTTACCTATAATCAGACAGTTTTATCAGAACCAGACTCCTGAAAATCTCGAAAAAACATTAGAAGTTTTGGAAAGCTTCACTGAGTTTAGAGGAACCACAGAAGAGGATATGAATGTTGCAGGAGAATTAATTACAAACATTTGCGGAGCCCTGGAAGTTCACACTAATGTCCAGAACGGAATGAGCGAAAAAGATGCTTTAAATTCTTTTGCTCAGAAGGTTTTAGGATCAATTGACAAATAAGTTTTTAAACACTAATACCACAAATGATTTTATTAAAATTATGTTATTTACGGTAAAATTAGTGTCATTTGTATTTAATTAAAAAATAAAATCCCGATGAATAACATCAGGATTTTTTAGCTTTATAAAAGTGAATTATAAATTTGATTAAACTCATAACTCATAACTTATAATTCAAAACTCATAACTAAATTAACTTCTTCTGCTCATTAAAATTCTTAAAATATACCAGAACAGCAACATAATAGAAGCAAAAAGCTGTAAAGAAGCACCTACATACTGATCTGTAGTATAAGAATCTTTCAGTTTGCTTGTCTGGTACAAAATAGTAGCAGAAGCTAAAATTACCATTAGTACGGAAAACCAAAGCCCAAGATTGAACCCGAAAATGATTCCTCCGACGATTAATCCAAGAGAAATAAATCCACCGATAATGATGATATTTCTAAGGAATGAAAAATCTCTTTTTGAAGTAAAAGCAACTGCAGAAATCCCTGCAAACATAGCGATAGTAAGCATTGCAGCCTGATAGATCACTACAGTCCCGGCTTGTAATACAGCAATATAAATCAATGGCAGGAAAATCACTGCTTCAAGTAATATATAAAATCCTAAACCAAGGTATTGTATTGATTTACTTTGTGATAGAGACCATTTATTAGCCAGAATCGAAGCCAGCCAGAATACACCGATAATTAATAGCCATGTATACTTTTGCCCGAACATCATTGCAATAAGTTCTACGGGAACGACGTTCAACAATACCGTTTCAACCCCTATAAATGCAAGAATTGACAAAGCAACATGCAAATACGTTTTTTTGTAAAAGTTCGCCTTTTCAACATCTGAAGAATGCGCAACTAAAACATTTGTCATCATAGTTTTATTATTTAAATTTTATTTTTTTTCTTTAAGCAATAATTTATTCGCTGTAATAAGGCTTTACACCAAGAATTTTTCCGTCATTTTCAAAAATTACCGTAATAATATCCCTAGGCGGACTAGAATGATCATCAGCATATTTATACTGGATTCCCGGATATGTTTCATTATCCAAAAGCTTCTGATATCCTGATTTGTAGACCGTTGTTTTTCTTTCGAAATTGATGCCTACGGATAATTTTTGAACAATATTATCTGTTACCACATCTTTCACTTTATCGGAAATCAATGCATTAATAGCCTGCTTATCAGAATTTTTCAAGGCATCTACGAATTTTAAAAAAATTTTATCATAAAATTCTATCTTATCTTTACTTAATTCCGAAGTCAGCTGAATCTCCTTGCTTTCAACAATTTTTATTTTGCTGTTCTGAGAAAAGCTTAGCTGATACACTGATACGGCAAGAATAAGCAACAATTTTTTCATAATACTCTTTTAGATTGGCTGACGGAAGATACGAAGAATTAAATTAATGATAAAAATTTCAGGGTATCAACATTGTCGGCGTAAGTATTTAATCCCGGATTTTGTGCTTCACCCAGTGCTATTGATTCCAAGCCGAGCGCGTCTTTGGCTACAACACATTGAATATTTTCTTCATTTTCGGTAATAAAATCCTTTACTTCATCCAAAGAAGAATATCTGCTGAAATGAATTACAGAAAGAGGACTGAAAAGTTTATCATCTTCTTTCAGCATGACGAAATTGTTATCCCAGAATTGTTCCTGGTTTAAAAGGTAAACCGCCCTGTTGTAGTCATAATTATTGGCATATTTATTATGATTGATAACATCCTGAAAGTCTAAAAAGTTCTCAAATAACCTGTCAATGACAAAGTCCTGCGGAATGAAAATCCGGGTTACATTTCTGCAACCCAATCCGAAATATTGGAAAATATCTTTCGCTAAAAGCTTTAATTCCTCGTCTGTTTCATCACCTTTCAAAATGGCAATTGACGTTCTGTTTTTTCTGATGATATGCAAATGGTTTTTAAAATAGTATTCAAGGTATCTTGCCGTATTATTGCTTCCTGTAGCAATTACGGCATCGAAGTTTTCTAGTTTTTCAACAAACTCGTACTCCACATTTCCTTCCGAAAATTCTTTCCATTTTTTTAATAAAAATGGGATCATATACCGGTCTTTCGAAGACAGCTTGATCACAGGAATATGATTGCTCAATACTACTGAAATCACATCATGAAAGCCCACCAGAGGGATATTTCCGGCAAGGATCAGACCTACTCTTTTTGATATTTTTGAGATAGAATATTCTTTAATCCAGTTATTGATATTTTCTTCAGTTAGTAAATCCGCCCATTGCTTCAGGGCAAATTTCTGGTTTTCAAGAGTAAACCAAGTGTTTTCAATTTCTGACTTTCTTAACAATAATTCAAAACCAGAATCATTTTCATTATAATTTTCCGGATTTTTTGCTAAAAATTCTTTTATATAATCACTTAGCCGTGTAAGTCCTAAAACTTGATTTTCAATATTCATAATTACTGTAAAATTGGGGAATATTTTGTAATTTTGTGCAAATTTAAAAAAAATTAGCGATGGCTATTAAAATAACTGATGAATGCATTAATTGCGGAGCTTGCGAACCAGAATGTCCGAATAATGCAATTTATGAAGGAGCGGTAGATTGGAAAGCTTCGGAAGGTACTGAGCTAAAGGGTACCGTGACACTTACATCAGGATTGACAGTGGATGCAGACGCACCTCAGGAACCGGTAAGCGATGATGTTTATTTCATTGTAACAGATAAATGTACAGAATGTAAAGGCTTCCACGAAGAGCCGCAATGTGCCGCTGTCTGCCCGGTAGACTGCTGTGTTCCGGATGAAGATCATGTAGAATCTGAAGAAGCGCTGCTTAATAAAAAAGCATTCTTGCACGGAGAATAAAAACTGCCGTCTCATCCAGCATGAGGCGGTTTTTTATATATAACATATACAAAACACAAAAAATTAATTTAAACTAAATAAAGCTGTAAAATGAAAATTATACAGTAACCAAAAAAATAAAAATATGAGCAAAAAGCACAACTTTAGCGCAGGACCATGTATTTTACCTCAGGAAGTATTCGAAAAATCTGCACAGGCTATTCTTGATTTCAACGGAATAGGATTGTCACTTCTTGAAATTTCGCACAGAAGTAAAGACTTCGTGGCAGTGATGGATGAAGCGCGCACCATTGTAAAAAGATTAATGAATTTGGGTGATGATTATGAAGTTTTATATCTGGGAGGTGGTGCCAGCCTGCAGTTTGCAATGGTTCCTTACAATCTGATGAAAGTTGGAGGTAAAGCGGCTTACCTTGATACAGGAACATGGGCTGCCGGTGCGATTAAAGAAGCAAAAAAAATAGGAACGGTAGACGTCGTGGGCTCTTCCAAAGAAGAAAACTATTCTTTTATCCCCAAAAATTATACTGTAGGTTCGGAATATGACTATTTCCACTGCACTTCAAATAATACCATCTACGGAACTCAGATGAAATCCTTTCCGAAAGTAGATACGCTGATGGTTTGTGATATGAGTTCTGATATTTTCTCAAGACAGTTAGACTTTTCAAAATTTGATCTGATCTATGCCGGAGCCCAGAAAAACATGGGACCTGCAGGAGTAACTTTAGTGGTCATTAAAAAAGATATTCTTGGAAAAACAGGCAGGGAAAATATGCTTTCAATGCTTGATTATTCTCAGCATATTGCAAAAGAATCCATGTACAATACACCACCTGTTTTCCCGGTTTATGCTTCTCTGCTTACTTTACAGCATTTGGAAAACAATGGCGGAATTGCCGCTGCTGAGGCCAGAAATGAAGCCAAAGCCCAGCTTTTATATGATGAGATCGACCGCAACCCTCTGTTTGAGACGTTCTGTGTGAAAGAAGATCGTTCATTGATGAATGTTTCCTTTAAGCTTTTAGATGAAACCAAAAAAGAAGAATTCGACAATTCATGGAAAGCTGCAGGAATCAGCGGACTGAACGGACACAGAAGCTTAGGCGGATACAGAGCAAGTTTATATAATGCTTTACCGATAGAAAGCGTTCAGGTTTTGGTAGATGTAATGAAATCTATTAAATAGTTTAAGGATTAAAAATTCAAACATTGAAGAATTATTTGAAGAATATTGAGCGTTATTTTAAATTTTCTTAATTTGCGCAACTATTTAAATTTTTAAATAATTCAATCTTTGAAATTTTTAAATTAAATAAAACCATGAAAGTTTTAGCTAACGACGGTATTTCGAAAGCAGGAGAACAAGCATTGAAAAATGCGGGAATTGAAGTGCTGGACAACAGGGTTGCTCAGGACCATATTATCAGTTTCATCAATGAGAATAATGTAGACGTTCTTTTGGTAAGAAGTGCTACGAAAGTAAGACAGGATTTGATAGATGCCTGTCCGAATCTAAAAATCATCGGAAGAGGCGGCATCGGGATGGATAATATTGATGTTGAATATGCCATTGAAAAAGGAAAATATGTGATCAATACACCTACTGCATCTTCAAAATCGGTTGCAGAGCTGGCTTTTGCACATTTATTTTCTTTGGCGAGATTCCTTCACGAGTCAAACAGACTGATGCCGCTGGAAGGAGAAACGCATTTCAATGCCATGAAAAAATCCTTCAGCAAAGCTTATGAACTTTCAGGAAAGACTTTGGGAGTTATCGGTTTTGGAAGTATAGGTCAGGAAGTCGTGAAAATGGGGATCGCTTTAGGAATGAACGTTAAGGTTTTGACCAGAAAGCCTAAAACAGAAACCCTTGGATTAACCTTTTTTAATGGCCAGACGGTGAATTTTGAGATCACTACTACCAATGATATGGATGCTTTCCTTAAAGAGGCGGATTTTATCAGTATCAATACTCCAAAAACCAATGAATATATCATAGACACACCTCAGTTTGAGAAAATGAAAGATGGAGTCTATATAGTAAATACTGCAAGAGGTGGCGTGATGAATGAAGTAGCTCTGATTGATTTTATAGAATCAGGAAAAGTAGCCGGCGCAGCTTTGGATGTTTTTGAAAAAGAACCGAATCCCGAAGTGCTTTTACTGATGAACCCTGCCCTTTCGCTTTCCCCTCATGTAGGCGGAAATACGGTGGATGCGCAGGAAAAAATCGGAGTAGAGCTTGCAGACCAAATTATCAAAATAAAAGAAACTATAAAATAAAATATGCCTGTTTTTAAACCTTTTCGTGGAATAAGACCTCATAAAGACTATGAGAGTACTTTCCCTACTCACCCTCTGGATAATTTTACACAGGAAGAAATAGCGGAAAAAGCTCAAGTTGAAAACACTTACATCAATATGATAAAACCCTATGTTGTAAGTAAATCCAAAGATATTGATAGGAATTTAAGAAAAATCCGATCGACATTCGAAGAGCTTTTGAGCGAGAACAAACTCGTTCAGGACAACTCTGCGTATTATCTTTATGAACAGATCTATCCCAACAAACAGGTTTTCAGAGGGCTTCTGGGCCTTACCAGCATTGAAGATTTCTGGAACGGGAAAATCAAAAGACACGAAAGTACCATTCCTCAAAAGAAAGAAAAACTGGCACATTATCTTGAAAAAGTAAACATCCAGGCAGAACCCGTTCTGCTTACATATCCTGCTAATTCTAAGATTGAACTGCTTATGAACCATGAGGAAAAAAATGTTCCTATTTTCAATCATGTGGATTCAAAAGGGATCAGGCATAAAATCTGGAGAATTGACAACCGTCTGAAACTACAGCAGTTCAAGGAGGTAATAGATCAAATAGACTCTTTTTATATTGCAGACGGACACCACAGGATTGGTTCTACAGCACTCAATGCAAAGCATCAGAAAGAAAAGAATAAGAGACACAACGGTACGGAGCTTTACAACTTCGTATATAGCTTTATAGTATCAAACCAATCTATTAAAATTCATGATTACAATAGGATTTTGGCAGATTTAAACGGTATTTCAACAAAAGATTTTCTTAAACAGCTAGAAGAATATTTCTTGATCCATGAAAAAGGAGAAACAGCCTATTATCCATCACAAAAATTCCACATTTCAATGTATCTTGATGGTAAATTCTATTCTCTTCATGTAAAGCATGATCTTCGTTCTCCGGAAATGACTCTTGATAGTCTTGATCATCATCTTCTTGATAAATATATCTTTAAAAATATTTTAAAAATTGAAGATCCGGACAGTTCGGAAAAAATTTCTTATATTAAAGGAACTTCAAGCATTGAAGGAATTAATCAGATTAAGGGTAAAGTAGATAATGGAGAAGGTAAATTAGGATTCGGGATCTATCCTGTAAGCTTTAACGATATGATTAAAATTTCAGATTTAAAGCTGAGTATGCCCCCAAAATGCACATTCATTGAGCCAAAACTGGTTACAGCATTGTTAATGTATGATATGAAACCTTAAAAAATTCCCTTTTTTTCCTTAATTTTATCAACGGAAAAAGAAAGGTAAATAAAAAATGAAAAAAATATTCATTATAATTCCACTCTTTTGGGGTGGATTTTTATTTTCTCAAAAAAAATCTCAGAAAAAAGTGGTAAAGAAGACCACTACCCTTGCAAAATTTAACTATAACGATGAGTTTAAAAAGATCTCAGACGAGATTATGACCAACGGAATGGCTTATAATAACCTTGGTGAGCTTACAAAAGGCGTTGGACCTCGCTTCAGCGCAACTTCCGGATATACAAAGGCTGTAGAATGGGCCGAAAAGAAATTCAAAGAAATCGGTATAGATATGATCTGGAGGCAGGAAGCAAAAGCTCCAGTCTGGATCAGGGGAAAAGAATCTCTCCAAATAAAAGCAGGAAATGAAGAATGGAGAAATATAAGAATGCTTTCTTTTGGTAATTCTGAGGGGACTGGCGGAAAAGACCTTACCGGGGAAATTGTTTTAGTCAACTCAACTACTGAACTGAATGCAATGTCAATCGGCCAGCTCAAAAACAAGATTGTTTTCGTGAATGTCCCGATGGATCCTACCATCATTAATACCAACGACTCTTATTTACTTACGGCAAAATCAAAATTAATTTCGGCATCCGTCATTGCAAAAACAGGCGCGAAAGCTTTAATTATAAGATCATTAACAACAGCTAATGACGACATTCCGCACGCAAAGATGATTTATTACGAACCGGATGATAAAATAAGGATTCCCGCATTATCAATCGGTGTGAGATCTGCCGATGAATTGGAAAAATTAGTAAAAAAGCAAAAAATCACAGCCAAAATAAACATGTCCGCCGAATCAAAAGGCGAAACCACCAATCCAAATATTATTGCAGAAATTCAGGGTAAAAAAGATTCTAAAGTAATTATTTTAGGAGCCCAGCTTGACTCCTGGGACTTCGGTGAAGGAGCCATTGATGACGGAACCGGTGTAGTCCAGTGTATCGAAGTTTTAAGAACTTTAAAAGCGCTTGGATATGAAAATAATCACACTATTCGGGTAGTTTTATTCGCCAACAGTGAAAACGGAGGGCAAGGCCGTGAAATGTATGCGGCTTATGTAAAAAAGAAGGATGAAAAGCACATTTTTGCTTTAGGAACCGATGCGGGAGGATATTCCCCAAGAGGATTTTCGCTGGATATGTCACCGCAAAGAAGAAGATTAATTTATCCCTGGAAAGAATATTTTCTCCCTTACGGAGTCTATGATTTTGATCAGACTGAAGCCATTCAGGATATTTCACCGTTGAAAAAACTGGATATTCCACTGGCTGAGCTTGTTGTAGATTCTCAAAGATATTTTGATTATCACCATTCCGTAGAAGATACTTTTGACAAGGTGAACAAAAGAGAGCTTCTATTAGGAGCTGTTGCCATGACACAAATGATATTTATGATTGATAAAAACTGGTAGAATGAAAAAGATAGTAGCAACGTCATTATTTCTTTTGAATGTGGCTGTTTTTGGTCAGACCAAACAAGACTCCATACAATTTGCAAAGATTTCAACGGAAATTTTAAATAAAGGAAAATCTTACACCGAATTAAGAGATTTAACTAAAAATATAGGTCACCGGCTGAGCGGATCCGAAGCCTATGAAAAAGCCGTAAAATGGGCAGAACAAAAACTTCGGGATGCAGGAGCTGACAAGGTTTGGCTACAAGAGGTTTTGATCCCGATATGGGTAAGAGGAAAGGAATCTTTACAAATCAAAACTCCCAACGGAAAATGGACCAATCTGAAAATGCTTTCTTTAGGAAACTCTGAGGGAACAGGCGGCAAGGATGTCTCAGGAGAGATCATCATGGTAAAGTCTATGGAAGAATACGAAAAACTTTCACCGGAACAGGTCAAAGACAAAATAGTTTTCTTTAATTATCCTTTCAGCCAGTCTTTTATTGAGACTTTCAGAGGATATGGCGATGCTGCAAAATACAGAACTACTGCCGCGTCCCTAACTGCAAAAAAAGGCGGAAAGTTTGCTATTATCCGTTCGCTTTCATCAGCTTTTGATGATGTTCCCCATACCGGTGCGATGCGGTATGACAGTGACCATAAAATCCCGGCAGTTGCTATTGGCAGCACCACTGCAGATGAGCTGGAAACTCTTTTACAGTCTCGAAAAATTATGGCAAAACTCAATTCCAGCTGCGGAATGAAGGGTGAGAAGCTCTCCCACTCCGTTATCGGTGAAATTACGGGGAAAAAGGATAAAAGTGTCATTGTTGTCGGAGGGCACCTGGATTCTTGGGATGTAGGTGAAGGTGCACATGATGACGGAGCAGGAATTGTACAGAGCATTGAAGTGTTGAGAACATTTAAAAATCTTGGAATTCAAAACAATCATACCATCCGTGTTGTCTGCTTTGCTAATGAAGAAAACGGTGTAAAAGGCGGCTTACAATACGGAAAAATGGTTAAAGAAAACAATGAAAAACATCTTTTTGCTATAGAATCTGACGCGGGAGGCTTTACCCCAAGAGGAATTTCCCTTGAAATGGATGAAGAAAAGAGAAAACAGATTCAAAGCTGGGCAGGCCTGTTTTTACCTTACAGCATTTATGATTTCCACAATACGTATTCGGGGACAGATCTTTATCCGCTTCATGATATGGGCGTGCCTACAGCTGAATTAGTACCTGATTCTCAAAGATATTTTGACATCCATCATACGGAAGAAGATACTTTTGATAAGGTTAACCGAAGAGAACTTCTGCTGGGTGCAGTAGCTATGACGCAGATTATTTATATGATTGATAAGCATTGGTAGCATTATAATATATTTACCAATTTAGATTACGATAAAAAATACGGGTTTACATCGTTTGGATTTTTCAAAAGTGTAAACCTTTTTATTTCTAGCCATCGAAACTTCCGACAGGCAAAACTAATTGATTTTCATATTCGCATTTTCCGACACAGCAAACATGTTTTGATCTGTGCCAATATGTTTCCGGTAATATGAATTATATTTTATGAGTTCTTTAATGTTTTATTTTTAAGCTATCAAAATTTTTTCAGAATAGTGATCTGAATATTTTATTGGGAGATATTCAATATATATGGGTTTATAGATAAAATTCGTAACTGTTTAATTATTAATATATAAAATCCCTATTTGGCATGATAATGGATAATTAAATTTCGAGGAAAAATTTTAAAACACAAGATGGAAAAACTAATCCGGGTTGACCTTTCAAGGTTACACCACGCTGAATTCGGGCAGTTCATAGTCCGCTTCTTTGAAGATTTCAGCAGCTCAAATTTAAATACAAATACAGATACGGATTTTAAGAGAATGTTTGATGCTATCAAGTCTCAAAGCCTTATATATAATGCTGCACTTGATCAGGTAAAGGCAAGTGAAGAATCTGCTAAAATAGCTGAAGCAGATAATGTACGTGATGCAGATCTACAGGCTTTGAGAGATGCAGTAAAGCCTTACAGAAATGCAAAAACCCAAACCGAAAAAGATGCTTATGCTACCATAAAGCTATTGCTTAATCAATATAAAAATGTGCAGCACGCATCTTACGAAGAAGAAACCAATAAGCTGAATACGCTTGTTGAAAAACTGCTCTCTTCAGAATACAGCTTCCATGTTTCTGCATTGAGCATTGTGAAATTTGCCAATCATTTGTCTGATTCTAATAGAGCTTTTTATACCATTTTTTCAAAACATTCTTACCAGGAGTCTCAAAAGCAGACATTTGATGTAAAGGTTTTAAGAACCAGGCTTGCTCACGATTATAAGCAGATATCAAACTATATCGCAACCTTAGCTGATGTAAAAAACGATGTTTTCTACAAAGATGTATTAGCTATTCTGAATAACGGAAGAGCTTATTTTTCAAATGTGATCTTATCCAGGAGAAATGGCAGTAAAAAAGAAAGTATAACAATTTAAAAAGTAATTCATGATGAAGAGTTTAATGGAAATAATGTTTAAGGATCGCGAAGATTCTTTAAAAATGAAATTTTGGAGTATTATTTTATTACTTGGTTTTGCACTGTTTTCGGTGCTTATATTTATTTCAAAGATCAGCTTCAAGAGTATTTTGGTGTACCTTACCGCTTTTATAGCATATGTAGGTTTCAGTTTGCTGTTTATCCGGTCTTTGAGTGAAAAAAATAGAGGTCTTTATATTAAAAAAAGACTGGATAGACACTCATAACTAATTATAATTTTACTAAAAGCCGCCCTCATTTTTTGAGGGCGGCTTTATTTTTAATGAAGTAAATACCTATTGTATTGTAAATTTTCCGGAAATTGTCTGTGTTTTCCTTTTGCCTGATAAAAATATATTTCGCTTCTCATATCAGATATTGAAATGGATGTTTTTCTACCTTTAACATGTTTAGACTTGATGGTTAATCCTTCTGTATTTACAATTTCTAGTTCATACTCTTCTTGTACTGGAAGGTTAATATAAAAGTTCTTGGCATTAAGTGCAGAATAATAGCTATTACCTGTTTGTAGCTATTATATATAATTATAATAAATCTTACTTTCTAAAATTAAATTTTAGATAACAAAAAGTTATTTAATTCAAATGGCCATTAATTTTCTTTATAATGAAATTTTTAATTTAAATATTGCTTTTTATTTAAATTAAAAATTAAAATATTTCCGTTACGTTTTATCCTGATATTAATTGTTGACTGATTTTTTTCAACTCTGTTAAGCATAAAATTACAGGCGGTATCCGTAGTGAGATTATCTAAATTGACATCATTAATGCTAATTATAGAATCCCCAATTTTTAAAGGAAAATTTTCATCTTTAAAAACAAAAGCAACTACAGGTTTGGTATCTATAAAACGGTAGCCGAAACCAAATGACTCCAATGTGACTGAATTGTTTTTGATTCTTTTCATGTAGATTTTGTTATTTTTCCAATCGAGGATAAAGCTAAAATCTTTAAAAAATTCATTCCCGATAAGATCTGAGCTTCCTGTTGCAATCAATTCATTTTGAAAAATTTTATTTCCTAAAAGCATTTCATTCGTTTTAAAAATATAGCCGGTAACAGGTTTTCCCGCGCCAAAAGCTCCTAGCGTATTGGTTCCAAAAGTTTCTACAAAATGCTTTACTTTTTTCGGATCAAAATTACCATCTGTAATCCTTAACCTTCCGGAAGCCCCTGTATCAAAAGTCAGTTTAATATTTTTATCTAAAATTTTGGTTTCAATAACAGGTGTTTTTTGTCCTTTTGATTCAAACGGAATAATAATATCATATCCTTTAAGATCAAAAAGTGATAAATCTTTCGTTGCTTCTAATGAATTTTCGGAATAATTTACTCTCCAAAATAATTTGGCCATCTGGTTGGCTCCGATAATTCCATCTACTTTGAAACAGCCAAGTTCTCCGGTATTGAGATCAAGAACAATAGCTCCAATATTTTTAAAAACTACATTGTCAACAAGCATTTCCGGCAGCTCCGTAAAGATCTGTTCCTGCTTATTTTTCTGTGAATCTTTTACCTTACCTTTATGCTTTTTCTTGAGATTTAATTCATTATAAATAGCATTTGAAATGACAGTTGGTGCTCCTGAATCAAAAAGGAAATTATAGCTTTTGCCATAGATAAGCACCTTTACAAAAGGAAGTTCATTTGCGTATCGAAGGTTAATTTTCTCAATAGGATTTTTTAGCTGCGCTTCACCACTTTCAAAGAATCTTTTCCCTTGTCCCGATATTAAAATAATGCAAAAGGTAAAAAATGAACAGAGAATTTTTCTCATAAATAAATTTTACGCGAAAATATAACTATTCATTTGAATTATCTAAACTTTACAAAAAATAGTGTTTCTAAAATAAGTTTTATATTTAATTAACAGGTGTTGAGAAGAAATAATTTTCAATTAAATTTACCCCTTTAAAAGTTGCTGCATTATTGAAAGTGTAAACACTTCTTGAAATATTCGTATTATCTGACTGAAGGACATAGTATAAAGTAACATCGGCATTTGTAATATTATTATAAACAAAAGCCTGTGTAATTTCAAAATCCCTTCCCATTAATGGCTGGAAGTTTGTACTTCCCAAAATAGGGGTATCCTGCGGATTACTGTTATTTGTTCCTACATTTTTTGTTCCTACGTAAGTTCTTACAAACCCCGAATTTGAATTATTAAGAACATGTATTTTCATATAAATCATGTGGGAACCTGGAGGAATGATAAGACTTGCAATCTTATTCCAGTTTGTATTTCCAATAGCAGTATTATCAACCCAGCTAAAAGCTCCCACAATATTCTGCCCCGTAAAAATTGATAATTCCTTCCAAGTACCTACTCCATTTGCATCGCTATACAAGATTTTATTATTAGCCTGATTACCATCTGCAAGCTTAAATCCAAAGACGGGAGAAGCGGCGGTTCCAGTTGTTTTAACATCAAGTTTTACAGTTGGATTTGTATGCCCAATGGCTACATTACCATTCGGTCTGGAAATTACTACGTCATTAGCAGTGTTAGTATCAGAAGCGGAGCTTGCACCGTTTATATGAAGTGCTCCAATTGGTGTCGATGTATTAATTCCTACCTGTCCATTAGCAAATAATACTTTACAAAAAATACTTAAAAAAATAATTTTCTCTTTCATATCTTTTTTCCCAAAGGTAAGATATTTTAAATCATACACAAATAAATCATCAATTTTAACATATTATACTTAAAATTAATTTAAATCAATAACAATATAATAATTTTACACAAAAATAAAGAATAGATTAATAAGTTAATTTCACAATAGTAATTCACACAAAAAATAAAAATACTTTTAAAAATAAATTAGAATTATTTTCACTTTAAAAATTCAGATACGGGAAGTTCTCAAAAATAAAAAAACCGTCCTTATGGACGGCTTTAGATCATTATTATCAATTAAATCTTATCAATGATTTTCTTTGGTAAAACTTTTATCAGCTGAGATTTATAACTTTCTTCCAGAATTATGAACTTCCAGTACTTTCTGTCTTTAGAAACCGCACAGGCCCTCATATTTGCATTGATGAGATAAGAACCTTCGCTACTGATGTATTGGGCATTATTTTTACCATATTTGTTTATCAGCGCACTGCTGATTTTCTTTTTCATCTCTTCATTCATTGAACTGACATTGCATTTCAGCTTTAAGATATAATTATCAAGAGAAAAATATTCATTATTGATCATTTCCGGCTTATCGATTTTACCAAACTTTACCCCTTGCACTTCAACATTCATAAACCGGGTTGTTATATGTCATATTCATTAGCTGTGTCATTTGATCTTTCGGCACGACAGCGAAGAATTTTGGGTAAATACATCTTACCGCCTGGTCTATTTTCTTGTCCTTAATGCTGTTGACAAAATAGGTTAACGATTTCTTTATATTTACTTCTTCCGCTGTCGTTTTAGTCTGTCCAAAAGAAATGATTGACCATACAATAAAAAGAAATACAGTTAATTTAGTTTTCATATACTTTGGTTATGATGAATAAAAGCCATCCTTTTGGACAGCTTTTAAAATATTGCAATTTTTGATTATTTTACTTTTACAAGCTCAACATCGAAAACAAGCCAAGCGTTTGGCGGAATTACTCCTCCTGCTCCTCTTTCTCCGTAGCCCATTGCCGGCGGAATCAATAAAGTAGCGGTTTCGCCCTCTTTTAATAAAAGGATACCTTCATCCCAACCTTTAATTACTCTTCCCATTCCAATAGGAATTTCAATGGGCTCGTTTCTCTTGAATGAAGAATCGAACTCTGTCCCGTCTACCAATTTCCCCGCATAGTGTACAGAAACATTATCACCCGCTTTTGGAGCTTTTCCGTCTGTTGTTTTTGTGATTTTATAGTAAAGTCCAGATTCAGTTTTTTGCATTCCAGCCTTTAGGTTTTCAACTATTTTCTCCTGGTTTGCTTTAAATTCTTCTTCTTTTTTCTTTTTATCAGCCTCTTCTTTTGCTTGAGCGATTTTGTTGTTTTCTGCGATTTTAGCTTTTCCTTCTGTGAAAGTTTTTGCCGGATCGTAGTTTTTGTACTCTTCACCTTTGCTGAAAACAGAAACTTTTTCTAAAACGATATCTGTTTTAGGTTTATCCTGAGCTCCTTTTTCTACGTTTGCAATCGCATCGATTACATCTTCACCTTTTACAACTTTTCCGAAAATCGTGTGTCTTCCGTCCAACCAAGGTGTAGCAACTTCTGTGATGAAAAATTGAGAACCGTTTGTATTTGGTCCAGAATTCGCCATAGAAAGCACTCCTTTTCCTGTATGTTTAAGGTCATTTTTCTCGTCCTCAAATTTATATCCAGGATCTCCCATCCCTGTTCCTTGAGGATCTCCCCCTTGAATCATGAAATCTTTGATCACTCTATGGAAAATCGTTCCATCATAAAAAGGAACTCCTTTAGCCTTAGCTTTGTTGTCGATTTTTCCTTCTGCAAGACCAATAAAATTAGCTACAGTTACAGGTGCTTTTTTATCCTCGAATTTTACGATCAAATTACCTTTTGTCGTTTGAAGATTTGCATAAAGTCCGTCATTAAGACCTTCGTAAGTTTCTTTGTCTACGTTCATTTTTTTATAAATTGGTGTACAACTCATCAGCGAAACGCTTGCCGCTACCAGAATTATATTCTTGTTAAACAATTTCATTGATTATAATGCTTTTAATTTTATGATTAATGGTATATCGTTGTCAATTTTTTTCTCGTCGCCGTACGTTCCATAAGCCAGAGAAGACGGAACCAAAAGCGTAACTTCCTCACCATCATGTATAAAACGCAAAGCATCTTCTACAGCTTTTAATTCATCAAAGTGTCCAAATTTGGCATCTCTTCTTTCGATCGGTTGGTCATAGATCTTAGTCTGATCAAAGTCATAAAGATTATAAGAATAGGAAATCAATGAGTTATCCTGTCTTCTCTGCCTTTGATCAAAGCCTTCCGCACTTACCCAATAATTAAGCTGGGTAGGGTAAAATTTCACAGGCTGATCATTGATCCATTGCTGAATCTGCATTCTTTCCTGAGTATTCAGATTTTTCATCCTGTTTTTGGAAACATTGAGATCATCCTGACTTAAGACTCCGCCCACAGGTGGATGTGTCTGCGCATTTTTGCTACAGCCCAGTAAACCTAATATGGATATGAAGAGTAATTTTTTCATAAACTTTTGCGAAAATACACATTTCATGAATCAATTACAAAACTTGATGTACTTATTGAATTAAAAATTATAACATTTTTACTATCATCCTGACAAAGGAAGGAAATTGTTATCCTCAAACATTTAACATTTCCATTATCTATCTTTTCAACTTCCTTTCTTTTTTAGTAGTTTTATCCTGCTTTCTGTATTCACTATTTTTTCAGGGTTCGGCTTGGCGGCAAAGCCGCCAAGCCGAACCCTGAAAAAATGAGCTCAAACAAATACTCCAAAACGAGGAACGAGTTTCAAGGATTTGAAATTTAAAATATATTATAGAGTCAATCAGGGTAAAGGTGGCAGACTTTTATTCAATCATTAAAAAATAACTGCAAAGTTTATCAGTCTGCAAAAGATCTAGACTCCAATCTTTCCATTATATTTCTAATACTATGATAGATCCTTGACAGGATGACAAGCTATATCAACAAAAATTAGAAGAAAATTTTAAAATAGATTCCTCATTTCACTTTTGAACTACGTCCCCAAACTTTCAGTCTGTATTCAAAATTACAAACAAGATTGGTAAAAAACAAAAAAGCCGAGAAAAATTCCCGACCTTATATTAATTTTAAGTTTAAAATTAAACTGTTTCCAAAACATGATCAACCAGTACTCTCCATCCGAAAGGATCTTCCTCAAGGTTAGTCTGTATACCAACCAAATCATTTTTCAACATAACTGCATAGCTTTCCTCATCAGAAAGTCTCGGTAATGGAAATTTTTCACAATTGTAACCTAGAGCCTGGAAAACTGTTGTAACAACTGCTGTTCCTACTCCCCAAACTTCCTTCAGAGAGCCATTTTTTTGAGCTTCTATAACCTCTTTTACTTTAACAGGCTCTACTTTTACTTCGATTCCTCTTCTTTTTGCCAGCTGAATAAAGCTGTCTCTTGTAACACCATCAAGGATTTTCTCAGATGTTGGTGGTGTATAAATTGTATCGTTGATTCTTACAAACACATTCATTGTTCCGCTTTCTTCGAAATATTCATGAGTAGAATCATCTGTCCAGATAATTTGCTCATATCCCTCTTCGATTGCCAGCTGTGTAGGATAGAAAGATGCCGCATAATTTCCAGCAGCTTTAGCAAAGCCCACACCGCCGTTTGCCGCTCTTGAATAGTGATCAGAAATTTTTACAGAAACCGGTTCTGCGTAATAACTCTTTGCAGGTGTTGCTACGATTGCAAACATATATTTATTAGCTACTCTTGCTTTTAAAGCCTCTTCCGTAGCAAAAATCAATGGTCTAATGTATAATGACATACCTTCTCCAAAAGGAATCCAATCTCTGTCGATGTCAACTAATGCTTTTAGTCCGTCCAAAAACATTTCTTCACTTATTTCAGGCATTGCAAGACGCTTTGCCGACTTGTTGATACGTTCAAAATTCTTTTCAGGCCTGAAAAGGAAAACTTGTCCGTCTTTATCTTTGTAAGCTTTCATGCCTTCAAAGCAAGCCTGTCCATAGTTTATACCCATCATGGCAGGAGTAAACATCAAAGGACCGTAAGGAACTAATTTTACATCTCCCCATTTTCCATTCTCATATTCACATATTATCATATGATCAATAAAAGTATTTCCGAATGAAAAATTGTTTGGATCGAATGTAGAAATTCGGGAGTTTTCAGTTTTTTGAATTATCATTTCTAAAATTTTTTATGATGTTCTACAAATTTAACATAATTTTCTAAATATAAAAATTTTAGAGTAAATTTGTAAAAAAATAGCTTGAAAAGAGAAATTAAGACCACAAACGATGGCAGTAAAACATTGTTTATCAATGAATTAAATGAAAACTACCATTCTCACCACGGCGCCCTTCAGGAAGCAGAACACGTGTTTATCAAAAATGGATTAAATTTAATAAATGATTACGAAATTAATATTTTAGAACTCGGTTTTGGAACAGGTTTGAATGTTTTGGTAACAATTAATGAATATTTAAAAACTGACAAAAATCATATCATTAATTATTTTACCCTTGAAAAATATCCCATAAATGAATCCGAAATTAACGATTTGGCTTATTTTGAACTCTTCGATAACAAGGAATTCAAAAATATTTATCAAAAAATTCATCAGGCAGATTGGGGAAAATCAATAGAAATCATTAAAAATTTTAATCTAAAAAAGATAGAATGTGATTTTTTTTCACTTAAAAACATTAATTTACCTAAAATTAATCTTGTTTACTACGACTGCTTTGGAGCCAGGGTACAGCCTGATCTTTGGAAAAAACCTCTTTTTGACCTGGTTTCTGAAAAGATGGCGGTTAACGGTTTATTAACAACCTATTCTTCAAAAGGCAGCGTAAGAAGAATCCTTCAGGAGCTCAATTTTAAAGTGGAAAAAAAACAGGGTCCACCGGGAAAAAGAGAGATGATTAATGCTGTTAAATTGTAGAAGTTAGAAGTTAGAAGTTAGTAAATTAGGTATTTTAATAGAGGATTGTAGTTAGATTTAAATTAATCATTAATATCATTTTAAACTAATTTCTAATTTCTAGTTTCTAACTTCTCTATAAAATTTCCTAAATTAGCTTTACAAATTATTAAATATGATAGACAAGATAAACATTAGAGTTTATGCCTGTGCTGTAAAAGATAAAAAAGTTTTGACTTTATTTGAAGAATATGCAGGCGAACCTTTAATGAAGTTCCCGGGTGGCGGACTGGAATTTGGAGAAGGATTAATAGAATGCCTGCATCGTGAATTCGATGAAGAACTGAATGTGAAAATTGATGTGGTGGAACATTTTTATACGCAGGAGAATTTTCTCGTTTCGCGTTTCAGAGAGAATGAGCAGCTGCTCACCATATATTATATAGTAAATATTTTGAATGAAGAAGATTTTTTAATTCTTGATCCTTGCATCGAAAAAACAGAATGGATAGAAATCAACATACCGGATAATCCGTTTCCTTTACCTATAGATAAAATTGTATTTGATAAATTAAAAGAAAAATTTCTGTAAAATACTTACAGAAATTCTTTTTTAATATAAATATTATTTGGTTACTTTGAATTCACTTGCTCCCGGATAAGGCTGCAAATACCCTGAATTCCAGTTCGATTGAAGTAAAGATTCAAGATACTCATCTGTCCTGTTGGTATGCGGATCATACTTTTCTTTGAGGTCAATATCTGCCATTTTTCCTTTTACATTCCACCAGAATGCGCTCCACCCACCTCTTAATTCTTTGATGATTTCATAAACATTCTTTCCGGTTGCCCTGTTCATCAGCTTTGCGAAGACCTGGCCTTCTGTTGTGGTTAAATCCCTTAATTGTTTTTCATATTGGTCTGCCAATATATTTTGTCTGTCTCTGATGTATTTTCTTTTAGCTTTATTATCAAGATCAGTCATTTCTTTCTGGATTCCCCTGTATTGCTCAAGTGCAGTTAAAAACAATGGATACACTCTATTTAGTTTTTTATTAAGGAAAAAATAATAATTTCTGTCTAGTTGATTATTGAATCTCGGTTTGTTTACCAAAACAAGCTCATCCATCACTATTACCGTTTCCCCGTTAATCTCGTACACCTTCATCTTCTGCCTTTCGTCATAATAATATTTTTTTCCAAATTCATCTGTTTTTAATAATTCTGTAGGATATTGACTCAAAGGTTTTGCGTACACAGAATCTTTTTGACCAAAAACAGTGACCCTAAAAAAGAAAAGAAAAAGATAAACAATCTTATTAAAATTCATTATTTTTACGCGTATTACAAGAAAAATTAAACGCAAAAATCATTCCTTTTTATGAAATTTGAAAAGAAATCTTTGAAATTTTTAGAAAAATACTTAAACACTTCATCACCAACCGGTTACGAACACGAAGGGCAAAAAATATGGATGGATTACATCAGGCCATATGTGGATAAAATTGAAGTTGATTATTACGGAACATGCTATGGCATAATCAATCCCGAAGCGGAATTTAAAGTAGTAATTGAAGCGCATGCTGATGAAATTTCTTGGTATGTTAACTATATTACTGATGATGGTTTAATTTATGTCATCCGAAACGGTGGCTCTGATCAGACCATTGCGCCTTCAAAAGTAGTTCATATTCATGGTGAAAAAGGTATTGTAAAAGGTGTATTCGGATGGCCAGCTATTCATACTAGAGCGAATCAAAACGAACCCACTCCAAAAATTGAAAATATATTCATAGACTGTGGTGCAACTTCTAAAAAAGAGGTTGAGGACCTGGGAGTTTATGTTGGCTGCATGATCACTTACCCTGACGAATTCTTTGAGATGAACGATCGTTATTTCGTCTGCCGCGCCCTTGATAACAGGGTTGGCGGATTTATGATTGCGGAAGTGGTGAGACTTTTAAGCGAAAATAAAAAATCTATTCCGTTTGGATTATACATTACGAATTCCGTACAGGAAGAAGTAGGATTATATGGTGCTGATATGATTGCAGATACTATTAAACCTAATATTGCTATCGTTACAGACGTTACCCATGACACCACAACTCCAATGATCGAAAAGAAAAAGGAAGGCGATCAAAAATGCGGTGCCGGTCCGGTAGTTTTTTTTGCCCCAAGTGTTCATCACACCATCAGGGAGTTGATTATCGAAACGGCAAAAGCTAAGAAAATCCCTTATCAAAGAGCTGCCGCAAGCCGTGCAACAGGAACAGATACAGATGCTTTCGCACATTCCAACGGGGGTGTCCCAAGTGCATTAATTTCCTTACCTTTGCGCTACATGCATACGACAGTGGAAATGGTTTCTAAAGAAGACGTAGGAAATGTAATCAAGCTCATCTACGAAACAATCTTGAAGATAAAACCGGATATGAAACTGAAATATCATTAATAAAAGTAAAAAAGAGACAAGTTAAAAGTAAAAAGTAAATGAAAACGAAGCTTATTGCTCCTTCCCTTTTATCTGCAGACTTTGGGAATCTGCAAAGAGACATTGAAATGTTGAACAATTCTCAAGCAGACTGGCTCCATGTAGATGTGATGGACGGAAGATTTGTCCCTAACATTTCTTTCGGGTTTCCGGTAATGAGGACCGTTCAGAAGCATGCCAAAAAATTTGTGGATGTGCATTTAATGATTGTAGAGCCTGAAAAATATGTTGAAGAATTTGTAAATCATGGTGCAGATTTGGTTTCTGTTCATTATGAAGCTTGTACCCACCTTCACAGAACCATCCACCATATTCAGAGTTTAGGAGCAAAAGCAGGTGTTGTTTTAAACCCTTCCACTCCTGTTTTAATGCTCGAAGACATTATTGCTGATGTAGACTTGGTTTTACTAATGAGTGTTAACCCTGGATTTGGAGGACAAAAATTTATTGAAAACACTTATAAAAAAATTGCTGAAACAAAAGATTTGATTTTAAGCAACAATTCTACTGCACTTATTGAAATAGATGGCGGAGTGAATCTTGACAATGCAGCAAAGCTTTTCGAAGCTGGAGCAGATGTCCTAGTAGCAGGCAATGCTGTTTTCTCTGCGGACAACCCGGAAAGGACAATAGAATTATTAAAGATTTAATTTTCTTTATCAAAAATACAATCAAAAGGCAATTCATTTGAACTGCCTTTTTCTTTGAAAATCTAAGCTTTAATGGTTATTAGTTTAAGACTTTAATACTGTGGTGTAAAGATCAGAAAAATTCAGATACAAAGTATCCGTAAAAACACGGAATTTTAAAAATGCTTTTATCTATATCCTGATTATGATTAAAAATTTTTAACTAATCTATTTTATTCTATATACAGGCACAAACAGTCACGGCAATAGTTTATAGAGAAAAAAGTCCTAATATTATTAAACAAATTTCATATTTTTCAAAACTGCTACGCAGATTTTAAATAGCTTCTGTCAATAAGCAGACGATATCAATTTTATCTAATTGATTATTAGGAACATTTCCAAACATTATTACTCCTAAAAACACCAATCAAATAAACAAAACATGAAAAACCGGATTGCACATCGATCCAAAAATGTTAAAATCGGAAGCTAAATTATATTCCCATAAAGCTCACGAAAAATACAAGATTAGATTTTCTTTATTGATAAATTGCATTGATTTCGGATATTCAGTGCCTGACAATTTTCCAATCCCAAAACTACAAAACAAGAATGAGCATAAAATCTATGTTATTAAGGCTGTAAGAACAGTAATAATAATTCAAAATATTGTCATCATTTCATATATTCTATTTTAATAAATTAAACTATTATTATTTACTAAAAATAATACATTTAAAATGCTTTTATATTGAATATAATTAAACAATAATTCGAAAAAATTAATAATTAATGACAATTATCAGAATATCCAGCCATTATATAGGGATTTATCTAAAGCTTTCTTTACTTTAGTAACCAAAAGACAAGTAATGAAAGGAAAATTATTGTGTTTAATCTCTTTAGGGCTTTTATTAACAGGAAAAATAAATGCTCAAAGTATAAGTTCTGAAACCAAGAAAATGGAATGGTTTCAAGATGCAAAACTGGGAATTTTTATTCATTGGGGAATTTATTCAGTAGATGGAATTCCTGAATCATGGGCGTTTTTCAATAATTATATTAGTCATGAAAATTATATGAAGCAGCTTAATGGTTTTTCTGCTTCACAATACCGTCCACAAGAATGGATTAGGTTGATAAAAGATTCCGGTGCAAAATATGCTGTGATCACTACAAAACATCACGACGGCGTTGCTCTCTGGGATTCAAAAGCCGACAAATCAATTACAATTCCTAAAAATTCTTTAGCTAAGAAAGATGTTCTCACGCCTTTCATCTCCGAACTTAAAAAAGCAGGCTTAAAAACTGGTCTTTATTATTCTCTTCCGGATTGGAGCCATCCTTATTATGACATTAATACACGAACAAAAAAGCGATACGAAATAAAAAACGACCCCAATCGTTGGAAAAATTTTGTAAGCTATTATCAAGGCCAGTTCAATGAATTATCCACGCAATATAAACCGGATCTTTTATGGTTTGATGGGGATTGGGAACATACTTCTGATGAATGGCAAGCCCCAAAAACCCTGGAAAATCTGAAAAAATTCAATCCTAATATTATCATCAATTCCAGATTGAACAATCACGGCGACTACGAAACTCCTGAACAGGGTGTCCCAGTAGTAAAACCCCATAACGACTTTTGGGAGCTTTGCTACACTATGAATGACAGCTGGGGATATCAGCCTTTCGATCAAAACTTTAAAACCCCTAACATGATTGTCAGAACTCTAGCAGACGTAATCAGTATGGGAGGAAATCTATTGCTGGACATCGGGCCGAAAGAAGACGGGACTATTCCTGAAAAGCAGATAGAAATTTTAAAAAATTTAGCACGTTGGACTTCAAAAAATTCCGATGCAATATACGGAACCCGAAATGGCTTGCCTTTTGAAAATTATAAAGGAAAATCTGCTATTTCAAAGGATGGGAAAAAATTATTCATTTATTTAGAAGAAGCGAAAGATTTTACTAAAATTTATGGTTTAAATTCAATTCCAAAATCTGCCAGGGTAATCGGTGATCCTACCGGAAAAGTTGTATACAAGACTGATTCCAACGGTAATATGACTTTATATTTTTCTAATGTCAAATTTGATCAGGATGTTACAGTTATTGAACTAAGCTTTAACGATAAAATTAAGTTAAATCCAAACATTAAAAAAGAAAATTATACATTAGACCAGATTTTAGAAAATAAAAATGCAAAATCTGCAGTATACGAAATTGCAGAGCAATTGTATAAAGGAAATAATATATTTAATAATTCAGGGCTGGCAGGCGATGGAACAGACATGCTAAAAAAAAATGCCAATACAAATCCTGAAACTTATAACTGGATTAATAAACATTCGGAAGTTCTTTTTGAAACCGGAAAAGGCCTTCCAGAGGGACATTATTCAGGAAATACAGTTCTTTCTAAAGACAGACAGACATTATATCTTTTTGTAGAAGGTACCCCAACCGGCCCGATTGCTTTAAAAGGGATCAAAAACGGAATTGCCAGAATACGGATTGCTGGTGAAGGATCACTAATTCCTCATACAGTTTATAACAAATTATACTGGAGCCAGATTCCCGGAATTATTTACATTGACGCCCCTAAGGAAAGGCTGGATAAAAACATGACTGTAATTGCGGTTTTATTAGATAAACCCATAGAATTGTATCGCGAAAAAGTGGGCGCGATTGAGAATAATTTGTAAAATATTTGGCCTCGATCAATCGTATGGAATTTGGTTCATTAAACTGAGAGCAGAAACTCTCAAAACCACTTTCTATAAAAACAAAATCCGGAGAATTTTCTCCGGATTTCTTATGATAAATAATTTTCTTAGAAAATTTCTCTTCCAGAAAAATGGAATTTTGCTTCAATAAGAGCATTTTCGTCAGAGTCAGAACCATGAACAGCATTTTCACCGATATTCCTTGCAAACATTTTTCTAATCGTACCTTCCGCAGCTTCTGCAGGGTTAGTAGAACCTATTAATGTTCTGAAATCCTCAACAGCATTGTTTTTTTCAAGAACAGCAGCCACGATTGGCCCTGAACTCATAAACTCAACTAATTCCCCATAGAAAGGTCTTTCAGCGTGTACTTCGTAGAATCTTTTTGCATCAGCTACAGTAAGCTGTGTCAATTTCATTGCTTTGATCTTGAAACCATCTTCTGCAATTTTACCTAATATAGCACCGATATGTCCGTCTGCCACAGCATCAGGTTTTATCATAGTGAAAGTAATGTTAGACATAAATGTATATTTTTTTAATGGCGCAAAAATACAAAAAATATCTTTGATTTTAATTTTAAAATATTTTTAACACAAAAATAACTTTTATTAAGAAATCTTGAACGAAACTTTGGCATGGTAATTGTTTGTTCTAATGCGATTCTCATGTTTAATTTGAGTTTTCATGGTTATTAGTTTTTACCCAGCCTCGGCTGGGTTTTTTATTAATGGATAATCCCCAAATTTTACAGCTAACCTAAAGATTTTTAAACAATTAAACAAACGTTTAATTATTTGATCAATATAATAACAAAATTAATATTTAAAGCAATGATAAATATTTAATAATTAAGTTTAATATAAGAATCGAAATATATTACCTATAGATGTACATAATAAGTTTATTCAACAAAATTTTGTTAAGATTAGATTATTTCCAATAATGGATGATTATTTTTGAGAAGAAACTTCGGCTTCTTCCATTAATTTAATATAGGTAGAATACCTCGAATGTTGTATATTGCCAGTTTCTAATGAATCAATTACGGCACATTTCGGTTCATTAATATGAAGACAGTTATGGTATTTACATTCTTCTCTCTTTTTAAAAATTTCCGGAAAATAATGCTGGACTTCATCTTTTTCGATATCGATCATTGCAAACTCCCGAACACCGGGTGTATCAATTACATTTCCTCCAAAACCCCAAAAATGCATTTGGGCAAAAGTTGTAGTGTGTTTACCTTTTAAATGAATGTCAGAAATTTCAGAAGTTTTTAAATTAAGTCCAGGCTGCAAAGCATTTACCAAAGTAGATTTTCCGCATCCGGAATGCCCAAAAAATACAGAAGTCTTGTCTTTAAGAATTTCCTGAAGCAAATCTAAATTTAATTTTGAATAAGAGGAAATCTCTAATGTTTCATATCCAATTTCCTGATAAAGAAATTCCATATCTTTTATAATTTCTATTTCTTCTTTATGCAAAACATCAATTTTATTGAATAATATTAATGGTATTATATTATACGCTTCACAACATGCCAAAAAGCGGTCGAGAAAACCCAAAGAAGTTTCAGGATGCTTTAAGGTAAAAATAAAACAGGCTAAATCGATGTTTGATGCAATGATATGTGCTTCTTTAGAAAGGTTTACAGATTTTCTGATCAGGTAATTTCTGCGCGGCTCAATTTTTGTGATCCAGGCAATATCGTCCTGCTCAAGCTGAAATTCCACAAAATCTCCTACAGCAAGCGGATTGGTAAGCCTGGTTTTAATTAACTTAAATTTTCCGCGAATTCTAGCCTCGAAGATCTTTTCGGTTTCCAATTCTAAAACTTGATACCAGCTTCCTGTAGATTTAATGATTTTTCCTTTCATATACTAAGATAGTACAAATATAAGGTTTTCGGATTAGGTTTGAGGGTTTTGTGCAACTTTAAAAACACTTTTGAATATTATTCTAATTACTTCACTAGCCCTAAAACTCCCAAACGCAATTACCTGTCAATCATAATATTATTTTGCACCTCGATAGATTCTTCATGAATAGATTTGAAAACTTTTTCAATAAATTCCTGTGACATTCCGGTTTCTAAAGCTTTCTGGCTAGCATATTCCGTGATTACTTTCCAACGTTCTGGTTGGAATATTGCAATGTCATTTTCTTTCTTGAGCTTACCAATTTTTTCAGAAATTTTCATTCTTTGAGACAGCAACTCAATCAGCTGAAAGTCAATATCAGAAATCAGAGTCCTGTGTCTACCCATTTCTTCCTCAAACCCGGCTAATCCACTGTTTCTCACTTTTAAATTCCCAATCAATTCTGCTAAAACTTCAGGTGTAATCTGTTGTGCAGCATCACTCCACGCTTCATCAGGATTGCTGTGTGTCTCAATAATAGCCCCCTGGTAACCAACGTTTAAAGCTTCCTGAGTGATATCTGCCAGTCCCGTCCTGTTTCCACAGATATGAGATGGATCGATCAGCATCGGGATATTAGGAAACTGACTCTTAAGATCCAAAGCAATCTGCCAGTTGGGATTATTTCGGTATTTCGTTTTTTGGTATGTTGAAAATCCTCTGTGAATTACACCAAGCTTTTTAATATCCTGACCCACAAGCCTTTCCAAAGCACCAATCCATAAAGCTAAATCAGGATTTACCGGGTTTTTTACAAAAACAGGTTTATCAACTCCTCTTAAAGCCATTGCAATTTCCTGCACGGTAAAAGGATTTACTGTAGAGCGTGCACCGACCCAAAGAATATCAACATCAGCCTCCAAAGCCGCAAAAACGTGATGAGCGTTGGCTACTTCCGTGGCGGTTTTAAAGCCGTACTCCTCCTTTACTTTTTTCAGCCAGTTCAGACCGATTACTCCTACTCCTTCAAATCCGTTGGGTTTGGTACGTGGTTTCCAGATTCCTGCACGGAAAATCGGTACCTGCGCATTGCTTTCCCTGATTCTTCTTGCCGTTTCCAACATTTGAGCTTCACTTTCAGCACTGCACGGTCCTGCAATCATCAATGGTCGTGAAAACTCGTCGATCCAATCATTTTTTAATTCTTTTAGGTTCATTATTGTTGATTTATTTTTATTATTATTATTATTATTAACTAATTTCGGTCAATAGCCATTCGCATTATAAATTTACTTTATAATTCTTTTCAAAAAAAGCCGTTAAAATTATTAAAGGTGATAGAAAAAAGGAATTAACAATTCATTGTTTCCAGATTTTTTGGAAAGAAATTCAGATTAAACAATACCAATAATAAGACCGGTAATAATTTCTGAAATTTCTAAAATAAGAAAATACAAAGCTAAAATATCCGCTAAAAAAGAAATTAGCGGGTGTAAAAGCAGACATGGATGTTTTTGATAAATGTTCCACCGTGAATTTTGTCTATACTATAGCTTTTAAAATGATATCTGATTTATTAAAAAATAATTTTCTGCTCAAATATTTGACAAATATATAAAATTTATTTTGATGAAGCTTTATTTTATGAATTCATTAAATAGATAAATTTTCAGCTTTTTTACTTTGACAAAGTATTTATTATGTGAGATCAAATCTCATTAAGTCATCCAGATCTTTAAGCAAAGGATTTTTTTCAATGAATTTTTCAAAGATTTTCCTTCTAGTCATTACTTCTACTTTTAGATTTTCGAAGTCTCTTTTGTATTCAATTTCTATGGAAAAATTGTGGACTTTTGTTTTAAAATGATTGAAAAAGTCTCTGCTTATCTTATCAAATTCCACTTTTGCGGAGTCCGAAGGATATAAAATTGTAATTTGATTTTCCCCTGATTTTAAAAGTTTAAAAGTTTTAATCGCATTAAAAACAAAGGCATCTTTCTTTTGAAGCTGTTTTAATAATAAGTTCCATTCTGCCTGAAGGTCTGTTTCTGTAAAATGATTTTGGGGAAGTACTTCAGTTTTTATCCCTATTTTTTCATCTTCTTCCGGCTTTTCTTCTTTATTTAAAAAAGCATTGATACTGAAACCTGTAGAGATCACTTGTTTGGATAGTGGCTTGCTCGTTTTTTTAATTTCAAATTCCTGCGCAACAGTAACACTGACGGTTCGTTCTGTAGCTATTTGTTTTTTTTCTTTTTCAATGGAAGTTTCAGGAAATTTCATTTCCTGTTTTTCATTGAGAAACGGAGCTAATATTATAAACTTTTTTTTTTAGAAACGTCTGGATTAGCCATAAGAGAAGCCAATTGCATTAGAGCAATTTCTACCGTTAGCCTGGGATTTTTAGAGTTTTTATAATTGATGTCTGCATGATTACATATTTCAATTGCGTCTATCAATTGCTGAGCATTCCAATTTTGGGACTGTTGCACAAACTTAGCTTTTGTTTGTTCACCTACCTCAATTAAGTCAATCGTTGAAACATTTTGAGCCATCATCAGATCTCTAAAATGATTTCCTAATCCTGCAATAAAAATATGCGGATCGAATCCTTTTTTTATAATTTCGTTAAATGCAAAAAGTACTTCTGGAATTTTACTTTCCTTTGCAAGATCTACCACTTTCAGATATTGATCATAATCTAGGATGTTTAATACTTCAGCGGCTTTTGTAAGCGTAATATTCTTTTGTGAAAATGTAGAAAGTCTGTCAAAAATAGAAAGCGCATCTCTCAATGCTCCATCTGCCTTTTGAGCAATAAGATACAATGCATCATCTTCGTACTGAATATTCTCTTTTTGAGCTATATTTCGAAGGTGAGCCTGAATATCTTCAATCAGGATTCTCTTAAAATCATAGATCTGGCAACGTGATAAAATGGTTGGAATAATTTTGTGCTTTTCTGTGGTTGCCAAAATGAAAATGGCATGACCCGGCGGCTCTTCAAGAGTTTTAAGGAAAGCGTTAAACGCTGCGGAAGATAACATATGAACCTCGTCGATGATATATACTTTGTATTTACCAACCTGAGGGGCAAAACGAACCTGGTCAATTAGTTCTCTAATATCATCTACAGAGTTATTGGAAGCAGCATCTAGCTCATAGATGTTATATGCAAAGCCGTCTTCTGAAACTGAACCATCTTTTTCATTAATCTTTCTAGCCAGAATTCTGGCACATGTGGTTTTCCCGACACCTCTCGGACCACAGAACAATAAAGCCTGAGCGAGCTGATTTTCTTGAATTGCGTGTTCTAAAGTATCTGTAATGTGAGATTGCCCGACAACAGTGTCAAACTCCTGTGGGCGATACTTCCGTGCAGATACAATAAAATTTTCCATTGGCCAAAAGTAAGAAATATAGTTTTAATTTGAAAATTAAAAGTTTCCAAATTTTCAACAAAAACTTATTTATTGGTCAATAGGAAAATTTTTCTCATCATTATTTTGTTTCGTAAGCGAAATCAATGATCTCTATGATAGCTTTTTCAATTTCTTTCCTTCCCTCTTCACTTTTAAGGTCAATCCCACAGAACTTGGATGCATTGTACCCTGTGTAAAGGTTCAGATAATAAGCTCCGGAAACAAGAAGAGCAGCAATGGCACGATACCTTGTAGACATATCCTTGAAATGCGGATCAACAATTTTTGTAAAAAGCAATTCTCCGATCTCTTCTCTCTCGTCGGCGATTTTTTTTAAGATAGGCTTATTCTCAGAAAGTCCCCAAAGAATAATTTTTTGAAGCTCCTTGTTTTTTTTGATATTTTCAAACTGATTGAGAATAGCAACTTTAGATAATTCTTTACCTCCATCCGAGAAATCAACATGGATACTATCCTGGTTCATTTTGCTCCAGTAATCCTGAGATTTAATATATTCATCTATGAGCTTTTCGGTACTCCCGAAATACTCATAAATGAGTTTTTTATCAAATCCTGCTACAGCAGCAATTTTACTCACTTTTAACCCTGAGTAACCTTTTGTTCTTAAAATTTTTCCTACTGCAGCGAGCAGTTTTTGTTTAGTTTTTTCTTTATCCCTTATTGGGCCTTGTACAACTTTTCTAGGCATGTTGTTAATTATTTTTTTGCAATATTCAGTTTTTTATCAATATCCTCAAACGCGTTGAGTGTTTTATCCAGGTGCTCCCTCTCATGAGTAGCCATAATACTCATCCTTATGCGTGCATCTTTTCTCGCTACTGCGGGATATATGATAGGATTTGTATAGATACCTCTTTCTATTAGTAGTTTTCCAACATCTCCTGTTATATGAGGATCACCAATTTTTACAGGAATTATCGCTGAACATGTTGTTCCGGTTTCCAAACCGAGGTCATTAAGTCCTTTTTTGAAATAATTTATATTCTCCCAAAGCTTGGCACGCCATTGTGGTTCTTCATCTATTAATTCAATAGCTTTAATAATTCCCATTGAAGAAGGGGGCATTGTTGCTGAGAAAATTTGCTGACGAGATTGAAATCTGATAAAATTTGCCAGTTTTTCATTCGTAATTACATAACCTCCCAGACTCCCGAATGTTTTACTGAATGTACCTGTGATAATGTCTATCTTATCCAGTAATCCTGTATCTTCAATCGTCCCTCTTCCAGTTTTGCCTAAAATCCCCACTCCATGTACATCATCAATCATCAAATAGGCGTTATATTTTTTTACCAATTTATAAATTTCTTCAATCGGAGCAATATCCCCATCCTGAGAATAAACCCCATCGATCACTACCAGCTTTGTACGATACTGCTTTTCAGATGTTTTTAAGATCTGTTCCAGAGCTTCAAGATTATTATGAGGAAAAGTTTTTCTATTTGTAAGAATACATCCTTCATAAACACTTGCATGCACTGCCATATCTACAATGGCAATATCTTCTTTTTGAAGCAGGATCTGCAGTGTTGCACTATTTGCTGTATACCCAGTAGTAAAAATTACAGCTTCATCCTGCTTTCTTCCAAAAAAAGAAGCTATTTTCTTTTCTAATTCATTATGGTAAAGATAATACCCTCCGATAAGGGGAGTTGCGGCCGTACCTGTACCATATTTTTCGATACCCTCGATTGCTGCCTGTTTCACTTTTGGGTGCTGTGTAAAGCCTAAATAATCGCTGGTAACAAAACTTACGAACTCTTTCGTTGCATTTTCTGTGCCAACATTCATGACAGAGCTACATCCCGTATTATTTCTAAGCCTGTAACGGTGTCCATTCGATTTCATATATTCCAGAAAATCATAATAGATATCTGCTCGTTGCATCATATCATATCCTGGAATATTTTCAAAATCTTTAAAAGTTGCTGTTGAAAAGTTAATGTTCATCCTATTATTGTTAGCTGTTAATATAACAAATATAGATTATTTTAAAAAAAAATATAGAGATTTTCTCCTATTAATTACTATGTGTGAAATACTTTATTTAAAAGTTTTAAAAATGAGATTTATCTATAATCGATTTTATCAATTCTATTAAAAAAATAAAATGAAAAATCTATTTATTTTTTAAAAATTAAACATCTAATTAACATTTTTTAAGAAAAGTCACTTTGAAAAGCTATTACTAAAAGCTTTGATCAAATTTTAATCTTTAATTTTTCAAGAATATTTTTGCCTGTGTCTCTTGTTCATGATATTAATACCCGTTGATAAAAAACGGCAATTTTCTTGTTTTTAAAACCTTCTCCAACATGCTTCAAAGTCTCTAATTCTCTATACGAATATTAAACAAGTTTATCTTCTACTACAATTTCACCATTCGAAGAATTGATGATCAGAAATTCCGGCTGATGAGAGGGAGTGATTATATAGACAAATCGCAATAATTTTAAAATATATGGTGAAAAGAAGTGAAAACACTCTATGTTGAATGGATTTATAAACTTCACTCATATTCTTCATTCTTATTCTAGAAAATACACTGTAAATTGCTCCTAAAAAGTTTTACAATATATAAAATGAATTTTTAAAGATTAAGAAAAATATCCAAAATTGATCAATATCTTCTGAAGCTTTTAAGTAAAATAATTTCGGAAACTCTTTCGTCTTTGAAAGTGAGAGATAGAATAATCCTTTTTCCAAGCCACGTTTTTCCTACTTCATAGGTCCATGTTTTACTTCTGAAATAATTAAATCCGTTGAAGGTGCCTCCTATTTCTTTCACAATTTCACGACGGGTTTTACCCATCAAGTGGCTGTAATATTCTTTTTTCATATCGTGCGTTTTTGTCTTTTATAAACAAAAAAGAGACCAAAAATTAATATAAACTTCTGATCTCTAAATACAAAGACAAGTATTATTTATTTTAAATAACAAAAACAGCCCTATAATCAAAAGAGAGATACCCGTTGCGCATTTTAAATCTTTGTATTTCGGAATTAAGTGAAAGTCCTTTATTTAAATAGTTTAAAGAAATTAAAACCAATTCTTCGTCTTTTTTGTGTTTTTTATCTTCACAAGATTAAACAATTTTTTGAAATAAAACCATTTAATAAAAGTGAACAAAAACCATCTCCGAACAATTTAAAACTTTTATGGTCATGATTTTGGAAAACAATCAATAAACTTATTTAAAGAATATACGCATCACTTCAATCAATATATTAAAAAGATGATATTAAAGCCCACTTATGTGAGATAGTCTTATAATAAAGTGGTAAAAAAGATGAGTATCCGTAGAAAAATTTAACCTTTTTAATGAACCAATAACATTCTTTCTTCCTCCAGATCAATCTTCATAAGGTGCTTTCTGATAAGGTCTTCATCAAAATGCTGGTTTTTATCATGATTCTGCTCAATAAGCCAGGCTCTCTGTACATTAAGAATATCAAGATAGGCCATTTTGATCTCCGAGGAAAGCTTTATATCAGATTCTTCGTCTATCTTCCCTTTCCATTTTTCATGAACCTGTTGTAAAAATGGGCTTTTCTCAAGGAGATTTCCATAGTTCTTCGCTAAATGATTAATTGTCATTTTTGCCATTTCCCGGCGGATCAGGTCCTCTGCCTCATCATCAGGAAGATGATCGTTAAAAGACTGCATATTCATTTTTTTGATCAGATATGGCAGTGTCAAACCCTGTACTACCAATGTTGTAAGAATTACAATAAATGTGATAAACAGCACAAGATTTCTCTGGGGAAAATCAGCCCCTCCATGATATAATTTTACTGGAATTGATAAAGCTGCGGCCAGAGAAACCACTCCCCTCATCCCCGTCCATCCCAAAAGAACCGGTGCTTTGAATCCTGGGCTTCTGACATCTGCTACAGTAATATAGTTCCTCGCAATCAATGTGATGATAACAGCACCATAAGCAGATAAAATTCTAACTATAACCAAAACAGCTGTAATTAACAAACCATAACCAACAGCTCCGGCAATACTTACTCCGTCAAGATTTGCAGTAATTTCCGGAAGATCTAATCCTATTAAAATAAAAACCAGCCCGTTGAGCACAAAAGCAAGGCTTTCCCAGACATTATTCCCACGCAAACGGGAAGATGTGCTTAAAAAATTATGCCTATTATTAGACAAAAGCAAACCTCCACTGACAACCGCCAAAACACCCGAACTATGCACTTCTTCGGCTGCAATATACATGACATAAGGCGCAACAATCGTAAGAATAGTATCCATATTGGCATCTGTAGGAAGAATCTTCTGCCCTTTCATGAACAACCAACCAACAAATAAGCCAATGCCAACTCCTCCAATCACCATCCATGAAAAGCTTAGAACAGCTTCTTGCCATACAAATTGACCCGTGGCTACCGCGATCATCGCAAAACGGAAAATAATCAGTGAAGAGGCATCATTCAAAAGACTTTCACCTTCCAGAATTGATGACATTCTTTTAGGTACTTTTACAAACTTCAAAATTGCATTTGCGCTCACAGCATCAGGCGGAGAAACAATTCCTCCCAATAAAAAACCAAGCGCAAGAGAAAATCCCGGGATAAAATGGTTGGCTACAAAAGCTACTGTAGTTGCCGTCAAGAAAACTACTACAAATGCAAAACTTCCTATAATTCTTCTCCATTTCCATAGTTCTTTCCATGAAATAGCCCAGGCTGCTTCATATAATAAAGGTGGAAGAAAGATAATAAAAATTAATGCCGGATCAATCCTGATCATCGGAATATTTGGAATAAAGCTGATTAGTAATCCTGCAACAACAAGTAAAACGGGATATGCAACCTTTATCTTATTTGCCAACATAATTAGCAAAACAATAGCAATAATAAGTGAGAGGTAAAAGGGAAAATCTTCTATCATTTGTGCGAGATTTTTATGCAATTATAATTAAAATTTTAAAGAATTCAATAGTATGTAATATAAAGCGGTAATTTTCTTCGATTTTAATCAATAATTTTATCTTAAATCAGTTTAGCATCCAAATAGTTGTTAAAGAAAAATAAACTCTGGATTAATATTTAAAACTTGTTTAAATTTTTTAGGGGTTATTTTTGTCTATTTAAGCAAGAGTAAAGACCTACAAAATTTAAACAGATTTTCAAATATAATTCACAAATAAATGATAATTATTGACAACACATTTTTTAATTTTAAAAATTTTGTTAAAAAAATCAAACAATGTAAATATCGAAAAAGCAGTCAATTAAGTTAAAATTTTACGTTTAAATTAACATTAGTTTAAATATTATATACCTTATAGGGCATAGTATTTGTAAAGTTTACATTGTATACACAATCACTTTAGTATAATAACCTTAATACACAAAATATCATGAACGTCGCAGATCTAAAAATTAAAAACTTAGTAGAATACAAAAATCAGATTTATAATATTACTGAGATATTCCAAGACAATGAAAAAGATTATTTTGTAAAAATTGAAAATGACATTCACAGTTTCTCTATTCCCGCAAAAGCAATAAAACCTATCCAAATTACGGAAGAGTGGCTGGAAAAATTTGGATTTTCGAGAACATACATCTCTGAACAGCGCATCAGATATGAAAGACCCGAACCATTTATCAAATATGATATCGACCTTGATTCGAGAAAAATTGTTGATGGTTTAAAAATTTACGGAAATTCAATCAAATGCAAATATATTCATGAATTTCAAAACATTTTTTCATGTTTATTCGGGAAAGAGCCCACTGCAATGAACTATGGATTAATTGGCACCAAATCTTAATTATAATATATTACCCAATCAAAAAACCACAACCATAAAGTTGTGGTTTTTTGATTAAATATATCAGATTTTCAATTTTAATCTTTGTAGGATTTAACAAACGTCCGAAAACAGAATAAGTGAAAAAATAAAATACACTTAATCAAGAGCTTCATAGTATTTTTTATTCAATTTTAAGCTAATAAATTCTTTTAAAAAGAAATTTTGTTGTTGCAAGCTTATTAATATATTCACAAAAACACTCAGAAATATTAATTATATTTCAATAAATAATTATTTTAAATAAAAAATTAACAGTAAAATAGAAAAATATCTATATACAAAATTTTATTAATCAAAAAACCATAGTAAATTTGTACTGCGATTTTTTATATCTAAAAAAACACAAAATGATAGATAAGCTTCAAATAAAAATTCACAATTAAAAATAGAAGCTCAACAATGGAAAAAAACACACTTAAAGGACATATCCCTTCCTATACAGATGGTATTTCGGATCAACTTTCATTTGAATTAAAAGAATTCTATGGATTGGAAATTCCCGAAAATACAAAAAATGATGAACTCATATATACCTTGCGTAAAACCTTATTTGGAACAATGTACAAAAATATTCATGTTAAAATTTATTCCGGAAAGGTCATTGATTATAAAATTACTTATAAAATTTTAGGATTTCAATTAAATTTAAATTAACTATTAAAAGCCTTTTTTCCTTGGATAATGCATCACAAAAATTAATTATCTTTTATAAAGAAGGCGACACCTAAACCAACTGCAAAGGTACTGCTTGAAACTTGTGGCATTTCAAAGTATCTCTCGCGGCATTGGTTGCTTAATGTGAATCAGGCCAATATCACGGAATATGGAACTTACGCAAAAGTTCTCTATCCTTTTTGATTTTCATTTGTTTTCTATCCAAGTGTACCAAAATATTCGCAATGAATAATTGTAAAGGAATTCCTTATTATGTTTCATTAAAAGCTAGTTGCTTTATACCTGACACAAATCTTGCAAATATATGTTTAAAATAATTTTTTCATTGGAATTAATACTCAAAGTAGACTTTATCTGAAATCATATTTTATGTCATATTCAAAAATTTAATTTCAGATTAAAAAGCTTTCAGATTAAAATATATTTTTAAATTTGCTTTATGAATACTCTAAGACTACTTCTTATAATCTATTTCGCGGTATTGGTTATATTACCGTGCAATGATGCTAAGGCACAGTCTTATTCTGGAGAAATCACAAAAATTTCCAGTTATTCTGAAGACTCACATTCCAAAGATAAAGGAGATATATGCTCTCCGTTATGTATTTGTAATTGCTGCCAGATGGCCATTGGTTCCTTTAAAATAGAACCTGTTTTAAACTTACCTAAGCATATAAAAACCTATTTTTCCAAAAAGATTCTTTTCCAAAAGAATGATTTTGCTTATCTGGTGTACGATCGGATTTGGCAGCCTCCTAAAATTTAATCTTTATTGATTTTAATGGAAGATATTTGTCTTTCATCCATTTGTAGCGGAAACTTTGCAATATCATTGCAGCGTATTCCAATTCATCCTTGTTGCCGTTTGGAATTCATCTTTAAATGACAAACCGTTTGGCTTTCAATAAAAACTAAATTCAATGTTAGATAATATCATACGATTTAGCATCAGGAATAAAATCATTATCGGATTGATGACCTTGATGTTGATCATTTGGGGAGTCTGGAGTGCTACCAGATTACCTATTGATGCTGTACCTGACATCACCAACAATCAGGTACAAATTATTACAGTTTGTCCAACACTTGCAGGGCAGGAAGTTGAGCAACTCGTCACATTTCCTATAGAGCAAAGTATAGCCAATATTCCTGATATCGAAGAAACAAGAAGTATTTCCCGGTTCGGATTGTCTGTAATTACGGTTGTTTTCAAAGAAGATGTTGATATTTATTTTGTCCGTCAATTGATCAGTGAACATCTGAATCGGGTTGTGGAAGAAATTCCCAAAGGAATTGGAACACCTGAAATGGCTCCCGTCAGTACTGGTTTGGGCGAAGTATACCAATATATTCTCCACCCCATAAAAGGAAGTGAGAAAAAATACAGCAGTAAAGATTTACGAACCATGCAGGACTGGATTGTCCGCAGACAGCTTAACGGAACTCCAGGAGTAGCAGAAATTAATAGTTTTGGCGGAGAATTAAAACAATATGAAGTTGCTGTAGATCCTAATCGCTTAAAAGCAATGGGAATAAGCATCACGGATATTTTTACTGCTTTAGAAAAGAACAATCAAAATACAGGAGGAGCTTATATTGATAAAAAACCAAATGCTTACTTTATCCGGGGAATCGGGATTGTCACCTCGATTGAAGATATTAAAAATATTGCCGTAAAAAACGAGACCGGAAGTGTTCCAATCTTCATAAAAGATGTTGCCAATGTAGGTTTTGGGCATGCAGTCCGCTATGGTGCTTTGACTTATAATGGCGAAGTTGATGCAGTCGGAGGAGTAGTTATGATGCTGAAAGGAGCAAACAGTAATGAAGTTGTAAAAAATATTAAACATAAAATTCCAACAATTCAGAAGTCGCTTCCGGCAGATGTTGTGATAGAACCCTTTTTAGATAGAACAGACTTGGTAAAAAGAGCCATCAGCACTGTGAAAAAGAACCTGATTGAAGGAGCTTTGATTGTCATTTTCGTATTGGTTTTGTTCCTTGGAAATCTCAGGGCAGGTTTGATTGTGGCTTCAGCAATTCCGCTGTCTCTGCTTTTCGCATTGGGAATGATGAATGTTTTTGGGGTAAGTGCCAACTTAATGAGTTTAGGTGCTATCGATTTTGGTTTGATTGTCGATGGAGCGGTGATTATTGTAGAGGCTACACTCCACCATTTAGGTTTAAAAAAAACCAATAAAATTCTTACACAAGTTGAAATGGATGAAGAAGTTTTCCTCTCAACTTCAAAAATCAGAAACAGTGCCGCATTCGGAGAGATTATAATTCTTATTGTTTACATTCCAATTTTAACGTTGGCAGGTGTTGAAGGTAAAATGTTTATCCCAATGGCAAAGACCGTGGGATTTGCAATTTTAGGTGCCTTAATTTTATCATTAACCTACCTTCCAATGATAAGTACATTGTTTCTATCTAAAAAACCTCATCATAAAGAAAATTTTTCAGATAAAATAATGAACAAACTTCAGAAGATATACCAGCCTTTACTCGAAAAAGCCCTGAAAATCAAATACTGGCTGGTTGGAGGAACTGTGGCTTTGTTTACTGTTGCGATTTTAATTTTCGGTAGAATGGGTGGGGAATTCATTCCGCAATTACAAGAAGGGGATTACGCCTTTCATTGTATTCTCCCGCAAGGAAGTTCTTTAAGCCAAAGTATCGAAACATCAATGCAGGCTTCGAGGATGATTAAAAAATTTGATGAGGTAAAAATGGTTATCGGAAAAACAGGAGCTGCAGAAGTGCCCACCGATCCAATGCCGCCTGAAGCAACCGACCTAATTGTAGTTCTTAAACCACAAAAAGAATGGAAAACAAAAAAAGCTTATGATAAACTAGCCGATGAAATTTCAGAAAAGCTGGAGACAATTCCCGGGGTTTTCTTTGAAAAGAATCAGCCAATCCAGATGCGATTTAATGAGCTGATGACAGGAATCAGACAGGATGTTGCAGTAAAGATTTTTGGTGAAAACTTAGATTCGCTGGCTATTTATGCAGATAAAACAGCTACAGTAATCCAGTCTGTAAAAGGTGCTACTTCTCCACAGATAGAAAGGGTAAGTGGCCTTCCCCAGATCAATGTGGAATACGACAGAACCAGGATGGCAAATTACGGATTGAATATTCAGGATGTCAACAAGGCTTTAAGTACCGCCTTTGCAGGGCAATCTGCAGGCCACGTTTTCGAAAATGAAAAAAGATTTGATCTGGTGATTCGTTTAGACAGCCTGTATAGGACTAATATAGATGATGTAAATAATCTAATGATTTCTACTAATTCCGGAATACAGGTTCCACTTTCTCAGGTAGCGAATATCAGTTATAAGCTCGGTCCCGCGCAGATCAGCCGGGAGGCCGGAAAACGAAGAATCGTAATTGGATTTAACGTGAAAGGCAGAGATGTTCAAAGTGTAGTGGAAGAAATTCAGGAAAAACTAAATAAAAAGGTAACACTACATTCCGGATATTACTTTACTTATGGCGGCCAGTTCGAAAACCTACAGGCGGCAAGTAAAAGATTAATGATTGCGGTTCCAGTATCCTTGATACTGATTTTTATGTTGCTTTATTTCACTTTTCATTCGTTTAGGCAGGCTGCTCTCATTTTTACATCTATTCCAATGAGTGCTATAGGAGGAGTTTTCTCATTATCATTACGAGATATGCCCTTCAGTATCAGTGCCGGAATTGGTTTTATTGCATTGTTTGGAGTAGCTGTTTTAAATGGAATTGTTTTGATCGGAACTTTCAACCAGCTTGAAAAGGAAGGTGAAACGGATATTCTAAAACGGGTAATAAAAGCAACTAAATCCAGATTAAGACCGGTTTTGATGACCGCAACAGTTGCTTCTTTAGGATTTTTACCCATGGCTATTTCTACAGGAGCGGGAGCAGAGGTTCAGAAACCTCTGGCTACGGTTGTTATCGGAGGTTTGGTAACGGCAACTTTTTTAACCTTGTTTGTTCTTCCGATGTTATACATTATTTTCAGTAAAAAAATTAATGTAAAAAAGATGAGGATTAAATCTGTAACGACAATTATTGGGCTGGGATTCTTGTTTTTGGGACAAGCTTTTAAAGCACAGCAAGGAAATCCATTAACTGTGGAACAGGCCATACAAATAGCTTTAATCAATAATAATCTGATTAAGTCAAAAGATTTGGATATTAAATCAGCAGAAGCTTTGAAACCAACAGCAAACGAGCTTCCTAAGTTGAATATTGCTGCACAATTAGGGCAATATAATTCGAAAAAATTCGACCAGTCTTTTGCAATTTCCCAAACCATTCCGTTTCCTTCTTTATTTAAAGTCAGAAAAGAGTTGATTAACGAACAAATCAAAGGAAAACAGATCAATAAAGAAATTTCGGCAAATGAATTAGCAAAACAGGTCAGAACCTATTATTATCAGATTGAATATTTGCAGTATAATCAGTTGAAACTGAAAAATCTTGACAGTTTGTATAACGATTTTATAAGAATTGCAACCGTAAGATTTAAAGCAGGAGATATTAAAAAGATTGAAATTAATACAGCCGAAACTCAGAAGGGTGAAATCAATTTATTATTAACCCAGAATGAAGTATATCTTACCAATGCTTACAGAAATCTAAAGACATTGTTGAATATTTCAGAGAATATAGCGGTACCGTCTGGTCAGAATTACCGTCCTTTGAAGGCAGATTATGTCCTGGACAGTTCAACTATTATAAAACATCCTACAGTAAGAGCTTTCTATCAGGAAATGGAAATTGCCGAAAGGAATAAAAATGTTGAAAAATCACAAGGTCTTCCGGAATTTACAATCGGCTATATCAACCAATCATTGATTGGTTTTCAGAATATTAACGGGATTGAACAGTATTTTAATGGTGGAAACAGATTTCATTCAGCAGCGATTGGAGTTTCTATTCCTCTTACCTTCAGAGCAACAAAAGCAAGAATACAATCTTTTGATTATCAGAAACAAATAGCAGAATCGAATGCTCAGTTTCAGCAAAAACAATTGAAAACGCAATTGGAAAATGCTTTTTACCAATATCAGCAAAACGTAAAGCAGTATGAATATTATGTGAACAAGGCAATTCCGAATGCAGAAAAAATTACTAAAGCAGGGCAATTGGGGTATAAAACGGGTGAGATTTCCTATGTGGAATATCTTTTTGCTTTGCAGACAGCAACCCAAATTCATTTAAAATATCTGGAATCTATCCAGCAGGTCAATGAGTCTGTAATAATCATTAATTCAATAATCAATAAATAAAAAAATGAATATCAAATATCATATTGTTTCAGGAGCATTGATTTTACTTTTCACTTTAAGCTGCCAAAAAAAGAAAGGGAATGAAGAAAACACTCAAACCAAGCAGCTGGAAAGAAATCATGAAGAAACACCACAAACCATTGCCGAGCCTACAGAAGAACAGATGAAATCAGTAAATGTCACTTTGGGAACCGTTGAAATGAAAGAACTTACATCAACCATCAAAGCCAATGGTCTATTAAGAGTTCCAAATAATAAGAAAGCCAATGTTACCTCCCTGTATGGTGGAGTGATCCAGACCATCAACGTTCAGATTGGTGATTTTGTGAGGAAAGGTCAGGTTTTGGCGAATATAAGCAATCCTGAATATATTCAGCTGCAGGAAAAGTATTTAACAGTTAACAGCAGAATTTCATTTGCAGAACAGGAATACAGAAGACAAAAGGAGCTGTTTGACAATGACGCTGGTGCAAAAAAGAATCTTCAAAGCTCTGACGCAGAACTGAAAAGCCTGAGAACTCAAAAAGCTTCACTTAGAAGGCAATTGCAATTAATGGGAATAAACCCTGCGGCGCTTACAAACGGAAATTTACGATCAGCACTCGTAATTACCGCACCGATCAGCGGCACAATCAGTAATATAAATGCACAGATCGGAAGTTATGTTGATGTTTCGTCTCCTGTTTTAGATATTATAGATAACAATTCTATTCATCTTGATTTGCAGGTTTTTGAAAAAGATCTGCAGAAAATGAGGGTGGGACAAATTGTACATTTTAAATTGACTAATAATCCTGATACTGAATATGATGCGGAAATTTACAGCATCGGATCTTCATTTGAAAATGAAAGCAAGACCATTTCTGTTCACGCCAACGTAACAGGAAATAAATCTGGATTAATTGATGGAATGAACATCACAGGAATTGTAAGCCTTGACAAAAGCACGACGCCTGCAATTCCCAATGAAGCCATTGTTGAGGCAGACGGAAAATATTATGTTTTTGTACAAACAGATAAAAACCCCGAAAATCATACAAAAGAAAAAGAGGATAAAGATCACGGACACCGGGCAGGAAATCTTGTAAAAAGGCAGCCCAAAATGAATTTTGAAAAAATTCAAATTATCAAAGGTTCTTCAGATATGGGATACACGGGAATTACTTCTGTAAGTCCTATTGCTCCTAATGCGAGAATTGTTATAAAAGGTGCGTTTTTCGTAAATGCAAAATTATCTGATTCCGGAGGTCATGGGCATTAAGTTATTCTAAGTCATAAAAAGGGGCATTTATTTTCCGTTTTGAAATTTTTAGAAAATAGCTTGTTTATGGATTTAATAATAATTACAATTTAAAATCATTCTTAATGAAAAAAAACATAATTTTGATTAGTGAAAAAGCTAATTGCTATAGTATTGCTGTCATTATATTTGGTTTCCACAACTGAATTATATCAGTTTTTGAAAATTCCCACTTTAATTGAACATTACTGGGAACATAAAAATTTGAACCCGGAAATGACTCTCATTGCATTTCTAAAGACACATTACGATCATCCTGTAAAGGATAAAGATTATACTAAAGACCGAAAATTACCTTTTGTCATTCATACAACACCGCTTGCATTAGTTTTCACAATTAATAAAGGTTTTATTTTTGAATTTAAGAATGGTCAGCCTGAGAAGATTAGGCATCACAAAATACCTTCATATGATGAAGATTTTTGCTATAAAGGCTATCTAAATTCTGTCTGGGAGCCCCCGAAATTTTCCTTTTTATAACTTCCTTTGTATTAGTTGGTTTCACTTATGGGGCCAAACACTATTATTTTCTAAAAAAATCATTATAAAAATTAAAATAATGAAAACAATACTTTCAGCCATATTGATGGTTGTATTTGCTGCTTATTTTCATGCACAAAGCAGATTGGAGAACGCAAAAAAAACAGCCATGGAAAACAAAGAGCTTATTTTGCTCAATTTTTCGGGTTCAGACTGGTGCATTCCATGTATTAAGCTTCATAAAAATATCATCGAAACAGATGAGTTTAAAAAACTTGAAGCAGAACATATTATTGTTTATATCAACGCAGATTTTCCCAGAAATAAAAAGAACCAGCTTTCACAGGAGATGAAAAAAGAAAATGCTTCTCTTGCTGATCAATACAACCAGAAAGGATTATTTCCTTACACTCTTTTATTGAATTCTGAAGGAAAGGTTCTGAAAAGTTGGGAAGGACTGCCTTCTGAAAATGCATTAGCCTTCAGCAAAGAAATCCGAAATATCAAGGAAAATCAAAACCCTTAAAAAAAATGTTAAAAGAATTCAAAAGACCTCAGAAACTAATGGGGAATGCTTTTGAAATTACCGTTATCTGTAATGATGAAAAAGCAGCAAACAAACATATTGATACTGCTATCCGGGAAATCCAAAGAATTGAAAATCTCCTCACAACCTTTAATGAAGAAAGCCAAACCAATCTCATCAACAAAAATGCAGGAATAATGCCTGTGAAAGTAGATTGGGAAATCTTTGATCTTATTGAAAGAAGCTTAAGAATAAGCAAAATTACAGACGGATATTTTGATATTTCTTACGGAGGAATCGATAAAAGCTTTTGGAATTTTGATCAAGAAATGAAACAGCTTCCTGATCCTGAACAGATAAAAAAACATCTGGAATTGGTCAATTATCAATACATCATTCTCAGCCGGGAAAATCAGACCGTTTTTCTGAAAGAAAAAGGAATGAGGATTGGTTTTGGCGGAATCGGTAAGGGATATGCAGCAGAAATGACAAAAAGGCTTCTCCAGAAAAAAGGTGTTTCTTCCGGAATTGTGAATGCTTCAGGAGATTTGACGGCTTGGGGAAATCAGGCAGACGGAAAACCCTGGACGGTTGGGATTGCCGATCCCGACAATGCCAAACAGCCATTTTCCTATATGAACATTACTGATATGGCAGTGGCAACATCGGGAAACTACGAAAAGTTTGTCATGATTGATGGTAAGAAATTTTCTCATACCATAAATCCTAAAACCGGAATGCCTGCTTCAGGGGTAAAAAGTGTTACCATTTTTTGTCCTAATGCAGAAATTGCCGATGCAATGGCAACTCCCATAAGTATTATGGGGATTGATGCAGCACTCAATATGGTGAATCAGATCAACCATATGGAATGCATCATTATAGACGATCAGGACAAAATATATTCATCTCAAAACATTAACCTAAAATGAGATCCTTGATTCTATTTTAAGCTAATAAAACAAATTCAATTCAAATGAAAAATCCATTTAAAATAGTAATAGTAATCTTTTTTGTAATGATAATTGCTTCAATGCAATCCTGCACTACAGTTAAAGAATACGAAAAAAATAAATTAAACGATGCCGAAATGATTCTCGGAAACCGAACGATTGAAAAGACTGAACTAAGCTTTCAATCCTACAGGGAAGGCTCTTCAGGAGCCAATGCAGGGAAAGTAGGCGGTGGCTGCGGATGTAATTAAAAAGAGTAATTGTAAAATTTAATTTGTTATGAAAAAAATTATCATAAGCATTGTTACTCTTTTTGGAATTTTCAATGTAAAAGCGCAGGAGAATGCAAACAACGAGCAGCCAAAAAAATTAACGCTGGATGAAGCCAACCTAGTTTCCAGCTATTATAAACAAGACGGAAACAACTCTGCAGTTACAGGCGGAATCGGAACGGAAAAACTAACAGACATCTCCAATACCATTGATGTAACCATGGTAAAGTATGATAAGAAAGACAGGAAAAACAAATTCAGTTTCAGTGTAGGAATAGATCATTATACATCAGCCTCTTCTGATATGATTGATTTGAAAGCCAATTCTTCTGCATCACATGCAGACAACAGGATTTATCCTACGCTCAACTGGAATCGGGAAAATGAAAACAAAGGGGCAACCCTGATGGCAGGCGTTTCTTTCTCAACAGAATTCGATTATCAGTCTTATGGCGCAAACGTTGGTTTTTCGCAAAAGACGAAAAACAGGATGGGAGAATTCACCGCCAAATTTCAGGCGTATCTGGATCAGGTAAAAATGATTGCTCCTATAGAATTACGAACTGCTGAAAATGAGGGAACAAGCGGCAGAAATACATTTGCCCTCTCATTATCTTATTCCCAGATCATTAACCGGAATTTTCAGGTAGAATTTCTGGCAGACGGAGTTCAGCAAACCGGATATCTAAGCTTGCCGTTTCATAGGGTTTATTTTGCAGATAATTCTGTTCATCAGGAAGCTTTGCCAGATAAGAGGTTTAAACTTCCATTGGGGTTCAGAGCGAATTATTTTCTTGGTGATAAGGTAATTCTGAGAGCCTATTACCGGTATTATACGGATAATTGGGGGCTAAAATCCAATACAATCAGTCTGGAGACTCCCTTGAAGATATCTCCATTTGTTTCCGTAAGTCCGTTTTACAGATATTATTCTCAGACGGCAGCTAAATATTTTGCATCTTATCAGCAGCATACCGCATTTGACGATTATTATACCAGCAATTATGATCTTTCAAAGTTCGATAGTCATTTTTACGGAGTAGGAATCCGATTCAATCCAAAGAATGGCTTGTTTGGTATCGAGCGTCTCAATATGCTGGAAATCCGGTATGGGCATTATACAAAATCTGTAGGGATGAAATCTGATATCATTTCATTAAATTTAAGGTTCAAATAATATTCCTTATTAATCTGTTAACCATAATTTTAACTGCTTTAATCTGCCCTGTCATTTTTTATGGGCAGGTTAAGCAGATTCTTCAGTATTTGTAGATTATACTACAAATTGTAAGCTTAGTGCCTGTTTCCTGTGATTAATAAAAAAGATTCTAAAAATATTATATTTATTTAACCGGTTGCGGAATCTAAGAATTTTGGAGCTGGATTAGTTTTAAATTTTAAAGTACAATAAATTAAGTATTGCTTGTAGGTTTTATTTTACTCTTTTGATTTCTCTCATAAGATCTTCCAGATAATCTGTTTGTATATCTTGTATTTCCAAGAGTTTTTTATTTTGGTTTACCAGCAAATGATCTATTTTTTCGCTTAATAATTTAATTTCCAATTCTGCTTTTAAATTGATTTTATAATCGTGCTCTCCTCTCAGCCTGTCTTTCTGTTCCTGCCTATTCTGACTCATCATGATAATGGGTGCCTGAATGGCCGCTAAACATGAAAGAATAAGATTAAGCAGAATAAACGGGAAAGGATCAAAAGACGTTTTTAGAACCCATATATTAATAATCATCCATAATAGAATGAAAAAGAAAAATACAATAATGAACATCCAACTTCCACCAAATAAGGCGATCCTGTCTGCAATTTTTTCTCCGAAGGTAAGCTCAGACTTCATTTCGTCCTGGATATTTTCTGATAGAATGGAATTGTTTTTAATAGCAGTAAGTACGTCTCTGTCTATGATGGCAAGCTCACCTTTTTCCTGTAGTATTAAAGAGCTTAGGTAAAGGCGTCTGTATTTATTGAGTTCCATTAAAGAAATATAATGATGCTTTGAAAAGCCCGGAAAATCTATCTGTAGCAAGTTAAAAATGCCATCTCTGATATCCTGAGCTTGTATCTCTTCGCCTTGTTTGATCTCTTTTTTGCTGATATAACTGATTTCCATCTTTTATAATTTTTATAATAATCAAGTCTTTATTTAAATTTATTTTCAAAGTTCTTTAACCTTTATAAAAGATAAGATGCTCCATATCACCATGAAAAATGATATTGGTCAAGTTATATAAAATCGGTAGGAATAATTTATTCCTAAGCTTTTAGCAATGATAAAATTAATTAAGTGAAAGGCTTTTGTTTAAAGAAATAAAACCAATCCTTCAAGTTTTTATCATTTCCCAAAAACTACTTCACTCTAAAGTTCTGCAAATCTTTCGGGCTTTCACAACAAAGCTGTTCCATTACCTGTCTGAACTGCATTTTGAGCATTTCAATGATATGATCCCCACCTTTATCTCCCAAAGCTCCGACAGCATACATAAAAGTACGTCCCATAAAGATAAATTCTGCACCACAGCTCAATGCACGTGCTACATCAGGACCGGTTCTTATGCCACTGTCCATCATAATTTTAATTTTATCTTTATACTTTTTACTGATTTCTTTTACTACCGCAATTGTAGATTCTCCTGCGTCCAACTGTCTTCCTCCATGATTGGAAATAATCATTCCATCAAATCCTAAGCGTACTGCTTCTTCTGCATCTTCATCGGAAGCGACACCTTTAATGATCAATTTCCCTTTCCATTTATCGCGAATTGCCTTTATTCTGTCTGGATTTAATTTACCTGAAAATGTAGAATTCATGAACTGTCCCAATTGCTTTACATTCATGTCTTTATCCATATATTTTTCCAATGTAGCAAACCTCGGAACACCGTGCTTCAACATTTCTAAGCACCAGTGCGGTTTAGCCAACGCCTGGGAAATATTTCGGAAATTTAGCTGAGGAGGCATCGCTAAACCATTTCGGATCTCTTTTGCTCTGTATCCGAAAGTGGGAACATCTGCCAAAACAACCAAAACATCAAATCCCGAAGCTTTACAACGATCGAGGATATCATCTCGCAACCATTCTTCTCTAGGATGATAGAGTTGATACCATGCTTTTCCTTCCGTTAACTCTGCAATTCTTTCAATACTGCTTGTCGTAACAGTGCTTAAAATGAAAGGAATATTATGTTTAAAAGCCGCTTTTGCCAAAATTTCAGGAGCATTAGGCCACATTAATCCTTGCAAACCAACCGGGGAAATTCCGAAAGGAGAAGAATATTTTACACCAAATAATTCGGTTTCCATATTAGCCTCTGCATAATTGTTCAGGTATCGGGGACGAAGCAGAACTTCTCTCAATTCGTCGGTATTTCTATTTATATTTATATTTTCATTACAACCACCGTCCAAATATTCGAAGGCGAAACGAGGCATTCTTCTTTTAGCTTTTTCAATTAAAATTTCGAGAGACGGGTATCTTGTATCAAACGGAAATGACATAGTTTAAAGATTAAGAATTAAAGTTTGTAGTAATTTCATCTGATAAGATTGCTGCAAAAAGGTTTCATCAATTTCTCTATTTGAAATCACCATAGAAATGCACAACGCAGAATTCATCGGAGAATGCGTCAACATCACATGATAGCCCTTAAAATGATAAGACATTAATTTCATAAATACATTATTGTCTGAGAACCCTTCGTCAATATAAATCGTTTTAATTTTCGAATTTCAAATTACGTTTTTAATTTTATGAATTTGTAAATTAATTAATTCAATCATTAACTGATGATAAGCTTCCTCAAAAGTAATAAAAGAATTCAAATCTGTTACACCAATCATTTTCAGCCTTAAAACCTGTTTGATGAAAATTTTTCTTCTGGAAAATCAAAGAATATTCGATACAGAATTTGGTAACGAGAAAAATTCCACTTGCGATTTTTTTTCATGTACAAAACTATAAAACCTATTCCTATGATGAACAATACCCTTTACTTTCAGGCCATTACACAGCATAAAATAAAAGCTACCATGTTTATTTTCCTGGACGGTAAACATAAAATAGGGATTATCAATAATGCTGAACTGACGGATAACTGGAAAAAGCTGTTTTCGGGCTGGCTTAAAATCATGGTTAATAAGTAAGTGGTTAATTTTTTGAAATTTCACAAAATTCTAAAAACAATGAAAAACATTCAATATTATAACCTGTTGTACATTTTGATCTTTGTATTTCGAAATTAAATGAAACACCTCAGATTAAGATTAATCTCAAAATGCATCGCAGGTTATAATATAAAATATTTTTATTCACATACGGAACTGTGATTTTGATTTTTGTTCAAGCTCAATAAAACTTTAAAATAATTTATAATAAACTCGCAGAAAATTGGAACTAAGCTTTGCTTATAGGAAACGAAAATTAGGTTTATTGGTATTGGGTAATAGTTCGCGAGAATATCTTCAGCTTAACGAACAAACGATCTAGGTGACTGAATCTGAAAATTTTGATAAGAAAAAAGTTGGTGCTTATATTTTTGAAGTAAAATAATTGAATCTGCAAGTTAAAATGTATTTAAATTATTAAACTGACAAAAACAAATTACCATAACTAAAAAACTTAGATTTATTTCTATGCACGATTAGATAAAAATCTATTTTATTTTTTTCGGCAGGTGTCATAAAAAGGATAATTTTGCCCCATTAAATAACAGAAATAACAAATTTTAATATATAATAATAAAAACACAATCAGGCGCAGCTCTTATTAATTCCGTAATCGGGAAAATTAGTAAAAGCTATAAATTCTAAACACACAAAGGGAAAAGATTTATATGTTCACCACAAATGACAAAAACAAAATTATTTCGTATAAATCAGTAAAGGTCTTCAGGTATCTGAAGATCTTTTTATTTTGACCTCTCCCAAAATTCTGCAACTAAAGAACACTTATTCTTTCTTGTTGATAACATTATCCAAAATTTTAATATAATTTTATTGTAAAACTTATCAACCTATTTTAGGACGACTCATAGTAATTTCTCAATTAGGAAGTATAAACTTTTTTATCTAAAGAGAGCAAGTCCAATTGCTGCGTTATAAAAATAAAACCCACCGCAATCACGGCGGGATTTGTTAGTTATAAACATCCTTTTTTCCTGAGGAGTTCTTTTATTTCTTGATATTCTTTCGCGGAATGGTCTGCTTCATCTTCTATCCAATCACGCATGTAGATATCTTTCAAATTATCTCCTCCGCCTTTCTGATACAAAACCTTACTGCAATCCGCACCGTGTTGCAAAAGATATAGAATAACATCATAATTACCTAAAGCTGCTGATAGAGCATACCCTTCGTCAGGGCTGACATAATTTACTTTTGCTCCATTTTCTATTAACAACTTTACAATCTGTAAATGACCTTGTACAGAAGCAGCAATCAAAGGTGTTCTATACATTTTTTGCTCATTTTTCCCACTATTACATTCCACATAATTAACATCCGCTTTGTATTTAATTAACTCCTCTACATATCTGGTTTTATTATCAAAACTTTCACAAGCTGTAATTAGTGGCGTGCTACACTGCTCTTTTCCGTTGTATTTGTAATTTTTATAAGTTCCTTGCCCAAAAAAAGCACTTCTGTACAATCATTATGTACCAAAACTCCTTTCTCAGAAACATAATAATTATGGTTGCCTTCTACTTCAAAATTATAGACTTTTACTTTCTCATCCAAGAATTTAATAGATTCTACAGGAGAAGTTGTTCCGTCTAAAGTGGTTAGAAGTGTACCTTTTGTTAGGTTTTTGGCTTCAACCCAGTTTCCGTTCACAAAGAATGGGTGTTCCGGTGTACAGGTAATTTTCGTACCATTTACAGAAATCTTTACTAGTGAAGAAGAAGTATTTCGGGACAGTGCTACTACTTTTTTCAGCTCTTTTTTACCTGTTTCTTCATTGTAGCTCCATACTAAATCACCTTTTCTAATGTCTTCTATCTTTTTGTTTGCTTTTTCTGTGGCTACCAGAGTCCCTTCTGTAAAACAGATTTTAATTAAACCATTGGTTAGCCTTCCCATTGGACCACACAAATATCTACTAAGATTTGCTGCTCTCCAGCCTGCTGCAAGAAACTCCCCCCTGCAAAAGAAGCAGGTAATTCTAAAAATAAAAACTTTTCAGCAGCAGATACTGATTGTCCTACTTTTGTATCTTCTATTGCGCTATAGAGTTTCGTTCTGGATTCACTTAGATTTTGGCTAGCCTGCCATTTTTGTAAAAAAGAATTAGCATGATTTTGCATTTGTGAACCCCAAGAGGATCTATTTCCTGAAAGAATTAACTCAGGAATTTGCAATGAAAGGCTATAATCTTCCTTGTTAGTACTTATCTCTTTGAACACACTATTTATTGACCCCATGGTACTAGCACCGGCAATACCAGTCCTGTACTTTTTCCAGAAAGCTCCAAACTCACTTGGATCGAGATCTATCCTATCTCCACCCTGAGAAACGCTGTATAGCCCTGTAGGATCAGAATAATTAGCAGGGTTATTCATACCAAAATGATAAGGCGTTTGGTTAACATATTCGTCTGCAAGGGCATCCATCCCTGTAAATCTGCCAATATCCGGCATATAATCTCGCCAGTCCATGGCAACTATACCTGTTTCTTGTAACTCTTGTCCGTTGTATTTGTAATTCTTATAGCTACCCAGCCCAAAGTAAGCACTTCCCGTACCAAAATGATTCATCCCAAAAGGATAATAATCATTAGAATCTGTGATTTCAAGAACACCTGCGCTGTTTCTTGCAAAACTTTTTAAATCAAAATCAGGGCATTGATTTCAACACCCTGAATTATTTAATACTCTTAATTAAGATTATAAACTTTTTGTCTCAAAAAAGATAGCAACTCCACTAAAAATTTCATATTAATTCTGCAGCAAACTCTTTACATTTATATATTTTTCTAAAATCTATGAAGTGCATTTGACAAGAAAAATAACAAATGCAAACATTACAAACATTCCTGTTCCGTATCTCCATCCATCTTCTTTCTCGCTATTAATAATTTCTTTATAGCTGCGTTTATCTCCGATAATCTTTCTTACCAGATAATAAATGTTATTTCCTATTAAGGTGGTAAAAATAATCTGAAAAATAACTTCAAAAATCCCCATTAGTAATTATTATGTTTATTGTTGGGTAATGCTGATTTTGCTACTATAGGATATAATGTCCTGTACATTCCTACACTATTTACACCATTTAATCCCTTATTTAGATATCTATTCATAAATCCTCTTGTTACAGGTGCTGCTCTGGAAATTGCTGTACCTCTAAAAAAACTTGAAAACTGTGCTGCATTTAAAGGTGCTAATTTTTCTGTCATTCTGAATGCTGACTGTGGTAAAATACTTTTTCCAATTTGACCAAAGCTAAATGGAACATTTAAAGTCATCTTAGGACCAAAAGGATTAAATGTGGTGGAAAATGCCATTAATCGATCCCCAGAATCAAATTGAGAAGAACCATCAATATTACTGAATGCTTCCCGTCCTGTATATCCTGACATCGACTTGCCATTTAACCAGTTGAAAGTATCTACCGTCTGTAATGCTAAATAAAAATTATTAAACATTCCGTAGGATAATTTAGCGGCCCAATTACCTCTAAAACCTCGATCACCATTCCATTGAGTAATTGTAGCCATAGCACCAATATTTTTATTTAAATGATTGAAAATCGCTTTTTTGTCACTATTAAAAAAATAGTCACCGGTAAAAGCATGCTTCAATCTTGAGCCTTGTATTATAAGCTCAGGAATATCTCTATTGAGAGCATATTGATCACTGGTGGTTATTTCCTTAAACACACTATTTATTGAACCCATGGAACCACTACCGGCAATACCATGTTTATATTTCTTCCAAAAAGCTCCAAACTCGCTTGGATCGAGATCAATCCTATCTCCACCCTGAGAAACGCTGTATAGCCCTGTAGGATCAGAATAATTAGCAGGATTATTCATGCCAAAATGATATGGGGTTTGGTTTGCGTAGTCTTCTGCAAGAACATCCATCCCTGTAAATCTTCCAATATCTGGCATATAATCTCGCCAGTCCATGGCAAATATACCTGTTTCTTGTAACTCTTGTCTGTTACCAAAGCCTTGATAATATCGTAACCATAGCTATTCATGGCTTCCTGAAGCTCACCTTTCACTGCAACGGCAATGTCATCTTTTCGTACAAAAACATCATCAAGCTTCATTTTAGGAACTTCTGCTCTTACTACATCAAAAACAAAAGATGTAATTTGATTTTCAGGATTTTCAAGACGATAATATGCATCTGCCACCTGATTTCTGATCACTTGATATTGTACAGAAATTTTCATTTTGATAAATACATTATCCAATGTTTTTGTATCAATGATTACATCAAGCTGCTGGATTCTCAGATTTAATCTTTTTGCAATTTGATCAATAATGGGAAGCTTTAGATGAAGCCCGGAATGCTTTACCGACTTGAATTTTCCAAATCTTTCAATAATAGCAGCCGTTTCCTGCTTTACTACAAAAAATGAAGCAAATAAAATAATAAGCCCAAAGAATATAAGGGGTGCCAGAAGAAAAGTCATAGCTTTAATTTTTTAGTGTCATAATAATTTTTGTTCAGTTAAAAAAATTTCAACTGTGCTTGCTTAAATATAATAAAAAAAATTGAATGAGACCCATATATCTTAATAACTTGGATAGCTGGAAGATAGAGGATATAAACCGCTTCACTCTCCTATCTTCCTTACCTTGAATTTATACCGTCATTCCGATATCGATACCTTTGATTTTCCTATAAAGATCAGTGGCGAAATTATCCGTCATCCCGGAAACAAAATCAATAACACCCAAAACCTTCTGATAGTCGGTTCCGTTTTCATAAACAAACTGTTGCGGGAGCAGTTTCAGAGCCATTTTATCATAAGATTTTCGTTCTTCTTTTGTCTTTAAAATAGAAGGAATGAAATGGTTTAGCAATTCATACATCACATTGTAGCCGGCATTTTCGATTTCCACCACCGCTTTATGATTGTAAATTTTTGCAATAGAAAATTTTTCAATTTCCTTGAGGGCTTCATTTTCAGATTTATACATATCAAGTAGGGCTTTATCTAGACTTCCATCTAGGATCATATTAAAATTCAGCTTGTACGTTTCAATCGATTTATTGATTAAAGCATTAATAACTTTTGCTCTTAAATAAGAAATTTTTTCATTTCCATTTGAAATTGAAGCCAACTTATCTTTTATTCTTTTGATGTCATCAGTTTCAGATTTCACGAGCTCGAAGAAGAGATTCTCGCAGTCGGATGTAGAAACAATACCTAACCGGTGTGCATCTTCCATATCAATAATATTGTAGCAGATATCATCAGCGGCCTCTACAAGCCACACAAACGGATGTCTTTTAAAAATATGAGGATTTTCTCCTTCTAAAATTAAATTTGTTTCTTTTGCTATCTCAAGAAAAATATCTTTTTCATTTTGAAAAAAGCCGAATTTCTTTCTATGAAGAACTTTTTTGTCTCTTGCAATGGCTTCGCACGGATATTTTGCAATACTTGCCAGCGTTGAAAATGTCAGCTGGATTCCGCCGGCGTCTTTCCCTTGCTGTTGCTGGGACAAAACCCTGATCGCATTAGCATTTCCTTCAAAATTAACAAGATCCGCCCATTCTTTTTCATTAAATTTCGGTTTCAGATCACTTTCATTCCTTTCAAAATAGCTTGCAATGGCATCTTCACCGGAATGCCCGAAAGCTGGATTCCCTACATCATGACACAAACAGCCGGCGGCGATCACATTTCCAAGATTATAAAGATAAAAGTTCCTTGCATCCTCTGTAAGGTCATTTTTAAAAGTATCATGAATGAATTCCCCGATAACACTTCCCAGACTTCGCCCAACAGAAGAAACCTCAAGCGAATGGGTCAGCCGGTTATGCACAAAAACACTTCCCGGAAGCGGAAATACCTGCGTCTTGTTCTGTAGTCTTCTGAAAGCGGATGAAAAAATAATTCTATCAAAATCCCTCTGAAAATCAGTTCTTGAAGCTTTTGTATGTGGATTGTTTCCTGTACGCTGATTGGTAAAAATCTGGTTTAAATTCATCATTTTTCAAAATTACTTCAAATTTTATTTTTACGGAATAGTATTTGAACTTTTGTTTCAAAACTGATATTATGCCTGAAGGACCTTCTATAATACTAATGAAAGAAAGCCTGCAGAAATTTGTGGGCAGCAAAATTACGGAAGCTCATGGAAATGCCAACTTCGATAAAGAATATCTGAAAGGGAAAATTGTAAGGGAAATTCGCACTTTTGGAAAACAAACCTATTTGGTTTTTGATGACAGCGCAATAAGGATCCACCTGCTTATGTTTGGTTCCTACAGCGTTGATGAGCAGATAAAACCCGACAAAAGCCTACGTCTTTCACTGATTTTTAAGGATGGCATGATGTATTTTTATACTTGCAGTGTAAAACCTGTAGATCTGGAATTCTTATTAAGAATTGATTGGGAAGCAGATATTATGAGTGATGAATGGAATCCTAAAAAAGCGGAAAAAAAGTTAAAATCAAATCCTGATATGATGGTTTGTGATGCCTTGATGGATCAGGATATTTTTTCCGGTGTCGGTAATATTATTAAAAATGAAGTTTTGTTCAGAATTGGTGTACAACCGGAAAGCCTTCTCGGAAATATGCCTTCGAGGAAGATCAAAGAGCTGATTGCAGAAGCGCGAAATTACAGTTTTGATTTTCTAAGATGGAAAAGAGAATTTGTGCTGAAAAAACATTGGTTGGCTCACACAAAATCTATATGTCCGAAGTGCGGAAAAAAACTAATTAAAAAACAAACAGGCAAAGGAAAAAGAAGAAGCTTCTATTGTGAGAATGATCAAAAACTTTATTGATTAAAATGTTAAAAAATTTCAAGGATAAACTTTAACCATAATTCTAAATGATACAAAATTTTCTATCTGCAATCTATCATTATTGGAGTACTAAATTGTGAAATATTTTCAATCCTCAATAAAAAATTAATTCATACTAAATTGATTTACAGTATTATAAAATTAATTGGCATATGTTTTGAGATTATATTTCACAACACAAAAAATGAGAAAAAATGATTGCCTGTACATTAATTACAACGTGCCTTGTAACTTCAGCATATTTCTATGCAAAAAGCTATGAAAAGGCCAACAAAAGAAAATAATCTTCATGACTTTCGGATACGGAAGTCATTTTTTTATTCCAATAAGAAATTAATTCATTATAATGAGAATTTTACAAACAAAAATTAACACAAAAATACATTCATCTAAAATTTTTATGCATAACATTATATTTAATTGTATTTATCAGCTTGAAAATATAAATCATAAAAGCGTTGACAGATTAATAATTATTTAATAGAAATATAATTAATCTATCAATATTAATACAAAAATGCATTAAATAATTGTAAACAAAATATTAACAATTTTTCAATGAACACTACTTAACTAACTGATAAACATCACTATTAATTAATTTTACATATCAATATAATGTTGTAATATTGCAATACAGAATTAACAAAAAAAAAGACAAATAATTAAAAATAAGACAAAATGGTCACTTACATCGGAATTACAACAAGTTTAGTAGTTTTTGCTTCTTATTTTGCTACAGCAAGAAAAGAAAGAAATTAATTTCGAAAATTTAAAACTAAACCAGATCACTCATAAAACATTATGTTTTAAAATTTCAACCCATTTGGATTGATCTTATTAAGGAAATATTTTTTCACAGCAAATTTTCAATTATAATTATGGCAAAAGCCGGACATCTCCTTTTGTTCCGGCTTTTATTTTTTATCAATATCAGCCATAAAAGTTTTATCTATGCTGTATAAAATTAAATTAAAATGAACCTGTACAACCTTATTATTCAGAACAAAGAACTAATTTTCTGGCGTTTTTTATGATAATTTGTTGTCGAAATTCCCTGAAGATTTAAGAAATATTGAGGAAATATGATATTTCTTTTGCCGAGGCTAAAGATTATATTTTTACAGTACTAAAAGGTCACTTCACTCCTGGCAATGACACAAAAAATCCCTCTCATCACTGAAAGGGATTTTTATATTCAAAAAACTTTAATTACATATAAGCTTCAATCGGCTCACAAGTACAAACCAGGTTTCTGTCTCCGTAAGCTTCATCCACTCTTGAAACAGAAGCGAAGAATTTGTGGTCTCTCACCCACTCCAGCGGATACGCCGCTTTTTCTCTGCTGTACGGCTTATCCCAAGAATCAGAAATCACCAATTGTTCCGTATGAGGCGCATTTTTCAGAACGTTGTTTGCAGGATCTGCTTCTCCGTTTGCAATCTCATCAATTTCCTGTTTGATAGCAATTAAAGCTTCTGCAAAACGATCGATTTCTGCTTTGCTTTCAGACTCAGTTGGTTCGATCATTAATGTCCCTGCAACCGGGAAAGATACCGTAGGAGCGTGGAAACCGTAATCCATCAATCTTTTTGCAACGTCAGCCACTTCAATTCCTAACGATTTGAACTGTCTGAAATCTACGATACATTCGTGAGCTACTCTTCCCTTTTCATTTGAATATAAAATAGGAAAATGCTCAGCTAAAATTTCTTTTAAATAATTAGCATTTAAGATCGCGTGCTCAGTTGCTTTTTTCAATCCTGAAGTTCCAAGCATCTTGATATAAGCGTAAGAGATATTCAGGATCAAACCAGAACCGTACGGTGCTGCAGAAATACCATCGATAGCTTCTTTAGCACCGATTCTAATGTTTGCATTTGAAGGCAAGAAAGGAACCAAATGTTTAGCCACACAAATTGGACCAACTCCAGGACCTCCACCTCCGTGAGGAATAGCGAAAGTTTTGTGGAGATTCAGGTGACAAACATCTGCTCCGATGTTTCCAGGACTTGTATATCCTACCTGAGCGTTCATGTTTGCACCATCCATATAAACCTGTCCGCCGTGCTGATGGATCAATGCTGTAATTTCTTTAATATTGGCATCAAAGAACCCGTAAGTTGACGGATACGTGATCATTACACAAGAAAGATTCTCAGAATGCTGTTCTGTTTTTGCCTTTAAATCTTCGAAGTCAATTTCCCCGTTTTCAAGGTTTTTAACTACAACGATTTTCATTCCGGCCATTGCTGCAGAAGCAGGATTTGTTCCGTGTGCAGACTGAGGAATCAATACTACATTTCGGTGACCTTCACCTCTTGAAATGTGATATTCTCTGATCACCATTAATCCTGCATATTCTCCCTGAGCTCCGGAATTTGGTTGCAAAGAAGTTCCTGCGAAACCTGTGATTTCTGCTAAATCTTTTTCCAGTTCACGGATCATTTCCTGATAACCTCCCGCCTGGTTTACCGGTACAAACGGGTGAACACTTCCCCAATTATCCCAGGAAAGCGGTAACATTTGTGTTGCTGCATTTAATTTCATCGTACAAGAACCCAGAGAAATCATTGAATGGGTTAATGATAAGTCTTTTCTTTCCAGACGCTTGATGTAACGCATCAATTCTGTTTCCGTGTGATATTTATTGAATACCTCTTCCGTAAGAATTTCGTCTTTTCTTAAATTCTCTTCCGGAATGCTGTATCCTTCTTTGATTTCTAATCTGAAAGTCTGCTTGTCTTTAAACTGAGCGAAAGAAGCCATCAGATAGTTCAGTTTATCCAATGTTGTGCTTTCATTGATCGCAATACTTACAACACCTTCCGTGAAGTAGTTTAAGTTTAATTTATGATCAAGCATCATTCTCATTAATCTTCCTTTTTCATGTTCGCTCATTGTGATTTTCACAGTGTCGAAAATAGGCTCTTCAACAGTTTGATATCCTAAAGCTTTCAAACCGTTTTTCAAAGCATTAGCTTTAAAGTGGATTTGATCTGCGATGTAATTTAATCCTTTAGGACCGTGATAAACAGCGTACATTCCAGCCATTACAGCCAAAAGAACCTGAGCTGTACAAATGTTTGAAGTTGCTCTTTCTCTCTTAATGTGCTGCTCTCTAGTTTGCAAAGCCATTCTCAATGCACGTTTTCCGTATGCATCCTGAGAAACCCCAATGATTCTTCCCGGAATATCTCTCTTATAATCTTCCTTACAAGAGAAAAAAGCTGCGTGAGGACCACCATATCCTAATGGAATACCAAATCTTTGAGTGGTTCCAACCGCACAGTCAGCACCCATAGAAGCAGGAGATTTTAGCTTAACCAAAGCCATCGGATCACAAGCCACAACCACTTGAAGATCTAATTTTTTATATTCAACGATGTTTCCTGTATAATCTAAAACAATACCGTTTTTGCCAGGATACTGTAATAAAACCCCGAAATAAGAACCATCAAACTCATGCTTTTTGTGGTCACCTTCCACGATCTCGATTTCCAGACCTTCAGCCTTCGTTTTTAAAACAGAAATGGTCTGAGGCAATACTAAATCTGAAACGAAGAATTTGTTTGCTCCTACTTTTTTCTGATCTTTCGTTCTGTTATTGAAGAACATGTGCATGGCTTCCGCCGCCGCTGTGGATTCATCTAATAATGAAGCATTGGCCAAAGCAAAACCTGTAAGATCACATACAACAGTCTGGAAATTAAGAAGAGCTTCTAATCTTCCCTGCGCTATTTCTGCCTGATAAGGAGTATAAGCCGTATACCAGCTCGGATTTTCGAAAATATTTCTCTGAATAGCTGATGGCAGCAGTGTATTGTGATATCCAAAACCGATATAGCTTGTATAATCAGTATTTTTTGATGCCAACTCTTTTGAATGAATCAACATTTCGTATTCTGAAAGCGGTTCTGAGATTTCAAGATCTTTTTCTAAACGGATAGAAGAAGGGATGGTTTGAGAGATGAGCTCTTCGATACTTGAAACACCAACTTTTCCCAGCATCGCCTGTTTATCGGCTTCATTTAAAGAAATGTGACGGCTCACAAACTGTTCTGTATTCATTTTTATTTATTAGATTTTGTTTGTAAAAAAGATTGGTAAAATTACAATAATTTACAAGATTATACAACATCACAAAATTGCAGAAATAGCAAAGAAACAAGCTTATCAGTTTTAAAATTAATGCGTTTTAAATATTTTTTTGATTAAAATTCAATTTCATTTTTCTTAACATATTGATGGATTTTTTTACAAATACTTAATAATTTAAAGAATATTTTTCCCGATAAAGTCATAATCGTTAAATTAAAACTTCATTTGAAGAAATTTTCGTTTAAAATCTTATAAAATCCGGTTTAAAAATTATTCCGTAGCTTCAATTTTAAATTTAAAAACCTGAAAATCAAATAATTAAATGTTTAAATCAAATTCTAATTAATAATTAAAGATTTACAGTTTGTTTAAAAACTGAATGAAAATTAATCTAAATCACAAGCATTATTAAATAAGAATCATAATATTAAATCACAAATACGATGAAAAAACCAGACAAAAAGTTTCTTACTTTATTGATTATTGGGCTATTTCTAAATGTAAAAGTATACTCCCAAATCACGCTTACAAAAAGCAAGGCAGAAGATCAGAATGAATGGGAACTTTATCTGAAAGGCTTCCTGCAGACAGATTTTACCGTAAATTTTCAGGATATGAAGTCCGTAGAGGGTTTTGCTGCGCAGTCTATAGAAATTCCACAACGGAATATCGCCAGCAGCAATTTCAGTGTAAAACAGTCACAAATAGGGTTGGGAATTAAACAAAAAAATCCAAAAGGCGACGATAATTTTTCGGCTTATGTAGAAATTGACCTTTATGGTCCTAATAAAACGACTGCTCCAAGATTCCGCCAAGGATATATCAAATGGAAAAACTGGATCGCCGGACAAACCTGGAGTAATTTTTCCGATCCGGAAGTTTTCCCAAATATATTTGATTTTATCGGGCCAGACGGACTTTTATTCAACAGAAGGATGCAGGTAAGATATTCGCAGAAAATTTCACCGAAAGAAAATTTATCCTTCTCTCTTGAAGACCCAAATACGCCGGATATTTCGCTTCCCATAGATTCTTTAAATTGGAAAAAAAGAGCCATTATCCCAACATTTACAGCGCTTTACAGATATGGAGACGAGAAAGATTATATAAAAGCCGGAGCCATAATTTCCCCCATGAGCTATGACATGAAATATGAAATCGACAGCCCGTATAAAACCAAAACAATGATTGGCTGGGGCGGTATGATTTCCGGGAAGCGAACTATAAATAATACTAATAATTTCAGATTCCAAACCTCTTACGGAAAAGGATTTGCAACAAACAACAGCGACCTGAACGGCGAAAAATATGATGCTGTTCCTAACATTTATAATAAAAATATGTTGGAAACACTAAGTCTTTTCAACTTTGTCGGAATGTATGAACATTGGTGGAATGAGCAATGGTGCTCCGTAATTTTTGCAAGCTACTCCAGCGTTGGAAAGAAGGATTATATCCTAAAAGATATGTCAAAAAATTTTCAGAATATTGGGCTCAATGTAGTATTTCAGCCTTTTAAAAAATTGAGAATGGGTGTCGAAGGAAATTATGGAAAGGTAAGAAATTTTGAAAATAAAAAAGCCGAAGCGTGGTGAATACAGGCATCGACAGCACTGAGTTTTTAGTACTTTTATTTTTTATGATCCGTAAGTCATAATATTTAATTTTAAAACAATGCTCTCAAAGATTTTGTTACTACTAATTGTTTTTAAGGCTCGCAAAGGCATTTCACTCAACTAAGTGCACAAAGATTTTAATTATTACATCTTAAGGACAATCAAAGTTTTTATATAAACTGTTAAAAATCAGCTTCGGGATAATTTATGAAAATTTATTATCTGTATTTATTCTAAATTAATATATTTGCACCATGAATATGATTGTTCCATTCAAAGTGCCACCTTTGGCACCTGCTTTTTCAATAAATACTGAAGAAATGTATTGTGGAGACAAGAAGTCTTGCTGTAAAAAATTCAAGAAGGGGAAAAGGTGCAAAAAGTGTCCCGGAAGGAAGAAAATGGCTTAACCTCCGAAATTTTTTATCAAAAAATAAACCGCCAGAATCAGTAACAAAATACCTGCGATGATCCTCACAATTTTTGGCTGACCATGCGGATTCATTGCTGTTTTGGGCTGTGACTTGAATAGCTCTTCTGCTTTATCCCTGAATTTCTCTCCTTCGCTCTCAAAAACTTCTGTAATTGTAATTCCCTGAACGACAGTTTTATGCAAAAGTGAATTGGTCGCGTGAAGCAAAAGCTGAAATTTCCCGTCCTTAAATTCTGTAATTTTAAAAATTCTTTCGCCGTAAGCCTTTTCCAGTCCGAACGGTAAAATTTTCACGACATCGGCATTTTGTGTCTGCCAATTGATAATGATCTCCTCTCCCTTTTTAGCGTGAATTTTATTCGCTGTAAAAATTTTTATAGATGGCGGGACATTATATCTGAAATTTTTCTGATGGCTTTCTAAATTCTGATCATAAGAATGCCTCCTGCTTTTGTCACTCAATGTTTCATACGCTTCCTGAATTTCACGGAAACGATCGGCAAAAAAATCATCGTTTTCATTTTTATCCGGGTGATATTTTAAGGATAGCTTTCTATAAGCTTTTTTGATGTCCTCTTCCGAAGCATCCTGTGAAATACCGAGAAAATAGTAGTAATCTTTCATTAATCTTTACAAAAATAAGGATTTTATTTTTTTGTTTAAAACGTAAATGACATAAATATTCTTGCAAATAACACGAATAAATAGTTTGTCATATTTGTTAAATTGTGTTTTGCTTAAACGCAAAGCACGCAAAGATTTTTTTGACATGATTGTGAATATTCCCGTTCGCAAAGGCGCTTCACTCAGCAAAGGGTGAAAGTTGGATGTGTCTTATTGTCATGCCGGGAGCATCTCGGCAAGTATTAAATGATTTATGTTTAGAAAAAACTTTTGAGATTGTTTGAGCCTATTTTCGAGGGTTTGGTTCGGCGGCTTCGCCGCCGAACCAAACCCTCGAAAAATGTAAGTTCAGAAAGCTGGAAAACCTAAAAAATCTGCTAAAAGCGGGAAACCTATGTTGGAAGCTGAAATACTTTGGAGACTGCTTCTTCGCTCCGCTTATCGCAATGACATTAAAAAGTTTGGGTTCGGGAAGCAAAGCTTCCCGAACCCAAACAGACAATTTAAACTTAGTTACTTTCTATTACGCTTCCGCGATGTTTTCTTTCTTTTTAAAACCTCTGTGGCATCTTGAGGCAAATTCTTTCTTGAACTTTCCTTTTAGTTCCTGATATTGCTCTTCATTCATTTCTCTAATCTTATCGGCTAGTCCGAAAGGAGATTTTTCCTTGATTCCATATTCGTCAAAAATACCTTTCATGAATCTTTTTCTTTGCGAAATTTTTTTGGCCGCCAATGCGATACCCACAACGGCTAATGCTCCAAGAGCACCTTTTAATGCTGAATTTTTCATTGTTTTAAAATTTTAAATTTTACTACTTTTTGTTTTTTATATAGACGAATACATTTTAATTTTACTTTACTACTTCTAAAATTTAATTATTCGTTTGTTTTATTTTGCCTGCTGAAAAAACCTCCTGAGCATCGGTCTTTCCAAACTTCTTTAAACTTCTCTCTCTCTTCCGGGGTAAGATTCATCATTCTTTCGCGTATCATTTTTTTCTGTTTAAAATCTCTGACGCCTTTCCCGAAATGGAAGCCTCCGAAAAGGATCTTGCTTAAAACAAGGATTCCCATTGCCTGCCAGAATGTTATCAATTTCACTCCTAAAATTTCAGGGAGAAGATGATTCCAAAGAGCCATGACGATCCATGTAACGCCCAGTAAAATTAATGGCGGACAAAGAATTAAAAAAATCCACCCTTTTTTATGCTTATGATTCATATTTTACTTTTTACTAACTATTTAAATCTTCGTATAATTTTCTCAATCTGTTTCTTAAATGCTTTACAGCATAGTTTTTACGGCTGATAATTGTTTTTATATTTTCGCCCTGTTCATCGGCTATTTCCTGAAGGGTTTTATCGTTGAGTTCGTTTTCCACATACACCAGTCTTTGCTTTTCGGGAAGTTCTTCCAGGGCTTCAAAAAGTTTTTTCCAGATTTCATCCTGAAACATTTTCACTTCCGGGCCTGCACTTTCATCCATCAGCAAAATATCTTTGAAAGAAAAGTCTCCGTCTTCATCTTCGTAAACGAAATCTTCTAAATTCTCAGTTTTCTTTTTGCGATATTTGTCCGTAATCTTGTTTGCCGTCACTCTGTACAGCCAACCGCCAACATTCACAATTTCAGAAAGATTGGTAAGGCTACTGAACTGATACCACACCTCCTGCAGAACATCTTCCGCATCTTCCGTATTTTTCACTTTCGGGCGAATGTACGACATCAGCTTTCCTCCGTATTTTGAAACGGTTTGTGAGATGATATTTTCCTTATCCTTCTGTGGCATTGTTATTTTTTCGACAATCTCCATATTCCTATGACGATTGGAAATTTTATTTTACTTTAATAAATTTAAAATATTTTATTTTTTCTTTTATCTAATATAAAGATTATGTGTTAAATTTCTTTGAAAGCTTACCATTTTTAAAGCTAAAAAAGCCCATAAGTGAGACCTATGAGCTTTCGTAAATTTAATTGAGAATGATTTATATAATTATTTATCGTCGTAAATTCGTATTTCTTTTGATTTAAAGTCGATAACAGTAATATAATAATTTTTAAAAAACTTAAACTCAATGATACCTGCGAAATTTTCATCTTTGTTAAATGAGAAAGAGGCATCGCAGTACTTCAGTGTTTAAAGCTTTGTTTCCCACAAATTATACTATTCCAATTTAAAACATTTTGAAGCTGTGCAATTTGCGGGAAATAACTTATTCAATTCATATTAATTATTTTCAGCAAGTTTTTTTACAACTTCCAGGCCTTGTATAAAGCCTTTATTAATCTGCTCTTCCCAGCTTTTTTCAGTCTGTACCTCAGCGTGAAGCTTTGTTTTTCCGTCAAAATCAATCAGAATATATTTTTCGAAACAGCCGCTCCACTCCATCACTTCTTTACTTCGTGTATCTTCGTTTCCGTCTTTATCTACCATTCCTAAATGCTTAAAAATGATCTGGTTAGGCTCATCAATATTATCAATTGTAGAAACCATCCCTTCTCCCTCGGCATTTAGGAAATACGTTTTTCCTTCCACTTTCCAGTCGGATTTCATTTGGGAACCCGGGCTGAAAAACTTCGTCCATTCACCATAAGTTTCAGCTCCCCAAAGTACATCCCAGACTTTTTGCTTCGGAGCATCTATTATTTTTTCGTAAGATAGTGTTTCCATATTTTTTATTTTTTTAAATTAAACACAAATTACACTAATTTTTTATACTAATAACACAAATAAAATCTATTTAGTTTTTTACTGCACAATAGTGAAAATATTTATGAATATTTGTGTCTAATTTTAAAGTTGGTTTTCAGAAAGGTTTTTGATAATTCCCAGAGCATTTGGAAATTTTTCAACAAAAAATTCTTTAAATTCTTCGGAAGTCTGTATTTTACATTTTAATTTTGTCCCCTCTTCATTTTCCTCCAAAATCCAGGCTTCAGTAGCCTCTCCCCAATCCTGCGGCGTTTCGATTCCGTTATAAATCTCACCAAGATGTAAAAATTTTATTTCTTCATTGGGAATATTTTTCTCAATCCGGCTGTACATTCCGTTATTGTCGGGATCAAAAAACTTGATAATACTGCCTTCTTCCAGTGTTCCCTGATAAAAAGAACCTTCTGCAAAGGCCGATGTCCATTGCTGATATGAAATTTCATCCCATAAAACACTCCATACTTTGGCAGGTTCGGCACTGATTTGTATTTCAAAATTTAATTTTTCCATTATATTTAAGATTGAGATTGTTATGATTCTATATTACTTCAATTTATCCTCCAACAAAATCACCTCCGTTAATATGAATGATTTCACCGGTAATATAGGTAGTATCCTGTGAAGCTAAAAAAACATAAGCTGGCGCTACCTCCGAAGGTTGTCCGGCACGTTTCAGCGGAGTATCTTTTCCGAAAGTCGAAAGATCATCAAATGTTTCCTTCACAAGCGGTGTCCAGACAGGGCCCGGAGCAATACCGTTGACAAGAATTTTCTTTTCTGCAAGATTCGCTGAAAGTGAACGTACAAAAGTTGCGATCGCCCCTTTTGTAGAGGAATAATCGATGAGATGATTACTTCCACGATAGGCCGTAACGGATGTCGTGCAGATAATCCTGGAACCTTCGCCCATCAGCGGCAGACAGTCCCTGGTAAAGGAAATCATGGAAATGATATTGGTATTGAAGGTTTTAAGAATCTGCTCATCCGAAATGTTTTCGATATCATCCTTCGGAAACTGAATCCCGGCGTTATTCACTAATATATCCAGACTCCCCCATTCTTTTTTAATCTTATCAAGAAATTTTTTCTGATTTTTCTTCTCAGAAATGTCACCTTTCAGCAAGAGACATTTTTTCCCTTCTTTCTCTACCAGATACTGGGTTTCTTTTGCATCATCATCACTTTCTTTGTAGATGATTGCAATATCGGCTCCTTCTCTTGCAAAATGAACGGCAACTGCCTGCCCAATTCCGCTATCACCTCCTGAAATAATGGCTTTTTTGTGGAGTAATTTTCCGCTTCCTTTATAATCTTCACGGATAATCTCAGGAAATAGCCCGTCTTTAGGGACTTCTGATTTGGCTTTTGACTTGTTCTGTGTTTTCATATGCAAATCTTTTTTTAAATAGCATCAAACAACAAGCCGAAGAGACAAGTGAGCGATTAGGAAACCGGAAGTTTTTAATTCATCTTAATTTTAAAAGGAAAAACATTAACTTCCAATTTCCTTATTTTAATCTTTATGAATTATAAGCATTTTCCAAATCTTGGATAATTATTTTCTGCATCTTCATCATCGCCTGGACAACATTCTGTGCTTTTTCCTTATCCGGATCACTCATAAGCTGAATCAGCCTTTTAGGAACAATCTGCCAGCTGAAACCAAACTTATCCTTCAGCCATCCGCACATGCTTTCTCTTCCGCCATCTAAGGTCAGGCTGTTCCATAAATGGTCGGTTTGTTCCTGATCATTGGTCATTACAACCATTGAAATACCTTCATTAAAATCAAACTGATGATCATAAGAATTATCCATACAGAAAAAATGATAATCATCAATTACAAAATGGGCATGCTGGATATTTTCCGCCGGTTCGGTAATAGGATGGCCTTCGCTTCCCTCTCCGTATCTCAAAATGTTCCCGAGGCTGGAATTTGGAAAAGTTTTGGTGTATAATTCCATGGCTTCCAATGCTTTTCCATTGTTTTCATGGATGAACATTAATGTAGGAATAATTTTTTGTTCAAATTGTTTTTCACCTAAAAATATTTGCCATGTAACCCCAAATTTATCCCGTACCCAACCGTATTTTTTACTCCATGAATAAGAATCCAAAGGCATCAGCGCAATCCCGCCTTCCATCAGTTGATCCCAGTATTTTTGCACTTCATCTTCTGTTTCACAGATGACCATGAACGAAACTGAAGCATTTTTAGTAAAATGCGGGCCGCCGTTTAAAAGCATCAGCTTCTGTCCGAAGATTTCAATATTCATCACAACCGGTGTATCTGCTGTAATTTTTCCGTAAAATATTTTACAGTAAAATTCTGCAGATTCTTTTGCATCTCCGTCATACCAGAGACATGGGAATATATTATTATTCATAATTTAATTTTAAGTTTGATTTATTTCAAAACAATTATAAATACAAATTTTCACAAGGAATTATTGTGCAATTTGTGTTTAAACTGCTTTAAGTATTTTAATTGTTTTTAAAAGAAACATGATTTTCTTTCATGTGGTTTTTTAGCTTGAGCATGGCATTTTTTCCGAAACCATGTAATTTTAAAATTTCTTCTTCTGAATAATCTGAAAGTTTTTCCAGAGAATTTATTTTTTCTTTTTCAAGCGCCCTTCTTGCGGGCATTGCTATGATACCTTGTAAAAAATCTCTCCTTTCCACATGACTTACAGCGCAAATGGAGTTTAAACACTTAGCCATTATTACTAAATTGATCATGATCTACATAGGATATTTTAATTGTTTTCTACATATTTATGAAAATTATTAAGGATGGCGTACCAGCCATCTCTTTGCATTTCCACAGGATTTTGCTTTTCCGGATCAAAGACGATCTTCACATTCGTAGTATTTTCATCAATTTTATTAAAAACTACTTCTACATTTCTTCCATCTTCCATATGGTATTTTATTCTTTCATTTGGAATTACTTCATCATAAATCCCTTCAAAATCAAACCCGAAACTTCCGTCTTTTGCCTCCATTCTGTTTTTGAATTTCCCGCTAACTCTTAAATCGTTTTCAGAGCTTGGACAATGCCAGGATTCGTGTGCAAAATTCCATTTTGTAATATGTTTAGGGCCATTGTAATAATCCCAAACCTTTTGTACAGGGGCTAAAATCGTAATGTCAATTTTTATAGGTTCCATATAATTGTATTTTTATGTAGTGTAGTGAAAGGGCAATCAAAAACTCGATTACCCTTTTTTTATAATTTAGTTTAAATATAAGATTATTTTGTGTATTCTTCGTTATAGTTCACCATCCAATGAACTCCGTATTTGTCCTGAAAGCTTCCGAAATAGTCACCCCAGAACTGATCTTCAATCGGCATTTCAATATTTCCGCCTTCAGAAAGACCTTTAAAAAGCCTGTCTGCTTCCTCTTTAGATTCCGGGAAAATCGAAACATAATTGTTATTTCCTACATTCAGGCTTTGCCCAAAACTTGGAACAATGTCTGATGCCATCAACAAATCATTCCCAATCGGAAGCGCGATGTGCATTACTCTATTTTTTTCTTCCTCAGACAAATTTTCTGTTCCCGGAGCATTGCCCATTTTATGAATTTCACCTAAAAATTCTCCGCCAAAAACGGATTTGTAAAAATTAAAAGCTTCTTCTGCTTTTCCGTCAAAATTTAAGTATGGATTTAATTTAGCCATGATATTTATTTTTTAAATTCTGTTTTGTACGTTATTGTTCTTCTAAAAGAGTCTTAATATAAAGTTTAAATCAATTAACCATTTAAAAATTTCTCAATTTCACTTACAGTAAAATCGATGAGTTTTGTATCGGTGTTTCCTCCGAAATCAGCCATCATGTAAGAGCCGTGGGTGGCAGGAAGAATCATTAATTGCGAGCCTTGAACCAAACGCCACATTTCAACGGTATGTTCCGGTTTCATGACATCTTTGTCGCCTGAAATGAATAATGTCGGGGATTTTATCCCTTTCAAAATGTCCGCGCCCCAATCTTCAAAAGTCTGCATTCTTTTGCTGTCTTTGTCGAACATATTTTCGAGTTTTGGAAAGTCGGGATTAAGATTTAAAAAATTCATTTTAAGCGGCTCCGGCATAGAGTCTAATGTAGCCAGCATCATTCCTTCAAAAAAGCCGTCCATCATGCCATTTCTTTTATAAAAAGCAGACGCGATGATCAGCTTATCTACGATTTCAGGATAAAGATGAGCAACCTGCATTACTGTATTTCCACCATTGCTGAAACCCCAGAATGAAGCTTTTTCAATATTGATTTCCTTTAAAAGTGTAGCGATATCCCGCGCGTCCTGCTCAAAGGTTTCCGGGATATCACGGTGATCGCTCATACCGTGATTTTGAAGGTCGATTCCGATTAATTGAAACTTGTTTTCCAGTCTTGAAATGACTTCTTTATAATCAAACAAGATGGAAGAACCGCCGCCATGAATCAGTACTAATGGCTTTCCGAAACCATAAATTTCGTAGTACAACCGGATTCCGTTGACCCGCTTATAACCTTTTTCTACAGGATTCATTTTAGTATTTTAAATCTTTATCAAATTCATACTTCATTCCTTCGTAGTTCAGGATTTTGCGCATCAATCCTATCTGCCCGCACAGGTAATCTTCACGGCCGATGCACATTCCTACAAAATTCAGGACTGTTTCCGGGAAGAAATCAATATTCATCCCCATTGGAAATGCTTTATCCAACTCTTCATCCGTTACTTCTAATAATCTTTGATATACAAGTGGCGAAATTTTATGAAAACTTTCTTTCAACTGTTGTAAGGTCGGGTATTTTAAATTTTCGTCCAAAGCTTTTCCCTGAAAGAAAAAATCTTTAAATTCAAATTCTTCCTTCAGTCCAAGAATAAATCCCAAAGCGTAACGCATATCCAGGAAATTTCCCGCCATCCAAACGATGTGGTTAGTTCTTCCTTCGATTCTTTTTAAGGCGTTTTCTTCGGAAATGCCATCCAGAACCATAAGAAAATTCTGGCTGTGCCCACGGAAAGCCGGAATGATAATGTCTAATTTTTTTGATGTTGATGTGTCCATTTTGTTTGATTTTTATTTACTTAAACAAATAGCTCAATAATTATAATGAAAAAGGGTATCAAAGGGCGGGCTTTAGCCCGCTTATAAATAGTTCTTAAATTGGCTTTAGCCAAAACCTATCAAATATGATTGATAGATTGATGTTCAATTGTGAAAAACATTTATGAAATTGTATCGAAAATTATTTAATTGCGCCGGGTTTTCCGAGAATTCTTCTCAAATAACCTAATTGACCACCGTGATAGATCTCATGCAGACAAAGTGTGGAAATATCTTTAATAGTTTCCGTGCCGAAACCCTCCATAGTATTGAGTTTTTCTTCCAGCTTATCCTGAGATTTTTTCAAGTATGATTTTAATTCTTCGAAAGAAATAAATTCGTCCTTTCTCTCTAAAGGGATTTCTCCACGATTATATGCAGAGAATTTTTCCATATCCCAAACAGATTCTTCACCTAAAATGTTGAGTAAAGGATTTCTGATATAAATCAGATGCCCTAAAATCCAGTTCATACAATTGGCTTCTTCCTTCGGGAAAACCATTGCTTCTTCATTGGTAATTCCTTCGATATTCATTGAGATTACTTTGTAATTACTGGATATCTGCGTTTTTACAATTTCAATATCGTTTTTCATTCTTTTAAATTTTGGGTATTTTTCTCACAGATTATGCAGATTTTTAATATTTAATTTTATACATAATCTCTGCGTTATCTCCAAAATCCGTGAGAGATTTAAATTAGATTTAATAAATATTATCCTGGAAATTGCGAAGGATCTGCAAATATGACGTTCCAGCCATGACCGTTGATGTCCCAGAAAGAGTTTTGATACATCCATCCGTGATCCTGTGGTTCTTCGTGCTGATAGGCTCCGTTAGCTACGGCTGCATTTACAACCTTGTCAACTTCTTCGCGGCTGCCTAAACCAATCGCTACCAAAACCTGCGTGGTATCGCCTTTCGGAACAGGCCGCTCAGAAAAGGTCTGGAAAAACTCCTCTGTTAAAAACATTACCTGAATATTATCGCTTAATATTACACAAACTGCTTTTTCATCAGTAATTTGTTCGTTAATTGAAAAGCCTAATTTCGTCCAGAATTCTTTTGTACTTTCAATATCTTTTACCGGAAGATTGACATAAATCTGATTGATTTTCATATTGTAATTTTTTGTTAAGTTTTAATTTGAATCGATAATTATTGAGCAGGAAACTGGGAAATCTCAGCAAACATCACCTCCCATTGATGCCCGTTCAGATCAGAAAAAGCATTTTGATACATCCAGCCGTGATCCTGTGGCTCACTGTATTTTGAACCTCCGTTTTCAATCGCAGTTTTTACCATAGTATCAACCTCATCACGACTGTTTACGCCAATGGCAAGAAGGGTTTGAGTGGTGTCGCCTTTTGCGATCGGCCTGTTTGTAAAAGTGTTGAAAAACTCTTCTTTCAGAAACATGGCATAGATGTGATCTTCTTTCAGTACAACACAGATTGCCTTTTCATCAGAGAACTGCTCGTTGACAGAAAACCCCAGCTTCGTCCAGAATGCTCTTGTTTTCTGAACATCTTTCACAGGAAGGTTTACATAAATTTGGTTGATTTGCATTTTTTGTAATTTTTAATGTTAAACTTTTAACCAAAATTACCAAGTCACAATGTAAATCAACTTGCCATAAGACAAGATTTAAACTTTCCTGGGATGAGAAACCAATTCTTTACGAATCCTGCTTAAAGAAGTATCTGTAACTCCCAGATAGGAAGCGATTTGCTTTAAAGGGGCAAATTGTATCACATGCGATTTTTGTTCGAGAAGATTAAGATAACGTTTTGTAGCAGAAAGAGTAAACATTTCTACAGAACGCTGCTTGTATATAAAAAGCTGCTGAGACATCCACGCCCTTCCCCATTCCCTAAGGTTGGGGATTTTATGAAATAGTTCCTGGAAAGTTTCAAAACTGAACTTCCAGCATTCGCAGTCTGTAATACAGACAATATTTTCCTGTGTAGGGATTCTCTGAAATAATGATGAAACTTCAATGATCACTTCATTTTCTACAAAGAAGTGTGTAGTTACTTCGTTTCCATTAAAATCATTAACGAATGAGCGTGCTAATCCTTTTTCCAAAATATAATATTCATTAGCCGTTTTATTTTCTTCTAGAATAAAATCACCTTTCTGGAAAATTACTTTTTCATGGGCCTGAAATATTTCTTCAAGCTCCTCGGATAGGAAAAAAGGGAAATCGTAGCAGATTTCTAAGGCTTTGTTACTCATCAGTGAATGTTTTTTAAGAGCTTAAAAATAGAATTTTTATCGGAAATGACGAAAGAAACGTTAAACAAAATAATGAATTGTGGTAGATTGTTTCTGTGTAATTCTTTATACACAAGTATTTCTGAGCTTTTTATATTAATTATAAATTATTAAACAGATTTATCGTAAAGTTCAATCTGTCATTCTGACGAAGGAAAAAATCTCTACAATATTTAAGTAGATTCTCACTTCGATTCGTTCAGAATGACAAACATGCCGATTAACTATAAGAGAACTTAAAACAAAGAGAGCTGAATCAGTTGAGGAGCTGAAGGCTTCTGAGCATCCCCGAAAACAGTTTTACCGCCAAATCGCCATGAGTTTTGCCTCTCCTCCTCAATAACTTCCTGAATATCAAAATTGGGTGTGAAATCTTTTTCTGTAGTCTCAATAATTTGATGAAGTTTATTTAAAGTCTTTAATTTATCTGAATTTCCGAGCTTAGATTTTTCTATTCCTGACTTGATAATTTGCAGGCTTTCGTCATACACTTTAGTTGGAACAGGGAAAGGATGGCCGTCTTTTCCGCCATGAGCAAAGGAAAATCTTGCCGGATCTTTAAATCTCGATGGCGCACCATGAATTACCTCACTTACCAAAGCCAGCGACTGCATCGTTCGCGGACCAACGCCTTCCAGCATCAATAAATCTTCAAAATTCTGCGGCTGCTGTTCACGGGTTACATATAAAAGTGCCCCGAGACGTTTTAAATCTACATCAGAAGCCCGAACATCATGATGATTGGGAAGAATTAACCTCGAAAAATCGCTCATAATTTCCGCCGAATCGGTGTTTGAAATTTCTAAAATTCCTTTTCTGTTTTCCGAGGCTTCAGAATCGGTTAAGTTTAAAATTTTTCCTCTGAAAATCCCGTTGATTCCTGTATGAGGCTCTTCCACAAAAGATTTTATATTCCCAGAATGCCAGTGATAACGCCTTGCCGTACCGTCTGACTCGTGCATACCCTGCTGTACAACACTCCAGTTTCCGTTGTCAGACAAGATAAAATTATGCAGATACAATTGATACCCATCATGAATGGCTGTATTATCCACCTTTGCAGACAATTTACTGGCTTTCACCAGCTCATTTCCGTTTAAACCTGTTTTATCCGCAATTTGAATTAATTCCGAAGGTGTATCGCGAGAAAATTTGCCTTTTCCGCCGCATATATAAAGTCCAAGAGCTTGTGAGTTTGGATTAATAGAACGCTTCAAAGCACCCATGACGGAAGTTGTGATTCCTGAAGAATGCCAATCCATTCCCATCACCGCTCCAAAACTCTGGAACCAAAACGGATCGGCAAGCCTGCGAAGAACCTCGTCTTTGCCATAATCCATCAAAATTACCTCAACAATTGAAAGCCCTAGAATCGACATACGCTCATAAAGCCAGGGCGGTACCTTGCCGTAATGAAGGGGTAAATCTGCTGTTCCGGAACGTTTCATGATGTAAAGGTAGGGGTATTGATTTTAATTTTTATTGATTTGAGTCAGTATTTTTTAAACACAAATGGCTCTAATTTTTTTACAAAATAAACACAAAATAGCTTATTATTTTAGTAAGTTTTGGCTAAAGCCAATGAAATGGTTTTATTAAGCGGGCTAAAGCCCGCTCCTATTGATAATCCTACTTCATTATAAATTATTAGTGTTTAAATTATTGCATTCGTATTTAAATGAAAAAACCCTGTGAAAATCACAAGGCTTCTACAAAAATTATTTTTATAATTATTTTAATGCTGCTAAAGCTGCTTCATAATTCGGTTCATTGGCGATTTCCGAAACCTGCTCTGTGTACACCACCTTGTTGTCTACATCCGTAACAATCACTGCACGGCTCAGCAATCCTTTCATTGGGGAATCAGCGATGGCCACTTCATAATCATCTCCGAAACTGCTTCTGAAATCTGAAAGTGTTTCCACATTACTCAAACCCTCAGCTGCACAAAATCTTCCCAGAGCAAAAGGCAGATCCTTTGAAACATTTATTACCACAGTATTGTCAAGAGCAGAAGCTTCTTCATTGAATTTTCTTGCAGAAGATGCACAAGTTGGTGTATCGATACTTGGGAAAATATTAAAAACTTTTTTCTTCCCTTCAAAATTTTGCAGAGTCTTTACATTCAATCCTGAATCTACCAGAGCAAAATCTCTGATTGTAGTTCCGACAGACGGAAGAATTCCCACAGTATGTACTTCGTTTCCTTTTAATGTAATTGTAGTTGACATAATTCTTTTTTTAATTCTATTTTCAAATTTAATCAAAATACAGGCTTTTTCTTTCAGATAAAGGTTAAATAATTCTTAAAATGGAAAATCTTATTTAGGATTGATTCAAAAAAATTAATTTTTAACTAAATTTGTGAGTCTTAAAAATCAAATAATAAATAACAGTATAATGTCAGACAAATCAAAAATCTACTACACCCTTACGGACGAAGCTCCAATGCTGGCTACACACTCATTTTTACCAATTGTAAAAGCTTTCACAAAATCTGCAAACATTGAGATCGTGGTGCCAGATATTTCTTTGGCAGGAAGAATTTTGGCCAACTTTCCGGAATTTTTGAAAGATGACCAGAAAATTGGTGATGCCTTGGCAGAATTGGGTCAATTGGCAACTCAGCCGGATGCAAACATCATTAAATTACCCAATATTTCAGCGTCTGTTCCTCAGCTAGACGAGGCTATCGCCGAATTGCAATCGAAAGGTTTCGCAGTTCCGAATTACCCCGCTGAGCCTAAAAATGAGGATGAAAAAGCGATCAAAGCTAAATATGCGAAAGTGTTGGGAAGTGCCGTAAACCCTGTATTAAGAGAAGGAAATTCTGACAGACGTGCTCCAAAAGCTGTTAAAAACTACGCCAAAGCAAACCCTCACAGAATGGGCGACTGGGCTTCTGATAGCAAAACAGACGTAGCTCACATGAACGGAGGTGATTTCTACGGAACTGAAACCTCAACAACCGTAGAAAATGCTACGAAATTCAAAATCATTTTCAAAGGAAATGACGGTTTTAAAACTCAATTAAAAGATTTTGCAAACCTCCAGACCGGAGAAGTAATCGATTCTTCCGTGATGAATTTAAATGCATTGAAAGCTTTCGTACAGGAAGCTATCGAAGAAGCTAAAAACAGAAACGTACTTCTTTCCGCACACCTGAAAGCTACGATGATGAAGATCTCTGATCCGATTATTTTCGGGGCGATCGTAGAGACTTTCTTTAAAGAGGTTTTCACTAAATATGCTGAGACGTTCAAATCTTTAGATATTAATCCAAACAATGGTCTTGCTGATCTTTTCGAAAAAATCAAAGGAAATGCTCAGGAAGCTGAAATCAAGGCTGATATTGAAAAAGCTCTTGCTGAAGGACCAAGAGTGGCTATGGTAAACTCTGATAAAGGAATTACGAATTTCCACGTTCCTTCTGACATTATCGTTGATGCATCGATGGCTGCGTTGGTAAGAGGCGGAGGAAAAATGTGGAATAAAGACGGTAAAGAAGAAGATACTGTTTGTATCATTCCGGATCGTTCTTACGCAGGCTTCTATCAGGCTGTAATTGATGATATGAAAGCGCACGGAAAATTAGATCCTACCACAATGGGTTCTGTTCCAAACGTCGGATTAATGGCTCAAAAGGCTGAAGAATATGGTTCTCACGACAAAACTTTCCAGGCTTCTGCTGACGGAACAATTGAAGTTCAGGACGAAAACGAAAATGTTCTTCTTTCTCAAAAAGTTGAAAAAGGTGATATTTTCAGAATGTGTCAGACTAAGGATGCTCCAATCCAGGACTGGGTAAAATTAGCAGTAAACAGATCAAAATTATCTGATACTCCCGCTATTTTCTGGCTAGACAAAGGAAGAGCGCACGACAGGGAAATCATCAAAAAAGTAGAAAAATATCTTAAAGATCACGATACAAACGGGCTTGACATCAGAATTATGGATGTAAAAGATGCCATGACTGAAACACTAAAAAGAGCAAGAGAAGGAAAAGATACCATTTCTGTTTCCGGGAACGTATTGAGAGATTATCTTACTGACCTTTTCCCAATTCTTGAGCTTGGAACTTCTGCAAAAATGCTTTCTATCGTTCCATTGATGAACGGTGGTGGTTTGTTTGAAACAGGTGCCGGAGGTTCTGCGCCGAAGCACGTTGAGCAGTTCATCGAAGAAGGTTACTTAAGATGGGATTCTTTAGGTGAATTCCTGGCTTTACAGGCTTCTTTAGAACATTTAGCTCAAACTCAAGGAAATACAAAATCTCAGGTTTTAGCTGATGCGTTGGATGAAGCAAATGCTAAATTCTTAGCAACTGACAAATCTCCTGCAAGAAAAGTAGGACAAATAGATAACAGAGGTTCTCATTTCTATTTGGCAATGTACTGGGCTGAAGCATTGGCAAACCAGGATGCTGATGCTGAATTGGCTGCAAAATTCGCTCCGGTTGCACAGGCAATGCAGGAAAATGAGGCAGTTATTAACCAGGAATTGATTTCGGCTCAGGGTAAACCTCAGGATATTGACGGCTACTACAAAACCGATACATACAAAACGTATGCGGCAATGAGACCAAGTACTGTTTTAAATGAAATTATTGACGGAATTTAATTTCGATCTTGATAAATGAAAGCTCCTTTTTAAAGGGGCTTTTTTAGTTTTAAAAGTACCTTCCGCTATCTGTAACTGAATTTGAGGTTTTGATCATCGCCGCAAATTCATAGCTGATTGCCGAAGTGATTATAAAGGCAACGCCGCCAGTTAAACCACCTGCTATACCAGCAGAATTCGGGAATCTTCCGATACAGTAAGAGAAATAATTATTAAAGATAAAACCTTCTGTAATATGGATCAGAAAAGCAAAAGCAATCAGTCTGTAAATATTATTTGAAAAATACGAAGTAATAAACTGGATATGCAAATAAAATTTCCAGTTAGAGTTAAGCTACATTTTTGTAAATTTTGTTTTGATTGTTAAATTCTTCTATTGTTTGATAATTCAGGGTACTGTGTCTTCTTTTTTTATTGTACCATATTTCAATATATTCAAAAATTTCAAGTTCCATCTGTTCTCTTGTGATAAGCTTGTTTCCGTAAATTAGTTCTGTTTTCAATGACTTGAAGAAGCTTTCAGCCACTGCGTTATCCCAACAATTCCCTTTTCTGCTCATACTCCTTTTTACTCCATAAAAAGCAAGAGTATTTGTGAATTTTTTACTTGCATACTGAACACCTCTGTCTGAATGAAAAATTAATTTACTGTCCGCTTTTCTATTTTTGACAGCCATTTTCCAGGCAGCTAAACTTGTCTCCGTGGTACTCATCCCAGTACTTAAGCTCCAACCAATCACTTTTCTATCAAACAAATCTATAATTGCTGTTAGATATAAAAAACCATCTTTGGTTTGGAGATAAGTGATGTCAGAGACCCAAGCTTGGGATGGACTGGCAACCAAAAAGTTTCTATTCAGGAGGTTCTCTGCAATCAAATAATTGTGTTTTGAATCTGTTGTTACTCTAAATTTCCTGCTTAATTTACTTCTTAAACCAAGCTCTTTCATATATTTTGCAACCGTTATTCTGGAGGTCTTAAAACCTGATGAGTCTAATTCTACAGTAACTCTGGGACTTCCATAGCGTTGCTTTGATGCAAAATAAATAGATGTTATTTGTTTTTTTATCTCTCTTTTTCGTCTCTCTCTATTAGAAAGAGGTCTTGCTTTCCATTTATAATAGCTACTGTAGCTTACTTTTAAA
>NZ_FTMM01000006.1 GCF_900156075.1 Chryseobacterium sp. RU37D | reverse complement strand
AAGATTTGAAACGTTGGATATTACTTGGAAGAATCTGCATTTTTTAGCATTTTCTTTAAGATTAATCAAAAAATTAAAAGTTTAAACAACTTCTACATTAAAAATCTGGGAAAATGATGATTTGGCCAAAAAATTCGGGCTGGAAAAAGCATTAGGAAAAGTCGATCGAAATAAACTAAATGTAAAAGGCGGAAGTCTTGCAGTAGCCCACCCTTTTGCAGCAACTGGAGGAAGAATCATAGGAACTTTAGCGAAAATTTTAAACGAAAAAGGAAGCGGAAAAGGATTTATTTCCATCTGTGCCGCTCGTGGACAAGGGGTAACGATGATTTTAAAAAAATAAAATTGAAAATATGGATAGATTAGCACAATTAAAACAATTTATCGGAAAAGAATTTACAGCGTCACCTTCCCCATTTATGAAATGGCTGAATCCCATTATTTTATCTGTAGAAGAAGGACAGTTGGAATTTCAATATACGGTAAGACCTGAATGGCTGAACCCAATGGGAAATCTTCATGGTGGAGTTACTGCAGCGATTTTTGACGATGTGATTGGAGCAACCATGTTTTCTTTAAATGAAAAAACATTCATCGTAACCGTAAATAATACCATCGATTATTTTTCAACTGCAAAAGAAAATGATAATATTGTAGCTGAAACTAAAATCATCAAAAGAGGGAAGCAATTTGTAAACGCGCAGTGCGAAATATGGAATGCAAACAAAACACGCCTAATTGCACGAGGAACCTCTAATTTATTCAAAATCAATAATTAAATGAAAAGAGTTGTTATTACTGGTCTTGGCGCAGTGACGCCTTTGGGAAATAATGTTGAAGAATTCTGGAAAAACAGCATCAATGGAGTAAGCGGAGCCAATACAATCACGCATTTCGATACAGAAAAATTTAAAGTACATTTTGCTTGTGAGGTTAAAAATTTTGATCCAAAAGTTCATTTAACGCACAATGAAATCAAAAGAAGTGATCTTTTTTCACAATATGCAATGTATTCCACAGCGGAAGCATTGAAAGATTCCGGATTGGAATTGGAAAATATGGATCCGTTCGACACCGGCGTAATCTGGGGAACCGGACAAGGCGGAATGTGGACTTTTGAAAGCGAAGTAATGAATTTCGCAGCCGGAGACGGAACACCGAGATTCAACCCATTTTTCGTTCCCAAATTTATTGCCAACATGGCTTCGGGTATGATTTCTATGAAATTTGGACTTCAGGGAATCAATTATACTACAATTTCAGCTTGTGCAACGGGAAATACAGCATTGATGGATGCGTTCAATTATATCCGTTTAGGAAAAGCAAAAGTGATTGTGAGCGGTGGTTCTGAAGCGGCAATTTCTCCGGCTTCAATCGGTGGTTTCTCAATTATGAAAGCCATGTCTACAAGAAATGATGACTTTGCAACCGCAAGTCGTCCTTACGATGCAGACAGAGACGGTTTTGTAATGGGTGAAGGTGCAGGAGCTTTGATTTTGGAAGAATACGAACACGCAAAAGCGAGAGGTGCAAAAATCTATGCAGAATTAGTCGGAGCTGCAATGACTGCTGATGCCTATCACATGACAGCACCTCATCCTGACGGAGTTGGCGCAATCAAAGCGATGCAATTGGCATTGAAAGAGGCAGAAATTAACGTTGATGATATTGATTATATTAATCCTCACGCAACTTCTACTCCAATGGGAGATTTAGTTGAATTGAATGGTATTAATAAATTATTTAAAGGAAGTAAAAACCTTGATATCAGTGCTACAAAATCAATGACAGGTCATTTGTTGGGGGCAGCCGGAGCAGCGGAAGCTATTCTTTCAATTAAAGCCATTGAAAATGGAATCATTCCACCGACGATTAATCTTCATAACATTGATGCGAATATTCCGAAAGATATTAATATTGTTTTTGGAGAAGCTAAAGAAAAGAATATCAATTTTGCTTTGAGTAATGCCTTTGGATTCGGAGGACATAATGCGACTTTGATTTTTAAGAAGTTTTCTTAAAGATACCCTCACAGATTTGGCAGATTTATTTTTATACGCAAACATCTGCTAAATTCTGCGAGAGAAAAAAATAAATTATTAAATTAATACAAATAAAAAAAGCAGTCATTTTTTTGACTGCTTTTGTTTTTATGCTTTCAACCATTCCGATTTGGAAAGGTAATTCTGATCAGGATAATAAATAAAAAGGCAATTTCTTCCTTTTATTGTATTAATGATCGGTTGCGTAAGATCTCTTGGAACCGCAGGGCAGCCCCAGCTTCTTCCGATCCTTTTGTGCATTGCAGCAAATTCTTCACTTACATAATCTGCACCGTGCATTACAATTGCTCTTTTGTATGCCGCATCATTAAAGCCTTTATCCATTCCCAACAATCTCAGAGAATAGCCATTGTCTCCGTTGTATGTTGCATCGGTAATGTAAAAACCCAAGCTGCTTTGAAGTGAACTTTCAGTATTTGAAAAGTTCGTTGCAAATTCTTCACCCGTATTTTTTCCGTGGGCAACCAAAGAATTGAATAATACTTTCTTTTCTTCGGTGTCAATAACCCAAAGTCTCTTTGTGTTTGAAGACATTGAAAAATCGCATATAGTCAATAAATGAGCATTTTCGTTAAGCAAACCAGCTTTCTTCAAATTTTCAAAACCTGTTAAGGCTTTAAAGAAAACTTCTTCGTTAAGTTCATGCCCTTCTTCAAATGTAATAGATTTGTACAATGCTTCGGCCGCAGATCCATTGGCTGTCCCTTTTTCAGACTTGACGTTCGCTAATCTTTCAATCTTTTTTGTACTGATTTCATTCTTTGTAATTGCCTTTTTCGGAGACAGATAGAATGAAGTAGTTACCATGTAAACAATACCTACTAAGCTATAAAATCCTTTCATTCAATATTATGTTAAATCCAATTCAGTCAGCAAATGTATAAAACATAATTTTTTTATACTGAATTTTGCATTTAAGTTTAACTCAATTTAAGAAACTTTAACTTTCTGATTTAGTGAATTAAAGAATCATTTTTCTGAATCCGGGACAAACTCAAGGCTTATTGAATTCATGCAATAACGCATTCCTGTGGGTTTTGGACCATCATAGAAAACGTGTCCCAGGTGCGTTTTGCAGAGAACCTCTATCCGATCCATTCCGTATGTTAAATCTCTTTTATAGTAAATTCCTTCTTTATCAGCCTCAAAGAAACTTGGCCAACCACAGCTGCTGGAAAATTTTGATGTGGAACGGAACAAATGATTTCCACAAACGGTACAATAATATTCGCCAACTTCATCAAATTCATTATACTCCCCTGTAAAAGCTCTTTCAGCTACGGCTTCTCTTGAAATCAAGTACAAATCCTGAGCGAGAATTTTTTTCTATTCATCATTGTAAATATTAAGTTTCGTAGTATCTGTTCGAGAATAGTATGGATTATTTTTTGCTTGGTTTTCCATAGAATTATTTTAAATATTTAAATTAAAACGAAAAAGTTTTTACAGCTTTATTGTTTTTAAGTTTAATTCCTTTAATTTAAAATTTTTTAAATAACATACCGTCTTATAGATTAGAGCTTTAATAAGATAAATCTCATAATCAAATTTACTAAATTTGAGAATATGAATGATGAAGCAAAAAGAAAACAGCTGAGAAAATACAAAGCATTCGCCACCGGATTATTTCTTCTGATGGCAGTGGTTTTTGTGGCAACTACAATTTTACAAAAGACAAATGATTCTCATTGGTTGGGCTACGTTCGTGCTTTTTCCGAAGCGGCGATGGTAGGAGCTTTGGCGGATTGGTTTGCGGTGACAGCCCTTTTTCGTCACCCTCTTGGTTTGCCTATCCCGCACACGAATTTGATTGAAAGCAGTAAGCAAAGTTTAGGCGATAATCTGGGAAGTTTTGTTGTGAATAATTTCCTCTCACCTCAAAATATCCGTCCCTATATTCAAAAATTAAAGATTTCAAATTTCGTCGGAGAATGGCTTGGAAAGGAGAAAAATCAAGAAGCCTTGCTTAAAAATCTTTCGGATATTGTTTTAGATATTTTAAATAAACTCGATGATTCGGAAGTGAGCCATTTCATCAGTAAAAAAGTTTCGGAAATGACGGATAATATTAAATTGAACGCTATTCTTGGAAACGGAATCAATTATCTTTTAGACAAAAACGATCATCAGAGAATTATTACAAACCTTTCTTCACAGATTAAAAGTTATATTCTTGAAAACGAAGAAATGATAAAAGATCGTGTAAAAAAGGGAAGCTACACCTTTATTCCGGCTTTTGTTGATAATAAAATTGCCGATAAAATTGCGACCGGACTTTCAGATTTTTTCAAAGAAATTGAAGAAGATCCTAACCATGAAATCAGAAATTTAGTAACCAAAAAGATTTATGATTTTTCCAATGAATTAAAACAAGATCCGAAATGGGAAGATGAATTTAAAAACATCAAAAATGACCTTTTGAAGAATGACAAACTCAATGAATATTCCAACGACATCTGGATTTCCATTAAAAATACTTTGACGAAAGAACTTCAAGAAGACGAATCTTCTTTAAAAAATTATTTGTCTAAAAATCTGAATGAATTTTCTCAAAATCTGAAAACCGACGAAAATCTTCAAAATAAAATCGATCATTGGGTTCGTGTTACGGCTTACAAATATATTCTGAAAAACACCCATCAGTTCGGAAACCTCATCAGTTCGACGGTTGGAAATTGGCAGGGAAAAGAATTAAGCGAAAAACTGGAGCTGGAGGTAGGAAAAGACCTTCAATTCATCCGGGTCAACGGAACTTTGGTCGGTGGGTTGGTAGGATTGATTATTTATACCATTTCTCATTTTTTTCTTTAAAAAATGTCTCTTTTTAAACAATTTACTGTCATTTTGAATGAAACGAAGAGTAATGAAGAATCTCTTAATAACGAATTTAGACTTCTCCTTTCGTCGAAATGACAAGCTTTCAAAATCTCGCAATAAAAAGAGCCTGTCTCAAAATGTAAAATGATGTTCTGAGAATCCCATGAATGACAAAAGTTGTCAACACGAGATCCTAGGAAAGGGAGTAGTTATGAGGCAACCATATATTAATATTGATTTCTTGAAAATTATTTTGGTAAACGACTTTCTCTTTTTAAAACCTCTTTATTGATATCATTAATTAATTTCGGGCCTTCATAAATGAATCCTGTGTACAACTGAACCAAGGTTGCTCCCGCATCCAACTTTTCCAACGCATCTTTTGCCGTGTGAATTCCACCAACTCCAATGATTGGGAAAGCTCTGTTGCTTTTATCCGAAAGATATTTGATCATTTTTGTACTTCTCTCACGAATTGGTTTTCCACTTAAACCACCGTTTCCGATTTCTGCTAAAATTTCAGGGGAAGTTTTCAATCCTTCTCTATTCACAGATGTATTTGAAACTACGATTCCGTCGATTTTTGTTTCTGCAATCAGTTCGATAATTTCATCTAATTGATTGTTATTCAAATCTGGAGCAATTTTCAACAAAATTGGTTTTTGTACAGATTTTGATTGGTTGATTTTTTTAACTTCTGTAATTAATTCTCGAAGATACTCAACATCTTCCAGTTTTGCGTGGCTTCCGACGTTTGGACAGCTCACATTCAGCACAAAATAATCTACGTAAGGATGCAGTCCTTCAAAACAATCCAAATAATCCTGAGTGTAATTTTCCGGCGCTGTGTCAGTATTTTTCCCGATGTTTCCACCGATGATGATTTTTCCCTTGTTTCCTTTCAGTTTTTCAATAGCTGCTTGAAGGCCTTCATTATTGAACCCCATTCTGTTAATGATTCCACCATCTTCAATCAGTCTGAATAATCTTTTTTTAGGATTTCCTGCTTGCGCTCTCGGAGTTACCGTTCCAATTTCCACAAATCCGAATCCTAAGTCTCCTAATTCGTTAAATAAAATCGCATTTTTATCAAAACCGGCAGCCAATCCTACAGGATTTTTAAATTTCAATCCGAAAAGTTCTCTTTCCAGACGTTTGTCTTCAATTGGTTTTGGGAAAAATAATTTGGTAAGAAATCCAAAATTCTTTAGCATTGAAAAAGTAAAGTGATGCACTTCTTCAGGATCGAATTTAAAAAGAATCGGACGAATGAGCGATTTGTACATTGAAAAAAAGTTTTACAAAAATACTCTTTTTAAAATTAATGTTTTGTAATGTATGATATTTTATGGAAAATATTGAAATAGCTTGAGTCTATGATAAGTAAATCAGAAAGATTTAAGAATACATACTCAAATCTAATTTCAAAATATCCCCTATTCTTTTGAATTCATCATCTATAGTGGCATTTACCGTAATTCTTTTCTTTAAAATAGGATGATTAAAAATCAATTGATGGGCGTGAAGCGTCATTTTGTTGATTCCAAATGTCTGAAGCCACAATTTATTCTGTTTGTTGCAACCGTGTTTTCTACAACCTAAAATAGGATGTAAAATATGTTTAAAATGTTTTCTCAATTGATGAAATCTTCCCGTTTCAGGAATGGCTTCTACCAAACAATATCTCGAAGTCTGATGTTTTAAAAAAGGTAAATCGATTTCCGAAGTCTGCAAACGGCGATAATAGGTAATTGCATTTTGCTTAACCTCATTTTCATTGATTAAATCATAATCAATCGTTTCTTCTTCCTTTGCCCAGCCACGAAGAATAGCGATGTATTTCTTTTCAACCATTTTTTCTTCAAATTGAGTGCTCATCTTTCTCAGTGTTTCTTTATCTAAAGTGAAAAGCAAAACGCCAGAAGTTTTTCGATCCAAGCGATGTACCGGATAAACTTTTTGCCCGATCTGCTTTCTCAATTCCTGAATCGCATAAGTATCTGCTTCTCCTGAATAAAAGGATTTGTGAACTAATAATCCGCTGGGTTTGTTAATGGCAATAAGATGTTCGTCACGATAAAGAATTTCTAACATAGGGCAAAAGTAGAAATTTCCGATAGATTTTTTACAAATATTGAACATTTAATGAAATGTCTAAACCTCATAGGTTTTTGAAACCTATGAGGTTTGCTTTCAGGAATTTCTCCCTAATTAAAAACGACTTTTTTTAATAGCCCTGATGGAAACGGCATCCTTTTTTGGGGCGGACGGAACACAGTGGAGCCCGTTACAAAAAAGATACGGTGAACAGCAGGTTCCCGGCTCCTAATCTACACGAATATAAAAACTTCCGTATTCCCACTTCTCACTTCCCGCTTTTTCACTATTTTTGCACTTCAGACGTTAAAAAATTATGGCAAAACAAGAAGATGTTTTCAAGAAAGTGATTTCTCACGCTAAAGAATATGGTTTTATTTTCCCTTCTAGTGAGATCTACGATGGTTTATCCGCTGTTTATGATTATGGACAGAATGGGGCTGAACTAAAAAATAATATCAAACAATATTGGTGGAAAGCGATGGTACAGCTTAATGAAAATATTGTCGGCATTGATTCAGCAATTTTGATGCACCCAACAACTTGGAAGGCATCGGGTCACGTAGACGCTTTCAACGATCCATTGATTGACAATAAAGATTCTAAAAAACGTTTCAGAGCAGACGTTTTAGTGGAAGATTACTGCCTTAAAATTGAAGAAAAAGAGAATAAAGAAATCGAAAAAGCAGCAAAAAGATTCGGTGAATCTTTCGATAAAGCACAATTTGAAGAGACAAATCCTAAAATTTTAGAATACAGAGCAAAAAGAGAACAAATCCTTTCAAGACTGGCAAAATCTCTGGAAAATGAAGACCTTGCTGATGTAAAAGCCCTAATTGAAGAATTGGAAATTGCTGATCCCGATACTGGTTCTAAAAACTGGACGGAAGTAAGACAATTCAACCTGATGTTCGGGACTAAATTAGGTGCTTCTGCAGATTCTGCGATGGATCTTTATTTAAGACCGGAAACAGCTCAGGGTATTTTTGTTAACTTTTTGAATGTTCAGAAAACTTCTCGTCACAGACTTCCTTTTGGTATTGCACAGATTGGAAAAGCATTTAGGAATGAAATTGTTGCGAGACAGTTTATCTTCAGAATGCGTGAATTTGAACAAATGGAAATGCAGTTTTTCGTTGCTCCGGGAACAGAGCTCGAATTCTACGAGAAATGGAAGCAAAAACGTCTGAACTGGCATTTAGCTTTAGGCTTAGGTGATGAAAATTACAGATTCCATGATCATGAGAAATTGGCGCATTATGCAAATGCTGCGGCTGATATTGAATTTAATTTCCCATTCGGCTTCAAAGAACTGGAAGGTATTCATTCAAGAACAGATTTCGATTTAAAGGCTCACGAAAAGCATTCAGGAAGAAAGCTTCAGTTCTTCGATCCGGAAAGAAATGAAAATTATGTCCCTTACGTAGTTGAAACTTCTGTAGGTTTAGACAGATTATTCCTATCTCTTTTCGCTCATTGCTTAAAAGACGAAACGTTGGAGGACGGTTCAGAAAGAACAGTTTTATCTTTACCACCGGCTTTAGCGCCAATTAAGGCTGCGATTCTTCCATTAATGAAGAAAGACGGTTTGGCAGAATACGCAGAAGAAATTTTCAACGATTTGAAGTACGATTTCAACTTGTTCTACGAAGAGAAAGATGCCATCGGAAAACGTTACAGAAGGCAGGACGCGATCGGTACACCTTACTGTATCACAATCGATCATGAATCTCTTACTGATCATACGGTGACCATCAGAGATAGAGACACAATGGAACAAGAAAGAGTTCCGGTTTCTGAATTGAGAAGAATTATCGATGAGAAGACAAATTTCAGAAATTTACTCTCTAAAATATAAGCAGAAAGCCTTGAGAAATCAGGGCTTTTTTTGTATTCTTTTTTTGAATAGATTTGTTTTAAACTATTCCCAAAACTTATGTGGCTGATTATTTTACAAACTTTCATTATTATTCTCATCATTGCTATCGTCCTAATCTACGTCTTAGGATATGGTTATCTTTTTAACGGGATTTCAAAAACCTATTTAAAAGGAAAGGTCAGTGCTAATATTGATGACGGAAAGTTCTTCGCCAGCAATATCATCCATACGGAAGCTCCAAAGCCTTGGGAGGAAGCTTCAGACTACAACAAAAAAGAATTACCGGAAAATATAGTTGAAGATTTATCCCGTTCCAATACCGCATCTTTTATTGTGGTAAAAGATAGCAAACTGATACATGAGCAATATTGGAAGGGCTACCATCAGCTTTCTAAAACCAATTCTTTTTCTATGGCAAAAGCTATTACTGTAATGCTTTTCGGAAAAGCTCTGGAAGAGGGAAAAATTAAAAATATTGATGATAAATTCTCTGATTATTTTGAAGAGTTTAAAAATAAAGAGTTTGCCAGAAACTTGACTTTAAAAAATTTGTCACAAATGGAATCTGGCCTGAACTGGGATGAAGATTACAGAAACCCTTTTTTGCCGAATGCCCAAGCATATTATGGAAAAAGTCTTATTAAAGCTACTTTTTCAAGCAAATTTAAACAAAACCCAGGGGAAAACTTTGAATATCAAAGTGGTTCCACACAGCTTTTAGGTTTTGCGGTAAAAAAAGCAATCAATCAGTCTCTTGCAAGCTATTTATCCGAAAAATTTTGGATCCCACTGGGTATGGAACAAAACGCAGAATGGAGCACCGATGAAAGCGGAATGGAAAAAACATACTGCTGTATCCACTCCAATGCGAGGGATTTTGCCAAATTAGGACAATTTTTTCTGGATAATGGGAAGGTTGGAGACAAACAAATTCTAAATCTCGATTTTATTAATCAAATGCGGACTCCTACAGAAAAATCTGATGAAGTTTACGGAATGGGGTTCTGGATCAATAATGATAATCCTATCAAACATTATTATTTTTTAGGACTTCAGGGTCAATACATCATCATGATTCCTGAACATAATATGGTCATTGTAAGGACCGGAAGCTATAATAATTTGCCTAAAAATGACAGAGGAAGACCAGATCAGGTGAAATTTTTGGTAAATGAAACGGTAAAAGCATTTCAATAATACCGAAGTACAGATACATAAAGATATCAGCTTCCATAGTTTTAAACTAAAATTTTAGTGGAATCTGAAATTCGCTTCCTTAAGCGTATTCTTTTTTAGAAAAGCTTCGTATTCGGGGGATAATCGTTTTCGTCCAAAAGTATTTTCTCCGCTCATGCTTCCGAGGCGGACTTTGTCTTTTCCAAACTTTTTATTCATTGCATCCATCGCTTTCATAACCGGTAAATGCAGATTTTGAATATCTTCCTCAAAAAGATTAATCAACCGCTGATCTTCCGGAACAAAGTCATTAACGATGACTCCGGCTTTTTTGTAATGAAAGCCTTCTTTAAAGATTTGATCAAAAAGTTCATTGACCACACGGCCTATTAAAATTGATGAATTGGTGGGGTTGGGAAGAATTTTCGTGACTGCATTTCTATATTCCGGCAAATCCTTTCGGAAACGGTTGGTCTGTACAAAAACAGTGACCATTTTGCAGCAGGTATTTTGCCTTCTTAGCCTTTCGGAACAATACATTCCGAAGGTTTCGACACGTTCGCGGACATCTTCTTTTTTAGTTAGCATCTCCATAAAGCTCCTGGTAACAGCAATGGACTTTTTCGGTGACGGAGCATCCAACTCTAGCTGACGGATTCCTTTCAGTTCATTAACCATTCTTACCCCGTGAATCCCCATGATCTTGCGAACCCACATTTCAGGTTTTTGTAAAAGATCCCAAGCTTTATAAACCCCATTTTCGTCCATTTTTACAGCTAAACGTCTTCCGATTCCCCAAACATCCCCGATATTCAGCCATTTTAATGCTTTTTCAATTTTTTCGGGAGTGTCTAAAATATACACACCATTGAACTTTTCAGGGAAATCCTTTACAATCCTATTAGCTACTTTACAAAGTGTTTTTGTTGGAGCGATGCCGATACTTACAGGAATATTTTCTTTTTCCAAAATTTCATCTTTAATTTTAGTACAATACTCATAAATATTGATGTATTTAAAAGTTTTAAAATCAAGGAATAACTCATCAATTGAATATACTTCATAGTCTTTATCAACATAAGCCGTTGAAATATCTATAACTTGTTGGCTTTTATGGTTATATAATTCAAATTTTGCAGAAAAACATTTTACATCATATTTCTTAAATATCTCTTTATATTTAAAAGCGGGAGCTGCCATTGGGATTCCCAAATCCTTCGCTTCTTTACTTCTGGACACAACACATCCGTCGTTATTGGAAAGTACCACAACGGGCCTGCTCTTGAGTTCCGGATCCAGCGTACGTTCACAGGAAACGAAAAAATTGTTACAATCCACTAAAGCATACATGACGAAAAATTGAATATTCAATACACAAAATTATAACTTTTAAAGTAGATTATTATGTTTAATTTGAATTTTAACACTACAATTAATCACCTTATTATCAATATATTAAATTACTAAATATTACGTCAAGTTTTGTCGTATTGCTACTATAACTTCGCTTTCCAAAACACTAAAAATATTAATATGGATAAAGTAACATTACAAAGAATCGAGAAACTACATCCTTCCGTAAGAGAAGAGATAAAGCAGATTATTAAAGCATACGACGAAGCACTCACCGGAAAAGCAAAAATAAGAATTACGCAGGGCTGCAAAGCTTTGAAGAGCAGGAAAAACTTTATACCATCGGAAGAATCACGAAAGGTAAGCTGGAGAATACTCTCTAAGATGCCTCGAGACAAGGAAAACTATGCGATACTTTAATTCTCACTTATTTGAATTTATTTTTTATACGCCAACTTCTGTCGCTTCCCCGGCCTATCTTTGCTTTACAGGAAATCACCAAAAGCAGCTCTCATAAAAGCTATAACCAATAGTCTTTTTTCGGAAATCTATTGGTTTTTAGTTGTCTAAAGTTGTCTGGTAATTTTCTTAAGATAAAGTAAAATCACATGAAAAAGACATCCATTCTTTCTTTAGACGGGGGCGGAATCAGGGGAATTATCACCTGCATTATTCTGCGCTACATAGAAGAACAACTGCAAGTTTATGATCATCCGGGCGCAAAGCTTGGGGATTATTTCGACCTTGTTGCGGGAAGCAGCACAGGCGGTCTTATTGCATCTATTATTCTATGTCCCAATGAACACCGGAAGGCAAAATATTCTATCCAGAAAGGGCTAGAATTGTACGCTGAAAAAGGTGGCGACATATTCCAAGTTTCTTTTTGGGAACGTTTGGTAAATCCGTTCGGATTGATCAATGAAAAAATCTCCCAGGATGAGCTTGAAAAAAATTTGAATGATTTTTTTGGAAATTTAGAATTAAAAGAATTAATAAAACCATGTTTAATAACAAGCTATGATATTGAAAACAGAAGAGCGAAAATTTTCAACTCATGGAAAGCAAGTTTAAGCACAGACAATTTCTATGTAAAAGATGTCTGCAGGGCAACTTCTGCAGCGCCGACGTACTTTAGTCCGGTGCAGATCAAATCGGAATACGGACAGATTTTTAGCCTTATTGACGGCGGAATGTTTGCCAATAATCCGGCCCTTTGCGCTTATGCCGAAGCCAGAAAAATTCCTTTTGCAGAGGTTTTTAAGAATCACCAAAAGGCCAACCATCCGAATGTGAACGACATGATCGTTGTTTCCATCGGAACAGGAATTGAATCAAAGCCTTATCCTTTCCGAAAGCTGCAAAAAGCTGGAAAAATTGGCTGGGTAAGTCCCATTGTAGATATTTTAATGTCTGCTAATGCGGAAATAGTGAATTATCAGCTTTGCCAGATGTTCCAGACATTGGGATTGAGAAACCAGAAGAATTATTATCGACTAAATCCTTCGTTGAAGAACGCTTCACCCGCGATGGACAACGTAAGAAGAGCAAATATTGAAAATCTGATACAGGCAGGATTGAGTTATATTGATGATAACAGAGAAATCTTAAATCAAATTGTTCAGAAATTAATTAAAAATAAAATATAAGCTTTTCAACTTATAATCGACAGATATAAGTTTTTTTAATTATATTTTAAAATTAAAGAAAATTCTCATACACGTCAAGTTTTGTCGTTTCCCACTTCTATCTTTGGAATAAAAGCCAAGCACAAAACAATAATTAAAACTTAAAAAAACAACCTTGAATTTCATCATTGATAAAATGTTGAACAGCCTGAACTCTATTCAAATTTTACCACCAAATCAATTACAAAAAACATGGAAACACCAAATCACAATTCAGATATTATGTTCGATGAAGACCTTTATATTATTGACTGGAGCGACATCGAAAATGCCGAGATGGACTACGAAAACTATCTCAATGACATTGAAAATTTTTTCAAAGATGATTCCGGCAACGAGATCATTGAAGAAAAGATTTATTAAATGGAAGTGGCCATTATCTAATGAAAATGTAAAAATAAATAGCCTTTTAGTAGAAATTGAAAGTGGCTATTTTTATTTGGAAACGAATTCGGATTATGCAGGTAAAGTTAAAATTTTCCTTAAAGAAGGAGAAATAGTGAAAACAAATGATATTCGTACAATAACTTATTAATCCCCCTTTAATAAACTTATTCACAAAAATAAAACACGACACTGTTTGTCGCATTAAGCCCATATATTTGCAGTAGAAACTTTAGTAATGAAAAAAGATTTTTACCTGACAAGATATGCCTTAATTATAAAAAGATTAGAAAGTTCTCCGGCTACCTATTCGCAGCTGGAGGACTATCTACTCAACTCTTTCGAATTTCAGGATGCAGGGATCACCAGCTATTCCATTCGTACCTTGCAGAGGGATATCCGTGAGATTTCTGACCTTTTTAATCTTTCCATTCACAATAAAAAGAAAGGTGATAACCGGTATTATATCGAAAGCCGCCCCATTATGGAAGTAGATGAATACAATCAGAAATTACTCGAATCTTTCCAGGTAAGCAATGCGCTTAACCTTCATCCCAATTTTTCAGACTTTATCTTTTTTGAAAGCAGAAAACCTACCGGAGTAGAACATTTCTACGATCTTTTCTTCGCTATCAGGAACAAAAGAATTATCTCTTTCGAGCATTACAATTACAAAAACAAGCTGATGACTTCCCGAAAAGTTCATCCTTTAGCCTTGAAAGAATCCAAAGGCAGATGGTACCTCATCGCTATTGACACGAAAGATAAAATTTTAAAATCATTCGGATTAGACAGGATTAATTATCTCGATGTAAACGACAAACAGTTTAGAGAAAAATACAAATACAATTTCAGGGAGCATTTTAAAAATGCCTTCGGGGTTATGAATCTTGCCGAGCAGCATCCTCAGAAAATTGTGTTGAAATGCAGCCGCCATCAGGGAGAGTATATTAAAAGCTTTCCGCTTCATCAGTCCCAGAAAGAAGCAAAAGAAACGCCGGACGAGATATTTTTCGAATTTTTCCTACATCCCACTTACGACTTCATGCAGGAGATCCTTTCGTACGGAAAAGAAGTTCAGGTATTGGAACCAAAAGGGTTAGTTGAAGAAATCCGGACCCATCTCCAGGAGTCGCTGAACAATTATCTGAAAACTGAATAGTTTAAGATTTTTTGATTACATTTACATAAATATATCATATTGAGATCGCTATTTCTTTTACTTTTTTTTCTTATTTCTTTCCTCTGTTTTTCTCAGCAGGAAGAGTTTAAGAATGTAAAGAATTATTATAATCACCACAGAGTTTTGCTTAATAATGAGTTCCAGAAAAAGTACCTGGCAGAAAAGGACCTTCTTTCCAAAGATGCTGTAAAGAATGATTTTATGTTTTTCATGAAAAAGATGGACAGCATAGAAAACGTAGCCCTTATCGGGGCTTTGGTAAAAATAAAAAATCTTGAAGACCTTAATAACATTCACAGCAAGGCACTGAAATCAGGAAATATATCCGATTTTGTACCGGTAACAGATAAATCCGCCGACTATCCCGGTGGTCTGAATGCCCTCAGACAAGAAGTTACCAATATTTTTTATACAGACGGGGTATATTCTGAAACAAAAACTGTAAAAACAGATGTGGCTTTTATCGTGGAAAAAGATGGTTCCATCAGCAATGTTCATGCATTGGGAGACAATTTTACATTCAACAGACAGGCAGAAATTGCATTATATTCCATTTCAGAAAAATTTTCCCCCGCCATTTTTAAAGGGAATGCAGTAAGATATCGTTACACGCTGCCCCTAACCATGAATTTTGAATAAATGTTTACCGACGAATATTTCATGAAAATGGCTCTAAGTGAAGCCGAAACTGCACTAGAAAAAGAGGAGGTTCCCATAGGATGTGTAGTAGTTTCAAACAACCGTGTTATTGCAAGAGCCCACAACCTCACCGAAACGTTGAATGACGTTACCGCTCATGCGGAAATGCAGGCAATTACTTCTGCAGCTAATTTTTTGGGAGGAAAATATTTAAAAGACTGCACCTTGTATGTAACTTTAGAACCCTGTGTAATGTGTTCAGGAGCACTTTCCTGGGCGCAGATTTCGAAAGTGGTTATTGGTGCCAGAGACGAGCAGAGAGGCTTTATCAATAAAAAACTTTCCCTTCATCCCAAAACAGAAATCGTTACCGGCATTATGGAAAACGAATGTTCTTCAATTGTTAAGGAATTTTTTAAGTCTAAACGTTAATATTCATTTTTTACAATAGAATATAGACATATCAAGATATTTGCTTCTTTTTCAGTTTGTCATTCCGATTTCTATGACAAACTTTAGCTTTTAATTAAATAAATTTTTCAGATATCTTTTCCCAAAAAATAAAGTCCTTTCAGGGTATGAAGCCTGTCCATGACATGGATTTTGTCCGTTAAAGGCTTATACACATGAGAAACTCCCCCGGTGGCAACTACAAAACAGCCATCATTCACCTCATTATTAATTCTGTCAATAAATCCTTCCACCATACCAAGAAATCCGTATACCATACCGCTTTGCATACAGGTTACCGTATCCAGGCCTAAAACCGTTTTGGGTTTTTTCAGCTCGATTTCCGGAAGCTGTGCGGTTTGACTGATCAATGAATTTAAAGCTGTTACAATCCCTGGAGCAATAATTACCCCCAATGTTTCCCCGTTTTCAGCAACACAGCTTGCTGTAAGAGCGGTACCAAAATCAAGCACAATTTTTTTTCTGTCCGGATACATATTATGGGCAGCAACGAGATTTGCATAGATATCCGTTCCCATCTGCTTAGACTTTGCCTGTACTCCGGAAGGAGTGTTTCTATCAACAATGACAGGAAGTATCCCATGGATTTTCTTGATTGCGGAGCTCATTACTTTGGTAAGCTGGGGAACAACTGATCCGATAATTACTTTGTTGATTTCTTTAGGTTCAACCTTATAAGTCTGGTACAGCATAAGCATCTGGACATACAATTCGTCCGCCGTTCTGTAAGGTTTCGTATTGATTATCCACGAAATATCACAATTGTCATCATCAAAAAGCCCGAATCTGATATTGCTGTTTCCTATGTTTATTACAATTGAATTCATTTATTTGTTTTTCGAATAGAGCTTTTTATTAACATATTAAGCCTATTTAGTTTTAGGGATTAAAATTAAGGATTTTAAGAAGAATTGCGAATTAGTTTCTTATTAAAAATTAAATTTTGACGCGACGAACACAAGGTTTGTTCCCAACTGATAGCCGGGTTTTAAATAAATAACCTGATAAAAAATCCCGTAGTTTATCTGCGGGATTTTATTTCACTATTCAAGTATAATTATTTCACTTCAACAAAATTATCTTCCATATTCACATCAGCAATTCTCTGGCTGAAATCAATTCCCAGAACGGACAATTGTGATTTTGTATAAGGAATCGTAATCATGTATTCCTTCTGTGTCCAAGGCCAGTAAGGCATTGTTTTAAACTCTCCGTAGGCATCTTTTTCTTTCCATGTATGCGTCATATTTAAAGGAATCTGGTAGGTTACGATTTTCTTATCCGTGGTCATCACACTAAAATCAATCGGCATCGGAACTCCTCCATTATTTACTAATGTGATGGTTGTGGATTTTGCATCGTATTTTACTTCTTTGATTCCGTAATTGATGGTTTTTGTGGTATTGATCCAATAATTCTGGAACCATTTCAGATCCATTCCCGAAACTTTCTGTGCGATATGCAGGAAATCTCTATCAGACGGATGTTTCATTGCCCATTGATCATAATACTGCTTTAATGTTTCGGCTAAATTCTGCTCGCCCATGATATACCCCAGCTGTACCAAATACAGCTCTCCTTTCACATAAGAAGCATAAGTATAGGAAGTTCCATTATCATGGTGATCGCCCAGCCAGACTGCAGGTTCTTCGATTCCTTTTTTAATGAAATCTCTGTATGCATTTAGCTTTTCCATAAACGGATTGGGAAGATCTTTTGGAAACAATTGAGACATGACATATGATTCTGCATAGCTTGTAAACCCTTCATCCATCCACGGGCGCATCGATTCGTTTGTCGCCAGCATCTGCTGATACCAGGAGTGTGCTCCTTCGTGAGCCATTAAGCCCATCAAGTCTTTAATGTCTTTTGCTTCACCTAAAATCATCGTACACATCCCGTATTCCATTCCACCATCTCCACCTTGAATGAATGCGTAAGTCGGATAGATATATTTTCCGAAATGAGAGTTCATCAGCTGGAAATATTTCGTTATGTATGGCTGAGCCTGCTCCCAAACCTTTGTTTTATCATTATTTTGATATACCATGAAAACTTTCGGGCCTTGCGGAACATCAAAGCTTTTCACAACATAATCTTTATCTGCACTCCAGGCAAAATCAAGCATATTTTTCGCCGTCCATCGCCATATTGATTTATTTTTATCAGCCTTGATTTTTGCATTTGTATCGTAGCCTTTTACTTCTGTCGAGTTTTCAAGAATTCCTCCTGCTCCTACTACATAGTCTTTGTTGATTTTAATGGTCACATCAAAATCTGAAAACGGCTCATGAAATTCTCTTCCGATATAATCGAAAGTTGCCCATCCGTCGTAGTCATATTCTGCGATTTTCGGATACCATTGCGTCATTGTCATATCAACACCTTCTTTGTTATTTCTTCCGCTTCTTCTGATTTGTTGAGGAATTACAGCATCCCAATCCATTGTGAAAATTGCCGTGGAATTGGGCTTAATCGGTTCTGCCAGATACACTTTCATGATTGTTTCCTGAACTTCAAACTTTAAATCTTTTCCGTTCTGTCTGATCCAGTGAATATTTTGTGCGCCTTCCTGATCTTTCGGAATGGAAGCTAATCTTGAAACGCCGTCTTTCTGCAATCTTGAATCTCCATTTTTTCCTTTAGAAGCCACTCTTTGATCCATCATGGAATTGGGCTTAAAGGCATTCCAATACAAATGGAAATAAACAACATTAAGCTCGTCGGGTGAATTATTGGTGTATTCTAATGTTTGTTTTCCTTCGTAAGTAAATTTTTCAGCGTTTACATCTATGTCCATCTTGTACTTCGCACTCTGCTGATAATAAGCCCCTTGCTGAGCCTGAAACTGAGAAATGATAAACGCAAACAGGATTGCTGTCGATTTTTTCATTTGACCTTTTTTATTTTTTCTAAAGGTATGTAATTTAAATAAGAACCTCAAATGTGGAGTTATTATTGAAGTTTTGGGTTAGATTAACCTATTTGATTATTAAATTTCTCTCATTGATTTTGCAGATTACGCAGAATTTATTTTACTCAAACATCTGCGAGATTTGCTCAATCTGCGAGAGATTAAAATTTAGCACGAATATCACAAATCTTTACACAATTTAAACATAAATAAATTCGTATGATTCGTGAAAAAAATTAGTCTAATTTGTTGTTTATACCAAAAATTTTTTAATCAAAGTAATTTGTCCTAAATGATAATATGCATGTTCAATCATGCCATCGATATTCCTTAAATATGTTCCGTACTTTTCATCGACAAAAACATCATTCATTTTAGAATCAGACATTTGTTCTAGTATTTTTGCGAAATTTTCAGAATCATTCCAAAGTTTACCTAAAAGACTCTCCCACTGCTTCTGAGATTCAATCAGAGTAAGATCAAAACTATATTGATCTCTGATTTCTAATTCACCTCCTTCAAAAACATTAATTAATCCAACAATATAATAATCAATATGAAAAGTAAGCATGGCAATGGTGTTTAAAGAACCAACTTTTGTGGTTGCCTGCTCCCAAGTCACATCTTTAAGCTGATCTTTAAAATTGGTATTCGCAATCCATAAACCATCCAACATAACTTCCCGAAATCTTTTGGCTAATTGTGATGTTGTGTTCATTTTCTTTTAATTTTCTTAAAGATAAGTTTTCTTAAACACAAACAAAAATCCTTCAAAGTTTTGAAACCTTGAAGGATTAAATTATTAATTGAAATAATCAATTTATTTTTTAGCAGAAACTTCTTTCTTTCCGCTTTGTAAAATCTTTTCTAAGATTCTTAAAGTAATAAGATACGTTGGTTTTACACCTGTTAAACCTAAACCGCCTGAAGAAAGTGTACTTCCCGTTTCCAAAGGATTATCCGAAGCATAATACGCATACATCACAAACAGATCCGGTGAAATATGATGTCTGATTTTAGACGCCACCTGAATTGCTTTTTGGTAATGAGCCCCTTCCATTTCAAGACCAATAGCTTTCCAAGAAGTATTCATAAAATAAGAAAGGATATCTCTGTTTTGAAGCGATGTTCCTAAAACCGTAATCATCGGACCTTCGAAAGCCTTTAATTCATCGTCGTGGAAATCTGCCATTTTTAAAGCATTTTCAAAAGGGTAATTATCTGCCGTTCCTTCAAAAATATGCGAAGTCGGGATCATAATATCACCTTTTCCACCTGCCAAAATTCCCGCTTTACCCATAATGGAAACAGATTTTACTTTCATCATGTAAACTTCTCCTTTATGTTCGTAAGGTCTTAATAATTCGTCCATTACCTCATAAGCCTGTTCACCGAAAGCGTAATCGAAAACCATAATTACATCATCTCCGCCAAACTTAATACTGTGGAAGGGGGTATTTTTAAGATTGGTTTTGCTTAAATCAATGATCTGAACATCAATATTACTTCCGCTCTTGTCATTAATATAAATTAAACCTTCTTCCAATGCATATTTAGAAACTTTATCACGAAGTTCTTTTTTATCAGAAATTTCTCCGTACAGTTTGTAATCTACTTCGTTGTTATCTTTTTTCTTTAAAGCATCATTTGCATACAGCATATTTTTCACTGAGTGCATATTTGCAGAAATAATGTGTAAAGGACGCATGTGAAGATTGTTTTCAAATAAAACATCTTTCACTTTATTCGCCCATTTTTCTCCAAAATAATGGTGTCCGACTCTTTCCTTTAAGATAGAACTGAAATGAATTTCTCTTTCTCTCGTCTGTTTTGCATCTTCCAGACTTACTTTTCCTAAGTTGTAGATGATTTTAAATAAACGATCCGGATTATTGTCGTCTCCGAAAGTATTGTAAGCATTTAATGTTTCTTCAAAAGTTCTTCCTATTAATGAAGACAAATGAATTAAAGCTACCTCTTTTTCCTTTCTGCTGAATTTCTTTTCGCCTTTTACCACCTCTTCGATAATTTTAAAAGCACGTGTCGGTTTCCAGTTTTCATCTTGGATGAAAGCCAGATTTCTCACTTTGTCTGCTTCTATAAATAAAAATGTAAGGTGTGTAAGAATATCATAAATCTCTGAACGACCCAAAAGAACTTCAATATTCATTTGGTGTTCGTCGATTCTGTAACAATTTCTTCTTCTCTTTTTAGGAACAATAGGTTCGAAACTTCCTTTATCAAACCCCTCATCCGATGTCAGATGAATAAAAGCGCATTCTTCAATTCCCTCCGGAAGCCTGTCCAACACATACATCAAACCATCCAGCTCCAGTTTGCTCGGAATATTCATGCTTCCGTAAATCTCAGGATTAATGGTTTTTAACAAACTTCTTATGCTCTCTCCTGAAACACCGCTGGGTTTAAAAAAACCTCTGTAAAAGAGGTGTCTCATAGAAATATACAATCTTTCAATTGCTTCCGTTGTTTCTCTTGCTCTAGAATTTGTCATAAAATAAATTTCACACAAATATACAAAATCTCCGCTCAATTTATTTTTAATAAGCAATTTAACATAATCTTTACATTCATTAATATTATTGCGCTGAACGAAGTAAAGAAGCAATCTTAAAACGCATTTCCACAAAGTTTGTCGTGCTGAAAGCATCCAGGCTCGAATCTTTCCGTATTCTTCCTAATACTATATTTAGATTCCTACCGGAATGACACTGTATGGAATTATTGTAATTAAGAGATTCTTCACTTTGTTCAGAATAACAGTGGAAGAAAATTAGAGTACATCCGTTCTAATTTCATAAATTCTATCCTAATTATATAGTATATTTTTTCAGAGAATCGTTTTTAATTAACGAAAAATTCAAAATTAAGTATTGAAACCCATTTCACCCCTATCAAAATTCAAATCAACGTTAATAATCTAGTTAAATTTCAAAACACCCCTTAAATTTTTGGGGTAAAAAATTTTTCAATTCATTTTTTTTGTAAATTTGTCTAGTAAAAATTAATCTAATATGTCAACTTTAAGATTCAAAGCGTTAGAAACTTTACCATTCAAGGACTTTAGAAGAGATAATTCCGTTGAAGTTCCTGTAAAATTGTCAGAATTATTCTGTCAGAATGTTTTCTCAGAAGAAACAATGAGAGAATATTTAACAAAAGAAGCATTCCAATCTATTTTGGATGCAATGAAAAAAGGAACTAAAATCCAAAGACACATTGCAGACCAAGTAGCGGTAGCAATGAAAGACTGGGCAATGAGCAAAGGGGTAACTCACTACACTCACTGGTTTCAGCCATTAACAGGAAGTACTGCAGAAAAGCATGATTCATTCTTCACTCCGATAGAAGGAGGAAGAGCAATTGAAAGATTCAGCGGAAACTTATTGATTCAGCAGGAGCCAGATGCATCTTCTTTCCCGAATGGAGGTATCAGAAACACTTTCGAAGCGAGAGGTTATACAGCCTGGGATCCTACATCTCCGGCATTTATTATGGGAACTACACTTTGTATTCCTTCCATTTTCATCTCTTATACCGGAGAAACTTTAGATTATAAAGCGCCTCTTTTAAGAGCATTGAACGCGGTAGACGAAGCTGCAACCAACGTAATGCAGTATTTCGACAAAAACGTAACGAAAGTAACTCCTACTTTAGGTTGGGAGCAAGAATATTTCTTGGTAGATTCAGCATTATATCAATCTCGTCCAGACCTTGTATTAACTGGGAAAACTTTGCTAGGACATTCTCCTGCAAAAGGACAGCAATTGGATGACCATTATTTCGGTTCAATTCCTACAAGGGTAATGAACTTCATGAAAGAGTTGGAAATCGAATGTATGAAATTAGGTATTCCTGTAACGACAAGACACAACGAGGTTGCACCAAACCAATTCGAGCTGGCTCCAATGTTTGAAGAAGTAAACGTTGCTGTAGACCACAACTCTTTGTTGATGGACATTATGGCAAGAATCGCTCACAGACATCACTTCCATATTTTATTCCACGAAAAACCATTCGCAGGAGTAAACGGAAGTGGAAAGCATAACAACTGGTCTTTGGCAACTGATACCGGTGAAAACCTTTTAAGCCCGGGAAAAAATCCTAAGAAAAACTTACAGTTCTTAACGTTCTTCGTTAATACAATTAAAGCAGTTCACGAATACGCTGATCTTTTAAGAGCAAGTATCGCATCTGCAAGCAATGACCACAGATTGGGTGCAAACGAAGCTCCACCAGCAATTATTTCTGTATTCATTGGAAGCCAATTGTTCAGCGTGTTGGAAGAACTTGAAAAAGTAACCAACGGAAAACTTTCTCCTGAAGAAAAAACTGAATTAAAATTGAATGTTGTTGGAAAAATTCCTGAAATCTTGTTGGATAATACCGACAGAAACAGAACTTCTCCATTTGCATTTACTGGAAATAAATTCGAGATCAGAGCAGTAGGCTCCTCAGCAAACTGCGCAGAATCGATGACGGTAATGAATACCATCGCCGCTAAACAATTAAACGATTTCAAAAAAGAAGTTGATGCATTAATTGAAACTGGTCTTAAAAAAGACGAAGCAATCTTCAACGTATTGAGAGAGTACATCAAGCAGTGTAAAAATATCATGTTTGAAGGTGATGGATATTCTGATGATTGGGCAAAAGAAGCCAAAAAGAGAAGTTTGAACAACTTGAAAACTACTCCTGAAGCTCTTAAACAAGAAATGGATAAAAAATTCTTGGCTCTTTACGAAGAAATGGGAATTTTCACACACAGAGAAGTTGAGGCTAGAAATGAAATCAAATTAGAAAAATATTCTACTGTGATCGATATTGAAGCAAGAGTGTTAAGTGATATTGCAAGAAACCACATCATTCCTTCAGCTTTAAACTATCAAAACAGACTGATCGAAAACGTAAAAGGTCTTAAAGAAATTTTCGGAGATAAAGAATTCAAATCTTTAGCAAAAGAACAGATGAGCTTAATTGCAAGCATCTCTGAAAATGTATCTAAGATCAAATTAGGTGTTGAAGACCTAATTAAAGCCAGAGAAGCAGCAAAAGCGGTTTCTGATAGCCAGAAGCAGGCAGAAGATTACTGTAATAAGGTTAAACCATTATTTGATTCCATCAGGGAAGCTTCGGATGATCTTGAGATGATGGTAGATGATGAGCTTTGGCCAATGACAAAATACAGAGAAATGCTGTTTACAAAATAACAGTTGTAAAGTTCCATATTAGTGAAACTCTTCGGTATTTCCGGGGAGTTTTTTTGATTTATTAACAGTTTGAAAAAATTAGAGCTCAAATCTGAAACTCTCATTTATAGAAGAAAATCGAAGTATTTTGTTAAAAAATCTTAATAAAAAAAACCGCACACTCACCAAAAATAGGCCGTTGCGGTTTGTTTTTTTTTAACATACTTAAACAATATGTTAAAATGTGTTAAAAACAGAACCTGATAATAATCATAATCAAAGCCCTTTTATTTGGAATACATATTTTTGTAGTGCTTTTGAAAATAAGTATTCCTTTTTTTAACACGGATAATCAAATATATATGAAGAAAAGAGTTTTGTTTTATTTAGTTGCTTTCGTATCTACAATGTCGTTACAATCATGCGTTACAAACTATGTAGTTTCAAAACCAGCAACTTACATTAAAGGATACAAAACAGATGCCAAACTAGCTTCTATAGATACAAAGAAAATGGAGATAGATAAGCAGCAGCTGATCAATTCATTCCTTGCTGAAAAAGCAGCTTCTATTGCCAACGCAAAAAATACAATCAAAAATTCTGAGGTTGCAAAAGCAATCAGATATAATAAAACCATTGACAATATCCTTACAGAAGCAGAAACTTATCTTGGAACACCTTACAGATATGGGGGGATGACAAGAAACGGTATCGACTGTTCAGCTTTTGTTCTTTCAGTTTTTGGGGCAGCGGCAGGCCTTAGTTTACCAAGAGTAGCAGCGTCTCAGGCTCAGGAAGGTGAAAGAATTGAAAAAGATAACCTTAAGAAAGGAGATTTGATTTTCTTTTCTCATGGAAGAAGAATTTCTCACGTTGGTATTGTAGAAAGTGTAACAGAAGATGGTGAGGTGAAGTTTATTCACGCAGCAACTTCAAGAGGAGTAATGATTTCTTCGCTTAATGACTCTTACTGGGGTCCTAAATACAGGTTCGGAAAAAGAATGATTAACGAAAACGGAGAGACTTACAATAATTTTGCTTCTACAAGTATATCCAACGGAACAAATTTTTAATTTTAATAATAGATTTAAATAATGAAACCATCAAGATTTTTGATGGTTTTTTTATTGTTTGCATTTTGAAGTGCTGATTTTGGGAACATCAGCCAAGATCGGTTAAAACCTCCCAGTCTCAAATTCATCCATTCTTATCAATCTCAATATCGAAAGTATGGAGAAGACCGTAGACTTCTGAAAGCGAAAATTTAGCCTTTCTAAGCCGGTTTTTTGAAGGGGCTATTGAATAGTTGAAAGAAGTCCTGAAATCTGTTTTTTCAAGGTTTGTATTATCGAAAACAGCTCCGGAAAGATCACAGCTAGTGAAGACAGCATTAGATAAGTCGCATTCTGTGAAATCAGCTTCTATTAATCTTGAATTTTTAAAAATAGTTTTCTTCATTGAAGTCTTATAAAAAATAGAATTATTCAAAGCGCAGCCTTCAAGCTTAAATGACAATCCGAATTCATTACAATCATTAAACTGCAATCCAAGCATTTTACATTCCTTAAAATTCACATCTCGGAATGCCGTCGAAAACAGTTTTGCCATGCTCAGATTACAACCGATAAATTCACAATCATTAAAATTATATCCGGAAAGATCTGAATATTCAAAATTGCAATTTGTGAAGGTACAGTTTTCGTATTCGCCTTTTTGAATTTGGGAAAAGTCTGCATTTTCGAAAGTTTGATCTAGAATATATGATTCTTTCATAAGACTTTATGATTTAAATTAAAAGTATATCTCTCGCTGATTTTGCAGATTACGTAGATTTATTTAGATATAAACTAAAGTAGAATAATATAAACTTCCACTCCCCAACTTCCAACTTTCTATACCAAACTATTCTTATCCGAATAATTTAATTTAAAGAAAATAAAAGTCATGATCGAAAAGGCAAGCAATGAACTCCCCCCATAACTGAAGTAAGGCAATGGAATCCCAACCGTAGGAAAAAGCCCCATAACCATTCCTAAATTGATCGTAAAGTGCATTAACAGAATGGAAGCAAAGCAATATCCGAAAACACGATTAAAAGTAGATTTCTGCTGTTCCGCGAGATAGTAAACCCTCCCGATATAAATCATATAACAAAGAATGAGAATTGCACTTCCTGCAAAGCCCCATTCTTCGCCTACCGTACAGAAAATATAATCGGTTTCCTGCTCTGGAACAAATTTCCCCTGAGTCACCGATCCTTCACGATAACCCTTTCCTAAAAGACCGCCAGAACCGATTGCCGTTTTTGAATAAAGTAAATTATAACCGGAAGTATCTCTAAAAGCTTTCTCACCTTTATATAACACCTCAATCCGTTCTCTTTGGTGCTTCGGTAGTTTGGTTAAAATATATGGCGAACCAAAAGCCAATCCGCACAAAAGTATAATCGAGCCTACAATTCCCGAAATTGAAATGACATTCCAAGACATTTTATAATAATTCAGGGCAATCCAGCCGCCGATAATCAGGATAATGGTTCCAGACACATAAATTGGATTTATCGCCAGAGAAATTAGGAAAACGCCGGCAAAAAGGAATCCGATACCGAAAAGAATTCCACTTAGTCCCTCACGGTATAATGCAATAAAAAACGCTATGAAAACCAACATGGAGCCTACATCCGGAATAGCAAGGACAACCACTGCCGGAATTCCGACAATAGCTAATGTTGTTAAAAGCGATTTTCTGTTGCTTAAATTAAATTCAGGTCCCGAAACGTAATTGGCCAGCATCAAAGCAGTTCCGATCTTTGCAAATTCCACCGGCTGCATGGTAAAGCTTCCGAATTTGTACCAGTTTTTCTGCCCGAGGATTTCTTTACCAAAAGGAAAAAGCCCAATCAGAAGCAATACACCTCCGATATAAATAATACCCGCCATATTCTCGAAGAACTTGCTTCGCCCCACAAAAATGACCAATCCTACAAACAAAGAAATACAGAAGAAAATCAATTGCTTTTCTCCTAATTTCTGATCCACACTGTAGATGTTTGCTATAGCAAAAACGCAAAGCAGGAAATACAGTCCAAGACCTAATTTATCTATTCCTTCTGTCCATTTCATGGCTTAGCAGGTTTTGTATTTTTATTCTTTGTTTCGAGGTCTATCTGTTTCTGCAGCTTTACTTTTTGTTCTTTAATAAAATTAAGACTATCCTGAATTTTTTTTTGTTTTACGGAATCCAAAGCTGGATCTTTGTACAATCCTTTACGTTTCAAATCGACAACCCATTGCCTTTTATATTCCGGCATAAAGCTGGCTGATGTCATTTTTTTGTAAAGATTCTCACGCTTTAAATCTCCAGTAATATATTTTTCTGCAATTACCGTTGCCGCAGGCCCGGCCCATGTAGCTCCGAATCCCGCGTGCTCCATTACGGCCGCCACAACAATCTTAGGTTTATCTGCCGGAGCAATTAACACAAAAATAGAATTATCTTTTCCTTGCGGAACCTGTGCTGTACCTGTTTTCGCTAATTGAGTAAAGTCATTTGATTTCAAACCGTGCGCCGTACCTCTTAAAACTACGGCTTCCATTCCTTTTAATACAGGTTCAAAATGTTTTTTATCAACTAAAGTCTGGTGTTTCTTTTTAAATTTTGGATCAGGATTCGGTTTTCCGTCAATGGATTTTACGATGTGTGGAGTATAATACCAGCCTTTGTTTGCAATAGCTGCAACATAGTTGGCCAATTGAAGAGGTGTTACCAATACATCGCCCTGCCCCATTCCGTTGAAAACGGCTCCGGTAGCCAGAGGATCCCAGTTTTTAGGATCTTTGGTGGAACCGCTTGCCTTAAGAATTGTAGCCATTCTTTTTTCGTAGAACTCTCCGGAAGGGATTCTGCCTTTAGCTCCAACCGCAAAGTCATTATTTAAAAATTCGCCTACACCGAAGCTACTCATGATTTTTTTCCATTCATCTACACCTTTTGAAGGATTTCCCGGATATTTATTTAAAATTGCTAAATAAGCATACGAAAAATAGCAGTTACTGGAAACCTGGATGGCCGGAATCAGTGGATCTGCCCCGCCATGTCCTTTAATTCTCAGTCCTCTATAATAAAACCCTCCTCCACAAGGAAAAATAGTTTTTTCATCCATTACGCCCATCTGCAGTGCAGATAAAGCTGTTAATAACTTGAAAGTTGACCCCGGAGGATAAGCTGCCTGAAGCGACCTGTCAAACGTCGGCTTATTTTCATAAATTGTATCTTTTGAAAGAGCATACAGGTTTTTAGACTTATTAGGGCCTGTGAAAAGATTTGGGTCAATATCTGGTCCGGTTGCAGCTACCAGAACTTCACCATTATTTGGGTCAATGGCAACAATTGCTCCGTGCTTGTTAACGAGCATTTCTTCGGCCATTCTTTGTAAGTCATAGTCGATCGTTAATGTAATATCCTTTCCCGTGATTACATCTTTATCCAATGTTCCATTTTTATAAGAACCAATATTTCGAAGCTTGATGTCTTTCTGGATATATTTCATTCCTTTTACACCTCGAAGCTCTTTTTCATAAGATTTCTCAACCCCTGATTTTCCGATGAAATCTCCCGGTAGATAATAGATTGAATCTTTTTTAATTTCCCTTTCATTTACTTCACTTGTATATCCTAGAAGGTTTCCGGAAGTAGAGACTTCATATTGTCTCTGAGGTCTTTGTACAATACTGAAAGCGGGATATTTAAATATAATTTCTTGAACCCTTGCAATATCTTCCCTGCTAAGGTCTTTCATGAAGGTCATGGGATTCAGTTTGGAATAATATTTTTCTTTTTTGATTGTCTTTATCTTATTAATAAAATCAGTTTTTGGGATTTTCATTAAATTACAAAAACCAATGGTATCAAAATCGGGTTTCATTAAAGCTTGTGTGAATGATATTTCATAGGCGGGTTGGTTTCCTACCATGATTTTTCCATTTCTGTCAAAAATTACTCCTCTCTGCGGAATAACGTATTCAATTTTAATGGAAGTATTGGCCGCATTTAAAGCATAACGGTCTGTAAATAACTGCAAATAAGCCAGTCTTGCCACGAAAATCAAGGCAATTGTGACAAGGACGGAAAAGATTTTAAAGTATCGTGTATTCAAACTTTTTGTTTGATTTTAAATATTAATGCGTAAATAACTATAAATATAAACGAAATTACACTAGTTACCAATACATTAAATAATATTTCAAAAAACCTACTAAACTTAAAGAACTCTATATATTGTACTAAAAGCTGATGTAAAAAGATACTGGAGAATAAAAACAGTAAAAATTGTCCCCATTGCAGAGACTGGAAAGAGAAAAAGTCTGTGGAAGTATCTGTAGATGTTCTGAAAATCAAGGTTCTGAAATAAGCAATCAAAGTCGTTGCAAATGCATTGATTCCCCATGAATAGAGGAACGCGTCTACCGACAATCCGATCAGAAAACTTAAAGCCAAAAACTGAAATTTATTTCTGAAAAAAGGATAAAACATGACAAACACAGGATACAGCACTGGGGTATATTTCCCGAAAAAGGTAATCCTGTTCAATACAAAAATTTGTAATGCAACCAGAAAAATCATGATTAAGATGTCCGTAAATAAAGTCCTGCTAATCATTTTCCTTTTTTATTACAGCTTGCATTGTATCCTGAATTTTTTGCACCTCAGCTTTTTTAAGATTTTTTACGACGTAAACTTTGTTCAAAGCTCCCATTTTTTCACTTAATTCAACTGAAATATCCCAAAATCCTGTTTTATTATCCACGGAATAACCCGCTATTGTACCAATCATTACCCCCTTCGGGAATATCGCAGACTTACCATCTGTTACAATGGTATCTCCTACTTTTAAAGCAACATACTTAGGAATATCGGCCAAGTGCATTACCCTGGAGTTATCACCACCCCATGTCAATGTTCCGAAATAACCGGAATTTTTTAAAGATGCATTAATCCTGATTTTATTAACACTTAAAATTGATTGAACCAACGCGTAACTATCTGTAGAATTGATTACTATTCCTGCAATACCTTTTGGTGCCATTACTCCCATCTGAGGAAAAACGCCGTCTCTTCTACCCCTATTTATCGTAAAATAGTTGTTTCTTCTATTGATACTATTAAAAACGATCTCACCATCAACAAAAGTATAGATCTGCCCCCCCCCCAAAGTATCATGAACTTTTCTGAATTGAGGATTCGCCGCTCCTTGTTTTCCGTAGAGTTCTACCATCAAAGCTTTATTCTGAGCCACAAGATCTTCATTGATCTGCTTTAATTTTAGATAAGACACCCCTTCATCAATATAACCCGAAACCCATGAATTAAGTGCGGCCGACTGGCCTGCGATCCAGGATCTTTGCATGGCATTTTTAGAGAATATCAGAACCAGAGCAATAATTTGCAGAAATATAAAGAAGACAAAAAGCGCGTTCTTCGAAAATAATCTCAGCAAAAATCCCATTCAGATGTGTTCGTAAAAGGTTATAGAATTATTTAATTAAGAAATTGAATTTATCCATATTCTTAAGCGCAATACCTGTTCCGCGAACTACAGCCCTCAACGGGTCTTCTGCAACAAATACAGGAAGGCCAGTTTTTTTGTGTAATCTGTCGGCAAGACCTCTCAATAAAGCCCCTCCACCTGCAAGATAAATACCTGTTTTGTAAATATCGGCAGCTAATTCCGGAGGAGTAAGAGAAAGGGTTTCCATTACTGCATCTTCAATTCTGATGATAGATTTGTCCAAAGCTCTTGCAATCTCTTTATACCCAACCATAATTTCTTTCGGCTTACCCGTGATAAGGTCTCTACCTTGTACCGGTATATCTTCAATATCAACATCAAGATCTTCCACAGCAGAACCAACTTCAATTTTGATTCTCTCAGCAGTTCTTTCACCAATGTAAAGGTTGTGGTGAGTTCTCAGGTAATAAGCGATGTCGTTTGTAAATACATCCCCTGCAATTTTCACAGATTTATCACAAACTATACCTCCCAAAGCAACTACGGCAATTTCTGTAGTACCACCTCCTATATCGATGATCATGTTGCCTTCAGGTTTTTGTACATCAATTCCAACCCCGATAGCGGCAGCCATTGGCTCGTAAATCAAACGAACTTCTTTAGCATTTACTTTCTGAGCAGAATCTCTTACCGCTCTTTTTTCAACTTCAGTAATACCGGAAGGAATACAGATCACGATTTTTAACGCAGGCTGAATGAATTTACCTTTAATTCCCGGAATTTTCTTGATAAATTCTTTGATCATGTGTTCAGAAGCGTGGAAGTCAGCAATTACCCCATCCTTCAAAGGACGAATTGTTTTAATATCCTCGTGAGTTTTACCCTGCATATGTTTCGCCTGCTCACCGACGGCAATTGGTCTCCCTGTAGAACGCTCAATTGCAACAATTGACGGCTGATCAATAACAATTTTATTATTATGGATGATAAGGGTGTTGGCAGTACCAAGGTCTATCGCAATCTCTTGCGTAAACATATCGAATAAACTCATATTTTCCTTCTGATTTTTTAAAGATTTACAAAGATATAAATTTAAGACGACCAAAGAAATTCCTCAAGCATATAATTTGGTTAAAATTTTATTAAAATTTTAAAGCCCTTATTAACTTTTACTTTAGATATTTACGAAAATTGATCTCAATTAGAATTAAGATAAGCTCAATCGTGAAGCGGGATGCAAAAAGCCAAAAGCTTTGATACAGCTAAACAATAATTCTCTATTAATTGATAAATATTAAAAATTTAAATAATAAATTGTATTTTAATATCGCAAATACAACAATTTTATCAACTTTCACCAAAGACAACAGATCCAAAACATTTAACCCAAAATTTTAAAACTAAACTCGCTCTCTTTATTTAGAACCAACTCAAAATAGTTTTTTACGATAATTATCATATACAATATCAGAAAACGATTAACTAAAAAAATGTAAATTTGCATAGCTTATGTTACAGTATTCAAACATACATCAAACGTCGAATTTTGCCGTACTTTCTGTCAGCTTCGAAAAGGCTGATGTTGAGACAAGAGGAAAGTTTGCATTTTTTGATGAAAATATTAAAAATTTTGTCACCCGAATTCATGAAGAAGACCTGGGAGACGCGTTTGTAGTTTCTACCTGTAACAGAACCGAGATCTACACCACATCTCCCAATTATCTTTTGGTCGCCGAAGAATATTGCAAAACAATCGGGGTCAATCTGATGGATTTTTTACAGTTTGCCAATATTCTCACTAAAGAAGAAGCGTTAACCCATCTGTTCAGAGTAGCTGCAGGTTTGGAAAGCCAGATCATCGGTGATTTTGAAATCATTGGCCAAATCAAAAAAGCTTACAACCGTTTTAAGAAAGAGAGACAAAATTCTAATCCTTATCTGGAAAGGGCCATTAATTCCGCCATTCAGATTTCAAAAAGAATTAAAAACGAAACAGGAATTTCCAATGGAGCAGCTTCGGTTTCTTATGCTGCGGTTCATTATATTTTAAACAATCAAAAGAGAATCACTGAAAAAAATATTCTTTTGCTTGGCGTTGGAGAAATTGGGCAAAATACGGTTGAGAATCTTGTAAAGCATGTTTATCAGCCTAAAATTAAAATTGCCAACCGGACTCAGGAAACAGCTGCAAAAATTTCGGAGAAATATAATATTCCTCATATCAATTACGCTGATTTTGACCACGAGCTGAAAAGTACGGACATCCTTATCGTAGCTACAGGAGCAAAACACCCGATTGTCAACAAATCTCATTTCCCGAACGGAAAGGAAACTCTGGTAATTGATCTTTCAATTCCGAATAACGTTGATAAAAATATCCTGGAAAACGAAAATGTGACGTTAGTTGATATTGATGAGCTTTCAAAACAAATCCAGGAGACCATTCAGCAGAGAGAAAAAGAAATACCAAAAGCAGAAAAAATTATCAAGGAATTGACAAGAGACTTTCTTGAGTGGGAAAAAAAACGAAAACTTGCCCCAAATATCCATCATTTCAAAGCGGTTCTGAAGAATATGGAACGCAACGAAATGCATAATTTTTACAAAAAAAATAAATACATAAACATCACGGACATGGAACTTTCCGATAAAATGATTCAGAAAATTACCAACCGTTTTGCAAAATATATAATAGATAATCCGTTAAAAGCCGAAGAAATTAGTAAATTAATGCACGAAATATTAGTTGAACAACCAAACAACGAATTCAATGAAAAGCATTAGAATCGGAACCAGAAATTCCGCACTTGCACTTTGGCAAGCGAGAGAAGTTGCTAGGCATCTTCAAAACAATAATTATCTTACGGAAATTGTTCCTATCATATCTTCCGGCGACAAGAATCTTAATCAGCCGCTTTATTCTTTAGGAATTACAGGTATTTTTACCAGAGATCTGGACATTGCTTTGCTCAATGATCAGATTGATATTGCCGTACATTCATTGAAAGACGTTCCTACAGTTCTTCCTGAAAAAATAGAACTGATAGCTCATCTGGAGAGAGATTTCCCTCAGGATGTCCTGATCAGAAAAGAATCTGCGAGAAATAAGGAATTCCATGAGCTTAAATTGGCCACAAGCAGCTTAAGACGAAGAGCTTTCTGGCTAAAAAACTTCCCTAATGCCGAATTTTCAGACATTCGTGGAAATATTCAGACCCGTCTTCAGAAATTGGAAGAAGGAGATTTTGATGCCACTATATTATCTTTAGCCGGAATTAAAAGAATGAAAATGGACATTGAATACGAGATGCTGCCATTTTTAATCCCCGCTGCGTCACAAGGTGTAATAACCATTGCCGGACATTCTGAAAAGGAAGAAATCAACAATATCGTAAAACAGATCAATCATAAAAAAACCCAGATCTGCGTAGAAATAGAAAGAAACTTTCTGAATACCCTTGAGGGAGGCTGTACTGCACCAATCGGAGCTTTTGCGGAGCTTTTTGATAATCAGATCCGCTTCAAGGCGGCACTTTGTTCATTGGATGGCAAAAACTGCATTGCTACAGACGAAAACTTCATTTATAATGATGAAGAAAATTACGGAAAGAAATTTGCAAAAGCAGTCCTGGAAAACGGTGGAAAAGAATTGATGGCTGAAATTAAAAATCAGATTTAAAAAAACTTTATCCAGTTTCTAGCCTCAAAACATGAAAATCTTATTTACTAAAAATATAGACCGTTCTATAATATCCAGAGAATTAGGGGAGAATATTTTGACTGATTGTGTTGAGGTAATTAATATAACTTCTATAAAAGTAAAGCCATTTGATCTTAAAAATTATTCCCTGATTTTTACCAGCGTGAATGGTGTTTCTTCTTTTTTTAAAAATGGTTTTAAACCGAACGAAGATTTCACGGCAAAAAATTTTAATAAAATCTATTGTGTCGGAGAAAAAACAAAACGCGAATTAAGAAAGCACGGTTTCGGAACCTTTAAAATTTTGAGAAATGCGGAGACACTTTCCAAATTTATTACCAGACATTGCCAGCATGAAAATTTCCTACATTTCTGCGGAAATATAGCATTAGACGTTCTTGACCAAAACCTACCCCTGCAAAACATTAATTATAAAAAAGTTATAGCTTATCATACGGAAGAACTCAATCCTTTAATAACTGAAAAATATCATGCTGCTGTATTTTTTAGTCCGAGTGGAGTTCGTAGTTTTGCAAAACAAAATTCTTTTGATAGGATGATACTTTTTTCTATAGGAAAAACAACTTCCAACGAATTGAAAAAATATACTTCAAATTCTATTTTTACTTCAGAAGGAAATAATCTAATTTCTATTCTAGACTTAATTAAAAGAAAATTGTAACCAAAATTTAAAATTTTAATTGTCATATTTTCTTGACAAGCCCTCTATTTATTATGATTAAGAACGACCTATATTTGAAAGCTCTTCGCGGAGAAACCGTTGAAAGACCGCCCGTTTGGATGATGAGACAAGCCGGAAGATATCTGCCGGAATTTATTGCTCTTCGTGACAAATATGATTTTTTCACAAGATGCCAGACTCCTGAGCTAGCCTCTGAAATCACAATACAGCCTATCAGGAGATTTCCCTTGGATGCTGCTATTTTATTCTCTGATATTCTGGTAGTTCCACAGGCGATGGGCATTGATTTTAAGATGAAAGAATCTGTCGGACCATGGCTGGACACCCCTATTAGAACGCTGAAACAGGTTCAGAATGTTGTAGTTCCTGACGTGAATGACACATTGGGATATGTTTTTGATGCCATTGAATTAACATTGCAAAAATTAGACAAAGAAATTCCGTTAATCGGATTTGCGGGTTCTCCTTGGACGATCCTTTGCTACTGTGTAGAAGGAAAAGGAAGCAAAGCTTTTGATATTGCTAAATCGTTCTGCTTCAAACAGCCTGAAGCAGCTCATTTGCTACTTCAAAAAATTACAGATACTACCATTGCTTATTTGAAGAGAAAAGTTGAAAAAGGTGTTTCTGCAGTTCAGGTATTTGATTCTTGGGGGGGAATGCTTTCTCCTGAGGATTATAAGGAGTTTTCATTGAAATACATCAATCAGATTGTTGAAGCATTAAGTCCGCTTACTCATGTCGTTGTTTTTGGAAAAGGATGCTGGTTTGCTTTGGAAGATATGATACAGTCTCCGATTTCAGCTTTAGGTGTTGACTGGACGATCACTCCGGAGTTCGCAAGAACATTGACTAATCATACCATGACCCTTCAAGGGAATTTTGATCCTGCAAGACTGCATTCGACCCCTGAAGCGATAAAAAAAATGGTAACAGAAATGATCAACCGTTTTGGAAAGGATAGATATATCGCGAATTTAGGACACGGAATTTTGCCAAATATTCCTATTGAAAATGCGGAAGCGTTTATCAGGGCGGTTGTTGATTGGAAACCGACCTTTTAATTTTTATACTATTGAGACTCTAAAGGTTTAGTTACGATAATTAAAACACCTTTTCAATTCCTGAGGGGTGTTTTCTATAAGTAAAATAATTAGATGATTTCTTCTGTAACGAAATCTTCTTTTAACGTTCTTACATTGGTAAGGTTTACCAACCAGTCGTTATTAGTATCTCTATAACCGATTGGAAATAGAAGCATGCTTTTCAGATCTTTTTTAAGTTAAAATTTGATCAAGTTCTTCCAATACGTAGAATCTCATAAATAAAGAGTGCAGAATGTAGGATAAAGTTTCAAATAAAAATCACCTCCGAGTTTTCAGAGGTGATTTATAATTTATTTATTTTAAATCTTTTAACTCAACATACGTTGTGCTTTTTTCACGCCCTCCACCAAAACATCAATTTCTTCAAAAGTATTGTAAATCGCAAAACTTGCTCTCACCGTTCCTGCAATATGGAAAAACTCCATGATTGGTTGTGTACAGTGATGTCCGGTTCTTACGGCAACGCCTAATTTATCGAGTATCATGCCAACATCCGAAGCAATCCCGATTTCCTTAAGGTTGAAAGAAACAACACCCGTTCTGTTGGCTTTTTCACCATAAATCTTAATCCCCTCAAGCTCTAAAAGCTTTTTCTGAGCATATTCCAGTAAAGCGTTCTCATGATGCTGAATATTTTCCTGTCCTATTTTTTGAATAAAATCAATAGCCGATCCCAAAGCGATATTTCCTCCTACATTTGGTGTTCCTGCTTCATATTTGAAAGGTAATCCTGCGTAAGTTGTCCCGTCAAAAGAGCAGGTTGCAATCATCTCCCCACCCCCATGAAAAGGAGGTAAATCTTCAAGGACAGCGTGCTTTCCATATAAAACCCCGGTTCCCATTGGGGCATACATCTTATGACCGGAGAATACGAAGAAATCACAGTCCATTTTCTGAACATCAATCGTAAAATGCGGGGCAGACTGGGCGCCATCTATTACAATATAAGCACCAGAATTCTTCCTGGTTTTTAAAATGATCTCTTCAATGGGGTTTACAATTCCCAATGCGTTGGAGACCTGATTTACAGAAACAACCTTTGTCTTTTCGCTTAATAATTGATCGAATATATCAAGCTGGAGAATCCCGTTTTCATCGATTGGAATTACTTTTAATTTAGCCCCGGTTCGCTCACAAAGCAGCTGCCAGGGAACGATATTTGAATGGTGCTCAAGATAAGAAATAATGATCTCATCGTCTTTTTTTAATTTTTGTGTTAAAATATAAGATATGAGATTCAGTCCTTCCGTTGTTCCTTTTGTAAAAATTACTTCAAAATCATGTTTTGCATTAATGAATTTCTGGATTTTTATCCTTGAAAGCTCCATTTCTTCAGTTGCCAATTGGCTCAGGGTATGGATTCCCCTGTGAACATTAGCATTTAAATCTGTATAATAATTATTCCAAACTTCTAAAACAGAGTCCGGCTTTTGAGATGTCGCTGCATTGTCTAAGTAAACCAATGGTTTACCGTTCACTTCCCTGCCTAATATAGTAAACTGACTTCTTATTTCCTGAATGTCAAACATTTATTAAATTTTAAAATTAAACGTTCTTATTTAGAACTCTTCAAATTTACAGCTTTTTTTCGGATTGTGATCGAGAGTTGATTGTTGTTGGTTGATAGAAAGATTCGATGTGAAATATACTTTTATGCGTTTGATGTTAAAAGATCGTTAGGAATGGATAATTTTAATGCAGTCTTCGACAGGCTCAGACTGACAAATCTAATACTAAATGTATGATTTGACGGTGTCAGGTTGAGTTTGTCGAAACCTTTTATAATTTAAAAAAATTTGAACACAATGATCACGAAGTTTTTTTGATTACTTTATGTTTTTAGCCTCACAAAGCCGTTTTATTTATAAACGATCACGAAGATTTTAATTCTTTTTCTATTTTTAAACAGAAAAAACCTGCCAAAAATTGACAGGTTTCGGTATTTTTAAATACGTAATTCTTATTCTGCTGCAGTTTCTGCTGCTTCAGGAGCTGTTCCTTCAGTTGCAACTTCTTCTTCATCCTCATCATCCTGAGCTGCTGCACCCCCTTTCATTGCATTTCTAGACATCTTAACAGCAACTACTACTGCGTTGTCAGGGTGCATAAAAGAATATCCTTCAGTTTTGATAGCACCAATGTAAAGTTTGTTACCGATTCTTAATGGAGTAACATCTACAACGATCTCGTCTGGTAAATTAGCCGGGATAGCTTTTACTTTCAATTTTCTGAAAGACTGACGTAAAACACCACCAGCAACAACCCCTTTAGAACGACCAGTGATTCTTACAGGAACTTCCATGATAACTGGCTTATCGTCAGCTAACTGATAGAAATCAACGTGAAGAATTTTGTCTGTAATCGGGTGAAACTGAATATCCTGAAGAACAGCCGGAATTGTTTGACCCTCAACCTCAATAGATACCGTGTGTGCTTCAGGAGTGTATACCAACCCTTTGAATGCTTTCTCTTCTGCAGAGAAGTTCAATGGTTCGCCACCTCCGTAAACAACACAAGGAACTAATTCAGCATCACGTAAAGCTTTTGTAGACTTTTTGCCCACGCTTTCTCTTTTTGTACCTTGAATTGTAATAGATTTCATTTATAAAAATTTAAAATTTTGTTTCAAATTAAACCCGCAAACTTTTGAATATCAATTAAATAACAAACTTGCTACTAATTGACTGATGCTCGTGAACCATCTTCATAACGTCTGCAAATAATGGGGCGCAAGATAGCACTTTTATTTTAGATGACAAATTATTTTTTACAGGGATTGAGTCAGTTACAATAACTTCCAATAATTTTGAGTTTTCAATATTCTCATAAGCCTTCCCTGAAAGCACCCCGTGGGTTGCCATTGCTCTTACCGTCATAGCTCCTTTTTCCATTAAGATATCTGCAGCTTTGCAAAGAGTCCCTGCCGTATCAATCATGTCATCAATAAGGATAACGTTTTTACCTTCTACATCTCCAATAAGGAACATTTCTTCTACTACGTTTGCTTTTTTTCTTTCTTTATAGGCAATTACAACTTCTGCACCAAGATGTCCTGCATAGTTTTTTGCTCTTTTTGCACCTCCCATGTCCGGAGAGGCAATGGTAAGATTGTCCAGATTAAGATTTCTGATATAATCAACGAAGATGGAAGAAGCATACAAATGGTCTACCGGGATTTCAAAGAATCCCTGAATCTGGTCTGCATGAAGGTCCATGGTCATGATTCTTGTCGCTCCCGCTGCCGTTAAAAGATTGGCAACCAATTTGGCACCGATTGGTGCTCTTGGCTTGTCTTTTCTGTCTTGTCTTGCAAGCCCGAAATAAGGAAGTACTACTGTAATGCTTTTAGCAGAAGCTCTTTTCGCAGCATCAATCATTAACAGAAGCTCTAAAAGATTGTCTGCCGGAGGGAATGTAGATCCAATCAGGAAAACTCTTCCTCCCCTTACAGACTCATCAAGAACTGGCTCAAATTCGCCATCGCTGAACTCCTGAAAGTTGATTTTTCCTAATTCTTTCCCATAATACTGGGCAATTTTCTCTGCCAAGTCCTTACTCGTCCTTGTACAAAATAGATAACTTAATTGATCGGCCATTTTAACTTTTTAAAGATTGTGCAAATTTAAAAAAAAACCACAAGAATTAGTCTTGTGGCCTGTAAGTTTTTATTTATCTAAATATTAAGGGAATTTTACCCCGGAATATTTATTGGCGTCTACCTGTGGAAGTGTAGACTTATATTTCATATTAATTGCTTTAATAAATTCATTAGCAACAATAGCGTAGCCTCTTCCGGTAAGGTGAACCCCATCAAGAGAGAAAGCACCACCGCTTACGAACTTAGCAGTGTATTTTACACCGTCAAAAGTGATCCCTGATGTACTGTTCAGCTCAACCATTTTAGCATTAGCATCCACAAAAGCCAGCCCGTATGTATCTGCAAGTGTTTTTATCGAGCCGTTGTAAGCATCGATAGCAGTTTTTACATAAGCTGCTTCGGTTTTTGTTAAGACATGCTGATTTTGTAACGGATAAGAAATTCCGTAAACATTCACTGGAACAGGTGCTCCCGGAGCCGTACTCGCAATCACCGAGCTTGACGTAAGAAGGATATAATCCTCCGAGGTAGCCTGTCTTGCCTGTCCGAAAATCTGTCCGAAAGCTGTAGCTGTAGGCAATCCTAAAGAAGGTGTCAATGCAGCAGTAAGCTGTGCTGAAAGATTTGTAAGAGATTCGTCTTTAATTAAAACAGGATTATTAGAGGTTGCAGAAAGCAGATTAATTCTGTCTCCAGCTCCAAAAGCAGTAAGTGCCTGCTTCAAAGGCCCGTATAAACTTTGATTAAGTGTTGTAAGATTTGCTCCCAATGCCGCAGGAGTAAGAGGATTATAAGGAACCGTTGTAAAGTAAGGAATTGAAGTAACATATGGTACGTTTGCAATAACACCTTTGGTTGTCCCTACACTTTTAAGTCCATCTAAAACAGCTTTTACAGAACCTGCTACAACATTTGGATCAGAAATATCATTTGATTTATAGGTTGCTGGGTTTGTATTTCCTGTTTGAACTGTTGCTGCCGTATAAGTTGTAACGCCCCCTACAGTTGTAGAGTTTGTTCCTCCGCTTGTTGCATATAATAATACATCATTGCTACCTATCCAAAGAGAGAAAAATGTAGGAGTCTGAGACATTGCATCAGCCAGAACAGAAGTAGTTGCGGATGAAGCAAACCTTACAAAATAAGGATTCGCAGTTCCTGTTGCAAGCCCAGCCATGTTTCCATATCCTGGAGCTACCAAATGATAAGATTTTGCTCCCGGCACACCCATATTCTGATAAGGCCTTCCTGCGGACACATTATCCAAAGCACCTCCCGGCGTGCTTGGAACGGGAGTTAATGATCCATTAACCACTTGGAGAGTAAGTTTTCCAGCAAAACCAGGAAGATTGTTGAACCCTCCGATATTGTTCGGCATTAAAGGTTGCTTAAAATCTCCACCTCCTGCAAGCTTCATTTGATTAGCAATCATTGAAGGATAAGATTCATTTTGTCCGTCAGAATATAAAGCACCGTCTCTATACCCTGAAGTAAGAGAATTTCCTAACGCAACATATTTGGAAAAGTTCGCTTCCCCTGAAGTCACGACAATATCTTTCACATCTGTATCAAAATCATCCTCGCAGCTCGTGGTAAAAAGTAGTGCGGAAATAGCGAATGTAGAAATTATAATTTTTTTCATAGTCTGTCAATTAAAAAGGGTTATAAGATAATCCTAAACCTAGATAGAATGCTGTTGCCTTAGCCTGCCCATAGAAACCAAGCCCTGCATTCTTCACATCTCTGGCCTGAGGCATTGCATATCCTCCTGCAACGTCCACTCCGAATTGTTTTAATTTAAATCCAACCCCGCCGGTTACGACGTATGTATTGAATGAAGGGGTCTCAGGAATAAAGTTTTCATCAGAATATGGGGATTCATCATAATAAGCCCCTAAACGTCCGTAGATCATATTAGAGAAAGCATATTGAGTTCCCAATCTGAATGTTTTGGAGTTTCTGAAATTTTTAGGAGAAACAGAAATTGTAGGATCTGATGGTTGATTTCCAACAGGAGCATTAGCAAAATCAAGGGTCAGCTTACTGTACCTTTCCCATCCGTGATAGTTGAAGTCAGCTGAAACCAACCATTTTGGAGTTATTTTATACGTTAAACCGATTGTATATTCTTCAACCAAAGGTAAAGTTGCGGAAAAACCGTCTTTCCCGCTTGTATCTAGCCCCAACAAAGGATAAATAGAGGCTGAAGGGAACTGGAAGGTAGCTTTTCCGTCTTTAGCTTTCATATCAATAGGAGAACGGTAAGCGATACTCACATCCAGTTTTGGGTCAGGTCTGAAATAAAAACCGAAGCCGTAACCATGCCCGCTCGCCTTGCTATCAAGATTAAGCTGCCCTCCGAATTGAGTAATAGCTTTGTCCCAGTTTACTTTTCCTCTTGCATAGATATAGCTTGCCCCAAAAGCAAACCAGTCATTAAATTTATAGGAAACCATAGGCTGGAAATAGTAGCTTTTCAGCTCAAGTTTTTGAACCATTTCTTTTCCTTCCCAATCGTTTGGCCATTCAATAGTACTTCCGAAAGGTGTTGAAAAGCTGAATCCTACCGACAATTTATCTGTCGCTTTGTAAGCAATGGCTGCATAAATAGGAGTTCCCACCGGATTATCAGTTTCTGTACTCTGTAAAGTATTCAAATTTTGAAAAGTAATTTTGTTACTTGCTCCAAATCCTCCTGCAACGACGCTTAGTTTCGAAGGAATAAATGACATACCTGCAGGGTTAAAGAAAGCCACACTTGCATCTTCAGCATGTGCACTCGTGTGAGCCATTGCCAATTGTTTCACCCCTTGGAGAGATACTCTGAAGCCTCCTGCGTAAGATAAAACCCCTGTCAATAATGCAGTTGATACTAAAATTTTTTTCATAGACTATTATTATAGTATCAAATATAAAATTATTTTGGTTATACCTGTTAATAAATCATAAATTTTTAAACAATATAAACAAAGAAAACTATGTTTGAAATAACATTTGCCCAAGAAAAAACCTTAAAATAATGTCTATTAAGTCTTTAAGAAGTTTAAATGATTAAATATTAAAATTTGTTTAACCTTAAACATCTCAATTTCTTATTATTTGATTATTTTAGACCACTTAAAGATAAAAATCATAAATTTGCAAGATTAAATATATAATATATGAGTTGTGGATGTAAAACATCCGGCGATTCTACACATTCCTGCGGACCAAAGAAGACCGCGAATGGCTGTGAAAATGTAAATACCTGTGGTAATAGTTATAAATTAAGTGTTTTTGACTGGCTTTCTAACATCAACAACCCCACACCGAACAGGTGTGATTATGTAGAAGTTAGATTTAAAAATGACAGAAAATCGTTTTATAAGAATATAAATAATATTCCATTACACATAGGTAGTGTAGTCACTGTAGAATCAAGTCCCGGACACGATGTAGGTGTGGTAAGTCTCACCGGAGAATTGGTAAAAATTCAGATGAAAAAGAAAAAATTTTCTGAAGAATCTGCCCTTAAAATATACAGACAAGCCAACCAGAAAGATCTGGAAGTATGGCAGGAAGCAAGAAAAAAAGAAGACGGCGTAAAGATAGAAGCTCGAAAAATAGCTCACAGGCTGGGTCTTGAGATGAAGATCACAGATGTAGAATATCAGGGAGATGCTTCAAAAGTTACGTTTTATTATACCGCAGATAACCGTATAGATTTCCGGCAGTTAATTAAAGATTATGCTGGTGCTTTCCGTACAAAAATCGATATGAAACAAATTGGTTTCAGACAGGAAGCCGCAAAAGTAGGTGGAATCGGGTCTTGTGGAAGAGAACTATGCTGTTCGACATGGCTGACAGATTTCAGGTCTGTAAATACCAATGTCGCAAGATATCAGCAATTGAGCATCAACCCTCAAAAGCTGGCAGGACAGTGCGGTAAGCTTAAATGTTGTCTTAATTATGAATTAGACAGTTATCTTGATACATTAAGCCATTTCCCTTCTTCTTCAACAACATTAGATACGGAAAAAGGAAAAGCCTTCTGCATTAAAATCGACGTTTTCAAAAAGAAAATGTGGTTTGCCTATGTAGAAAATTCTATCGCATGGTACGATTTTGATATTGATCTGGTTAAAAAATTAATCTCAAAAAACAAACGCGGCGAAAAAACCCTTCCCCTTGAAGATCTGAAACAGCCGGATGCTCCGTTTACAAGTATTGACCTTATTCAAGAAAATAATGTAGACCGTTTCGAGAAGAAAAACAGAGGAAATAACAAGAATAAAAATCAAAACAGGTCTAATAACAATCAAAATCAGCAAGGCCAGAAGAAAAACTACAACAGGCCTGAAAGACAAGACCATTCCGAAAAAAATGAAATACCTCAGAAACAGGACAGGCAGCAAAAGCCTCAAAAGCCCCAGCTGGAAAAAGTAGACGCTGCAACAGGTCCTGCCGCTGAAAAAAAACCTATCCCGAACAAGAAAAAATTCAAAAAAAAATTTCCTCCAAAAAAAGACAACAATGCGTAAAATTTTAGGATTATTTAGTCTTATCCTTTTCTTAAGCTGCAACTCTTCTTCAGAAGGAGAAGTTATCATGAATTCCGTTGATAATAAATGGAATAAGAAAAGTGAACAAAAATTTAATCTTGAAATTTCAGATTCGCAAAATCCTAAAAATATTATATTTGTTGTAAGAAATAACAATGAATATCCTTATAGTAATATAAGGTTTATTGTAAGTTTTACCAACCTTCAAAGTAAGAAAAAGCAAACGGATACGTTAAACTACGTACTGGCAAAACCCAACGGTGAATGGCTTGGTACAGGATTTGGTGACACGAAGGAAACTTTATTTCAGTATAAGCTGAACTATAGATTTCTGGCAAAAGGTAAATACGAAATCGGTGTAAAACAGGCGATGAGAAACGACAACCTTCCGGGAATTGAGGACATTGGAGTAAAAATTGAAACGGCTAAACCGTAATCATAAATGGAAGAAAACAAACAAAACACAGGAAATAAAGGGAAAACTTTTCCTCTTCCTCCCAAAAAGAAAAATACCGCTTGGAAAAAATGGATAAGTTTCATCTGGATTGGTCTTATTGCTATTATCTTAGGAATTTCAGGGCTTTTCTTTGCTGTTTCTCAAGGTTTTCTTGGAGAAATGCCTGATGTGAAAGAGCTTGAAAATCCGGATATTTATGTCGCCTCTGAAATCTACTCTTCAGACGGCGTCCTATTAGGTAAGTTTGAAAAAGAAAAAACACAGCCGGTTATCTATAAAGACCTTCCTCCTTATCTTGTTTACGCTTTGCAGGCTAAAGAAGATGAACGCTTTAAAGAGCATTCTGGGATCGATTTACAATCCGTTGCCAGAGCAGTTGTTTACGGAGGAGGACGAGGGGGTGGTTCTACAATCACTCAGCAGCTTGCAAAATTACTTTTCACAGGAGGAGCATCTCAAAATAAATTACAGAGAGCATTTCAAAAACTAAAAGAATGGGTCGTAGCCGTAAGTCTTGAAAAAAGATATACGAAAGAAGAGATAGTTACTTTATATTTCAACAAATTTGACTTCTTATATAATGCTAACGGTATTGAAATGGCCTCAAGGGTTTATTTTAACAAAAAAACTTCTGAGCTTACCCTACCTGAAGCGGCAATGTTTGTTGCAATGCTGGAAAATCCGGTAAAGAATAATCCAATGAGAAACCCTGAAAAAGCAAAAGCAAGAAGGAACGTTGTGTTGGATCAAATGCTTAAGACAGGATACATTGATCAGGCTACTTTTGATAAAGCTGCAGAAACACCTATTACTTTGGATTATCACCCAATTAAGAATATTAATGATGATTATTCTGCATATTATAAGTTCTATCTAAAAAAGGAAATCGATAATTATCTTAAAGATTACGAAAAAGAAAACGGTAAAAAATTAAACCTTTACAAGGACGGTTTAAAAATATATGTCACTCTTGATTCCAAAATGCAGAAATATGCAGAAGAAGCAATAAGAGAACACTTGACAGATCTGCAAAAAAGATTTGATGCCGAGCAAAGAGGCAGAAAAAACAGACCCTTCTATTACTTAACCGATAAACAAATTAATAGCGTAATGGTTCAGGCCATGAAGAGAACCGGCCGTTACAAACAATTGAAAAGGGCTGGAGTTTCTGAAGATTCTATTATGTTGGAATTCAAAAAGCCTACTAAGACATCCCGTTTTACCTGGGCTGGAGAAGAGGAAGTAGAAATGTCTCCCTGGGATTCTATAAGATATCACAAACAAATTGCACAGGCAGGTTTAATGTCTATGGTTCCGGGAACGGGTGAAATTAAAGCATGGGTCGGCGGTATCGACTGGCAGCACTTCCAATACGACCATATTAAACAAGGAAAAAGGCAGGTAGGCTCAACCTTCAAACCTTTCGTATATGCTACTGCAATTATGAAATTAGGAATGACCCCTTGTTCTGCCGTTTCAAACGGAACTTATGATCATAAAGGATGGCATGTTCCCGGAAGAGGAGGAATGCTTACTTTAAAAGATGCTTTAGCACACTCTCAAAACCCTGTTGCAGCAAGGCTTATAGAAATGACTGGTGTGGATGCCGTTATCCAGACAGCAAGAGATCTTGGAGTTACAGAAGATATTCCGAGAAATAATACGATTGCTCTAGGTTCATCAGACATTACTATCTATGAGATGTTGGGAGCATACAGTACTTTTGCTAACTATGGTAACTACAATAAGCCTGAAATGATCTGGAGAATTGAAGATGCCAACGGTAGAGTTATCAAAGAGGTAAATGTAGAACCAAAAGAAGTAATGAACCCAATCTATGCCTACACCATGATCGAATTAATGAAAGGTGTTGCACAATATGGTACCGCATCCGGGGAATTAGGCAGAAAAGGAATTTCTAAAGATGTGGAAATTGCTGGAAAAACAGGTACTACCCAGAACAACTCGGATGGTTGGTTTATGGGAATCACTCCAAAACTGGCAACTGGAGCCTGGGTTGGATGGGAAGACAGAGCTACCCACTTCTTCGGAACCGGTGAAGGCCAGGGGGCAAAAATGGCATTACCAATCTGGGCAATCTTTATGAAAAAGGTATGGGCAGATAAAACGCTAGGAATATCACCTGATGATAAATTTGTAAAACCATCAGGATGGAAAGACGGATGCTCGGATCTTAAAGGAATTGGATCAGGCTACGGAGATGATGGAGGTTTACAAACAATCGATGAAATTAAAAATCCAAAACGCGTAGAACCAACAGTACCTAGGAACAATTCCGGTAAAAAAGAAGAAAATATCAACGAAAATCTGAATACAGGAGAAGATATAGATTTTAATAATAAATAACCTCTCTTTTAGAAATACACAAGACCTTTCAATTATTTGGAAGGTCTTTCTTTTATAATTAATACCTTTGAAGTATGAATATTGACAAGATAGAACAACCCTTTATAAAAATATTTCCTGGAGATTTTTCCGGCAACCCGATGCAGAGAAATACTCCAAAAGTTTTATTTGCTACCATAAAACCCGCTGGGTTTAATCAGCCTCAATTAATTATTTTCAATGAAAAGCTTTCCGAAGAGATTGGGCTTGGAAAATTTGAAGAAAAAGATCTGGATCTCTTAGTCGGCAATAACCTTCCCGAAAATATCAAAGCCTATTCCACAGCCTACGCAGGCCATCAATTCGGAAACTGGGCAGGGCAATTGGGAGACGGAAGAGCAATCCTCGCCGGGGAGATCACAAATAAATCCGGACAAAAAACCGAAATTCAATGGAAAGGTGCAGGTGCAACCCCTTACTCCAGACATGCAGACGGAAGAGCTGTGCTGAGGTCTTCTGTTCGTGAATATCTTATGAGTGAAGCCATGTTTCATTTGGGAGTACCTACCACCCGAGCCTTAAGTTTAGCCTTCACTGGTGAGGATGTAGTAAGGGATATAATGTATAACGGGAATCCTCAGGATGAAAAAGGTGCTGTAGTGATCAGAACCGCAGAAAGTTTTTTGCGTTTTGGGCATTTTGAATTAATGTCTGCCCAAAGAGAGTACAAAACATTACAGGATCTTGTAGATTTTACCATCAAAAATTATTATCCGGAAATCACTTCAGAAGGTGTTCAGAAATATAAAGATTTTTTCGAAAATGTTTCCAAAAGAACAGCTGATTTAATGGTCGAATGGTACAGAGTCGGTTTTGTGCATGGAGTAATGAATACCGATAATATGTCGATTTTGGGCTTAACGATTGATTACGGCCCCTACTCAATGATGGATGAATATGATTTAAGTTTTACACCTAATACCACTGATCTTCCCGGAAGGAGATATGCCTTCGGAAAACAGGGACAAATTTCTCAATGGAACCTTTGGCAATTAGCTAATGTCCTTCATCCGCTGATTCAGGATGAAAAATTTCTGGAAGATATTTTAAATGATTATGGAAGTTATTTCTGGGAGTCTCATGATAAAATGCTGTGCAAAAAATTCGGGTTTGATCAGCTTTTAAAAAGTGATGAACATTTTTTCACTGCTTGGCAGGGGCTCATGCAGGAACTCCAGCTTGACTATACCTTATTTTTTAATGAACTTGAAAAATATGATGATCAAAAAGACTTAAGGGTTCAGTTTGAAAATGTTTCTTACATTTTTTTAAATGATGAAAAGATTTCCAAACTAGAAGATTTTATTAAAAAATACATGTCTAGATTAGAAAAAAATATTATTTCAAGTAAACAGTCTTTAGACCTTATGCACAAGACAAACCCGAAATTCATATTAAGAAATTATCTTTTATATCAATGCATCGAAGAAATTAACGAAGGAAAAACCGAAATGCTGCAAAGATTAACGCACGCATTAGAAAATCCGTACCATACAATTTATCCAGAATTTTCAGCAAAAAGGCCTTCCAATTATGATGATATTTCGGGATGTTCAATGCTCTCTTGTAGTTCATAATAAAATTTATATTTTTAACAAAATTCAAAATCAAGAAATCATATTTTTTCATATTTTTATATAAAATTAGAAAAAAATATGAAAAAACTATTACTTTCTTTAGGGTTATTATCAACTCTAGTTTTAGTGCAAGCCCAGACCTTATTATCAGAAAATTTTGAGGGTTCAGTTTTTCCTCCTACAGGATGGACAAGAACAAATACTAATGCGAGTAGAGCATGGGATTTTACTACTGTCAATTTTAATGCCGCGGGACAGGCTGAGTATACCATATCCGGTCTTAAATCTGCTTCAATTAATTGGATAGCATCTCCAAATACAGCAAATTTAGTAACCCCATCCTTTAGCTTAGTTGGAACAACATCTCCTGTTCTAAGTTTTAAGGTTGTCCTAGGATATTCTTATATGATTGTTAATGATGCAGGAGATTTGTTTGCCGAGATTTCCACAAACGGAGGAACTACCTGGACCACATTATGGAATGATGATGCAGAAACAGGATTTATTGATGATGGTGATGGCGACCCGGATACTGATTTATATAATGATAATATTGTTACTGTTCAAAGAGGCTTATCGGCGTATGCAGGGCAGGCTAATGTTCAGATTAGGTTCCGATATGTAGGAAATGATGCGGATGTGGCCATAATAGATGATGTACTGGTTTCGGCTTCTACATTGGGAACAAACGATGTTGGAACAAAAGCAAAATCGATAAATATTTATCCTAATCCTACAAAAGGAGAAATCAATATTAAAACAGATAAAAAAATTAAATCTTCAAGCATTACAGACCTCACAGGTAAATCTATTTCAAGATCTTCTGGAAGTAAAATCAACATATCTTCGCTTCCAAAAGGAACATATCTGATGCAGGTGGAATTCACAGACGGAACTTCATCTTCCGAAAAAGTTATCAAAGAATAATAATTACAAAATATATTTACACTAAACTCACCTCAAAGGTGGGTTTTTTATTTTATTTTTGCAGAAACCTTAATCCGTGTCAAAATTCAAAAAAAAATTCATTGATTTCTTTACGCTAATCTTCCCATCGACAGGTATTGAGTTGGTGATTTTTTTGGTTTTCCTGGTTTGTTACGGATGTCTGGGTTCTTACATTGCGATCCATTATAAGATAATTTTTGATAACAGAATACCTTATGATGCGTACTTCAGCTTTGACAACAGGGCAATTGTACTCTCTGGAGGAAGTTTTGAAAGGCACCCATTTTCATATTATTTTTTTAACTGGATCAGAGAATCAGCTTTATTTTTTTCAGATGGAAAAATGGATGCCAATTTTCGTTTTGCACTAGCCTGGTTTAGCAATCTTGCGATAAGCTTAAGCGTTCTTCAGGTTTTCAAATACTTAAAAAATATTATTCAGCTTCCGTTACTCATCAGTATTTTACTGGTTTTGTTTTTCGGATCGTTTTCAACTACGCTTTTACTTTCCTTCACCCCGGAAAATTTCACTTATACCTTGTTTTTATTGGCTTTATTTCATCATTACTCTGCAATAAAATTAAAAAAAGAACAAAAAATTCCGGTGCTGGCATTGGCATTTTCGGGTATTTCTATCGGCGGGGTGACCATTACGAATATGTCCAAAATTTTTATCCCGGTTGCTTTTGAAAAAGGAATTTTTAAAAATTGGAAAAATTTTGGGAATCTTTTTTTTAGAATTGCTTTAACTATCATTTGTTTTATTTTACTATATCTCAACAGAATTGATTTTAAATACAAACAGATTTTTAACAAAACCAGCCAACAGTACGAAAAATTTTCTAATGTAAAAACTATTCCTATCTGGGATATGATACTTTCCTATTTCTTTGGAGGAAATATCCTGTTTTCAAATTTTATAATCCGGGATAAAAAAGCAGATGGTTTTGAATTTAAAGGAATCGTAATGGATGTCTATTCATCGTGGATTTCTTATATTTTTATCATCATTTTGTTAGCTTTAGTTTGTTGGAGTTATTTTACGAATTTTAAGAATAAGCTGGTTCAGGTGGTCATGATTTCATTTTTGGTTGACATCATCATTCACTGCATAATGAAATTTGGTCTTCACACGGCTTATATCTACGGCGGGCACTTTGTTTTTGCCTATCCTCTACTCTTGGGCTGGCTGTTTTGTGCTTATAAAGATTCTCCAAAAATGCTATCTTTTTTCACTGCAATTTTCTGCATATTATTCACATACCTCGTAACGAATAATTATTTAAGAATGACAGAATTTTTCTGGTTTTTAAACCAATACTACTAAAGAATTTAAGTTTTGGCTAAAGCCACATTGATCATTTTAATTTTAAAGCGGACTAAAGTCCGCTCATATGATATAAATTCAAATTAATAAAAAAGTCGAGAAATATTTCCCGACTTTGATTTTTTGTAACATTTTAATCTGTTTTTATTTCGCTTCTGCACAGAAAATCCTATACTGTACGGCAATTGCCGATTTGAAATATTCACGCACTTTTGCAAGATCAGAGGCCGCACTTTGTTTTGTAAAATAGCTTCCGGCAAGGATTTTATAATTCGGCCTTAAAGAAGCATCTGTTTCAACCTTTAAATTCGGAAATCTTTTTCGGAAATAAGATTTTACCTCATTCGCTTCATCATTGCTTTTCACTGTAGTGATCTGGATTTTATAGCCTAAAATCCTGGGATTTTTTTTACAGATTTCCGCATTGGTAAGTTCCCTGTTCGGAACATAAATTTTGGTTGGTTTGAAAGGAGTATAATCCCCATCACTATCTCTTGGCCCTTTTGTGGAAGCCACTTTGGAGCATTTTTCCTCAAGATTTTCCAAAGCGCTACTCACTTTAGAATCCATCGTCATTACGAGTTCGGTTCCGGAGAGGGTATCTTTCTTTACAACCTGCTGAGCACCAATGCTATAAAAGCTCAATAATGATACTACCGAAAATATTTTGATCAAATTTCTCATTTAAACTTGTTTCCGCAAATTTATATAAATTAAAAAATTATACCAAACATGGTTATTTAGAATCAGTACAAATTATACGTAAATGACATTTTCCCCTTTAGATATACCGTTAAATTCCTGTTAAAAATATTATTTTTGCCGAATTGATTGAATGTTCAATATTTTACTAACATAAGATAATTTAAATGATTAGTTGGAGAAAGCATTATAGACAAACGTTGATCGCAATAGGCTTATTGTTATCAACCAGTGCTTCAATTTACGGGCAAGACGGCGATCCTAAGAATGGTGAGAAACTTTTCAAAGCGAATTGTACTGCATGTCACGCACTAGACAAACAAGTTGTAGGACCTCCTTTAAAAGGTGTGGTAGAACGAGTTAAGACAGAAGGCGGCAAAGATACAGCGTGGCTTCATAAGTGGATCAAAAACAACAAAGAAGTCAGAGAATCTGGCGACAAGTACGCCAATGAGATCTTTGCAAAATTCAATAAGACTGAGATGCAACTTTTTCCAAATCTTTCAGATAAGGATATCGACGACATCTTAGCTTACACAACTAATCCTCCGGCTCCGGAACCTGCTGCAGATGCAAAAAAAGATGCAACAGCAACGGATACAGCAGCTGCTGCACCGGCAAACAACACGACTACAAACGTAGTAATCATTTCACTTTTAGCCATTGCAGCTTTATTAGTCTGGATCTTAATTAAACTGAGACAACTAGTAAAATTAGGGCAATCTGAAGACTTAGCAGGGCTTAACGAAACAAGGGTAAAATCTTTCAGTGAAATCTATCAAAAATATCACTATGTAGGTAAAGGATTAATCGCAATCCTTGCACTGTTAGCCACTTATGGAATTTGGAACTGGATCATGTGGATCGGGGTTTACAAAGGATATAAGCCAGAACAACCTATCTATTTCTCTCACAAAATCCACGCTGGAGAACAAAAAATTGACTGTCAGCTTTGTCACTCTAGTGCTAAATACGGAAAAGTATCCGAAATCCCTTCTATGAACGTTTGTATGAACTGCCACAGAACGATTTCCGAATACAACGCAGCACATTATATGGAGCCTGGGAAAGATAAGGCATTTTATGACAGTCAGATTCAGGAAATATACAAACATACAGGCTGGGATCCTGCAAAACAACAATACACAGGAAAAACTGAGCCGGTTGAATGGACAAGAATCCACAACATGCCAGACTTCGTATACTTCAACCATTCTCAGCACGTAGTAGCAGGTGAGCAGGCAATTATCAATTCTTTCAACAAAAAGAATCCTAACAACAAAATCGATGTTGTTTGTAAAGCTTGTCACGGTAAAATCGACACAATGAATGTTGTACAAATGGCGAATGACTTCACAATGGGATGGTGTATCGAGTGTCACAGAACTACAGAAGTTGACATGAACAACGGTTATAATAAAGAATACTTCAAAAATCTACACGACAAGTTGAAAAAACAATACCCTAAAGATGGTGGTAAGATTACGGTAGATGCTATTGGAGGTCTTGAGTGTGGTAAATGTCATTATTAATAACTAAAAATTAGAAGTATAAATGGCTTCAAACAAAATACAATTCAGAAGTATTCATGAACTTAAAGATCCGGCTTTGAACAATAAGCTGGCTCAGAAAGAGTTCCAGGAAGAAATTCCGGTAGAAGATTTCCTTGAAGATGCGGAAAAGAACGGTTCTGCCACTTCAAGAAGAGATTTCTTAAAACTATTAGGTTTCTCTACTGCAGCCGTAACATTAGCTGCCTGTGAAGCTCCGGTAATCAAAACGATTCCTTATGTGGTAAAGCCGCATGACATCATTCCGGGGATTCCGAACTATTACGCTTCAACTTATTTCGACGGTTTCGATTTTGCAAGCGTTTTAGTAAAGACAAGAGAAGGAAGACCTATCAAAATTGAACCAAACCCGGCAGCCGGCGATTTAGGTAAAACTAACGCAAGAGCTCAGGCAAGTGTCCTTTCTCTTTATGATAACGATAAAGTAAAGCAGCCTAAACTTGAAGGTAAAGACGAAACTTTCGATAAAGTAGATAGTTTTGTGATCAAAGGATTGGAAGAAGCCAAAGCTGCAGGTAAAAGAATCGTATTATTATCACATTCTTTTGCATCTCCTACTTTCAAAAAATTATTTGCTGATTTTAAAGCTAAATATCCTACGGCAGAATTAGTAACTTATGATGCTTATCCTTATGCTGCTGCATTAGACGCAGCTCAGGAAGTTTTCGGAACAAGAGCATTACCGGTTTATGATCTTAAGGGAACTGAATTGGTGGTTGCATTCCAGGCTGATTTCTTAGGAGACTACAATGCGGGAGGGCTAGAATCTTCTTACGCAGTGGCAAGAACTCCGGGAAAAAATATGTTGAGACACGTTCAGGTTGAATCCAATATGTCTTTAACAGGAGCTAATGCTGACGAAAGAATCAGATTAAAGCCAAGTGCAGTAAACAAAACATTGGTTGAAGTTTACAATGCAATCGTTGGTGGTGGTTCATCAGATAAAATGGCTAACGAAATTGCTAAAGAATTACAGGCAAAAGGCAGCAAAGCTGTTGTTTTCGCAGATGGTTCTAAAGGTGCTCAGGTTTTAGCTCATTTAATTAACCAAAAATTAGGTTCAGTAGCTTTCACTGGTAAAGCAAACTTCCTAAAAGATTTCGATAAAGCAAGATTCGAGGAATTCATTGGATGGGTAAACGGAGGACAGGTTGGTGTATTGATCGCTAACAATGTAGATCCAATTTACTCTTACAACAAAGGTGAAGATTTTAAAAAATCTTTATCAAAAGTTCCTTACGTAATCGCAGTTGCTGATAAGAAAAATGAAATGTACAAAGCAGCGAAAGCTGTAATTCCTGTAGCCAACTGGTTGGAGTCTTGGGGTGATATTGAGCCCCAAACAGGAGTATATTCATTAATGCAGCCTACGATCCAGAAAATCTACAAATCAAGACAGATCGAAGAATCTCTATTGGTTTGGAAAAATGGTAAAAATAATGCTGCTAATAACTACTATGATTATTTAAAAGCGAATGCTTCTTCTATTTTAGGAGGAACTTCTTTCAACAAAGCCTTATATAACGGCATCAATGTTTCTTCAAATGCTACAACATTATCGTATGTAGGAGGAAACGGTGCTCAGGCAGTTGCTGAAGTAAGTGGTTTCAAACCTTCAGATCTAGAATTGGTATTATATACTAAGACAGCAATGGGAGACGGAACTCAGGCAAACAACCCTTGGTTGCAGGAATTACCTGATCCGATCACAAGAATGTCTTGGGATAACTACTTGACAATGTCTCCGAAAGACGCAGAAAGATTAGGTATTGATAACGATCTTAACGCGAGAATGCAGTTGGACGGTTCTATCGTAAACCTTACTGTAAACGGAGTTACAATAAAAGATGTTCCTGTATTTGTACAGCCGGGACAAGCGGACGGATCTGTAGGTCTTGCACTTGGTTATGGTAAGAAAAACTCAGGAGCAACAGCTGATACAGGGGTAAATGCTTATCCGTTATTCGATGGTTCTAACTTAGTTGTTTCTAATGTTAAAATCGAGAAAACAGGAGAAGACCACGAATTTGCGGGTATCCAGCTTCAAAATACATTAATGGGACGTTACGAAATTGCTAAAGAAGTTCCTTTGGCTGATTTCTTAAACGTAGCATTTGATGATGAGCACAACGGATGGAATAAGCCTTTGGAATATCATACGATCAGTGGAGCTCTTCCTGCAAGAAAAATTGATCTTTGGGATGCTTTTGATGATACGGACGGACCTCATTTCAACCTATCAATCGACCTGAACTCTTGTACTGGTTGTGGAGCATGTATTATTGCTTGCCAGGCAGAAAACAACGTTCCTGTTGTAGGTAAAGACGAGATTAGAATGTCGAGAGATATGTACTGGTTAAGAATCGACCGTTACTATTCTTCAAGACAAAAAGTCGAAGTATATGAAGGATTAAAAGAAGGAATGGCAGTTCCTGAATTATACGGAACAGCATTCAACAAAGAAGGGGGTGCATTGAACCACCCTGCTGATAATCCAGATGTAATCTTCCAGCCGGTAATGTGTCAGCACTGTAACCACGCACCTTGTGAAACTGTATGTCCTGTAGCGGCTACTTCACACGGTAAGCAAGGTCAAAACCACATGGCTTACAACAGATGTATCGGTACTAGATATTGTGCAAACAACTGTCCTTACAAAGTAAGACGTTTCAACTGGTTTACTTATAATCTGAACGACAAGTTCGATTTCAACATGAATAACGATCTTGGAAGAATGGTTCTAAACCCAGACGTAGTGGTAAGAACGAGAGGGGTTATGGAGAAATGTTCAATGTGTATCCAAATGACTCAGACTACTATTCTTGAAGCTAAAAAAGAGAATAGAATCGTGAAAGACGGAGAGTTCCAGACAGCTTGTTCTAAAGCTTGTTCTACAGGTTCTATCAAGTTTGGAGACATGAATGACAAAGAATCTGAGGTTAGAAAGCAATATGCTGACAACAGAAGATATTATTTACTAGAAGAGATCGGAACAAAACCAAATGTGTTCTATCACACTAAAGTAAGAAACAGAGTAGAAAAATAAAGTTTAAATAATAAATAGGTAAAAAATGTCAGGACATTACGAAGCTCCGATAAGGGAACCTCTAATTATTGGTCACAAAACTTATCACGATATCACAGAGGATATTGCACGACCTATCGAAGAAAGAGCAGGTAAATTATGGTGGATTTCATTGTATGCTGCCTTAGTTCTATTCTTATATGGGTTCGGTTGTATCGCTTATACTATCGGAACAGGTATTGGAGCATGGGGACTTAACAGAACTATTAACTGGGGTTGGGATATCACCAACTTCGTATGGTGGGTAGGTATCGGTCACGCCGGAACACTTATCTCCGCAGTATTATTATTATTTAGACAGAGATGGAGAATGTCTGTAAACAGATCTGCAGAGGCGATGACGATCTTTGCGGTTGTACAGGCAGCAATCTTCCCTGTAATCCACATGGGTAGAGTTTGGGTAGGATATTGGGTATTCCCTTTACCAAACCAATTCGGTTCTCTTTGGGGGAACTTCAACTCTCCTCTACTTTGGGACGTATTTGCAATCTCTACGTATTTCTCAGTATCAACAGTATTCTGGTTCATGGGATTGATCCCTGACTTTGCAATGATCAGAGACAGAGCTAAAACTCCTTGGACTAAGAAAATTTATACATTCCTTGCATTCGGTTGGGGTGGTAAAGCAAAACATTGGCAAAGATTCGAAGAACTTTCTTTAGTTCTTGCAGGTTTGGCAACTCCACTTGTATTCTCAGTACACACTACCGTATCTTTTGACTTCGCAACTTCGGTTATTAAAGGATGGCACTCTACAATCTACCCTCCTTACTTCGTAGCTGGTGCGATCTTCTCAGGATTTGCAATGGTACAGACTCTATTGTTAGTTGCAAGAAAAGTTTGTCACTTGGAAGAATATATTACAATGTATCATATCGAAATTATGAACATCGTAATCATCCTTACTGGTGGTATGGTTACTGTAGCTTATGCAACTGAATATTTCATCGGATGGTATTCTGGATCCAGATTCGAAGACTTTACATATCTATCTCCAGGTGCTGCAACAGGACCTTATTGGTGGGCTTTCTGGTCATTAATTATCTGTAACCTTGTTGTTCCGGCTTCTTTCTGGTTCAAGAGACTTAGAACGAACATTATCTGGACATTTATCGTTGCATTGATCATCAATATCGGTATGTGGTTTGAGCGTTTTGATATCATCGTTATCAACCTTTCCAGAGATTACTTACCAGGATCTTGGACTATGTTTAAGCCAACGATCATTGATGTGGGTGTATACTTAGGAACTATCGGATTCTTCTCTGTATTATTCTTATTATACGCAAGAACATTCCCTGTAATTGCACAGGCTGAATTAAAATCGATTTTGAAAATCTCAGGTGAAACTTATAAAGCAAAAGAAGGAGATGAGCACCACTAAAATTGTATACGGACTTTATGCTGACGACGACGATTTAATGAACGGCGTTAAAGCATTCAATGATAAAGGAATCGCAATCAACGAAGTTTATACTCCGTTTCCGGTTCACGGGCTAGACAAAGCTTTAGGTTTAAAGAAAACTAGAATTTCTGATGCCGCTTTCATCTATGCTTGTTATGGGGTTACTATCGGTGCTACTCTTACTTGGTATGTGATGAATCACGACTGGCCTCAAAACATTGGGGGTAAACCAGCTTTCGACTGGGGACACAACATGCCTGCATTCGTAGTACCAATGTTCGAGCTTATGGTATTCTGTGCTGCTCACATGATGTCATTAACTTTCTTGGTAAGAAACAAAATGTATCCTGGAGCTCCTGCACAAAACCCAGACCCGAGAACAACGGACGATAAATTCATGATGGAATTCGTAACTGAGGATGTAGAATCTGTAAAACAGTTACTAATTGAAACTGGAGTTGAAGAAATAACTGTTAAAGACGCTTAAAATGAAAAAGAATGTATTAAGAATTACAGCAATTTTAGGTTTAACAACAGTTTTACTTAATTCTTGCGGACCAAAAGAAAACGTACCATTAGTATATTTTCCTGATATGTACTTCCCTGTAGCTTACGATCCATTGATGAAAGCTCAGGATGCATACTCAGATCATGAAAACGAAATCCCTGCTTTTGTTAAAAATAATTTTGCAACAGGTCTTTCTCCGGTAGAAGGATCAGTTCCACAAAACAAAGACGGCGTTTTTGAAGAAGGATTACTTCCGAAAAATGTTGATGAGTATAACGCAGGTTATAATGCTTCAAAAACAATAACTGCTTCTCCTTTGAATTCTGCTAATGCAGCTAAAGATATCGAAAGAGGAAAATTACTATTCGAAAAAACGTGTTCGGCTTGTCATGGTATAGGTGGAGATGGACAGGGACCAATTGTTCAATCTGGAGCATTCTCTGGTGTACCAAACTATGCAGACAGAGAAATTACTGTAGGATCTGTTCATTATGTATTAACAAACGGTAGAAACGCAATGGGTTCTTATGCGGGACAATTGAACGCAGGAGACAGATGGAGAGTAGCAATGTATGTGATAAGCGCCTTCAAAAAAGGAGCAGCAGCACCGGCAGCAGCTACAGCGACAACAACGGCGGAAGCAAAACCTGAAACTACTACTACCGAAACTAAAAAATAAGAAAAGAAATGTATAGTTTTTCACCAAAATTAAAATCAACTTCTATAATCCTTCTTGTTGTAGGTTTAGTTTTATTCGGTATTGGTTTCTTTATGAACAAAGGAATTTCTACTGAAAAAATAGAACAAATGATGGAGGCTGTTCATGCTTCTGGTCATACTGCTCCTACACATTCAAGTGAAATGGTAGGTCCTCAAGATCATGCAGCTCACCTAGAGCATGCTGAACTTCAGGTACACAACCAGCCTTTAGCGGCAATACATTTTGTAGCTGTATTTTTCTTCGGAGTTAGCTGTGCTGTACTGTTTTTCTACTGTATTCAGCATGCTGCTCACGCAGGATGGCCGATCATCATTACAAGAGTAATGGAAGCTATTGCTTCTTACATCCCTTACGGAGGTGCTATCTTGATCATCTTGATGATTCTGAACATTACTCACAACGCTCACTTATTCCATTGGATGGATCCTGATTTGACAGACCCAAATTCTGCTCATTTCGACGTGATCTTATTTGAAAAGAAAAGATTCTTAAATATACCTTTCTATGCAATAAGAACTTTCATCTATGTTTTAGGTGCTTCTTTCTTCTCTTGGAAATTAAAAGCTCAATCTAAAAAAGTGGATGAGACTAAATCTAAAGTTGAGTATCAAATGCTTTACAGATGGGCAGTAGGATATATCGCATTCTTCGGATTTGCTTCTGCAGCTTGGGCTTGGGACTGGTTGATGTCTATTGACCCTCACTGGTATTCTACAATGTATATCTGGTATTCAATGGTTAGTTGCCTGTCAAGTGGTATCGCAGTAATCATCTTACTAAGTGTTTATTTAAAGAAAAATGGTTTCTTACCTCAGTTCAATGATAATCACTTGCACGATTTGGGAGTATTCCTTTTCGCTACCAGTATGCTTTGGACGTATACATGGTTCGCTCAGTTCATGCTTTATTGGTATGCAAACGTTCCGGAAGAGGTAAACTATTTCTTTGGAAGATTCCAGCACTACTCACCTACTTTCTTACCAATGCTTATCGTTAACTTTTTGTTACCACTATTAGTATTAGTAAGCAGCAGCATCAAAAGAAACTATAAAGTTGTTACAACAATGGCGATAGTAGTTATCTGCGGTCATATCCTAGATTACTTCAACATGGTAATGCCGGGAACAGTAGGGCCATACTGGAACACTCCGGAAGTATTCTTGTTGGTAGCCGGAGCAATATTATTCGTAGCTGGATTATTCATGTTTACTGTACTTACAGCTTTATCCAAACTTAAGCTTATTCCTACAGGAAACCCATTCTTACACGAATCTGAAATTTATGAGTATCCTTTCTAAGGACTTGTAACAATAAATAAACAAAAAAGACTGATTGTAATAATCGGTCTTTTTTTGTGCTGTGCAGGGAAAAAATTTCCAGGCAACCTTATTCTTTTTGCTCGTCTTACAATTAAGGTCTAATTTTAATCAAGTAAATAAAACAAATTGTAATGGAAAAAAAAATTTCATTTTTATTCATTTTATTGATAAGCTTTTTCAATGCTCAAACTATCACCTTCATTTCCGAAAGAACTAATAAACCCCTTCCAAAGGTTTCAGTTTTTGGAAAAGATGGAAATATTCTGGCTTATTCAGATATTGATGGTAAAATTGATAAGCAATCCTTAAAACCGGAACAGGAGAAATTCCAGCTGATATACAACAACTTTCCGGTGGCCACACTTTCTTATGCGGATTTCAATCAGCATGTCATTAAAATTATTGATAATGTTAAAGATATTGAAACCGTTGTAATTAAAAACAGCAAACCTTCAAAATATATTTTTGTAAAGGGTAATTTTAATTCTTATGTCACTGTAAATAACAGATTGAGCAGTTTTACAGATGGGATTGTCACATATATTTTTGATAATAAAACAAAAAAGCTAAAAAGCTCACGCATTGAACAGTATAGGGTTTTCAGGTTGCAAAATCTTTTAGAAGACAGAAAGAAAACAGATTCTTGGGACTACAATACCTTCTTAAAAATTCCAGAAATAGAAGATGTTGCAAATATAGATGACTACAAAGAAAATAAAAAAACTAAATTCACACAGTTAAAGGGAGATCGAAAAGATGAAATAGAAATCACAGGAGAAGCTCTTCAAAAAAAGGAATTTGCATTATTTGGATACCGGTTTTTTGATTTTAAAAGCATCCTGAATATAGCTTATGAGAAAAATTCTCCGAAAACTATTAAAGACCTTTTGGAATATAATAAAATACTTTTCCTTCATCTTAAACATAAAACTGAGCCGAATTATAATACAATTATTGTTTATGAAAATTTTTACCCTACGGAAATCAGCTTTCGTAATGAGAATAATTTAGAGAAAATAAAATTTGACACCTATTCAAGCCATTATATTACAGAATATTGGAAAGACCCTGAATTTCAGAATATGCAGAATATTTTCAGTTCATACTTCGGAACTGATTTAAAAGAACAACAAAATGAAAAATAAAACCTTCTATTATTAAAGGTTTTATTATTTTTGTGCTAAACCGAACTAAAATGAAAAAGTTTTCTTTTATACTCATTCTCAGCTTATTGCCCTTCATGGCATGTAAGAAGGATCATGTAGATGCTAGCAATACAAAAACATTACAGTCGAGTATTAACGATATGACAGCAAGTCTTCCTACCATCAAGCAAATTAAATTTAATGAAGCCCTATATATCCTAAAAACTTTTGGAGTAGAAGCTGAAGGAGATATTGCAGAGCTAAAAGCTCTCGGACAACTGATTAACGGGAAGAAAGTTCCTGAAATCATGACTATGGCAGATCAGGTGGCTCAGAAAAACGGCATCGAATGGGCAAGTACAGCCCCTCCTTCATTAGGAGAGATGAATATCTTCGGAGATGACAAAGCAAAAGAAAGCGATCCGAATGACGTAAAAGCAAACTCATTAAGCATTATAACAAAACCTACCGGAGATGATGGTTCAGGAGCACCTACTGCCATACAGATTATTCCGAGATTGGTGGACAATGCAGGTAACCCAATAGCCTTTACAGGAGCCGGCCTTGAAGCAACTCTTGAAGTTTTTAGTAACGGAGTAAAGCTTTCTACCGCAAAAAACCTGATGCAGGATAATAATTTTAAAGGATTTAACTTAAAATTTTCTTCAATTCCTGCAGCAAAAGTTCTTGACAATAAGATCGACATTACTGTTTCGGTAAAAACGACGACGAAAACTTTTAAAATGACAAAAATCGGTCTGGATGTAAACTCTTCATTGTTAAAAATCCCTACTGCACCAAAAGTAGACTCAACAGCGGTAAAACAAGACCCTTCCATAATTGAACCAAATAATACAGGAACAACAACACCTTCATCCGCAGATCCTAATGCAACACCTACAACAACACCAGCCACACCAAAACAGCCTACCGCAGACCCTAAAAATGTCGTATCAGGATTTCTGAATAATGTAAGCTCTCAAAACCTAAAAGCAGCATACAGCTCATCAAGCAACCCAAGCTGGGGAAGCTATGAATCTTTTGCCAACCCTACCTCAGGATTCGGTTCAGTGAAAAATGTAAGCGTAAAAAACATTACAGCCAATGCAACGAATGCCAATATAGCCAGCGTAAATGCAACCTATGATGTAACCGATAAAAATGGAAAAACAACTTCCCTGAAAGTAACTTTCGGTCTTAAAAATGTAAACGGAGACTGGAAAATTTCCAGTTACAAAATCAATCCATAAGATGGCATCGCAGGAATTAATAAAAAAATTAGAGGAAACAATAGAAAATATTCCTGATTTTCCGATTCCGGGAATTCAGTTTAAAGACATTTCCCCTATTTTTTTAGATCCAAAGCTTTATGAAGATGTTATCGCAGACTTAATAACCTTCAGCAAAGGAAAAGTAGATGCAGTTTGCGGTATCGAAAGCCGAGGCTATCTTTTCGGAATTGCCATTGCGGTAGCTCTGGAAGTACCATTTATCTTAATCAGAAAAGCAGGAAAACTTCCACCTCCGGTGGTTTCAGAAAAATACTATCTAGAATATGGCAGCGCGATAATTGAAACCCGCGAAGGACAAATAAAGCAAGGACAACGGGTTCTGATACACGATGATCTTCTCGCAACAGGAGGAACTACAGAGGCCGCTGCAAAATTGGTTGAAAAGCAAGGGGCAACAGTCTCACAATTCAGCTTTCTGATTAGTTTGAAAGATTTGAACGGCGAGGAGAAATTAAAGAAATTCAATGCAGAAGTTTATCATATTTTAGAATATTAACTAAAAATATGGATGCTTCGGCAGGCTCAGCATGGCATCTCTAATACTATATGTATTAATATAAAGGTAAATTATTTGCATTGCCATGATGAGCTTGTCGAAACATTTTTTCCAATTGAAAATTGAAAATTCACTTACTCACAATTAACAATTCACTTCAATTCTTCAAATAAAATCAATAATAAACACAAAGTATTTTGTAAATCATTCAGAAACAATTAAATTTGCATTTCAATTTTTAATAATTTATGGCAAAACTTACAAACGAGCAAGAAGGTAAAGAAACAGTAGAGTTTTTCAAAGATCTTGACAGAGAAGCTCTAAACACAGAAAGATTTCTTGAAAAATATTCAAAACAGATAGGTATTGTTTTTGGTATTCTTATTTTGGCCGTTCTTGGTTTCTTCGGTTACAGACAATTCGTTGTAACTCCGAAAAATGCTGAAGCTGTAAAAAGCTTCCTTGCTGCACAAAAAAACCTTACTGATGGTAAAGATAAAGAAGCTTTGGGAGGGAAATCTGCCGCAAACCCCGGTTTTCTAGGAACTTATAATGAATATTCCGGAACGAATATTGGTAAGCTTTCCGCTTATAATGCAGGTATGCTAAAGTTCAAAGAAGGAAAATTCCAGGAGGCTTATGATCTTTTAGACGGTTTTTCATCTGATAATAAAACTTTGATGGCGATGAAGTACGGAGCAATGGCTGATGCAAAATCTGGCCTTAATAAGAACGATGAAGCTTTACAATTATTAGACAAAGCAGCCTCTGCAACTGAAAATCCTTACATTACTTATTATTTTACAAGGAAAGCCGGTATTTTAGCCTTAGGATTAAACAAAAAAGCTGAAGCTAAAAAGTATTTTGCTACAATTGACGAAAAATATCAGGACTACGACAACGGAATGTCTGATTCTTATATTGAAATGACTAAATATTACTAAACAAACAATGGCAACAGTTAATCTTTCTGATTACAAGCCACTTAATATAACCAATGCCGATGAATTTTCTATCGGCATTGTTTTTTCTGAGTGGAATGATTTTGTAACCTACAATCTTCGTGATGCAGCGCTGGAAATCCTTCAAAAAGAAGGTGTAAAATCTGAAAATATTAAACTTTTTCCTGTTCCGGGAGCTTTTGAATTAAACTATGCAAGCATGCAGCTTTGTAAAGAGCGTAAATATGACGCAGTAATATCCATCGGATGTGTGATAAGAGGAGAAACACCGCATTTCGACTATGTCTGCTCTGCTGTAGCGCAGGGAATAAAAGACTGCAACATCATGACAGATACTCCTACCATTTTCTGTGTATTAACAGATGATACCAAAGAACAGTCTATAGCAAGAAGCGGCGGCGACTTAGGAAATAAAGGAGTTGAAGCAGCAGTAACAGCTTTAAGAATGATAGATTTCAGGAAAAATCTTTCCGGGAAAAAAGGAAATATCGGATTTGGACATTCGTAATTTTACCAGATTTTATATAAAATATACCTTAAGAGATTGTTAATACAGATCATTTTTTATAAATATGAATATTTTAATTTTATTTTAAATATTTATAAAATTCTAATTAACGGCAAGTTTTAACTTTTTATCCCAAACAAATAGGTTTAAAAACTATATTTGTATAAATTAAAAATTTAGGTCATGTTATCTCAAAAAATAAAACCCTTCCTGTACCTGGCGGGATTTTATCTTATCATTTCTTTAATTGTGAGGATGATATTCTTTTTTCACCCCATTACTACCGTTAGTTTTGGCGTTTTTGAAACGTTGAAAATCTTACTCGTCGGGGTACTGAATGATGTTTTTGTTTTTATTTTAACATGTCCGTTTCTTGCGCTCTATTTTTTATTTTTATCAAACTCAAAATATCAGAAGCCTTATGGACAGATTATTTTAGGAGCTTTACTTCTGTTATTTTTATACATTCTTCTGATTCCGAACAATATTTTTAAACAATACGGAGGTTCTGTAGCAGAAATCGCGTTAGCTTTTATTGGGATAAAAGTAGTTTTCTTTTCATTAATGTTTTTCTTGCCTGAAAAGAGAAATAAAATAAGGAATATATTGTACTTCATTACTATATTTTTATATATTTTAATCATAGTTTTCAATGCGGTAAGCGAATATTTCTTTTATAATGAATTTGGTTTAAGATATAATTTTATTGCTGTTGATTACCTTATTTATACCAATGAGGTGATCGGAAATATTATAGAAAGTTACCCTGTAATTCCTTTATTTCTGGTTATTTTCGCTGTTGCAGGCTCAATCACTTTCTTCATTTTTAAAAAAACAAAAAAAGAGCTTCAGAATCTCCCAAATCTGAAACAAAAATTCATCCTGCTTGGAAGCTTTCTGGTTTTGGTAGGAATAAGTTTTGTGGGGCTTAATTTCACAACAAAAATTAAAGGAAGAAGCGTTTTTGCACAAGAAATACAAGCGAATGGACTTCCGAAATTCTATTGGGCATTTACCCACAACGAACTGGATTATTTCCAATTTTACCCCGAAATCAATCAGGAAAAAGCAGAAAAAATATTTTTAAGCCAGTTTTCACAGCCAGTCTTAACGAGAAATATCATTTCCAACAAGTCAGAATTAAAGAAAAATGTGGTATTGATTTCTATCGAAAGTTTATCCGCAGATTTTCTGGAACATTATGGAAATAAGGAAAAGATAACACCATTTTTAGACAGCCTTGCAGATCGTTCTCTAATGTTTACCAATCTTTATGCGACAGGAAACAGAACCGTCCGCGGTTTGGAAGCATTAACACTTTGCATACCTCCGACTGCAGGAGAAAGCATTATTAAAAGAGAAAATAATAAAAATAAATTTACGACGGGAAGTGTATTCAAATCAAAAGGTTATGATGTAAAATTTTTATACGGTGGATATAGCTATTTCGATAATATGCAGGATTTCTTTGTCGGAAATGGCTACGGAATTGTTGATAGGAATAATTTCAAGCCCGAAGAAATTACCTTTGCCAATGTTTGGGGCGTTGCCGATGAAGATATGGCTAAGAAAGCAATCCAGACCATGAATATCGAAGCAAAATCCGGAAAACCTTTTTTCAATCACTGGATGACAGTTTCCAATCATAGGCCTTTTACGTATCCGGATGGAAGAATTGATATTCCTGGAAATGCAAAATCCCGTGAAGGTGGCGTAAAATATACCGATTATTCTCTCCGCAAGTTCTTCGAAATGGCAAAAAAACAGGACTGGTATAAAAATACTGTTTTTGTAATCATCGCAGACCACTGCGCTTCAAGTGCTGGAGATACAGAGCTTCCGATGGATAAATACAGAATTCCAGCCATGATTTTCTCGGAAGGTTTTATTCAGCCGCAAAAATTCTCCGAAACCATCTCGCAGATTGATGTAATGCCTACTCTTTTCGGACTTTTAAATTTTAATTATCAGTCAAAATTTTTAGGCCAGGATGTTTTTGAAAAAGGATTTCAACCAAAAGCTTACATTGCAACCTATCAGGATTTGGGGTTTGTAAAAGATAATTATTTAACTGTAATTTCACCTTTGAGAAAAGTAAAACAATATGCTTTAACCCAACAAAAAAGCAGCTTAACATCTGAGTTTAATATTTATTATGATGAAAAATATTTAAAAACTCAAGACCAAAATAAAAACCTTGTTGATCAAACTATTTCAGCCTACCAATCTACTTCATACTGGTTGAAAAAAAATCAGCTTAATAGATAATTAATTATAAAATATTTTCTCCTTTCACAGAATGTATTCATTAAATTTCTAAATTTACATATAAAATAAATACAAACTATGAAATGGACTGACGACAGAGGCGGTAATGTGGAAGACAGACGCGGACTAGGCGGTGGAGCCGTTGTAGGGGGCGGATTGGGAACAATCATTATTGCTGCAATCATATTTTTTCTGGGAGGTGATCCCTCCGCAATTCTTTCATCCGGGGCAGATTCTGGCTCACCAAGAACGGAACAGAGAGAAATGACGGAAAGTGATAAGAAAATCGGCGAAATGGTTGACATGATGGGAAAATGGAACATTATTACCTGGAATCAGATTTTCAAAGAAAACGGAATGTCTTACACTCCTCCAAAAATTATTCTTTTCTCTGAAACTACACAATCAGGGTGTGGAACAGCACAATCTGCAATGGGGCCTTTTTATTGCCCGGCAGATCAATCCGTTTATATGGATATGAGTTTTTTTAATGAGCTACAACAAAGATTTGGAGCTCAGGTTACAGAATTCACCGTAGCTTATGTTTTAGCTCATGAAGTAGGACATCACGTACAAACTCTTTTAGGAACAACGCAAAAAGTAGATCAGTTGAGAAGAAGCGGAAGATATTCTGAAGCCGAAATGAATAGGGTTTCTGTAGCAACGGAACTCCAGGCAGATTTTTATGCCGGAGTCTGGGCTAAAAGAACAGATTCGGAAAAACACATTTTAGAACCCGGAGATATCCAGTCTGCCATAGAAGCTGCCGAAGCTGTTGGAGACGATAACATCCAAAGAAGATCGCAGGGGTATGTCAATCAGGAAAGCTTCACCCATGGATCCTCCGCACAGCGTAAAGAATGGTTCATGAAAGGCTATAATACCGGAGACATCAGAGAAGGCGATACTTTTAATCAGCTTTTAAAATAATGTAAAACATTATTAAAAAATTTACCCTGAAGAAATTCCTCAGGGTTTTGTTTTATTGCAGTTCGATTGGATTACTATTTCTTTTTGCTTCATCTTTAACTCTTTCCTCCATTCTTTTTCTCATATCTGCAGGATTTTGGTTTCCATTGCCAATTCTTTCAGCAGTGATCCCTCCGCCGCCAGCGCGGCCTACTCTTGTTTGCATAAAGCCACCGCCCTGGGTCATGAAAGACATTGGATCTTCGATGAATTTTTTCTGTTGTTTTATAAAATCAGCTCTTTTTACTTTAATTGTATTTCCCAATTGATTCAAAGTAGGAAAATCAGCAATCTTATAATTTTTCATTAAATCAAAAGAATATTCTCCTTTATCATCTTCCACTTTTACAATAAGACCCGGAAGCCCTCCGAATTTATACGGTCCGTCCTGATAAGGAAGATCGGTGGTAAACCAAGCCGTCCATTTTCTTCCTCCAAAATCCGTTTCAGCCTTCTGAACTTTATATTCCCCGATTTTCATTGTTTCAGAAGAAATTTTCCAGTCGATCGGGCGGTCTTCCTCGTAAGTATAAACATCCCTTCCAATCCTGTCCTTATAAAATATTTTCTGATTTTTTTTATCTTTTTCGATAGAATAATTGATGACCGATCTTAAACCTTCCATCTGTTCCCTATTGATGCTTCCTCTTCCGCCGCCTCCCTGAAAAGCATTCTGTATGATAGAATCCCTTTTGATCCTGTTTTCAGAGTAGAAAACTGATTTTTCCGGGGAAATATCCAAATAGGCGTTTTCAGTTTTAATATCATTTTTATTTGATGCGTCCGGCTTCATGGTCACCTGATACACAAAGCGGTTGGTTTGTGCAAAAATAGCCTGCATGAACAGCCCTAAAGCAATGATGCCAATTTTTTTCATTATCGGTTTAATTTATTATTTGGATTTCAAAATATTAGCAAAGTTAAAGCCATCAATGATAAAAATCGATAAAATAAAATTGCTGATTTTTATTTCCTAATTATTGTTCGTATTTTTGCACTATTAAATCATTCTAAATAAATACAATGATAAAAGTATCAGATCAAGCAAAGGCAAAAGCCATCCTGCTGATGACGGAGGAAGGCTTCAACCCTGCTGAAGATTATATAAGAGTGGGGGTAAAAAGCGGAGGGTGCTCTGGTTTAGAATATGTTTTGAAGTTTGATAACCAAAAAGCAGACACAGATCAAATTTTTGAAGACAATAATATTAAAATTGTTGTAGATAAAAAATCAATTCTCTATTTAGCGGGAACGACTCTTGAATATTCAGGAGGTTTAAACGGAAAAGGATTTGTTTTCAACAATCCAAACGCATCCAGAACGTGTGGTTGTGGTGAGAGTTTTTCTTTATAATTAGAAATTAGAGCCTAGAGGTTGGAAATCAGCATATGACAAAACTAACATCTAAAATCTAATATCTAAAATCTAATAAAATGAGTAAATATACTGAAGACGATCTAAGAGTCGATCTAGAAAATAAAAAATATGAATTCGGCTGGGAAACTAAAATAGATTACGAAGATTTCCCGACGGGTTTAAATGAAGATGTTATCCGTGCGATTTCTGCTAAAAAAGAAGAGCCTGAATGGATGACAGAATGGCGCTTGGAATCTTTCAGAATCTGGTTGAAAATGGTAGAACCGGAATGGGCAAACATTAAATATGAAAAACCGGATTTTCAAGCCATCAGATATTATGCAGCACCGAAAGTAAAGCCTGAGCTGGCCAGTCTGGACGAAGTTGATCCTGAACTAATCAAAACTTTTGAAAAATTAGGGATCAATATCGAAGAGCAGAAAAGACTTTCTGGAGTAGCGGTGGATATTGTAATGGACTCTGTTTCAGTAAAAACCACATTCCAGGATACATTGGCGGAAAAAGGGATTATTTTCTGCTCCATTTCTGAGGCCATTAAAAACCACCCGGATTTAGTAAGAAAATATATTGGGAAAGTAGTTCCCAGAGGGGATAATTTCTATGCAGCTTTGAATTCCGCAGTGTTTTCTGACGGAAGTTTCTGCTACATTCCAAAAGGTGTAAGATGCCCGATGGAATTGTCTACTTATTTCCGTATCAACCAGGCAGGAACAGGTCAGTTTGAAAGAACGCTTGTTATTGCAGACGAAGGAAGTTATGTTTCTTATCTTGAAGGCTGTACAGCACCGTCGAGAGATGAAAACCAGCTTCACGCTGCGGTTGTTGAGCTGATCGCAATGGATAATGCTGAAATTAAATATTCAACCGTACAAAACTGGTATCCGGGAAATGAGGAAGGAAAAGGTGGAGTTTTCAATTTCGTAACGAAAAGAGGACTTTGCGAAAGAAATGCAAAAATCTCCTGGACACAAGTCGAAACAGGCTCTGCTGTAACTTGGAAATATCCGTCTTGTATCTTAAAAGGTGATAACTCAATCGGTGAGTTCTACTCTATCGCTGTAACGAACAATCACCAATATGCAGATACAGGAACAAAAATGATCCACATCGGAAAGAATACGAAATCTACGATTATTTCTAAAGGTATTTCTGCAGGAAAATCTCAGAATTCATACAGAGGTCTGGTAAAAGTAATGCCGACTGCAAAAGGAGCGAGAAACTTCTCTCAGTGTGACTCTTTGCTAATGGGTAATGAATGTGGAGCACATACTTTCCCTTACATTGAAATCAAAGATCCTTCTGCACAATTGGAGCACGAGGCTACGACTTCAAAAATCGGGGAAGATCAGATTTTCTACTGCAACCAAAGAGGAATCGATACGGAAAGAGCAATCGCTTTGATCGTAAACGGTTTCAGTAAAGAAGTTTTGAATAAATTACCAATGGAGTTTGCTATTGAAGCTCAGAAATTACTTGAAATTTCATTAGAAGGTTCTGTGGGTTAATATATTTTAAACATTAAGGAATTAAGTTTTTATTCTCTTAAATTCTTACATGTTTAATATTAAGGAATTGATGAATCAATTCTTTTTAAGAAAATTAAGATGACAAAAGCACAAGTAACACAACTTTCCTATGATATTGTAGGATGCGCCATTAGAGTTCACAAAGAACTAGGGCCTGGCTTGCTGGAAAGTGTTTATGAAATGTGTTTAGCATATGAATTAAGAGAAAAGGGATTTTTAGTTGATCAACAAATTAGCACCAAAATCAATTATGGAAAAATTGAGATTGAAACTCCGTTAAAAGTTGATTTATTAGTGAATAAAACAATTGTTATAGAGATCAAAACTGTTGAAAGTTTATTGCCGGTTCATCAGGCTCAATTGATGACATATATGAAAATTTTGAAAAAGCCTCAAGGTCTTTTAATTAATTTTTACACGGATAATATCACAAAATCGACAGTTCCTTTAATAAATGAATATTTTGCAAAACTTCCTGAATGACTTTTAAATATTCAGGAATTAAGAATTACAAAGACCTTAAATATCTTAATTAAAATCAATTTATTGATTTGCTTAAAAAGAAATTATACATTAGAATTAACTTAAATTCTTAATGTTTAAAATAAAAATTAAAAAATAATATTTCATTCGCTAGCGTTGATGCCTTTGTTAATTGTGGTTTAGTGTTACAAAGGATATACTCAAAGTTTGACCTTGCGATAAATTTGAATGTATGTTAAATATAAAAAACTTGCACGCCAAAATTGAAGACGGCGCAGAAATTTTAAAAGGTATCAATCTTGAAATAAAGCCGGGAGAAGTTCACGCTATCATGGGGCCGAACGGAGCCGGTAAATCTACTCTTTCTTCTGTTATCGCAGGAAAAGAAGATTATGAAATTACTGATGGAGAAATCATTTTCAGAGGCGAAGATATCATCGAAGATGCTCCTGAAGAAAGAGCACACAAAGGGATTTTCCTTTCTTTTCAATATCCTGTAGAAATTCCGGGGGTTTCTGTGACAAACTTCATCAAAGCTGCGATGAACGAAAACAGAAAAGCAAACGGCTTGGAAGATATGCCTGCAAAAGAAATGCTGGCTTTAATCCGTGAAAAATCTGAGCAATTGGGTATTAAAAAAGATTTCCTTTCAAGATCATTGAACGAAGGTTTTTCGGGAGGTGAAAAGAAAAGAAATGAAATTTTCCAAATGATGATGCTGGATCCGAAATTGGCTATTCTTGATGAAACAGATTCAGGATTGGATATTGATGCATTGAGAATCGTCGCAGACGGTGTAAATGCTTTCAAAAATGAAGGAAATGCAGTTCTTTTGATTACCCACTATCAGAGATTGCTTAATTATATTCAACCTGACTTCGTTCACGTTTTGGCAAACGGAAAAATCATCAAAACCGGTGACAAATCTCTTGCTTTAGAACTTGAAGAAAAGGGGTACGACTGGCTTTTAAATTAATTAAAAGATTAAGAAATTCAGAGATTCAGAAATCTCTTAGTTTAACAATTTCAGCCAAACAAAAAAAGAAAAAATGGTGCAAACCACAGATATACCAGTAATGGCATTAAAAGAACAGATTATAGAAAACCATAATGAATTTTTGGAAAGTCTTCGTCACAGATTTCTGGATGAAGATCGAAAAGCTGCTCTTCAGAGGTTCGAAAAAGCTGGTTTTCCTACGAAAAAAGACGAAGAATACAAATATACCAACCTAAAGGAGATTACTGAAAAAGGTTACAACTTTTTCCCGAAGGAAAGTCATAATATCACCAAAGAACAATTGGACGAACTGCATTTGGGTGAAGAAAATTTTGACTGGATCACTTTCGTGAACGGTAAGCTTCATAAAGAATTATCAAAAGTTTCGATTGAAAATGTTGAGTTTCTTTCATTTAATTATGCTTTGAATGATGAGAAGCACAGAGATGTTTTCGAGAAATATTTTAATACAATTGCTGCAGATCAATCAGCTTTCACGAATTTGAATCAGGCTTACTGTAAGTATGGTTTCTTTCTGAAAGTTCCTAAAAATGTTGTGATTGAAAAACCAATTCATATTTTCTATATTTCTCAGAATCAGGAAGAAAACACGTTCTACAACACGAGAAATTTATTAATCGTAGAAGAAGGTGCAAAAGTGGAAATTATTGAAAGTCACCACAATTTTGATAGTACTTATGTTCTGACAAATTCCGTGACAGAAATTTTCACGTATCCGAATGCAAAAGCGGATTGGCATAAATTACAAAACGATAATGATACTTCTTACTTAATTGACAATACTTTCGCAAAACAGGAAAAAGACAGTTTAACGACTGTGAATACTTTCTCTTTCGGAGGTAAATTAGTAAGAAATAACTTAGATTTTATTCAAAATGGATCGAATATCAATTCATTCATGAACGGAATCACAATTATCGGGAAAGATCAGTTGGTAGATCACCACACGGCGGTTCACCACAATCAGCCTAACTGTGAAAGTTATCAGAATTACAAAGGTATTTTCAACGGAAATTCTCATGGAGTTTTCAACGGAAAAGTTTTTGTAGATAAAATTGCTCAGAAAACGAATGCTTATCAGCAAAATAACAATGTTTTATTAAGCGAAGGCGCTAAAATCGATACAAAACCTCAGTTGGAGATTTTTGCAGATGATGTGAAGTGTTCTCACGGTTGTACGGTTGGACAATTGAATGAAGATGCATTGTTCTATTTAAGAGCAAGAGGAATCTCTAAAAAAGAAGCTCAGGCATTGCTTTTATATGCATTTGCAAATGACGCGATGCAAAACATTGATATTGAGCCTTTAAAAGAAAAAGTTTCAAAGCTTTTGGCCGAGAAACTTGAAGTGGATATAGAGTTTTAACAATATATAATTGATAAATATGAAGCTCTCCAATTTTGGGGTGCTTTTGTTTTTTGATTTTCTTTTTTATCGTTAAGCCGTGAGGTTTTGGTTTAGTTTATTCTGCCAATTTTTCGTTTGCGAGAGCGTTTTCACTCAGGGAATGATAGCAATGTTTTAAGCTTCACAAAGCCGTTTCACTTATAGAAGCATGATAGAGGATTGTGAAATTTGTGAAAAATATTTGTGGTATTTGTGTTTAAATTTTGGCTAAAGCCAATCTTGACTGTATTTATCAAAAAAGTGGGCTAAAGCCCACTCGTATTGATATTTATAAATATTTAGTTAAAATTAATAATGATTATTTTTTCAACCACCATTGACTGTCTTTTCTGTCAGAACGCTTTACTCCATTATTTAAAGTGTATGCTAAACCAATTCCTAAGGTCTGCTTCAGCTGTGTTTTTTGAATCTGGTTATGATCATATAAGACATCAACCGTTATATTTGAAGAAATAAATTTATTAACCTTTAAATTAAGCACCATTCCGTAGGCTAAAACGAATCTGTCTGGATGATCCAGATAATTAGAGAAAACGGAGGCTGTATTGGTCATAGAAACATTTTCCATTAATTTGATCTTATAATAAGCCGTTCCCAGGAAACCGAATTGCAATAGTGACGTATCTCCATCATCTTTTAAACCGTAGATTCCGGCTGTTTGGAGCTCCTTATCCAGCACAAAAGTCCATCTCGCGTTGGTAGGCCTTAAGGTGACATTAATATTATCATTAGGTCTGTATGTGATACCCATACCGAAATTTAGGTAGCCGGGAGCCATAAAATTGGATATTTTTTTAGCTTCGGGATTATTTCCATCTTCGTAACCTGCGGAAAACTGTGACTGAAAGCCCGCTCCTACAGAAAGATACCAACTTTTTGATACCCTCCTTCCATAGTTGGTAGAAACATTAATGACATCCTGGGTTTTTCTTACCCCAACTCCTTTTGTATCATTTTGCCCATAATTCAGAAGGATGATATTTTCCCAAAGATCTTTATCATTTTCGTAAGTAATATTATAATCTACCCCCGCAAGCCATCCTACGTTGTTAGCTCCACCGCCAACCCAGTTTGAAAAGGCTGCCTGGTTAAACATTAGAGATTGCTTTCCTACAACTGACCAGTGTTTGATTGTGTCTATTTTTACAGCTCCGGTATCGATGATTACGACTTGCGCATTGGTGAAAATCCCTAAGAAAAGGGGGAGAATTAACAAAAACTTCTTCATGGGGTTCAAAATTTTCTTTTACAAAATTCTGTACAAAAATATTAAATTTAATTTTTCTAAAATAAACGGCAACTTAGAAACATTTTATATCAAACTTATTTAACCTTTTTAGGAGCAATTTCCTGCTTTCCACTATATCTTTTGTTTCGCTTCGTTACCATTACAATGGGGCTATGGTTATTGTTGCCTATTTAAGCAAGAGGAAAGATCTTTGAAAATAAAAATTTTAACCAGATTTATCATATAATTCATTAAAAACAAGTTTCTTTCACAGTTTCAAAATGACAGAAAATGATAATTATCTTCGCTGGTGATCAAAATCATTACTTTTTGTCTTAAATAAATTAAAACCTACAAAAATTCATCGCCAAATTTTCCGAAATTTATCATTGGCTTTCCATTTGACGTAAAATCTTCATGTTTAAAAATAATGTAATTTCCAAAAAAGCTATTATATACCCTTTGCTGATGCTTGCCGCCATGTGGCTTGGCTATTTCCTGCAGTTACACGGTTTTTTTGAAAGTTGCTTTGGGGCGATTATTCCATTATTGCCGGAAGGTCTTTTAGGAATCATCACTTCTCCTCTTTTACATGGAAATATAGACCATATTATAGGAAACTCAATCCCTATTACTTTTCTGATGTTTTTACTCTATCAGTTTTATCCTTTGGTTGCCAATAAAGTTTTTATCATTGGCTGGCTGGCTACAGGGTTTTTGGTCTGGCTTCTTCCTCCGATTGACATAATGACCGGTGATTATCTGTATACCTGTACTATTGGCGCGAGTGGTGTAGTGTATGTCCTTGCGTTTTTCCTCTTTTTCAGCGGGGTTTTTAAATGGAATATGAAACTGCTTACTATTTCTTTGCTCGTTGTTTTATATTACGGAAGTTTGGTTTGGGGAATGCTGCCTGAAGAATTATTTTCAAATCTTGAGGAACCCAGTAAAATTTCCTGGCAGGCTCACCTTGCGGGTGCAATTGTAGGAAGCATTCTTGCCTTCTCATTTAAAAAAGTAGGCGAAAAAAAGAAAAAATTCATTTGGGAATTTCCTAATTATTATAATGAAAAAGATGATAAGCTTTGGCAGGAATACAAAGAAAATCATCCGGAAGATTTTATGGAATTACCTTACAAAAAAAAAGACGACATCTGGGAGTGTCTGGATGAGTTGAGAGGAAAATAAGTAGTTCTGAATCTCAAAAACATAAAGTCTTTTATTCCATAGGAATCTTGTCTCAAATCATTTAAAAATTATACAATGATACTTTAATTTTAAACTAAAAATCCTGCAATTCTTGCATTAAAAAAATTAAATTCTCTAGATTTGTCAAAACAACACAAATGTATTCTGAAGAACATCTCTACTCCATCGCCCTGCGCGAATGTTATTTAATTGGTGATATTAATTTCCATAAGCTTGTCCGCATATTCGGAAGTGCAAAAGAAGCCTGGGAAATGACCCCAAAAGAATATAAAAAACTTGACGGCATCGGCAAAAAAATGATTTCAGATATCGGGAATGCTGAACATTTGAAATTTGCAGAAAAAGAGCTTTCGTTTTGCGAAAAAAATAATATTAAAATTAATTTAAGGCATCTTCCCAACTTTCCGAAATTACTGAACGAATGCGATGATGCGCCTGCAATCCTTTACGAGAAAGGAACTTTTGACGATTCAAGACAAAAGCTAAGCATTGTAGGAACCCGCAATATGACCTCCTATGGAAAACAGTTCATCCATGATTTCTTTGAAGAAACACAGTCCTGCGATTATATTTCAATAAGCGGGCTGGCTTTAGGGATCGACAAAGAGGTTCACGAGCAATCTCTTCATTTTCAAATACCTACAGCTGCCGTTTTGGCTCATGGATTTCATCTTTTATACCCCGCTAAAAACAAAAAGCTGTCAGAGAAAATCCTTGAAGAAGGAGGAGCTTTGTTCACAGAATTCAATTCTTCCAGAAAACCCGATCGGGAAAACTTTATCCAGAGAAACAGAATCGTTGCCGGGATTTCTCCTGCCACCATTGTTGCAGAAACAGCTTTTGGAGGAGGATCAATAAGCACAATAACTTTCGCAAATCACTATAACCGTGAGGTTTTTGCGTTGCCTGGGAAGATTACAGATAAGCAGAGCCAGGGCTGTAATCATCTGATATTTCAGCATAAAGCAACGGCTATTTCTACGATAAAAAACCTTGTGGATTATTTAGGATTTAATCAGCCGAGACATAAAACCGAAGAACTATTTTCACCCCGTGAGATAGATATACAATTACCTGAAAACCAACGATTAATATTCAAAACAATTTATGATAATCCTCAAATTTCTTTAGATGATCTTGTGGAAAAATCCGACCTTTCTTCACACAAAATTCTGTCCATAATTTTGGAATTGGAGCTTTTGGGGAAAGTAAAATCATTTTCCGGGAGGCAATTTGCCGCAATTTGAGATTTAATGATTTTTTAATATTGCATTGTTTTAGAGATAAAATTTAATTATTATCAAAATATGTATATTAATTATCAATTTAATAATATTAACTCATTATATTATTAAATTTTAAACAATTATTCATTCAGGTGTTGTGAATTTTGAAAAAAAAATTAAATTTGTTGGCAATAATATTCAACCCTAATATATGGAACAATATAATATTGACCAGAAAATACAAGAGTTTATAGCAAAAATTGAGGCCAAAAACCCTAATGAGCCAGAATTTTTACAAGCCGTAAAAGAAGTTGCCGTTACAGTAATCCCATTTATTATGACAAAAAAGGAATACACGGGAATGAAGCTTCTTGAAAGAATGGCAGAGGCTGAAAGAATAATCATTTTCAGAGTTCCATGGGTTGATGATAAAGGAGAAATCCAGGTAAATAGAGGTTTCAGAATCCAGATGAATTCTGCAATCGGGCCATATAAAGGAGGAATCCGTTTTCACCCTACAGTAAACCTTTCTGTTCTTAAATTTTTAGCTTTCGAGCAGGTATTTAAAAACTCTTTGACTACCCTTCCGATGGGTGGTGGTAAAGGAGGTTCAGATTTCGATCCACAAGGAAAATCTGATATGGAAGTGATGCGTTTCTGCCAGGCTTTCATGACAGAAATGTGTAAGCACATCGGCCCTGAGACGGACGTTCCTGCAGGAGATATCGGTGTAGGAGCAAGAGAAATCGGATATTTATTCGGACAGTACAAGAAGATCAGAAACGAGTTTACAGGAGTTCTTACAGGAAAAGGTCTTGCTTACGGAGGTTCATTAATACGTCCTGAAGCTACTGGCTACGGGGTAGTTTACTTCGCAGAGCAAATGCTTAAGACTATTGGGCAAACATTTAAAGATAAAGTAGTATCAGTTTCAGGTTTTGGAAACGTAGCTTGGGGAGTTATCAAAAAAGTAAACGAGCTTGGTGGAAAAGTAGTAACTATTTCCGGACCAGACGGATATATTTATGACAAGGACGGGATCGATGGAGAAAAAATCGATTATTTATTAGAGTTAAGAGCTTCGGGTAATAACAGAGCTGAAGATTATGCTAAAAAATACCCTTCTGCAGAATTCTATGTAGGAAAGCGTCCTTGGGAAGTGAAATGTGATGTTGCGATCCCTTCTGCAACTCAGAATGAGCTTGATCTTGAAGATGCTAAAGTATTGGTTGGGAACGGTTGCGTTTGTGTAACTGAGGCCGCAAATATGCCTTCAACACTTGATGCAATCAATTATTTCCTTGATAATAAAGTATTATTCTCTCCGGGTAAAGCTTCTAATGCTGGAGGTGTTGCCACTTCCGGATTAGAAATGACTCAAAACTCAATCCGTCTGAACTGGACTTCTGAAGAGGTTGATGCAAGATTAAAGGAGATCATGATCGGGATTCATAAAGCATGCAGAGACTACGGTAAAGAGGAAGATGGCTATGTAAACTACGTAAAAGGTGCTAATATCGCTGGATTCGTGAAAGTTGCAGAAGCAATGTTAGCTCAAGGAGTAGTATAAAAATTGAAGGTTGGGAATATTCCCGACCTTTTTAATTATAACCTGTTCCCGGGATTATAAATGGGATAAAAGTAAAAAGTGAAAGGAGAAAGCGTTGATTTGTTCAACGCTTTTTTGTTTTCATTAAAATTATTTGAACTTTTGTTGGAAAATTCTATTCACAACCTAACAGGTTTTATAAATCACATATTAAGTAATTTATTACATTTAAGATATGAAAAATACTTTTGAAAATATTGATGACTATATTCTTCTTTTTCCTGAAATAGGAGGAAAGCTGAAAGAATTAAGAAAATTAATCCAGTCCCAACACAAGAATATTACAGAATATATCGGTTATCAGATGCCCGCTTTTAAATATAAAAATATGCCGCTGATCTATTTTGCAGGATATAAAAAACACATCGGACTATATCCGGGAGCAGAAGGAATAAAGAATTTCGAAAAAGATTTTGAGGAAAATAACTACAAATTTTCGAAGGGTGCCGTGCAGTTTCCCATAAATGAAGATTTACCTTCAGATTTAATTATAAGAATTGTGAACTTCCGGATGAAAGAAATTGATCAAAAAAAAACCTGAAACATTGTGCTTCAGGACTTTTTTAATTTTATCTATTTACTTTTCTTTTTAGATTTTTTTCGCCTTTTACGGCATTTTTGTTCTTCCAATTTCCGGTAGTGTCTGTTGTTTTTGACTGATCCCTGTTATTAGTGTTGTTGTTCATGTTATCATTCCGTATATCATTATTCCTTGTGGTGTCGGGTATGGTAGTGTCTACTCTTTGTTTTGGTGTTGTTTGCGCCGATACCGTCATGGTTACTGCAAATACTGTTGCTAAGATTAACTTTTTCATAATAAATAATATTTAGTGAATTTTGGCGTGTTTAGGATAGTATAATTTTCACATTAAAAACAAATAAAATTATTTTTTTTAATTTTATTTGTACCTATTTAAGACAAATTACATTGTAAAAGGATAAAAAATCCCGAGACCTTATGTCTCAGGATCTTCATTTCTACTTTTTTTAAATACTTACTTTGACTTTTTCTTTTTAGATTTCTTTTCTTCTTTTGTAGCATCTGCCGGTTTTGTTGCTTCCAGACTTGTATCTGCACTTACGCTTGCTGAGGCATCAGTTGCAGTAGCCGGAGCTACATCCACGGCAGCCGCTGTTGCTGTGGTATTTTGGTTTTGAATTCCCAAAGTTGCCTGTGTGTCCTGTTGTACTTGAGTAGTCGCTTGGTTATTAGGATTTTGAGACGAGTTCTGAGGAGTACCCGTCTGTGCCGATACTGCGATTACGCCGACTAATGTAAACGCTGCTGTTAAAACTAACTTTTTCATAACACTAATATTTTAAATGGTTGTTTAATGTTTTTAAAACGACACACTTAGATTGAATAGTATATGCAAAGGCTTTATTTAACGTACTTTATAATTATTTAAGACGATTTTGGATTATACTTTATTTTCCTAATTTTTTCATAATCTTTTCCACAAATTCGTATGCAGCAGGGCAAATGACTGTGTTTTTAATCATCAGATGATTGATCTGGTAAATCTTTTTGCGATCTGTGTGAGGATATTCTCTGCAGGCTTTCGGGCGTACATCATAGATAGAACATGTATTATCTGCGTTTAAGAAAAAACAGGGAAGATTCTGCAGAACCTTATCATTATCTTCATCCACACGAAGAAATTTTGCTTCAAAATCTGCTGGTTTTACGCGAAGATGCTTAGCTATCCTTTCAATATCTTTTTCAGTGTAAAGCGGCCCGGTCGTCTTGCAGCAATTGGCACAGTGTAGACAATCTATCTTCTCAAAAACTTCATCATGGCTTTCCTGGACAATATAATCGAGATTTTTGGGCGGCTTTTTTTTCAATCCGTCTAGAAATTTCTTATGCTCTTTTTGTTTTTGTAAAGCCTGTTTTTTGTACCCCTCTAAATCCATTTATTTTTGTTCTTCCTCAAAAACAGGAAGATCTGCTTTTTGATAATCATTAATTTTACTTAAATCTAAAACCGTAGAAAGATTTTCTTTGTCCGGATAATACATTGGAATAAACTTTGCCCCGTAGATAATCTCTTTAGACACGTACGAAGATCGTTGAACTACCGTATTTGAAAATACTTCATCGAAGGCACGTAGATGTACAATGATTTCGATATCTGTATTTTTAAAATCTTCTTCAGAAAAGCCGTAAAACGGTGAATCTTCATCTATTTTATGAACGATCGTCCAATTCAGGGCCAATGAATTAATCTTGCTTAATTGGGTTTTTAAAGTGTAAAAATTAGTCTTTGGAACATTTTTTTCCACCACCTGAATTGCCGTAGAAACGATCACTTCCGCATCAGTAAGCGCATTATTTTTATAAGGTGCCAACCTGAACATCAAAGCTAAACCTTCCTTAAACGGAGCAATTACCATAATATCAGAAAACTTCAGATACGCTCTCGGCCTAGAAAATCTTCCATAAAAAAGCCCTGTTGCGATGGCAAAGGTAAGCAATCCCAGAAAAGCTTCAAAAGTTGCCACCAGACTCGCCGTAAAGCCTACGGGGGCAATTCTTCCATATCCCACCGTTGTAAAGGTCTGGGAACTGAAGAAAAACACATCAATAAATTCATTGACATCGTTGCTTTTATCAATACCTGTTAAATGCTCCACTCCAATTAAAAAATAAATTAGAGCAAAGAAAATATTCACTATAATATAAGCCACCACCAAATATGAAAGAAACTGAAATGTAGACAAATCAAGCATTGTATGATACCAGCTGAACCTTTTGAAAATATCAACCCCTTTTTTTCTTACATTAGGAAGGCCATCTTTATTGATAAACCTCCCGGAAGCATTATCCCCAAAACCGCTGTTTTCGGTATTTTTCTGACGAATTTTCTGTCTGAATCCTTTTGCCATTTTTTATATCATTTGTTTTTAATACTTATTATTGGAAAATTGAAAAAGAGTTAATTTGCATTTGATCTTTAACCCATTTGTCCATTTGCCTTTAAATAATATACAAAGATAAAATATTGTTTTCATGAAATTTATCAACTCGATGATTGAATTTCTCAATTGATTTTGAGCTAACTTTGACGAATGAAAAAGTTGGAATCAAGAGAAGATATAGAGCATCTTGTCAACTCATTTTACAGTAAAGTCATTAAGGATGAAGTGATTGGATTCTTTTTTAATGATATTGCAAAAGTTGACTGGGACAAGCACCTGCCGAAAATGTATTCGTTTTGGGAAACTATTCTTTTTGGACAGATGAATTACAAAGGAAATCCTATGGCCGTTCATTTTCCCGTTAATGAAATTCAGGCGATGGAACAAAAACATTTCAACCGCTGGCTGGAGCTTTGGAGAATGACTATTGAAGAAAACTTTGCAGGCGAAAATGCAGATATGGCTATTTACAAATCTGAAAATATAGCAAAATTAATGGCTTATAAAATGGAAACGGCAAGGAAGCTTTAAGTCAAAGGCTTTGAGTTTATGGTTGTGTTTATGGAACAATGACCGTAAAAATATAAGCTGCGAGATTGACCAGCAAGACCGTTCCGTAAAGGATATTTGTTTTTCCTCGGCTTAAAGAAAGCATTACGATAAAAACAGATAAAGACAGAAGAATAATATCCTTTTTATCCAAGCCTAATACCAGCGGAATATCATATATAATGCAAACCACGGAAACTGCAGGAATTGTAAGCCCAATACTCGCCAAAGCCGATCCTAAAGCCAGATTAAGACTCGACTGAATTTGATTGCGGCGGGCCGCCCTGATTGCAGCAAGACCTTCCGGCAGAAGCACCACTGCAGCAATAATCACCCCCACCAATGATTTGGGAGCCCCTAAACTTCTCACCATATCTTCAATGGTTCCTGAGAGGCCTTTCACCATCATTACAACAATTGCCAGACAAATCACAAGGTATACAAAGCTAATGATCGTTTTTGATATTGATGGAATATAATGTTCATCCGGATGCTCGTCCGGAACGATGAAATAGTTTCTGTGCCTTACTGTCTGAACCATTAAAAATACTCCGTAGATCACCAGGCATGCTATACAAACAAAGATCAATTGTGCCTGATTATAAAATGGCCCGTTGACGCTTGAAGTAAAGTTAGGAAGAACCAAAGTAAGCACTAAAATAGAAACGATACAAATCAAATAGGTTGTAGCCGATGTTCTCGCGAAAAACTATTCGTAATACTTCACTCCGCCTACCAAAATACAAATCCCTAAAATCCCATTGAGAATAAGCATAACTGCAGCAAAAACAGTATCTCTGGCCAGCGTGATCGCCTGATCTCCGCCGGCAACCATCAGTGAGATGATTAAGGCCACTTCAATAATGGTGATACACAACGCCAGAATAATCGTCCCGAAGGGCTCTCCTACCTTGTGAGCCACCACTTCAGCGTGATGCACGGCAGATAAAACGCTTCCGGTCAGTAAAATTCCGGCAATTACATTAAATACTACCCCCGTTCCCATAAGTCCGGAAAAATAATATCCCATTGCCAGCACAGGAAAAATATAAGTATAATGTAAAAGTTCCTTTATTTTCATTGAACGTTTACAAAATACAAAAAATCTATTACTTTTGAAATATTAAAAGAAAGTATTAATGTTATTTTAATTAAAACTTAGCGTTGCTAATTAAAAACCTTAAGTACCCATGCTTTTTCAGCCGAAAAGTTTCCAAAAATAAAAATCCTGGAAATCCGTCAGCATATGAAGCAAAAGACCTATTCCTATAATCCTGATATTTCCTTTAAAGAAAAGCATCAAAAAATACACCGCAATTGCATAATAAGAATGTAAAAAATGAAAACCAATACTGCCCCTGTTCGGATCAAAAACAGGATTGGCAAACAGATGATCCAGGTCTGCCAGCATTGTTGCCAGAAGAATTAAATATATCTTTTTCCAATTTTCGCGGTAAAAAATTAAAGCAATAAAAACCGGAAAAATGAAATGTAAAAAATAATGGGTGACCGTTTTTATTAAAAGAATTTCGTGTTGATCCATCATTGGTCATGCTTATACAGTTAGTTTACCTCCTTAAAATTAAAGGCAGATCATTCTTTTTATCCCTTATTTTAAAAAATAATTTCATTTTTATTTCCATAGAATATATAATCAATTACTGGAGATTATTTCTTTTCTGTGCCCATTAAAGTCTTATAAAGACGTTGACAACAAACTTTTATTTCTGACAAAAATATAATTTTCATTCAACATGGAAGGCCGCCGGACCGGTTTTCATCACTTTTGGCAGCAAAATACAATCTTATTTTTAAATTCTTCCTTTCAGATATTCCTGCCTTATTTCCTCATCCAGCTTTTCAATGGCATATCGTAGGCACGTCCTTGGCATTTCTTTGTAGTATTTGTTTAAATAACTGATGAGCTCCGGCTCATTTTTCTGCCCCATCTCCCTCAGCAGCCAGCCGTTTGCTTTATGCATCAGGTCATGAGGATGCTTAAGATTCTGAGTAACAAACTCTTTCAATAAATCAAAGGACCCTTTTTTTACATAAAACATCGTTCCCACCACGGCGATTCTCTTATGCCACATTTCTTCAGAAGCGGAAAGTTTTCTCAACAGGTCTTCTTTCCGATTTTCAAATGAATACCTCCCCAAAATCTTGTAGCAGCTTGAATCTACAAGATCCCAGTTATTGACATATTGTAAATGATTCAAATAAAACTCAACTATTTCGTCTTTTACCGACTGATCTTTTGTCTTTTCAAACTTTGAAATGAGCATAAACAAAGCTGTCAGACGATGTTCGTGGTATTTCGATGAAAGGAGCCTGCTTAGATCTTCTAAAGAAATTTTAGCATAATATTCTTTCGCTACCGACCTCTGATCCGGAACGGTTACCCCTAAAAAAAGATCTCCTTCACCGTATTCTCCTTTTCCGGTTTTGAAAAATTTTGGAAAAAATGCTGCTTTTTCGGGAATTGAGAGGAAAGCTAATACTTCTTCGATTTCTTTAAGCATATTATTTGTCATCTCTATACATATCTTTATGATGAACAGTTTTAACGAAAAATAAATGGGTTCCGTTTTTAAAAACATCAAGCCAAGAGCCATCGGGCAAAACTTTTGTACTGAACTCAATACCCCGGCTGAATATGCCTGAAAAATGTTCTACTGCATAAAACTTATCAGAAAAACTCGTAACAATTATCGGAGAATTATCCAATTTTCCGGTTCCGCTGTTTTTTATCGTTTCGTACAAAAGCTCATATCGAGAAGTGTATAATTCACTTTCTTTAATATTTCCGGTCTTACTGTATAATATGGATAGATCCTGAATAAGCTCTTTATTTAAAGGATTTTTTTCATAAAGAATTTTAGCCTTGTCTAAAAGGTCAGAAACTTTTTTTGAAGATATTTTCCTGTTTGAAAATTTTGTAATTTCATTTAATTCATCATTAAATTCACTTCTTTTATAGCCATAATTAACATAATTATTTCCATAATAAATATAATTAAGTTGATCCTGACTTAGTGTTTTGGGATTAGTCTTGAAAATTTTAAGATATTCATAATAATATTTTTGAGGATTCTCCGTGACATTCTTTTTTATTTCTTCAATATTAACTTGAGAAAAATAAAGCCCGGAAATCATAAAAACTAATAAAACAATAGATTTCTTCATTTGTAATTGATTATATAGTGTTAATGGGGCTGTTCTAATGCCACACTTTCCTGCTCCTCATCTTCTTTTGCAATCTTATTCGGGTTGGCAACCTTTCCAATGGTAAGTCCCTGAACAATAATTGAAAACACAACCACACAATAAGTAATACTTAAAACAATAGTACTATACTCATTTTTTGGAATGGATAAGGCTAATGCAATGGAAACTCCGCCCCGGATCCCTCCCCAAACCAATACCTTCACGGTCTGCGGACTGAATGTTGTTTTAAAAGACATGAATTTCGTAGGGCCCCAAATGGAAATAAACCTCGCCAGAAGAACCACCACAATCGCCAGAGCTCCGGGTATCATAAAATGACTTAAATTTTTGATTAACAACAATTCAAAGCCAATAAAAAGAAAAAGAACAGCGTTCAGAATTTCGTCAATTAGCTCCCAGAATTTGATCAGGTAATCTTGTGTGACGGATTTCATTTTGAACTTCATATTAAAATTCCCCATGAATAATCCCGCAGCAACCATCGTCAGAGGGCCAGAAATATGCATCTGTCTAGCAATCAGATAACCACCCATCACCACCGAAAGCGTTACAAGAACGGAAATAATATAATCATCCACTTCACGCATCAACCTGGAAGTGATCCATCCTAAAACTAAACCAAGCAAAAGCCCTCCCCCGGCTTCTTTTAAAAGCAAGAGTACTATACTTTCCACACCAAGATCAATTTCATTTCCGATGGCCAGCTGAAGCACAACTGTAAAAACCACTACTGCCATACCGTCATTGAATAAGGATTCTCCCGCCACTTTTGTCTCCAGGCTTTTTGAAACTTTTGCTTGTTTCAGAATACTCAGAACCGCAACCGGATCCGTAGGAGAAATAAGCGCTCCGAAAAGCAAACAGTAGATAAAAGGAAGCTGAAGCCCCACCAAAGGCAGCAAATAATACACTCCAAATCCTACTACAAAAGTAGAAATTACGACTCCCACCGTGGAAAATATCACGACAGGCCAAAACTGTTCTTTGAGATCGTCTATATTAATGTGAATTCCTCCTGCAAAAAGAAGAAAATTAAGCATTGCTCCCATCAGGATTTCTGTGAAATCAATACTGTTCATCAGATTATTGAGGTGCCCGAAAGTTCTCGGTAAAACGGCTTCCCCGAAAGAAACCAAAAATATTGAAACTACAATGGCAATCACCATGATCCCGATCGTACTCGGAAGCTTCAGAAATCTGTAATTAAGGTATGAAAATATGGATGCTAAAACTATTAAAGCTGAAAATGAATAATATAACTCCACTAAGGTGCTTTTAAAAATTTATTTAATTAAAAATCAATATAAAGTACTTTTATGTAAACTTTGTTGTTACCTTTTTCCCAAATGTCAAGAATGCCATCCCGTACTGATTTTGAACCCCTTGTATAATCTTTACCTAAATTCAAAATATTGAGTAAAATATATTCATCACCTACGGAATTGACGAGATAAGGCGTTTTTTCAAATTTTCCATCACCGGAACTTCTAATCGCATCTGTCAACGTCCTGAACTGGCTCAGATGATGAATAAAATTACTTCCATCCTTCTTAGAATCATATGCTTTAAGTAAAATCAAAAGCACATCAAGATTCGTAGGATCCTTTTCGTACAAAGCTTTTCCCTCCTTTATGCAATCATCAAAATTTTCGTTTTTAAAGGCTTCGGCTAATGTTTTAAAATCATCATCGGTCGTAGAAATTGTTCCGGTTATAAAATTTCTTCCATAGTAGATATGCTGCGCTTCTATACTATCCAAAGACTTCGGGTATCCTTTATATTTAAAAATAAGCTTCTCGTAATTGTAAGGAGATGTATCATTTTTAAGATCTTTCTCGATGGCTTTAAAATCAATTTTCGATTTCTGGGCAAGGCCAAATACCGAAAAGAAAAGTAATAAAAGGAAAAAGTAATATTTCATTAATCGTTGTTTTCTTCTTCCTCATCGTTGTCGAAATATTCGAAAAGGAAATCATTGTAAGGGAATCTGGAAATATGGATTTTCATTACCTCATCATAAATCATTCTTTTCATTTCAGGGAAGTTTTCTTTCGTAAGAGCCGAAATAAAAACAGTCGGGTGTTTGGATTTTGCCATCCATGTTTTTTTCCACTCTTCCAGAGAAATATTTTTCTTCGTAGCCGGAGTCAGATCATCTTCATCCTTTTTCTCATAGCTGAAATCATCAATCTTATTGAAGACCATTACCATCGGTTTTCTGTGTGCATCAATCTCCTGTAAAATCTGATTGACAGAATCAATATGATCTTCAAAGCTTTCATGAGAAATATCCACCACGTGAATCAGCAAATCCGCTTCTCTTACCTCATCCAGAGTAGATTTGAACGATTCTACCAGCTGAGTCGGCAATTTTCTGATGAAACCTACCGTATCTGTAAGCAAAAACGGGAGATTTCCGATTACCACCTTTCTTACCGTGGTATCCAGCGTTGCAAACAGCTTATTTTCAGCAAAAACCTCTGATTTTGAAAGAGAATTCATCAAAGTAGACTTACCGACGTTTGTATATCCCACCAAAGCAACACGCACCATTTTTCCGCGGTTATTTCTCTGGGTGGCCATTTGCTTATCAATGGTTTTCAGCTTGTCTTTAAGTAATGAGATCCTATCACGAATGATACGGCGGTCGGTTTCAATTTCCGTTTCCCCGGGACCTCTCATCCCGATACCTCCTCGCTGACGCTCGAGGTGGGTCCACATCCTGGTCAGTCTTGGGAGAAGATACTCATACTGAGCAAGTTCCACTTGTGTTCTTGCATAAGACGTCTGTGCCCTCTGGGCAAAAATATCGAGAATAAGATTGGTTCTGTCTAAGATTTTCACTTCGAGCTCCCTTTCAAGGTTTTTAAGCTGTGAAGGTGAAAGTTCGTCGTCAAAAATTACGGTTCCGATTTCATTTTCTTTTACGTAATCTTTTATTTCTAAAGCCTTTCCGCTTCCTACAAATGTTCTGGAATCCGGTTGCGACAGCTTTTGGGTGAATCTTTTTTCAACGGTAGCTCCGGCGGTATAAGCCAAAAACTCCAGTTCATCCATGTATTCTGATAGTTTTTCCTCATCCTGATCTTTGGTGATTAGCCCTACCAAAACCGCCTTTTCATAGTTATGTTCTTTCTTTTCTAGCATTAAATTCTATCTATAATTTGTGAGATTTACAAGTTACCATTTTTCATGAGAAAAAACAAAATGATTTTTTGCGGTAACACATATTATGTTAATTTGAGTTCATGTTGGGATTGATTGAATTTAATTCAATATCTTTATATTAAATTAATTACAACAAAAACTAATCCAGAAAACCATGATTACCAATATTAAATGTCTGATTATTGATGATGATGAGCTGGACAGGCTGGTTCTTCTTCATTATTTAAAGCAATATGAAAGCATAGAAATTATTGCATGTCTTGAATCGGCGGAAAAAGCAGCCCTATAACTCGACTATCCTATTGACCTTATCATCAGCGAAACCAGAATAAAAGGCATTAACGGTCTGGGTTTCAGAAAACAGGCTCATAAAACCCCTGCCTACATATTCATCAGTTCTTATCCTGAGTGTGCTGTAGAAGCTTTTGAGCTTAACGCCTTGGATTTCATTACAAAACCTTTAAAACCGGAACGTTTCCATCAGTCTGTGCAGAAGCTTTTCGATTTTTTTGAAACGAAGGAAAAATGTGACTGTTTTGATGCTTTATTGGGAGAAAACAGTATTAAAATAAAGGAAGGCTGTAATATTCATCATGTAAAAATTACCGACATTCTTTACCTTGAAGCTTTAAAAGATTATACAAAAATCGTCACTGCCGAAAAAAAACATTGCATTCTGGATTCTATCGGGAATATTTTACACAAAAGCTATTTTGATTCATTTGTAAGGATACACAGAAGTTTTGCCGTTCCGCGGCACCTCATCCGTAGTAAAAACAAGCATGAAGTAGAGCTTGTACACCAGATAAAGCTTCCCATCGGCAGAGCATATAAAGAAAATTTGTCCTTTTTTGAGCCTCAGCCATAACCCTTTAAAACTACGACAAACACTAATATTTCACGATATTGTTATTTAATATCTCCACTTTTTGTCGTTTGTCGATTTTTTCTGCCGTTCGTCTATTTCCTAAATATCAGTCTTCGATATGTGGTAATTTAGTCATCCAAAATTCTCTTTAAATTTTGACACAACCAATTAATAACCACAAAACCAACTTATATGAAAAGAACATCTATTCAATGCTTCTTTCTTATGTTGCTCACAGTCCCCATTATCCTGCTGAAAGCACAATCAGCAGTTTTGGCAACGGGAGCAAATGCTACAGGAAGCAACGGCTCAGTTTCTTACAGTATTGGCCTCCCAGCTTATATCGTTAAGGGAGGTAATAACGAGATTATGGAAGGTCTTCAGCATGCCTATGAGATCATAACATTAGCAACCAATGAAACCTCAACAGCTGAAGAAGGCATTTTACTTTATCCTAACCCCTTCAAAGATTTTTTGTATCTGGATTTTACCACAAACAACTTCAAAGGCTCAGATTATCAGCTTTTTGATGCTCAGGGAAAACTAATTAAAAAGGATAAAATCACTCAGTCTAAGTCTGAATTCAATTTTTCTTCTCTTCCATCCGCCATGTATATCATAAGGATCAACCAAAACGGAGAAAATATTAAAACATTCAAAATCATTAAAAAATAACAACCATGAAAAAAATATTACTCGTAATGGGAATTGTGCTGGAATCACATCTGGCATTCGCACAAGTACCCGAAAAAATGAGCTATCAGGCAATCGTCAGAAATACGGGAGGCCAAATCTTAGCCAATCAAAGCATAGGAATCAGAGCCAGCATCCTTCAGGGTTCACCTGCCGGGGCGGCCATTTATTCTGAAAGACTTACAGGAAATACCAATGCCAATGGACTTAACACCCTTGAAATAGGAGCAGGAACAGTGCTTACAGGAACATTTAACACCATCGATTGGTCTACAGGAAGTTATTACCTAAAAACAGAAACCGATCCTTCGGGCGGAACAAACTATACCATCACCGGGACCAGCCAGCTATTAAGCGTTCCTTATGCTATGTATGCAAAAAGCGCAGGAAACAATGGCGGAAGCTTTGCCATTCCATATACCAATACTGTAAATAATGCAGCAACCCTTTTCTCATTGACCAATGATGGAGACGGAACTTCCCTAGAGGGGGTTAATAATACGACAACATCCAGTATCGCTTCTATAAGAGGGGTTGTAAACAGTACAGCCCCGGGAGGGTTTTCCTCAGCAGTACGTGGTATCAATAACGGTACAGGCGGATTAGGAATAGGTATATACGGAAGCCAGGCAGGAAGCGGATGGGGCGTTTATGGTGTTACCCCTAGCGGGTTAGGAGTCTACGGGAATGCAAGCGCCAACGGAACCGGGGTATACGCCAACAGCAACACAGGAACCGGGCTTACTGCTACCAGTAATAATGGTATTCCTGCAAGCATCTCAATTTTTAATAATGCTAATAACAATAGTGTGCTTAACGCAAATACTGTAGGAAACGGTACCGTAGTAAACGTAACCACAACAGGAAGCGGTGCAGGTGTAAGAAGCTCCACCGGAGCGGGATTCGGTATTCACGGGATCACTTCCGCACAGACATCAGCAGGTATTGTAGGAGACAATAACGGAGCCGGTGAAGCAATTGTAGGGAGAACAACGAGCGATATCGCAGGAGCGGTAGTAGGTAGAAATGACGGAGGAGGATACGGAGTAAGAGGTTTTGTAGCCACCAATACATCCGGAACTGCTATCGGAGTATTCGGACAGGTCGGAATCAATAATAGTACAGGACGCGCAGGGCGTTTTGAAAATTTAAACAATACAAATATTATCAATAACACATTCGAGGTAGAATCAAACGGAAACGGAAATATTCCGGATAACACACAGGGTAATGCTTCTTCTTTCCTTTTGGATAATACAAACAGTGTCGGAGCTGCCGTAAGAGCGGAAGTCAACACCATCTTCGGAAACTTTGGTGCTGCCGGTGTTTTTGGCATTTCCTCAGGGACAGGAGGACGCGCAGGATTATTCTACGCATCCAATCCTTCCGGGAACGGAGCATCATTGATCGCCTTAACCGACGGAAACGGAAACGCCATCACAGCCAATGCCGGAAAAAACGGAAACGGGATAGAAACTAATATTGACGGAACAGGAAATGCACTTTATGCATGGGTTCCATCTTTTTCCGAAGGACGTGCCGGAAGATTTGAAATCTTTAATGAAGATAATGAAAGCGATGTAATAACTGTAAAAACAGTCAGAAACGGTATTGCAGGAAACTTTAAAGTAGATAGGGTAACCGGTACATCTCCCGCGGTAAAGGGAGAAGTGAACTCTCAGTTTGCTAATTTCGGAACAGCCGGTATTTATGGTGTTTCTTCAGGAACCGGAGGCTTTGCAGGATTATTCCATGCGTCAAACCCTTCAGGAAATGGGCCAGCTCTAATAGCCATTGCCGATGGTAACGGAAACGGAATTACTGCCAATGCAACAAACACAGGAGATGGTGTAGAAACCACAGCAGACGGGACCGGAAGCGCAATCTATGCCTGGGTACCAAATTTTGGACAAGGACGTGCTGCAAGATTTGTAAACTATAACACATCCAACACAAACCCAGCCCTTACAGCAGAGACAAGAAGTGGAGGCTCTATTGCGGTATTCAGATCAGGAAATCCGTCAGCAGCAAATGTTGCAAGAATAGGTAACGACGGCAGGGGCTATTTTAACGGGGGAACTCAAAGCAGCGGCGCTGACGTTGCCGAAGCATTTGATGTGGCGGGAAATATTTTAAATTATGAACCTGGGGATATACTTGTAATTTCCACAACAAAAGACAGAGCGGTAGAGAAATCTTCAATACCTTACTCAAACCTAGTGGCAGGTGTATATGCTACAAGACCGGGAGTTTTACTAACTGAAGAACATATTGATACAGATATTTCAAATAAAGTTCCAATGGGGGTTATCGGGGTAATTCCTACAAAAGTATGTCTGGAAGGCGGAAAAATAAAAAGAGGTGATCTTCTTGTAACCTCTTCAAAATCCGGTGTAGCCATGAAAGCCAATCTTAAAAAAGTAAAAATAGGACAAGTTCTTGGTAAAGCACTTCAGGATTATGATCAAAACGGAATCGGTAAAATCAACGTATTGGTAAATATTAAATAAACTATCATGAAATCATTATATATCATTGCATTCCTGGCATTAAGCGTAAATATCTATGCTCAGCAGGATAAAAAAGTTTCTGAAACACAACAAGTTCCCTACTATAAAGAATCCAAAGACTTCGAAGCAAAAATGATGAAGGAATCTCAGGACAGGGCCAGTAAAACACTCTCTAACACGCTTCCTTCAGAACAAGGACTTGAAGCAAAAAAACAAGCTCCGAAACAGGAAGCAGCCAACAACTCTGGGAAGCTTCTGCCTAATACTGCAAGCATAGAAGAAATAAAAGCAAGCATACCGGGAAGACAGCCGCATAAGGCAAGTATTTCTAAAAAAAGGAGTAACACTCAGGGATTACTCAGCACACCTGAACTTACCGTGTATGATATTAAAAAAACAATTCCAAAAAACTAATAACCCGTAATAGATTTTTCAACAACAAAGAAGTCCGTATCTAAAGTGCGGACTTTTGTATTTTATTTTGAATTTATTAAAATTGAAATTAATTTTCGATCAATCCCAATCCGCAGCCACAAATTTCATAGAATTTCCCTTGTCATCACTCAATATAAGAAAATGTCCTTCCACTTTGTAATGGGTCATATCTTTAAAATTTTCAGAAAACGCCCCCTCCAGCTTCATGTTTTCACAGGCCATCATAGTAGACCCTATTCCTGAAATTTTTACCTTCCCTTCATTTCTAAATTCAGAAGAAAAAAACATTTTGTTGCAGCCCATGAAAGCTTGACCTTTTATTTTTCCAAACTCCATTTTTGAAGTAAGATTAATTCCCGCTTTATTTTTTACCAACTCTTCTTTTGTAAAATTCCCAAAAGCAACAAGCATCCACTCTCTCTGAATCTGATAATCTTTCTTCTCCGACTGAGAATTTTGCCCAATCATCATACCGCAGTTTATCAATGATCCTAAAAATAAAATGGTAAAAAATGGCAATCCTATATTTTTCATAGCATTCTCCAATCCATTTTCGTACCATTCCAGACCAGAATAGCATAAAAATTAGTAAATTAGCAACACAAAAATTAATTTTATAAAATGAAAAGACTATTTCTACTTTTCACATTCTTACTAAGTTTTGCTCAGATGAGGGCGGACGAAGGAATGTGGCTATTAATGCTTATTAAAAGACTTAATGGTGTAGATATGCAAAAAGAAGGTTTGCATCTGACACCTGAAGAAATTTATTCAGTAAACAATTCCAGCTTAAAAGATGCTATCGTAAGTTTCGGAGGGTTTTGTACCGGAGAAATTGTTTCAAACCAAGGTCTTATTTTTACAAACCATCACTGTGGATTTAGTGCCGTAGCTGCGGCTTCCACTCCGGAAAAAGACTACCTGAAGAATGGTTTCTGGGCAATGAAACAGAAAGACGAATTCAACGCAAAGGATCTGTATGTGAGATTCCTTGTAAGAATGGATGATGCTACACAGAGAATCAATTCAAAATTAAACAATACAATGACCGCTGAAGAGAGAAAAGCTGCTATCGACGCTGAAACAAAAGCGATCCAGTCTGAAAACTCTGAAAACGGAAAATATACCGTAGTGGTAAGAGATTTCTTCAACGGAAATGAATTCTATTATTTCGTTTACCAGGACTACAAAGACATCAGATTAGTAGGTGCGCCACCATCATCATTAGGAAAATTCGGGGGTGATACAGATAACTGGGAGTGGCCGAGACATACAGCAGATTTCACGGTTTTCAGAGTGTATGCTGATGCCGCAGGAAACCCTGCTGAATATTCTCCAAGCAATGTTCCGTTAAAACCTAAGCATTTCTTACCAGTTTCCCTTAAAGGTGTAAAACCTGGAGATTTCTCAATGATTTTAGGATATCCTGGAAGAACAAACCGTTACCTGACTTCTTACGGAATTCAGCAAATGGTAAACAAAGATTATCCTGCCTGGGTTGAAGCTTCTAAACTGGCAATGGACGTTATGAAGAAATATATGGACAAAGATAAAGGAACTCAGCTTAATTATGCTTCTCAGTATGCTTCTGTAGCTAACTATTGGAAAAACAGACAAGGAACAATTGATGCTGTTCTTAAAAACGGAACCATTACAGAGAAACAGGCTATTGAAGAGAAATTCAAAACTTGGGCTATACAACCTGCAAATATTGCAGAAAACGAAACGGTTCTAGATGATATCGCTATTTATTACAAACAGACTTCAGACAGAAATGTTGAAAGAATGTACATGACTCAGCTTTCAAGGAATTCTAAGTATTTCACCCTTGCGTTACAGATAGGAAATGTTCTGAAAGCTTACGCAGACCAGAATATGGAAGGAAGAGTAGCTATGAGACCAAAAGTGGAAGCGGCTCTTAAATCAGCATACGAAAACATCAATACCAAGCTTGAAGGCGAGATGATGAATTCTATGGTTAATCTATACAAAACAAGAGTAAAGCCAGATGTTGCCTCTGAAACTATCATGGGATTAGATGCCAATAACCTTTCAAATGTTGCTTATTCATCTATTTTTGCCAATAAAACGTCTGCTACCAACTTCATGCTGAATCCGGATAAATTAAAGCTTGATGCAGATCCGCTTTGGAAAATCGCAAACGGAATTATAGCAGACCAAAAAGCTTCTGCAGAAAGGTTCGTGAAAATCGATGATAATTTCGCTAAAAACAACAGACTTTTCTTAGCGGGATTAATGAAAGCTATGCCTGATAAAAAATTCTACCCGGATGCTAACTCTACCATGAGATTAACGTACGGAACGATAGATAAACTGCCAATCAGACAAGACCGAAACTACTTCGGGATTACAGATAACTATTATACAGATATGACCGGTCTTGTTGGTAAATACAAGAAAGGTGATGAAGAATTTGACCTTCCACAAAGAGTGATCGACCTTTACAACATGAAAGACTTCGGTCAGTATGCAGACGCTAAAGGCTACATGCCGGTAAACTTCCTTTCAAACAATGATATTACAGGTGGTAACTCTGGTTCTCCGGTAATCGACGGAGACGGAAACCTGATCGGTATCGCATTCGACGGGAACAGCGAGGCATTAAGTGGTGACATCGTTTTCGAACCGGAATGGCAGAAAACGATCAATGTAGACATTCGTTTCGTTCTTTGGACAATCGACAAATATGCTGGTGCAAGAAGACTGATCGACGAATTACAACTGGTAAGAGACGAGAATACTCCTGCAGATACAAAAACAAAAATGCCTAAGGCAGCTACTTCTACCCCTGCAAAAGGAAAGAAAAAATAATCTTTTTTGATATATTTTAAAAACCGTGAAAGTTTTCTTTCGCGGTTTTTTTATTTTTGATATAAATAATTAAACGCAAGTTTTTTCTATGTAGTTTGTTATTCCTTAGGAGTCCAGACTGATTTATTAGAAGTTAAATTGTAATTCTGCCGAGATTCCTGTGGAATAACAAACTGGATGTTGATTCTTTTAGATTTAAATTTAAATAAAAAGCAAATGAAACCTCAGCCTATTCAATTTAAAGCCATCATCCGGCAAAACGGAGAAATGAATGCCGCTTTTATAGAGTTCCCTTTTTCTACCGAAGAATTATTCAACAAAAAAGGACAGGTAAAAATCAAAGTCGTATTTGATGATAAAGTTGAATACCGCGGTAGCCTAGCCAAAATGAAATCTAACTGCCATATTTTAGGTTTAACCCAGGAAATTCGGAAGCAACTGGGAAAAACTTTCGGAAATGAGGTTTCGGTACTTTTAATTGAAGATAAGGAAGAACGTACCGTTGAAATTGCAGAAGATATTCAATCAATTTTTAATAAAAATCAGGAGGCAAAAGTCCTTTTTGATAAGATGAGCTACACACATAGAAAGGAGTACATCCGTTGGGTCGAAGAAGCCAAAAAGCCCGAAACAAGAGAGAACAGGAAAATTAAAATGATCCAGATGATTCTGGATGGGAAAAAGGGAATTTAAATTTCAAATTCTTTTTCAATGAAATTTAGAAATAACTATCGCTGATTTTCAACAACTTAAATTAAATTTTCGCTAAAATAAATAAATTTTTTGTCAGGAACATGAAAAACGCCCGACTGTAGTTGCAAAGAATATATAACTCTCAAAAATTTATTTATGAAAAAGAACTTATTAAAAATTACAGCACTTACAACAGGAATCTTTGCGACAATTTCCCTTACCTCTTGTGATGACAGAGACAATATAATGGAAAACTCTCCAAAACAAAGAACCATCACTTTTGAAAATGTTGCAGTTCCAAAAGATTTTGTACAGAGCGGGAAATTTATGGGAACTTTAAAACCTGTCATCATGCCCGGAGAATCTGTTTCTATAAAATTCAATGCAGGAAAAACTCAGGCCTTGATGTTCGCCACAATGTACGGAGCTTCAAAAGACTGGTTTTTTGCTTCAAAACAGCCGGGAATCAAGCTTTTTAATGATAACGGAAGTGCTATTACCGGTGATGTTTCCTCAGAAGTTTTGCTTTGGGACAACGGTACAAAAAACAATACGACAGGAAATCCGGAAAGCAACCCGATTGCTCAGGTTCCGAATGTAGCGGCTTCGCAATTGATGAAATTGAATTTAAGTTATGACGATGTGAAATCTGAATTTACTTTAACCATTACTAATACTTCCGGTGGTACTGCCAACGAAACACCTTTTTCCCCCGGAGTTTGGGCAGTTTCCAATTACAATGGCTCACAGCTTCTGAATGCGGCTCCATTTTTCGCGCCAAATGCTTTATCAAATCCCGAAATTACGGACATTGCACAAATGGGAAATACAGACAAAATGGTGACTAAACTCAATGCCAATACAGGAATTATGACCGGCCTTTCTCCAGCTTTGGTAGTGGTATATTCCGGTGATAAAAATCCGATCTATGAATTGGGACAGCTGGATTCCGGTAAAGGATTGAAAGAAGTTTCTCAGTTTGGAAATGTTTACAAACTTCAAAACAACTTAAAATCATTGCCCAATGTAAAAGGTGTTTACGTAGCCGGAAACGCTCCTGTTGCTCCCGGACAAAAAGTTTCTACAAGCTTCGAAGCCAAATCCGGGGATAAAATTGCTTACGTGACGATGTTCGGATTCTCCAATGATTGGTTCTATGCGAATGAACAATCCGTTGATGCTAATAGCTTAGGGGATATTAGCTCAAAAACATCTTTATTCGATTCAGGAACGGGAATTAATCAATACCCGGGCGCAGGAAATCATCAGGCTTTGTTTGGAGGAATGCCTCAGGTGGAAAATATTGCTATTTCTAAAGTTGGAAATACTTATCCGCTTCCTGCGACTCAAAATATTATTAAAATAACCATCAATTAAATTAAAATGAAAAAGATATTATTCATCTTAAGCGCATTTGCTTTTTTTATTTCAGCATACTCTTATACAATAGCTGAAAAGAACACAAACAGCGAAGTCAGTTTCTATAATGGCTCTTTGAAAGAAGCCAGGGCAAAAGCTAAAAAAGAAAAGAAAGCTATTTTTCTGGATGTGTATGCAACCTGGTGCGGGCCTTGTAAACTACTAAAGAAAACAACGTTCAAAGATCCCGAACTGAGTGATTATTTTAATAAAAATTTCGTGAGTCTTGAAGTTGACGGTGAAAAGGGCGAAGGTATTGAGATTGTAAAAAAATATCAGCTGAAAGGTTATCCTTCTCTCCTTTTTATAGACTCTAACGGAAATGTGATGAATAAAACACTGGGATATTATGATGGAAAAGAGCTTCTGGAAATTGTGAAAAGCATAAAGTAATATTTAATGATAAGTTTCGGGCGGCAACGAAGTTGCCGCCCGAAACTCTTAAAACAAACGAATTATTATCCTTAAACATTCCAAAACTCTCTGTCCAGACTTCTATATTGTATCGCTTCTGAAATATGATGCGACAAAATATTTTCAGACTCTTCAAGATCTGCAATGGTTCTGGCCACTTTTAAAATCCGGTCATAGGCTCTTGCGGAAAGATTAAGCTTTTCCATCGCCATTTTGATGAGGTTGAAAGAAGTTTGATCAAGCTCGCAAAACTTTTCAATTTCCTTAGGTCCGATTTGAGCGTTATAACTGATTTTTAGATCCTTATATCGTTCTCTCTGAATCTCGCGGGCAATCAGAACGCGTTTCCTGATGTCTTCACTTTTTTCACCTTTTCTTCTTTCTGCCAATTGTTCGAATTCAACTTTCTGAACTTCAATATGAATATCAATCCGGTCCAGTAGCGGCCCTGAAAGTTTATTCATATACCGCTGCATTTCGTAAGTGGATGAAGTATTATTCGGATCATCTGGGAAAAAACCACTCGGACTGGGATTCATAGAAGCAACCAGCATAAAGCTGGCGGGATAATTCACAGTAAACCGCGCTCTTGAAATCGTCACCTCCCGGTCTTCCAGTGGCTGCCGCATTACTTCCAAAACCGTTCTTTTAAATTCTGGCATTTCATCCAGAAACAAAACCCCGTTATGAGCCAGAGAAATTTCTCCGGGTTGTGGATAGCTTCCCCCGCCGACAAGAGCTACATCCGAAATGGTGTGGTGGGGAGCCCTGAAGGGGCGGACCGTCATGAGTGAAGTTTCCGTACCCATTTTACCCGCGACAGAATGAATCTTGGTAGTTTCCAAAGCTTCTTTTAAGCTTAAAGGCGGCAAAATACTCGGGACTCTCTTGGCAAGCATCGTTTTTCCACTGCCGGGAGGACCTATCAAAATAATATTATGACCGCCCGCTGCTGCCACTTCCATTGCTCTTTTAGCGGTTTCCTGACCTTTAACCTCCGAAAAATCAAATGGAAAATCATTGATCTTTTCCTGAAATTCTTTCCGGGTATCAATTTCGACCTTTTGAAGAGGTTTTCCTTCGTTAAAAAAGTCGATTACCTCCTTAATATTTTCAATACCATAAACATCGAGATTATTGACTATGGCGGCCTCCCGCGTATTTTGTTTTGGTAGAATGATTCCTTTAAAGCCTTCCTCACGGGCCTGAATAGCAATCGGTAAAACTCCGCGTATAGGCTGCAAAGTTCCATCAAGGGAAAGCTCTCCCATAATTATATAATCATGGATATTTTCTGCCAGAATCTGATCTGATGCTGCCAGAATTCCTATGGCAATGCTCAAATCGTAAGCCGCCCCTTCCTTTCTGAGGTCTGCAGGGGCCATATTAATGGTAATTTTCTTTCCGGGAATTTTATAGCCCACATTTTTCAGGGCGGCGGAAATTCTGTAGCTGCTTTCTTTAATCGCATTGTCAGGAAGACCTACAAGGTGATACCCCACCCCTCCTGTGTCTACATTAACTTCTATAGTAATTGTCTGTGCTGAAACTCCATGAATCGCGCTTCCAAAAATTTTAATCAACATTTGTTGTGTTTTGACAGTAAAAATAAATAATATTTTACTTTATATTTTAATGAATTTTGTTCATAATATACTTTGAATCATTATTTTAAATGTTTGAATTTAACTATTTGAATAAAAAAAGAAGCAAAGTAAACCTTGCGCCGAAAGAGAATTATTGAAGAAACTAAAATCCTACACCCATTTTTATCTGTATTATTTCTTAATGAATTTATTTTTATAGATTTTTCCGTCTGCACTTTTAGAAACGACCATATATGTCCCCGGAACCAGAGCGCTTACATCAATTGCTTCAGAATATTTTTTATCTTTTTTCTGCCGCATCAACTTTCCGGACATATCGATGATGGAAATTTCAGTATATTTTTATCCGATTCTTTTCTTATATAAATAAACCTGTTGTGCATTTTAAATAATGCTAACTTTTAGATTATTGATATTTCGCTTGAAATATAGTTTGTTGATAAATTAGCAGTAATTTTAGCTAATAACCTGGTTTTGAATACTTCAAAAGTCTTTGCGTAGTTACGCCTGATCATAAATTGATCTCTACAGGGATTTGAAGTACTAATGTTTTTGGTTCAAACATCAGTTTTACTACATTCTGACCTATATTTATTTTTAATGGGCAAGTACTGTATCTGCTTTTACAGGATGTATAGGAATATTTTCACAATTTCCCTTGCCGGAAAATCATTAAAGGTGATTATTGAATCCTTTGCTTTAAAAGCATTGGTTTTTTCATTGTATTTGTTGCCTCCTGTGATGTTACTAATCTGGCTTTATAATTTCCGATCACATCATCAAGCTATACGGGAATTGGCTCATATCTTTCTTCATTACAGGATATTAGTAAAAATCCAGCAACGTCTATAATGCCCATCATTAAGGATTTAAGTACTTTTAAATTTCTTCACATTTTATTTTTGTTTCAGACATTATTCCTTTGAGTACTTACTTATATAAATCCTGGTTTTGAAAACTTTGCATGAGAGTTAACAAAATTGTTTTAAAAAATTCATAATTAATTGATTTTTAATAGTAAAATTTTTATATTTTAAAAACATTTAAAGTTTTATTATTTTAATACATTTGTTTAAACATACTTGAAAAAATGAATCTCGAACAGATCAATTTACACCTTAGTGCCTATAAAGAGCATGATCAGATCCTTGATGCTGCAGAATATTTAATTCGTTCCTTTAAACTTGAGCATGAAAATTTCGCAGGATTTAGTTTCAGACCTGAACTCTCATCGAATTCAATACTTCTAACAACCGAAGGAAAATTGGGAGGCCCTCAAAAAGTAATGATCCCAAAAAATTTATTTGATTTTGACCTGAATTTGGTTCTGAATATGGTAGCTCACGAAATGTTGCACGTACGGCAGAAAGCTCCGGGACAGGTAGTGGAAGATAAGAATGAAAGAGAGTTTCAGGCGTATTATGAAATGCTTTTTCATAAGGTTTTTCCACAAATTCCGGAAGTTTCGGATTTCCATAAAAAAGCCTTTGGGAATAAAGCCCTGGAATATTACAAACGAATGGGCGAAGGTTCTGAGCTTCAACAAAAATATAGGGAGCAAAAAGTAGAAATAGAACAGTTAATCAACACATTATCATGACAATAAAACCAGAAATTTCCTGGACAGATTTTGAAAAAATAGATATCAGAAGCGGAACTATCATCTCTGTAAACGATTTTGAAAAAGCCAGAAATCCTTCTTATCAACTGGAAATAGATTTCGGAGACCTTGGCATTAAAAAATCTTCCGCGCAGATTACTTCATTATACGAAAAAGAAGAATTAATCGGCAAACAGATTATGGCTGTGGTTAATTTTCCTAAAAAACAGATCGCTAATTTTTTTAGCGAATGCCTTGTTTTGGGAGTTTATGGTGAAAATAAAAAAGATGTGACCTTATTAACACCTTCATTGCCAACGGAAAACGGGATGCAAGTAGGATAAAATACAGTAAATACAAATGATACAAAACATTCCTTTAGAAAGAATCTTATTCCTTGATATTGAAACAGTTCCAGGCTTCGGGTCGTGGGATGACTTATCTGAAGCCGAACAAATGCTTTGGGACAAAAAAACGAAATTCCAGAGAAAAGATGAAATTTCTGCAGAAGAATTTTATCCGGAAAGGGCCGGCATCATGGCTGAATTTGGAAAAATAGTCTGCATCACCATCGGAATGCTGGAGAAAAATGATACACTGAAAATCAAGAGTTTTGCGAATGATGATGAGAAAAAAATGCTGATTGAATTTGGTGAAATTTTTAATAGTCCTAGACTTCGCGATGTGATTCTTTGTGCACACAATGGAAAAGAATTCGACTTCCCATGGATCGCCAGAAGATTTCTGATCAATGGCATGATGCCGCCCACTCCCTTCCAGATGTTCGGAAAAAAACCTTGGGAAATACCACATATTGATACGATGGAGCTTTGGAAATTCGGAGATTATAAAAGTTTCATTTCACTGGAATTATTAGCACATCTTTTTGGAATTCCTACTCCTAAAGACGATATAGACGGATCAATGGTTTCATCAATCTACTACATAGAGAAAGACTTGCAAAGAATAGTTGACTATTGTGAAAAAGATGTCTTAACTTTGGCAAATATTTTCCGACGTATGCGTCAGGAAGATTTGTTGAAAAGGTACATCAATTTAGATTAGAAAATGAAATTTACAGACGATCAGATTGCTGACATTGGTGAAGAGATCATCAAAGTCTTAAAAACTGTGTATGACCCTGAAATTCCGGTAGATATATACGAGCTGGGGTTAATTTACGATGTTCAGATTTCCGATAACGCGGATGTTAAAATCGTTATGACGCTTACTACACCAAACTGTCCCGTTGCAGAAACCCTTCCTCAAGAAGTAAAAGAAAAAGTAGGAGAAGTGGAAAACGTAAAAAGTGTTGATTTAGAGCTCACGTTTGAACCTAGCTGGAACAAGGATATGATGAGTGAGGAAGCGAAGTTTGAACTGGGAATGCTTTAAAATTCGGAACTAAAATATATCAGGTTGTCTTTTGGCAACCTTTTATGCCATTTTAAACTTCTTTTGCAATTTCTTTTCCTTCCCGTCTGCTCCATTCGCTCCAGGAGCCTACGTATAAATTTGGCATATCAAATCCTGCATAATTCAATGCTAAAATGGTGTGACAGGCTGTAACTCCAGATCCGCAGTGAATGATCAAATTTTTAGGTTTATCTGCTAATAATTTTAAATATTTTTCTTTTAAAACTTCAGGTTGAAGGAAATTTCCGTTTTCATCAAGGTTTTCAGAAAAAGGAATATTGATCGCTCCGGGAATGTGCCCTGCTACCAAATCGATCGGCTCAGATTCTCCATTGTAACGATAAGCATCTCTTACATCAATCACCGTTGATGAATCGTTTGTTAATTCATTTTCAACATCTTCCAAGGTCGACACAGGAAGAAACCAACCTTTTTTTTTAACGAGTTGTGTCTTTCTGAAGGTTTCAGCTCCTGATGAAAACTCCAAGCTTTCTTTTTCAGCATTCTGAAAACCTCCATCTAGAACCTGAACATTTTTTAATCCAAAAGATTTCAGCATCCACCAGGCTCTTGCGGCAGCATTGGCTCCGTTTTTATCGTCATAAACTACAATATGTGAGTCTTCTGAAATTCCAAGATCAGAAAGTATTTCACCAAATTTTTCAACACTTGGAAGTGGATGCCTTCCGCCAAAAGCAGCATTTTCTCCAATATCGGCCAAATCTTTATCCAAATCAATAAATCTAGCTCCTTTGATGTGCTTGTTTAAATAATTTTGATAAACATCTTTCCCGACTCTTGCATCCAGAATGATCAGTTTTTCTGCGGAAATATTTTTTAATTCGGAAGGTGAAATTACTGGTGACATTTTGTTGATTTTTGGTTTGGATTTAAATGTAAATTTGAGCTATTGCTGTTTTCTCTCTCAAATTTTGCAGATAACGTAGATTTTAAACATTACATTTTGGATCTGCTTTATTTGCAAACCTTTTATTTACTAATTCAAAAGTGAAAAATATCTTTCGCTTTATTGTAAGAACTTTCGAAGTTCAATAAATTTAATTTATGATCAATTTTCTCTACACTCATAAAGTTGATAACCTGCTCTGTCGGCATATTTCCTACCAGGTCATCTTTAGCCATCGGGCAGCCTCCGATACCTTTGATTGCGCTGTCGAATCTGGTACATCCTTTATCATAGGCCGCTTTTAGCTTTGAATAAGAATCTTCATAACGGTTGTGGAAATGTCCTCCGAAATTAATATCAGGATATTTTGAAGGTATTTTTTCGAATAAAAGCGAAATCGTTTCGGGCGTTGCAACTCCCGTCGTATCAGAAAGTAAAATATCTTTAACTCCAATTTCAGAAAATCGTTTTGCCCAAAAATCTACATCTTCCCATTTCCACATTTCCCCGTAAGGGTTCCCGAAAGCCATTGAAAAATAAATATTGAGCTGTCTGTTTTCACTTTTTACCAGCTCCAACATTTTAATGATTTCATTAAACGCTTCCTCCTGGCTCTTGTTAGTATTTCTATGCTGAAAAGTTTCGGAAATAGAAAATGGAAAACCTATAATATCTACTGACTGATGTTTTAATGCCTTTTCAGCCCCCTTGAAATTGGCTATAATGGCAGAAACTTTCGTTTTGGAACGGGATTTATCTATATTTTCAGCAACTACATCAGAATCTGCCATCTGAGGAATCGCCTTTGGAGATACAAAGCTGAGGCTATCTAATACATCAAAACCAACATCCATAAGAGAGTTGATGTAATCTATTTTTTTATCCGTCGGGATAAATTCTCCCCAACCCTGCATTGCATCTCTTGGACATTCGGTAAGAAACATTTTACTTTTAGATTTTCTCAAATATAATAAAACTAAATAATTTCGCAGACGAAATATACAAAGCTAACATCATTTTGATTTTCAAAGATTTATATCTGATTTATAATTTTAATAACTTATATTAAATCGCAAATAACGTATTCTCAGCATCAAATTTGCTAACTTTGTTAAAATTTATGATATCTGATGAGTACAATAGAATTCAACCCATTGTGGAAAGAAAAATTACTGACCCGTTTTCTTAGCTATGTAAAAATATATTCAACTAGCGATGCAGAAAGTGAAACCACACCTTCTACAGAAAGACAGTGGAATATTGCAAAATATATCACCGAAGAACTGAAAATGATTGGTCTTGAAGATGTATCGATGGATGACAACGGCTATATTATGGGCTATGTACCTTCAAATCTTGAAAATAATAACAAGCCTACGATTGGATTTATTTCACATTATGATACTTCACCCGATTTTAGTGGAGAAAATGTAAACCCTCAGGTATGGAAAGATTATGATGGAAATGATTTAGTTTTAAATCAAGCTACAGGATTCACTTTATCGCCATCAAAATTTGAAAGCTTAAACAAATATATCGGTCAGACTCTAATCACAACTGACGGAAATACACTTCTTGGAGCCGACGACAAAGCAGGCTGTGCGGAAATCGTGACAGCAGCAGAGTTTTTAATTGCTCATCCGGAAATCAAACACGGAAGAATTGCAGTAGGATTTACACCCGATGAGGAAATCGGAAGAGGGGCACATAAATTTGACGTTACTAAATTCGGGGCAGAATTTGCTTATACAATGGATGGAGGTGAAGTTGGAGAATTGGAATACGAAAATTTCAATGCGGCCGGAGCTGTAGTAAAAATCCATGGTTTGAGCGTTCATCCGGGATATGCGTATGGAAAAATGGTCAATGCCGCTTTATTGGCATCTGAATTTGCCCAAATGCTTCCTGCGAATGAAACGCCGGCTACCACAAAAGGTTTTGACGGCTTTTATCATTTAATGGATCTTAATGCTGATATTTCTGAAGCAAAATTGCAATACATTATCCGTGATCATGATGCTGATAAATTTGAGGCAAGAAAGAAATTCATGAAAGAAAAGGTAGCAGAATTTAACAAGAAGCACGGCGAAGGCACTGCTGAAATCGAGATTAAAGAGCAATACAGAAACATGAAACAGCAATTTGAAGGAAAAATGCACATCATAGATCTTGCCGCAGCTGCAATGAAAGAAGCTGGAATTGAGCCAAAAATCAAGGCAATTAGAGGAGGAACAGACGGTGCACAATTATCTTATATGGGACTACCTTGTCCGAACATTTTCGCAGGAGGAATCAATTTCCATGGGCCTTATGAGTATGTAGCATTGGAGAGCATGGCGAAAGCGATGGAAGTGATTATTAATATTGTGAAAGCTTAAAGTTACTTTTATATAAGCTAAAAGACTGTCTTTGAGGCAGTCTTTTTTTTACTATATTTTTGAATGGCCTGATTTTTGAAAAACTCTTAATAACAAAAAATTTTAAAAATGAAAAAGAGATTATATTCAGCAATAGTGATTCTTTTATTTGGGATTGGTATATCTGCACAAAAAACAGATTCTGTAAAGCAAGAGATAAAAAAAGATGCTAAAAAAGTAGGAACAACTGTTAAGGATGGTGCAGAGTGGACCGGCAAAACTGCTGAAAAAGGATATGATGCCACAAAAAAAGGTGTAAAAGATGCAGTAAAGTGGACTAAGAAAACAGCCAAAAAAGGAGCAAATGCAGTAGATAAAACTTACCAGGATGTAAAAGCAGATATTAAAAAAGATTAATCACAGTAAAAATGAGATATTAAAAAAACCACTGCAATGCCGGTGGTTTTTTTAATATTTAAAGAATAATCTATCCTTGCTGATTACCCAAAAAAGCATCCCAGCCCTGTGCCGTCAAAGCAATCAGCTGGTTGGATCCTCTCGCTACCATGAAATTTCCTTCCTCTTTTTCAACCGCATGCCCGATAATAGTGAAATCAGGGTGATTTTTGATCTTATCAAAATCATTCGGGGAAATAGTGAATAGTAGCTCATAATCTTCACCTCCGCTCAAAGCCGTTACCACGGGGTTAAGATTAAACTCATCCGCCATAGAAATCGTAAGGCTATCCATTGGAATTTTTTCTTCATATAATCTGAATCCTACTTTCGAATGATCAGAAAGATGAAGGATTTCAGAAGCCAGACCGTCAGAAACATCAATCATAGATGTTGGTTTGATGCCCAGTTCTTCCAGAATCCCTTTCACATCAGTTCTTGCTTCCGGTTTCAGCTGTCTTTCCAGGATATAGTCATAACCTTCCATTTCAGGCTGCATATTCGGATCTGCCAGGAAAACCGCATGCTCTCTTTCCAAGATCTGCAATCCCATATAAGCCCCACCCAGATCCCCTGATACTACAAGAAGGTCATTGGGATATGCTCCACTTCTTTTTACAATATTTTCTTCATTTTCGATCCCGACTGCTGTAATGCTCATCACCAGGCCGGAATTCGAACTGGTCGTATCTCCACCGATCAAATCAACTTTATATCTCGTACAAGCCGCCTGGATTCCAGAATAAATCTCCTCTAACGCCTCCACTGGGAAACGATTGGAAACCGCTAAAGAAACCAGGATCTGTGTCGGAGTCGCATTCATCGCCGCAATATCGCTGAGATTTACAACAACAGCTTTGTATCCTAAATGTTTCAACGGAACATATCCTAAATTAAAATGAACGCCTTCCGCTAAAATATCTGTTGTAAGAACAATTTTTTTATTTTCAGGGTTGACTACTGCAGCATCATCTCCTATACCAAGCTCCGAAGATGGGTTGGATAAAGGAAAATGCTCGGTCAGGTGTTTTATTAATCCAAATTCTCCCAGTTTGGAAATGGGGGTCAGTTCTTGTGATTTATCTTCAAACATATCTTTTTAATTATAAGTAATGAGTAATTAATGATTTTAAACTCAACCTTAGTCTTTTAACCATTATGCGAATGCCAACGGATCAATATTCTGTGGATGAAAAGGAAGCTTTTTGAAATCTTCTTTTGTTAAAACCTCTGTTTGAGGAGCTTTATATTTGTTCATTGCTTCCACTACGTCATCCGGAGGTGTTGTCATTTTTCTTAGCATCATGTCGATCCAGACTCCTGTAGCTTCGGCTGTTGCGCAATGTTGACCGTCTGGTGTGTAAAACTTATGCAAAAATCTATAAATTGATGAATCTTCTGAACAGCCATCGATTTCCACACTTACTATCACCGTTTGATCAGCGTAGATTTCTTTGAAAAAAGAATATTTCTCATGAAGAATTACGGGTCCGATTCCCCATCTGCTGAGCTGTGTAACGCCCATTTTTTCTTTTGTCATGAAGGCCATCCTTGCCTGAGCGCAATATTGGACATATGATGAATTTGCCAAGTGTTTATTGGCATCAAGATCACTCCAGCGTACTTCGAATTTATGGTAGAATATCATTTAAATTTTGTTTAAATATGTCTTTTTATTTTGATCATCAATACTTTAACCTCTTTGTGTTTTCCGTAGGAATCTGAGCAATATTATTAAAACTCAGTCGGGATTCTTATGGAATGACAAACTGAATGAATAATAAATCGGAAATTAAAACGATTTAAATTAATAGTTTCGACTTTAAAGTTTAAAAAAATTACATTCTTCAAAAATACTCAAATAAGATGGTTTATAAAAATTGTAGTTTTGTAAAAATAATCTTGAGCATAAGATTAATAAGACTATGAAACAAATTATCATAATCGGAGGAGGTGCGGCCGGATTTTTCTGTGCAGCCAACCTTGATGATACCCAATATAAAATTACTATTCTAGAGCAAAACTCAGATGTCCTTCAGAAGGTGAAAATTTCCGGAGGCGGCCGCTGCAATCTTACTCACGCATGCTTTGACCCTAAAGAGCTAGTACAGTTTTATCCTCGTGGAAATAAGGAACTATTAAGTGTTTTTACTAAATTCCAACCGGGAGATACGATGGATTGGTTTGATCAACGAAAAGTTTCGTTGAAGATAGAAAATGATAGCAGGGTTTTTCCGGAAAGCAATTCTTCACAGATCATTATCAATACTTTTTTACAGGAAATCCAACAGAAAAAGGTAGATGTAAAAACAAAATGTTCTGTAAAGGAAATTGAAAAAAAAAGTGAAAAATATTCCGTGAAGACAAGTTTGGGCGACTTTGAGGCCGACTTTGTGATTTACACCACCGGAAGCTCTCCAAAATCACTAAAAATCATTGAAAATCTGGGACATAAAATCATTGATCTGGTTCCGTCACTTTTTACTTTCAATATTAAAGATGATTTACTAAAGGATCTTGCCGGAACAAGCTTTGAAATGGCAGAAACATCTATTCCAAAACTAAAAACAGAAGAAAGCGGGCCATTGCTGATTACACACTGGGGGCTTTCCGGACCGGCAATTTTGAAGATTTCTGCATGGGAAGCCATTAACTTAGCTAAAATGAAATATCATTTTGAAATTGAAGTGAATTTCGTTTCAAAATCAATGGATGAGGCAGAAGAAATATTTCAAAATTTCAAGCAGTCTAATCCGAAAAAAACAATCGGGCAATCAAAAATATTTGAAATAACAAATCGTTTCTGGCAAAGAGTTTTAGATGTTTCAAAAGTTGATTTGAACAAGCAGGTTGCCAATATTTCCGGAAAGGAAATGCAGAAAATTATAGAGAATTTATGCAAAAAGAAATTTCAGGTTACTGGTAAATCTACTTTTAAGGACGAATTTGTAACTGCCGGAGGCGTTGATTTAAAAGAAATTAACTTTAAAAATATGTCTTCGAAAATTTTGCCTAACTTTTACATCGCAGGAGAAGTTTTGAATATTGATGCCGTGACGGGTGGTTTTAATTTTCAGGCGTGCTGGAGTGAAGCGTGGCTGATTGCGCAGGACTTAAACAATTTATAATTAAACAAATATGAAAAAGATTTTTTTATTTTCTTCACTAATATTGTCATTTTTTGTTTTCGCTCAAAACAAAAAAAGGTGTCGGATTGGACTTCACTTGTACAATCTTTGAATGTGGAGACTAAACAAAACTGGAAATTCCGTGCGTCTGCAAAAATCCGAAAAGATCCGAAAGGAGATTCTCAATGTGCAATTTGGGCAAGAGTTGACAAGCTGGATAATAGTGTAGGATTCTTTGAAAATCAAGCTTATTCCAACATAAATGTTACTCCTGAGTGGAAAAAACTCACCATTGAAGGTACAATTGATTCGAATGCAAAAACTTTAAATATCGGAGCCTATACAAAAGGAAACGGAGATTTTTATTTTGATGACTTCCAGCTTGAAGTAAGCAACGGAAAAAATAAATGGATCCAAGTTCCATTGAAAAACAACAGTTTTGAAGAGGATATAACATCTGACAATACTTGGTCTGAAGGAATTGGAAGAAATAAAATCGTAAATGTTAAAAATTTCACGGTTATGACTTCAGAAAATAAACCCTTCAGCGGAAAAAAATCATTACTGATAAAAGGAGAGAATATTATCGGAAGTATGCCTCACGGAAACTTTGCAGATGTTAACGGCATCAAAATGTATTATGAAACTTATGGCGAGGGCGAACCTCTTTTGATGCTTCATGGAAACGGACAGTCAATCAGCGCATTCATGAATCAGGTAGATGATTTTTCTAAAAAATATAAGGTAATTATTGTTGATTGTAGAGAAAGGGGGAGATCTACCTATGATAAAACGAAAGAGCTAACTTTTGATATTCAGGTTGAGGATCTGAAACAGTTTTTAGACCAGCAAAACATTAAAAAAGTAAAAATTCTTGGTTGGAGTGATGGCGGAATTCTTGCAATTTTAATGGCTTTAAAATATCCTGAATTGATAGATAAAATTGCTTGTTCCGGAGCAAATATTTTTCCAGAAGGCCTGAAAGATGATGAGATGAAAGATTTAAAAGAAACACTAGCTCGACTTATTAAAGAAAATAAGGATCATAAAAATGACGTATACATCGATCTCTATAATTTAGACTTAAAATATCCGAATTTAAAATATGAAGATTTGAAAGCAATCCAATGTCCATCATTGATAATGGCAGGAGATAAGGATGTTATAAAAACAGAACACACAGTGAAAATTGCGGAATTCATTCCGAAAGGGCAGTTAGCCATAATTCCGAATTCATCACATTCTGTAGTTGTGGAAAAACCCGAACTATTCAATTCTTTGGTTATGGATTTTTTTGAAGGTAAATAATTTGATCAACTATAAAACGAAAAAATTACTTATGCTTATTGTTCATATGGATAATAAAGCAATAGCAAAATCTAACTTGAATCCCGCAGAAATTAATAGGCAGCCTGTAAAATATACATTTAATTGCCTATTACCATGAGTTTTGAGTAAGAAATAATACATAACTTATCATTGACAGACCACAAATGTATTCAGTCAAAAGAAATATTTCAAATGCCCTAAAAACCCTTCTAATAATGGGGTTTGGGTATTTCTTCTGGCTGATGGCGAACATAACGTTGGAATATGTTCCTTTGAGAACCGATGTCAGTTTTTTGATGATCAAGCAGACTGAAGTGGTTGAAAGAAAGGAATATCTGTACTTTTTCTATACCCATGTTTATGCATGCATTTTTGTTTTATTTTCAGGTTTCCTGGCTATAATCAAGAAAGATTTCGGATTAAAAAACTTCCATAAAAATGCAGGAAAGATTTATATTTTTCTGATTTTATTTTTCGCGGCACCTTCTGGAATTTATATGGGGATTTTTGCGAACGGTGGAGTGTATTCTAAAATTTCGTTTGTCATTTTGGGCTGCTTATGGTGGGTTTCAACTTTAAAAGCTTTTCAATCCGCAAAGCGAAAAAAATTTGCAGAGCATAAGCAATGGATGTGGCGCAGTTTTGCACTTACAATTTCTGCCATTACCCTGAGAATGTGGAAGGTAATTATTGTATATTTATTTCACTCAAATCCTATGGATGTTTATCAGATTATTGCATGGCTGAGCTGGGTTCCGAACATTTTACTGATTGAATATTTACTTGTAAAAAAATACATATGAAAGTTTTAAAATTTACTTTAATTGCTTTATTTACAATCTCTTTGACCGGATGTAAAAAAGACACAGAAACAGTGAAAAACTCCAAGGACAGCCTTACCTCTAAAAAAGAATCTCTGGATTCTCCTGAGCTGTATAAGGAATATTATGGGATTTATATGGGTGATTTTGCCGGAAAAGAAATGATCACCCCTGAAATCGGTGAAGAATATGAAGGAGATGTCTACAAAAAAATTTCCTTAAAAATAAACAGAATTACGAAAGACAGCGTTTACGGGCAAAGCATTGTCAATGGAAATCAGCGACCTTTTCGTGGAGTTTTCAATGAAAGTACAAAGTCTTTTATTCTGGATGAGTCGGGAGATGATAAAACTGACGGAAGATTTGAGGTAAAACTGAACAACGACAGCCTTACCGGAAAATGGAATGCCTACAACAAATCTGCGGTGAAAGCTCCCGTAAAAACTTTAAAACTTATCAAAAAAGAATTTGCTTATAATCCTAACTTCATGTTAAGCAAAGAGAATGACCTGATTGACTGGGAGAATCCGAAGAGTTTTGTTGAAAAATATACAGATGAAGAAACTGGAAAGACCGAAACATTTAATGTTTCTAAAAATAGAATTGCCTCGGATGCAGTATTTAGTTTAAATGCTTCAAAACAAAAATTAACGGAAAAAGACCTTAAAAATCTGAGAAAACTGGATATGGAAATTATTAAAAATTCAGTTTTTGCGAGGCATGGCTATTCCTTCAAAAAAGCGACATACAGAAAGTTCTTTGAGCAGACAGACTGGTATATCCCGGTTTCAAATAACGTGGACAATGATCTTTCGCCAATGGAAAAAGAAAATGTGGCACTGCTAAACCGCTTTATCAAATATGCAGAGGATAAATATGACAGTTTTGGAAGGTAGTTTTTTAGTTAATGAGATCCTTCAATAAGCTCAGGATGACATTTCGCTAATACTAACTGTTGTTATAACAGATAATTGATTGTGCCATCCAAAGTTTGTCGAAGGATCTTTAATCTCCAATATTACCTTTTTTGCAATTTCATAAGAAGAAAAAGCAGCAAACATCCCACCGCGTAACACAAAATATCAATCCAGGAAAAGGAATTTCCGACGACGATATACATCAGGCTTCCCGGTTGGAAACCCACTTTGTCAGCAATCTTGAAATATTGAGCAAATTCCACAAGACAGGAAAAAACAAGGATTCCGAAGATCAGATTATGGGTGTTTTTAACGGTAAAAAAACTCTTAATGAAGGTATATATAAGTATTACAACAATTACATCTCCCAGATATGCCCTTACAAAGAAAATGTCTTTGAGCCAGGTTGCGATTAAAATTTCAATTAAGAACAGGAAAGTGGTTATTAAAAAATATTGTAAGCTAAATTTCATAACAATTGCTCAGGCCTTTATAAAGGTTTCGGCGGCCTTCGGCCGCCGAAACCTAAAATTCATCATTATTTCCTGACCTTCACAGTACATCCTATCGCTACTGTTTTTGTCATTTTCACCGGCTCATTTTTAAGCAATGCATTTACCACATCCTGAACATAATATTCTGAAACATCATTAGAATTTTCGTAATTGTTATCAATAGCGCCGATGTATTTTACTATATTTTTACCCCCTTCTTTCTGAAGAAGAAATACATGAGGTGTTTTGGTAGCTCCATATTGTGGGAAAATTTTCTGTCCCTCATCCACCAGATAAGGAAAACTAAAACCTTTCTGCTTTGCCCTTTCAATCATTTTCTGATAGCTGTCTTCAGGCTGTACTAAAGGATCATTAGGATTGATTGCAATTACGGGGTAGCCCTGTGATTTGTATTTTTTATCGAGATCGATGATTCTGTCTTCGTATTTTTTGGCGTAGGGGCAATGGTTGCAGGTAAAGACCACGATAAAACCCTTTGCTGTCTTAAAATCGCTGAGGGAAACCATTTTCCCGTCAATATTTTTCAGCTTAAAATCGGTGGCTTCATCCCCGATTTCGTAGCCTTTTGCAAACGCATTTTCCTTTTGAGGCTTGTTTTTATCGTGCTTTATTGTAGTAAAACCTAATAGTCCAAAACCAACTATAAAAGCGGTCATTAAAATTTTAAAATTTTTCATAGCATATTTGTTTAAGGTAAATTTTTTACAATTGTTTTTTCAAGACCTTCCTTACTCATTTCACCATCGTTGAAATATACTTTTTCTCCATTTTTATAGAAAATTGTCACCGGAATATTTCCGTCCCAGCTTTTTTCAAAGCGCGGGATCCAGGTATTCATCCTTTTGATGTCGTCTAAGAGAAACACTTCTGCTGTAAGGTTTTTATTTTTGATAAATTTAATGACCCTTTCTTTATCCACCAATCTGTCCAGTGAAACCAGTATCATTTTAAATTTTGGATTATCGGTATATTTTTTATGGATTTCCATAAAATGCGGAAGTTCTTTCACACAAGGAGCACAGGTGGTTGACCAAAAATTAACAACCAGAAGCTTATCATTCTCCTGCTGGATTCTTTTTTCAAGCTCTTCATATTTCATAGAAGGAACCTTTGTCTGCTGTGCTTTGGAAATAGTAAAACACAACATCAGAAATAATATTTTCATTAAATTCTTCATACTCAAAATTAATAATTTATTGTAAAGCAAAATAAGAAAGCATCAGTTATTATATCTATTTTTTTAATCAATATACCCTCGGGCATTTTTTTTGCTGTTCTAAAAAAACAAATCATTTTTTATCATATGAAGAGAATATTTATTTTTTTAGGGATTTTTTTCAGTAGTCTGATATGGGCACAGGAATTTAATAGCGTAACAGAACTTCCGGATTATGCCATTCTTAAAACAAAAATGAAGCTGGATGATGTCGTAACCAAAGCCGATACACAGGCAGAATTCCCGGGCGGGATGGATGTTTTTAAAAGAAAATTCGCAGAAAGTATGGATGTCATTGATGTAAAGTCTGATAAGATTGACACCCGCGTTTATTTCATTGTTGAAAAAACAGGATATGTGAGGTCTGTAACTGCAACCGGAAGTGATAAAAAACACTCCCAAGCCGCGGAAGTTGCGGTGAGAAGGCTGTTTGTAAAATGGAAACCAGCTTTAATTAATGGTGAACCCGTTCGTTTTCTTTATACTTTTCCTTTGTCTTTGAAAAAATATTAATTGCTATTTTTGCACAAAACAATATGAATGATGAAAAAAATCATTTTGTGCTTATTTCTATTTTTCGGTTTCTTTGCATTTTCTCAAAATACCGGGATTGTAGATTCTGCACAAGTAATCCTTGAAAAACATACCGATTTTCCCGGCGGAATTAATACTTTTAGAAAAATCCTCTTAGAAAAATTCAGGATAAAAAAAATCATTTCTAATAAGCGTTCAATATCTTGTGAGGCAGTATTTGTCGTAGAAAAAGATGGATCAATAAGCAATATTAAAGCTACAGGAGATAATGAATCATTCAATAAAGAAATTGTAAGAACCATTTCTAAAATAAAGCAAAAGTGGATTCCTGCAAAATATAATGGGCAAATTGTCCGGTCAAGATTTCGATTTCCAATGAAAATAAGTTTTGATTAAAATTATGGTAAACTTATCTTATCCCCCAATCATTTTCTTAATCGCATTCAATTTCATTAAAGCTTCAATCGGAGTAAGCGTATTGATGTCAATTTTCGTCAGTTCCTCACGAATATTTTCCAAAACAGGATCATCCAATTGGAAGAAAGACAGCTGCATATTTTCTTCTGTCACTCTTTTAATTTTTTCAGAAGAGCCACCGCTTTGAGAACGGCTTGCTTCCAAAGTTTTTAAAATTTCATTGGCTCTGTTCACGACTTTTGAAGGCATTCCCGCCAGTTTGGCCACATGGATACCAAAGCTGTGCTCGCTTCCTCCGGGAATTAGTTTTCTCAGAAAAATAATATTTCCTTTATTCTCCTGAATGGAAACGTGGAAGTTTTTAATTCTTTCAAAATTTACGGTCATTTCATTTAATTCATGATAATGCGTTGCAAATAACGTTTTTGCCTGCGTTGGGTGCTGGTGAAGATATTCTGCAATAGCCCATGCGATGGAAACCCCGTCATACGTAGAGGTTCCGCGGCCAATTTCGTCTAAAAGAATTAAACTTCTTTCGGAAATATTATTCAGAATATTTGCCGCTTCATTCATTTCTACCATAAAAGTTGATTCACCAGCAGAAATATTATCTGTGGCACCAACCCTTGTAAAAATTTTATCTAAAATGCCTATTTCAGCGTGTTTCACAGGAACAAAACTTCCGATCTGAGCCAAAAGACAAACAATCGCCGTCTGACGAAGAATCGCCGATTTACCCGCCATATTAGGCCCGGTTACCATGATGATCTGCTGAGAATCTTTATCTAAGAAAATATCATTCGGAATATATTTTTCGCCTAAGGGAAGCGCGTTTTCAATGATTGGGTGTCTTGCTTCTTTTAAATCAATTGAGAAACTTTCCGTTAAAACGGGTTTTGTATAACTCTCAGAAACAGCAAGTTCAGACAAACCGACAGCAACATCCAATTGAGCAATAATCTTGGAATTTTCCTGAATCTGGTCAATATGAATCATCGTTTCAGAACAAATATTTCTGTAGAGTTCGTTTTCTAAAACCCCGATTTTTTCTTCCGCTCCAAGAATCTGGTTTTCATATTCTTTCAGCTCTTCAGTAATATAACGTTCGGCATTGACCAACGTTTGTTTTCGGAGCCAATCGCTTGGAACTTTATCTTTATGCGTATTTCGGACTTCAATATAATATCCGAAAACATTATTAAAATCAATTTTTAAACTTGAAATTCCGGTTCTTTCGATTTCTCTTTGGCACATTTCGTCTAAGAAACCGCGACCTTTGGATTGAAGTCCTCTTAATCGGTCCAGCTCTTCGGAAATCCCCTCCTTAATGACATTTCCTTTCGTTAAGTTAACCGGAAGTTCATCATTCAAGTGATTTTGAAGACATTTGATCAATTCATTCTGATCGTAAAGCGGATCCAGCCAAGCCAAAATATCAGCATGAGGATGAAGCAACGCTTTGATCTTGTGAATATTAATTAAACTTTGGCGAAGATATCCTAATTCTTTAGGTGAAATTTTTTCTGCCGCCAATTTTCCCATCAATCGGTCCAGATCGGAAATTGATTTTAAAAGTTGTGAAATTTCATATTTAAGATGATCATTTTCGTTTAAAAAATCAATTAAAGAAAGTCTTCTATTGATTTCATTTACAGATTTTAAAGGCAAAATAATTCTTCGTCTCAACAGTCTTCCTCCCATCGGAGTTGAGGTTTTGTCGATGATATCTAATAATGATTTTCCTTGTGGATTGCTTGGATAAACAATTTCAAGATTTCTCAATGTAAAATTGTCCATCATCAGGAAATCTTCCTGCGGAATGATCTGAATTTTGGTAATGTGGGACAATAAATTGTGATGTGTATCTTCAACCAAATATGCGAAAATTGCTCCCGCTGCCGTAATAGCCAATGGCTGATTTTCAACACCAAAACCTTTTAACGAATTGGTTTTAAAGTGATTCGTCAGTTTTTCGTAGGCAAAATTATATTGATAAGCCCAATCTTCAAGTTTAAAAGCATTTTTATTTTTAATCTGTTCCGGAATCTGGATACTTCGCTGATAAATAATTTCACTCGGATCAAAAGTATTGACGATATGAAATAATTTTTCTAAATTCCCTTCGCTTACCAGAAATTCCCCTGTAGAAATATCCACCAGAGCAATCCCGAATTTTTCTTTTTCCTTATGAAGAGAAAGCAGAAAGTTATTCTTTTTTGAATTAAGAACCTGGTCATTGAAGGTAACTCCGGGCGTCACTAATTCCGTCACACCTCTTTTTACAATTCCCTTGACCATTTTGGGGTCCTCCAGTTGATCACAGATCGCAACCCTCATACCGGCTCTTACCAGTTTCGGAAGATAAGAATCTACGGAATGGTGAGGAAATCCGGCCAACTCGATATGCCCTTCACCATTGGCTCTTTTGGTAAGAACAATTCCTAAAATTTGGGATGTTTTAATGGCATCCTGCCCGAAAGTCTCATAAAAATCCCCCACCCTAAATAGTAAAAGCGCATCAGGATATTTCGCCTTGATGGTGTTATACTGCATCATTAAAGGGGTTTCTTTCTTCGCTGCCTTTGCCATTAAAATCGTTCTTAAAATTTAGGTCGGTAAAAATATGAAATAAAATAGAAGGAATAAAGCTTTTTGGAAGACTTGTCTTTTTAAAGAATTTACCTAGTCCGGACTATGAAACCTAACAGGTTTTAAAAACCTGTTAGGTTTGTCGTATCAATACTTTTTTGGGCTAAAGCCTTCGAGCTTTTCTCATAAGCCCATTTTTGTTTATAATTCACCCATTTAGCTTTGAAAATCTTTCTCATCAGTTTATCCGTATATCTCATGATAAAAACATGATACAGCATACTTGCAAAAATATTCGGTTTATTTGGAAGCGCACGAAGCGACAATGAAAATCCTGGTTCTAAATATCGGTTGAAATGCCAAAACGCCCCTGGAATAAAAAGCGCATCGCCATGTTCCATGAAAATTTCAAAACCTTTAGCATGCCTTAAAGCCGGAAACTTTTCATAATCAGGGTTTTCGTAATCTACATCATAAACTGTATGAACCGAAAGTGGAACTTTATATAAAAACGCAGACTGTTTTTGGTCAAATAAAAGTATCCTTTTTTTACCTTCAAAATGAATATGCAAAAAATCTCCCAGATCCACATCATAATGCATTAAAACATGTGCTTCACTCCCTCCAAAAAACAAAGTGGGAAGGCGCTTAAAAAATTTCATCCCTAAATCCGGATAAGTGAAATTTTTCAACAACTCCGGAAGGCGGTCGGTGATGATGTAAAAAAAAATTCTGAGATCTGAAGGTTTGCTTTTAATCGTATCAATATAATCCTTCATTTTCATGTGAGTTACCGGTGCGTCTGAGCTTTTAGAGGCATCCGCAGGCTTGTTATCATACAAAGGAACATCCTGATCACCTGCTTTTTCCCTGATGAAATCAAAATTCCATTTGTCGAAGGCATCCCAACGGCTCGCAAAGTTTTTAATCAGAAGCGGCTTATGCTTTTTGAAATAATTTTTCTGAAAATCTTCTTTACTAATATCTGTTACAACATCTACGTTTTCGAGGATCATTTTGTGGGTAATTAAAATGTGGAATAAAAATAGTGTTTTTTTTAAATTCAAAGAGATTTAAGTATTAATATTCGTTCAAAGAGTGAACGCCCTGAAAAAAAATTATGCTTTATTGTAAAGAAAGGATCAAATGAAAAAATTATATTTGTAGTGATAACGCGATTTATGAGAGTTTACAATACCAAACATTTCCTGAAAATCCTTTTCAGCTTACATAAAAGTGACACCCTGAAAATCCTTTTCCCAACGATGCTATTGGTGGGTTTGTATTCCTGGGGCATTGAGTATCTGGAAATAGAGTATCTTCATCTTTCTTCAAAATCTGCGGTGAGTAATGTGAGCCTTATTCACTCCCTGTTGAGTTTTGTTCTTTCTTTACTTCTGGTTTTCAGGACCAATACGGCTTATGACAGATGGTGGGAAGGTAGAAAGCTCTGGGGAAAGCTCGTCAATGATACAAGAAATTTTGCAATAAAAATTAATGTCATACTGGAAAATGACAGAAATGATGCAAAGCAAATTGCAAGATATTTAAAATTTTTTCCGCATTTTCTGGCAAAACATCTTTCAAAAGAGTCCACCAGGCTGGCGTTGGATGAAGATTATTCTGAAATTGAGGAATACATCAGGCATCATGGGCCGAGCGAGATCGTTATTCTTTTGACACACAAATTAAATCAATTAAAAAAACAGGGGAAAATATCAGATGTGGAAATGCTGTATCTTGATACACAACTCTCTGGTTTTCTTGATGTCTGCGGTGGCTGCGAAAGGATTAAAAATACACCTATTCCTTATTCTTATTCATCCTTTGTGAAGAAATTTATTATTTTCTATGTTTTGGCTTTACCTGTTGCTTATGTTATTTCCATTGGTTTTTTTATAATCCCTTTAACAATTTTTGTTTATTACGTTTTAATGAGCCTGGAACTAATTGCTGAAGAGATTGAAGACCCTTTTAACAATGATGAAAATGATATTCCTATGGAAACCATTGCCCAGAATATTGAGAAAAGCGTTTATCAGATCATGAATTCAAAAAAGTAAGACAATTTTAAATCAGCTTGTTTAATTATTAAATAACTCCTTTAATATCTGGCAAATAGCTAAATTATTTTTTAATCACAAATTAGTGAATTTTCTTTAATAAAAATAAACCTTTTTTTACTGAAAAACTGATACATTTTTTTTTAGTAATTCCAACTAAGAATTAGTTTATATGATTAAGTAATACTTAGAATCCAACACATAATATTAACTTAAATTCAAAACTATTCCAGAAATAAAATATGCCCATGCCTATGGTACGCGGGCTATTTTGCAGTGCAACAAAATTGGTTGCAAGAAAGGAACATTCTTCAATTTGAAGGGGAAAATTTTAACCTATAAAAGAAGCTTCCGGACTAGACAAATATCCGAAAGAGACAAATGTACAAAACCCAAGCAACCACTCTACTCCTCCGGACAACTTTATCTGCAACCTGAGGCATGTAAGTCAATTATTTCAAAGCATTAATCTTTATAATAACCATTTCCACTAGAACCGGTTTTTTATTTAACAGGTAATTGGTAAATTGCACCTTGAAATAATCTTACTAATACAGGAAAAATTGGTACACAAATTAAAACTAGAAGAGCTCAACAGGATCGATGTAGAAACATTCAAAAACGTTAAAAAAATCCCTTTGATAGTGGTTTTAGATAACATCAGAAGCATGCATAATGTAGGTGCTACTTTTAGAACGGCAGATGCTTTTCTGATCCAGAAAATTATTCTTTGCGGTATCACGCCTCAGCCTCCTCATCGTGAAATTCATAAAGCCGCTTTAGGAGCTACGGAAAGTGTTGACTGGAGCTATGAAAGTGATATTAATACGGCAATTAATGATCTAAAATCTCAAGGGTTTGAAGTAATTGGTATCGAACAAACAACCGGCAGCCGGATGATCATAGATTTCACGATAGATAAATCAAAAAAATACGCTGTTATCCTTGGAAACGAAGTGGAAGGTATCAGCGATGAAGCATTACAGAACATTGATTCTTTTATAGAAATTCCGCAGTTGGGAACAAAACATTCCTTAAATGTAAGTGTCTGCGGCGGAATTATAATGTGGGAGTTTGCAAAAATTCTGAAGTAGAAAATATAATGACAGCTTTTAATCAAAGCCTTGTTTTCTTTGTTGAGCATAACCTCGTTGCAAGCTTAAAACCAATTTACAAATTTAAAAACCTTTGCGAACTTTGTTGAAATTAACGAAATTTTGCAGAAGCCTTAAAATAAAAAACTGCAGAAGTCTTACAGACAGTGCAGTTTGAAATAAATCTAATAAAAAGTAAAAATGAAAGGCTACAAAGGTAGCTTTTTTTTCTTCACAAACAAATTTTAAAATCAATTTTTTGATTTAGCTAGAAAAAATATACGGTTTCAGAAAAAATTTCGTTGATTTTTTTTAAATTAGCACAATGTTTATCAAGGACTATATCTCAAAAGATTACCCATGTTTTAGCCTTACTGATTCTATCGAATCAGCAAGGGACATGTTAGAAGCATTTGGATATTCTCATATTTTCATCAAAAAATCTAATCATTTTTACGGTGCTCTTGCAGAAGATTTTCTCTATGAAGAAGAAGGTACCCTAAAAGACCTGAAACATCAGATTGAGCGTTTCGCAATTCCTGAGGATAGCAATATTATGGATAGTATTCGCCTTTTTTATACTTTTAACGCTAATGTGATCCCCGTGATTAATAAAACTGAAAAGTATTTGGGATATATAAGCTGTGAGGATATCTTCCAGGATTTGTCGAAATATCCATTGTTTTCAGAATCCGGAGCGATTCTTACTGTTGAGACCACCTCAAAGAAATATTCCATGACAGAGATTGCGAATATTGTGGAAAGTAATAATTCCAAATTTTACGGAGCATTTATCAGTTTCATGTCAGACGAAGTGATCCAGGTGACAATAAAAATCAGCAATGAAAACCTAAGCTCCATTGATGAAACATTCGATCGGTACGATTATAGAATCGTTCAGAAGTATTATTCTGATGAAAAATCTGATTTGCTTCAGGATAGATTTGGGTTTTTCCAAAAATTCATAGAAATTTAATACTAATGAAGGCAGCCATATACTCTCAGAAAAAAGATCTTGATACTTTTTTATATTTAAGCAAATTTATTTCCGAGTTGGAAAACAGAAATGTGAGAGCAGTTTTGTATAATGAGATGGCAGAAGCTCTTCAGTTTTCAAAGATTTTCGAAACCTTTAATTGCAAGCAAGACCTGGTAGACAAAGAGGTTGATTTATTTTTCACCTTCGGCGGGGATGGAACGATCGTAAACTCTTTAACCTTTATCGAAGATCTTGAAATCCCTATTGTAGGAGTAAATACCGGAAGATTAGGATTTCTGGCAAGCTTTACCCAAGAAGAAGCTTTCAAAGAGCTAGATTCTATTTTAAAAGGAGATGTAAAAACGAGCCGCAGATCTGTCATTGAAGTAGTTTCTCCTCTATTAGACAATTTTTTTCCGTATGCATTAAATGATGTCACTGTTTCCAGAAAAGAAACAACATCCATGGTAACAGTGGATTCTTATATTAATGACGAATTTTTAAATGTTTTCTGGGGCGACGGTGTTATCGTTTCTACACCAACTGGTTCTACGGCTTATTCTTTAAGCTGTGGAGGCCCGATTATATCTCCCAACAACGAAAATTTCGTGATTACCCCTATCGCTCCCCACAACCTGAATGTAAGGCCATTGGTAGTGAATGACCGAGTTAAAATAAAATTTAAAGTAGAAAGTAGGGTTTCGCAATATTCCCTTTCGCTGGATTCGCGGTTGATTCATATAGAAACAGACAAAGAAATTGTGATTAGAAAGGCGAATTTCCAAATTTTACTTGTACAGCCAAATAATCTGAGCTTTTATGAAACCATTCGCCAGAAGCTGCTTTGGGGGAAAGACAAAAGAAACTAAGAATATCTTAAAAATGATTACCTTTACAGAAATTAAAAAAACACCTTAATAATTTATATTAAAAAGTAAAACATGAGCAGAATTTTCCCGGCAGGAGTTGCCACAGGTCAGTTAGTTACCGATATTTTTCAACATGCTAAAGAAAACAAATTTGCATTACCTGCAGTAAACGTGATCGGTTCTAGCAATGTAAACGCGGTAATGGAAACAGCAGCAAAATTAAACTCACCTGTTATTATCCAGTTCTCAAACGGAGGAGCTGCTTACAATGCAGGAAAAGGATTAAGCAACGACGGACAAAAGTCTGCTATCTTAGGGGCAATTGCAGGTGCAAAACATATTCATACACTTGCCGAAGCTTACGGAGCTACTGTAATTCTTCACACAGACCACTGTGCAAAGAAATTATTGCCTTGGATTGACGGATTAATGAATGCTAACGAAGAATTCTTTAAACAAACAGGAAAATCTCTTTACTCTTCTCATATGCTTGACCTTTCTGAAGAATCTTTAGAAGAAAACCTCGAAATTTCTGCTAAATATTTTGAAAGAATGGCTAAGATGCAGATGACCCTTGAGGTAGAAATCGGGGTTACAGGGGGAGAGGAAGATGGTGTTGACAACTCAGATGTTGATAACTCAAAATTATATACTCAGCCGGAAGATGTAGCTTATACTTATGAAAAACTTAAAGCTATTTCTGACAATTTCACAATTGCAGCGGCTTTCGGAAACGTACACGGAGTTTATAAGCCCGGAAATGTCGTTCTTACACCAAAAATCCTTGACAATTCACAGAAATATGTTCAGGAAAAATTCGGAACTGCTGCGAAGCCTGTTAACTTCGTATTCCACGGAGGTTCCGGATCTACTTTGGAAGAGATAAGAGAAGCGATTGACTATGGTGTTATCAAAATGAATATCGATACAGACCTTCAGTTTGCTTATACAGAAGGCGTAAGAGATTATATGATTAACAATGTTGATTATTTAAGAACTCAAATCGGAAATCCGGAGGGAGAAGAAAAACCAAATAAGAAATTCTACGATCCGAGAGTCTGGGTGAGAAAAGGAGAAGAAACTTTCTCTACAAGACTGGTAAAAGCATTTGAAGACTTAAATAACGTAAATACGCTTTAAAATAAATTATAAATTTTGGATTATAAATTTTAAATGATCTTTAAAATCTAAAATTCAAAATCTAAAATCTAAAATTTAATAAATGGCATTCGACTGGTTTAAAAGAAAAACAAAAAACATTACGACTTCTACTGATGAAAAAAAGGATGTTCCCAAAGGTCTTTGGCATCAGACTCCGTCAGGAAAAGTGGTAGAACATGATGAATTGAAGAGAAATAACTACGTTTCTCCGGAAGACGAATTTCATGTAAGAATAGGAAGTGCAGAATTTTTTGATATCCTTTTCGATGATGGTAAATTTACTGAACTGGACGCTAATGTTGAAAGTATAGACATGCTGAACTTCAAAGACACTAAGTCTTATACAGACCGTCTGAAAGAAGTAAAAGCAAAAACAAAACTTACCGACTCCATCAGAAATGCAGTGGGAACTGTAAAAGGCGCTGAAATGGTAGTTTCGTGCATGGATTTCGCTTTTATTGGAGGATCTTTGGGCTCTGTAATGGGAGAAAAAATCAGAAGAGCGGTAGATTATTGTATCAAACATAAGCTTCCTTACATGATTATTTGCCAGTCTGGTGGCGCAAGAATGCAGGAAGCTACATATTCTTTGATGCAGTTGGCAAAAGTACAGGCAAAACTAGCCCAGCTTTCAGAAGCAGGACTTTTATACATTGCTTATCTTTGTGATCCTACTTTCGGAGGTATTACGGCTTCGTTTGCAATGACAGCAGATATCATTATGGCTGAACCAGGCGCTTTGATCGGGTTTGCAGGACCAAGGGTAATCCGTGAAACAATCGGTAGAGACTTACCGGAAGGTTTCCAGACATCGGAGTTCCTACAGGAGAAAGGGTTTGTTGATTTCATCGTAAAAAGAACCGAAATCAGAGATACCGTTTCTAAAACAATGAAATTATTGGCAGCAAATGCTTAACAATTGTAACAAAATACTATAATCTCTCTCTAATTGGGGAGAGATTTTTATTTATGAGGACTTTTAGAATGCTTTTTAATACGATCCGGACATTAAGTTTTAAAAAAATTATCCGTCTTTTATCACTTATTCTCCTCCATCCTATTTTTTCTTTATTAAGTTTTCATGCTACAGTTCAGGCATATACCATTGCACAGAAAAAATTCCCTAAAACTGCTTCTAATAACGGAATTGGAAATGCTTTCAGACACGCATTGTGGTGCTGTTTTATTACCATGTATTGCTCTAAGGTATCCTCTCCCGAAAAAGCTCTTGATTTCTGTAAAAAAATTACTGATATGCACGAAGAGCTGTTTCCAAATAAGCCTTTAGAAACTAAAATGGATCTTCACAACAATCAATTCGGAATGGATTATTATAGGGAGTTATTACCCGGTATTCACCGTCAGTTTTTCGAAAAAAGTTTTTTTATTGATGGTTTAGAAAAGAAAATGAAAGATGCAAAAGTTCTGAAAAGTGTAGATAATGATTTTGATGGATTTTTGGTTTATCTTGATGAAAAGTAATAATTTCATTAAATTTCAAACATTTGCCTTTTCATTCTTCACTCTGCTTTCGCTTCGTTCAGAATCTAGCTCCCTATATCTTATGCTCTATTTTTTAAGTTTTGGCTAAAGCCAATTCTGATACTTCCGATTTTTTTTAAACGGGCTAAAGCCCGTTCTTATTGATGGAAAAAATCCTTAAAAATCTTCCCTTTTTTTGTAATCTGAAGTTTTTTTGATAAGTTTAAACAATTATAATTTAATCGAATGGTTCTCAGCAGAATTTGGTCGGCATTTATTATTGTTGCCATTGCCATTGCAAGTATAAAATACATTTCATCAAGCCATTACAAAACCATCTTCAATGATATGGTGGTAGGAAAAGGCGGTGATACAGTACAGATTGCGACTCAGAAAATGAATACGCTCGCTCCGATTGTGCGAGACAGTTTGATGAAAAAGCCTGATTTTGCCGACAACAGAATTCATTATAAAACCGATTCTTTACAGCAGGATGTAAAAATTTACCGCATTCAGGAAGCAGACGGTGTGATCGGAACATCTGAAACCGCCGTGAAAATCTGTTTAGGCTTAATTGGAATTATGTCCTTATTCATGGGATTCATGAGTATTGCGGAAAAAGCCGGTGGAATTAATCTTTTAAGCAGGTTGATTCAACCTTTTTTCTCAAAATTATTTCCCGATATCCCGAAAAACCATCCGGCTTTTGGACATATGTTGATGAATTTCAGCGCTAATCTTCTGGGCTTGGATAATGCAGCAACGCCATTTGGTTTAAAAGCCATGGAAAGCCTTCAAACGCTTAATCCTAATAAAGATACAGCAAGCAATTCACAGATCATGTTTTTATGCCTTCATGCGGGAGGGATGACACTGATTCCTGTTTCTATTATTGCGATTCGGGCTTCGATGGGATCAAAAACCCCGACGGATATCTTTCTTCCGTGTATGATTGCTACTTTTGCGGCGACTTTGGCTGCGATGATCATTGTTTCCTTATATCAGAAAATCAATCTATTAAGACCTGTGGTTATTGCTTATGTGGGTGGAATTTCGGCAGTTATTGGTTTGCTGGTTTTATATTTGACTAAACTAAGTAAGGATGAACTGGATGATTTTAGTAAAATTTTAAGTAACGGATTGATTCTCTTTATTTTCCTGGCGATAGTTCTTGGTGCAGTGTACAAAAAAATCAATGTCTTTGATTCTTTTATCGAGGGAGCAAAAGAAGGCTTTACCACTTGTGTGAAGATTATTCCTTATTTAGTCGGAATGCTGATTGCCATTTCTTTGCTAAGAACTTCGGGAGTTTTTGATGTAATTATTGACGGGATGAAGTGGGTTGCTAATGTAGCCAGCCTCGATCCGCGTTTTGTGGACGGACTTCCAACAGCTCTAATCAAACCTTTATCCGGGTCCGGAGCCCGTGGAATGATGGTTGATACGATGTCAACTTTCGGAGCAGACAGTTTTCAGGGGAAATTGGCGGCGGTACTCCAGGGAAGCTCAGATACGACGTTTTACGTGATCGCAGTTTATTTTGGTGCAGTAGCCGTGAAGAATACGAGATACACGGTAATTGCCATGCTTTTGGCAGATTTGGTAGGTGTTATTACTTCGATTGCTTTGGCTTATCTTTTCTTTGCTTAAAGGAGAATGTGGCTTAGAGTACCTCAGCCACCGATTGCGTATATTAGCCTGACAAAATTAAAATCTAATTGGTGGTTGAAGTTCTCAAAATCACCATTACTTTAAAATTTAAACAAAATTATGATCACAGATAAAGAATTCACATTAAGATTAATACGCCAGCTAACTCAAGCGTTAGAAAAACTGATTTTAGATAAACCTGAAGAAAGTTTAATGCAAAAAGAACTGGATTTTGAATCTTTAATGAAAGATATTTTCAAGTTCGACTTCACGACTCTTTCATCTAAATCGAAAGAAGAAATCATCGAAATCGTTAACGAAAGACAGGAAAGAGACCACAAAGATTATTATGAAATGTTGGGAAATCTTTTCTATTTCAACGGAAAAGCAACTCAAAACAATGAATTTTTAGACAAAGCAAAAACGTTCTACGAATTGTATCTTCAAACCAGTGGAATCTTTGCATTGCCGGTTATTAACAGAATTTCGGAAATAAAAAAAGCACTTGAATAAAGTGCTTTGGTATTTTAGAAGGTAATTTTATAAGTCCCGGTAGAAGAAACATTGGCCTTCTCGGCTTTTACATATTTCTTAACCCATGAAATCGCATTTGAGCTGATGCAGGGATCTGATGTTCCGCCTGCTCTTCTCGCTGAAACTACATTTCCTGCTTTATCTACTGTGTAGGCAATGGTAATAGTTCCGCTTGCCGTGCAATTGTTTGCAGGTTGTGCGCCTCCTCTTCCCATTGTTCCGGGGATGAACCCGACCAGCTTTCGGTCAACACCTACTTTACTGTCTCCATTTCCTTCACCTCCCAAAGGATCCCCGGCATTCCCAATTCCTGTCCCATCTCCCTGGCTTCCGGCTTTTGTCCCTCTGCCTCGGATTAGGTTCCCGATGGCTGCCGTTCCTTTTCCGTCGCCGTTTCCGGTTTTTGAATTGGCTGTCGTGGCGCCGGCTTTTTTGGTATTTTTAGTCGCACTTGTACTTGCAGCAGACTTTTTATTGGATTTTGAATCTTCTTTTTTAGGGACTTTTACTTTAGAGTTATTTCCTGTGATAATTTTCTCTTTTGTTTCAGATTTCTTAGTTTCAGGCTGCGGTTCCGGCTTGATCACTGTTTTAGTTTCAGGAACGGCAGGTTCTGCAGGTTCCGAGGTGATCTCTTCTGTAGCAGAGGCAAGGCTTCCGGGTTGGTCGGCTGGCTCTTCCACTCCATTTCCGTTCCTTTTATCCCCGAAATTAACAAGCATTGTCGTAACCACTTCCGGTTCCTGATCAAGCTCCGGCTTTAGTTTATATAAAAAAACAAATAACAGAATGGCAGACCAGAGGAGGATAGAAAGTAGGGCACTCTTTATCCTGTCTCTTTTTTCCTCGTCTTTGTTTACAATATAGCTTCTCATTTTAACATGGTCTTTTCCGTAATTTTCCGAAGTACTATTTATCTTTAACCGTTGCAATGGCGATATTGAATTTATGTTTTTCGGCAATTTCCATTACAAAAACCACATCTTTATGCATCGTATTTTCATCTGCCCTTATCGTGAAAGATTTGTTGGCCTGATTCGTCAGCTTATTCACAATCATTTGCTCCAGCTCAGCTTTGTTTACTGGATTGTCATCTACAAAATAAGATCCGTCTGGTTTTATGCTTACCGTCAAAGGATTCGGAATATTATCATCAACAGCTCCGGCTTTCGGTAATTTCACATCAATTGCGCTTTGATTAGCCGCAGAAGATGTAATCATAAAGAATATCAGCATCAGCAAGATAACGTCTGTCATCGCTGCTAAACTGAATTCCGGATTTGCTTTATTTCTTCTTTGAATTTTCATACTGAAGATTTATAAAGGTTTGTTGATAAGATCTAAAAATTCTCCAGACATATTCTGTGCTTTTAATACAAATTTATCAATTCTCGTCAAGAGTATATTGTAGAAAAAATTAGCCGGAATAGCTACTGCAAGACCTACTGCAGTCTGTCCCAATGCTGTATAAATACCTTCAGACAAGGTTTTTGGAGAGAAAGATCCGGTGGCATGGGACAAGTTGAAGAAAGCAATAATCATCCCGATAACCGTACCCAAAAGCCCGAGCATCGGAGCAATACTTGGTACTACAGCCAAAAGGTTCAGGTTTTTTTCCATATTGGCTACCTCTACCTGAGCCTGGGCTTCCATGGCGCTTACAATGTCTGAAACGGGGCGTCCCAATCTTGAAATTCCTTTTTCCAGAATCCTTCCTTCCGGTGAATTTTGCCTTTTGCAGTAATCTGCTGCGGATTCTATTTTTCCTTCTTTAATGAAATCTTCAATATTATCCATAAAATTCGCATCCGTTTTCGTAGTTAATCTTTTAATAAAGAAAAAACGTTCAAAAAACAGATATACGGAAAATACACCAAGCAGCAAAACGGTTACCATCACTATTTTAGCGAAAGCTCCTCCGTGGAACATGATCTTCCAAAATGAAAATTCTAAATCGTCTGCCGCTACTGCAGGCGCAGCAACCTGTGCAAATAAAATCTGAGTAATTTCCGTTAACAGCATTTAATGTGTATTTTTATAAAGGTTTTAACGACAAAAATAGTGGAATATTATGAATTGAACTCTTAAAAATTGCTTAAAAACAACTTAAAGTTTGTTATTTTCATAAACAGCAAATTTCTTTCCAAAAAAGTATTTGAAAAGAAATTTGATATAAAAATGAGAAAAAAGATTGAAATTAATCTTCGTCTACCTCAATTTCGTCTTGCTTGAATTCGCACTTTAGCTTAAAAGGAAGTGGTGTATCTGATCCTGTATAGAAATCGTCGATGGTTCCTTCCCACATCACTTGAAGCTCGCCCTCTTCGTTTTTCTCGAAATGAAGCTTGTTATCATAAATAAATGCTTCTTCATCATCGAAAAGGTCTACTTCTGTGTAAGTATCTCCCTCAGAATCATTGATATTGATAATCTTTCCTTCGATATCGCCTGATTCGATCGGAAAATCGAAAATTTCCATAGAAAGTTGTGGAAAATTGTACTGTAAAGAGTCGTCGTCTACATGATCCAGACTGTCATCCGTAATAATTTCAACCTCTAAAAAGTGTTGTTGGTTGCTGTAAATCGCTTTACAATAAGTGTTTCTGATATTGTACTTTAGCGTTTCGTCCGGATGGTAAATTTTTAAAATCCCTTTCATTATTTCTTAAAAAAGAACTGTAATAGTATGATTGTTAAACGTTTTAAGCAAAGATAAAAAATAGATTGAATGTGAAAAATTTTTTGAAAATTATTTTTTCAAAATTGCCCATAATTAATACTGCAGATTTATATTTTTACCTTTATTTTTAAATCTTTTACTAAAGTTGTTTAAACTTTGATATAAGCCAAATATCTTTTTACAACTTGTATTCTTTAAATATTTACATTTGCTTTCACAAATATTCTGAAAATGAAAAATTTTTTATCTAAAAGTATTTTAGGAATCGGGGTGATCATAGGCCTTGTTTCCTGCAAGAAGTATGATTCTCCTTTAACGAAAGTTACTCCTTCCAACCTGGACTCCATTGCATCTAATTATTATGAGCAATATTTGAAATTATATCCTTTAAACGCTACGGCCCAGGGTGATTTGCGATATAATGACCAGCTGCCCATTAATATTGATAAGGATTTTATTTCGGGGGAGGTTAATTTTTATAATTCTGTTTTAAAACAACTGGAAAATGTTGATTATAAAAGTCTTTCTGATGAAGATAAAATAGTTTACGATGTATTGAATTATACATTAAAAGACTATGTCAAGGGATATTCTTATCACCCCGAATATATTCCTTTTACACAATTTGGAGGACTGCCGCTGAATTTTCCGTTATACGGAAGTGGGCAGGGAAGCCAGCCTTTTAAAACTGAAAAAGACTACAGCGACTGGTTGAAAAGAATGGAAAAATTTCCGGATTGGATGAATGCTGCGGCAGATAATTTCCGTGATGGAATCAGCAATAAAATGGTGCTACCTAAAAAGCTGGTTATCAAAATGATTCCTCAAATGAGAGCCGAGGAAATCATTACAACAGATTTGGATAAGAATATTTTCTACGGGCCTATTAAAAATTTTCCGAAAGATTTCACAAAAGAGCAAAAAGAGAAGTTTACAGCGCTGTATTCGGAGGCAATTACCAAAAAAGTTATTCCTGCATACACCAAAATGAGTAATTTCCTGGAAAAGGAATACCTGCCAAAAGCAAGAGAAACAGACGGATACAACAGCCTTCCGAATGGAAAGGAAATCTATCAATACTATGTACAAAGCTGGACTACAACGGATAAATCTCCTGAAGAGATCAATAAAATCGGGCTCCAGCAAGTGGCAATGCTCCGCGCAGAAATGGAAAAAGTAAAGCAGCAGGTTGGCTTCACTGGGACATTGGAAGAATTTATCAATTTTGTGAAAACAGATCCAAAGGCGATGCCTTATAAGACTTCAAAGGAAGTTTTGGCCGCTTTTAATGGAATTTTAACTAAAATTACTCCAAAACTGAAAACCATGTTCTCTGTAACTCCGAAAACAGGATTTGAGATCAGGCAGACAGAAAAATTCCGGGAAGCAAGTGCGAGTGCAGAATACATTCAGGGAACGCCGGACGGAAAAAGACCGGGAATTTTCTACGTTCCCCTTCCCGATCCTTCAAAGTTTAATGTGACATCAGGAATGGAATCTTTGTTTTTACACGAGGCTATTCCGGGGCATCATTATCAGGTTTCTTTGCAACAGGAAAACACGAAACTTCCAAAATTCATGAGATTCGGCTGGTTTGGGGCTTATGGTGAAGGCTGGGCACATTATTGTGAAACTTTAGGTCCGGAATTCGGGCTTTATACTGATCCTTACCAAAAAATGGGCTATTTGAGTGATCAAATGTTAAGAGCCGTGAGACTGGTGGTAGACACAGGCCTGCACACCGGAAAAATGACGAGAGAAGAAGCCATAAAATATTTTCTGAGCAATATTTCCTATGACGAAGCAAGCGCAACTGCCGAAGTGGAACGATATATGGCGATCCCGGGACAGGCGTTGGGTTATAAAATCGGGTCTTTGAGGATTCGTGAATTGAGAGAAAAATACCAGAAAGAACTGGGAAATAAATTCAGTCTGGCAAAATTCCATGATGAGATTTTGAGTCAGGGATGTCTTCCTTTGGATGTTTTGAACAGAAAAATGGAGCTTTGGGCGAAGAAACAGAAATAATTTTTAAATATTATAAACTTTATTGAGAATAACTTGCCCGTGTCATCCTGAGCGAAGTCGAAGGATCTTTTACTTTAAATTAAAAAATACAACGAAGAAAAATGTTTACAGTAGAACAAATTGAAAATGCTCACGATAAAGTAAAAACGGGAGCAGATTTTCCGAATTATATTCAGGAAATCAAGAAAATGGGTGTAAAATCTTTTGAAACTTGGGTGAAAGATAGTCACACCCAATATTTTGGAGAAACGGATTTTACTACAACTTCAAAACCACAATATGAAGATTTAACGATTGCTGATGATTCTGATAAAAAAAAGTTTATACAACAACTTAAAAGTCATCAGAAGGGAGAGACAAATTACATGAAATTTTGCCAAGATTGCGCAGAAACAGGAATCGAAAAATGGATTGTTGATCTGGATAAATTCACTTGTATTTACTACGATAAGGCAGGAAACGAGATTTTGTTGGAGGAAATTCCACATTAAAATATTAAGGTCGCAAATTAATTTTTGTGGCTTTTTTGTTTAGATTTACATTTCAATTTTTTTTGATGAAAACATTTTATTTCATATTATTTTTTTATCCCTTATTTAATTTTCAATCCCAAAAATTAAGTAGAATTGATTCATTAATATCGACAAAAGATCTTGAAAATTTTATTAGAAACGACGAAAATAAAATAAATTATTTTCTAACCGTAGATGATAAAATTAATTATGACTGGTATTGCAATGTTATTGCAGACAGCTTAAAATTAAAACAAACTTGGGGGAAAGTAGACTTTGACAATAACGGATTAACAGATCTCTTAGTAACAGGAACCTATTCTGAAGGAGCAAAAACGATTTATATTTTAGACAAAGGAGACCATTTTGAATCGAAAAATGTAAGTAAAGATAAACTTGTATGAGCAATGTGCGTTTTCTGCTGTAAAGAATAATAAAATAGAATATTACAGCGTAAAAGTCCTAGATAGATATGGAAGTTTGAGTAAACTAATCAAAGAAAATCTAATTTATAAAAATGGAGATTTTATTGAAGAAAATCCCAATCCCAAAAGACACAATATTCTAGAAATAGAATTTATAACAAGAGGATCTCATTGGGATCGTTCTACAACCAAAATAGAAATAATTTCAAATCGAGATATAACTTGGACTCTTGATGATGATGAATATCGTAAGGTTTATTCTTCTCAACTCTCAAAAGAAAAATTTAAAGAAATTATTGACTTATTAAATTATATTGATTTTGAAAATCTTGCGGATGATTATAGTGTTGGCTACTCTGATGCAGGAACAACAACTTTAAAAGTAACTTACGATAATTTAAAAGTAAAGACAATCAATGATTATGGTGGAATGGGAACAAGAGGATTACGAAAGCTTCATGATTCACTTTTAGATTTAAAGAAAACTTTAAACAATAACAATTAGAAAAAATGATAATAGAGAGTCTAAAATCCCTTTACACAAGAGATTTAAATAAATTAAAATTGGAAATCGAATCTTATCAAAACGAAGAAAACCTATGGAAAATTGATAAAAATATTCTAAATTCTGCAGGAAATTTAACCCTTCATTTGGTGGGAAATCTAAGCCATTTCTTTGGTGCAGTCCTCGGAAATTCCGGATACATACGACAGCGTGACCTTGAATTTTCTTTAAAGGACATTCCAAGAACAGAATTGATCGAGAAAATCGAAGGAACGCTTGAAGCGGTAACCTCAACACTTGATAAATTATCTGCAGAAGATCTTGAAAAAAACTATCCGCTTGAACCCTTTGGTCATCCTATGACAACTGAATATTTTATGATCCACTTGATCGGACATTTGGAATATCATTTGGGACAAATTAATTATCATAGAAGATTATTGGACGCGGAGTAATTTTTAAATTATGGCTGAATTGACCACCCCGTCAAAAATTCTTTGAATTTTCGCCACCCCTCCGATGGAGGGGAATTGTGCGCTCTTATTTGCTTTCGTTATTTTCAAACATCATTTTCGTAATGAAATCCTTCTCTCCATTCCCTCTTGCGGGAGAATACTCTCTTCCGTAAAAAATAATCTGGAGGTGAAGCTTATTCCAGACCTCCTCTTTCCAGATTTTTTTCGCATCTTTTTCTGTTTCTACGACGTTCTTTCCCGAAGTGAGCTTCCATTGCGTCATCAATCTGTGAATGTGCGTATCGACCGGAAAAGCAGGAAATCCGAACGCCTGACTCATCACCACCGAAGCCGTTTTGTGACCAACTCCAGGAAGCGCTTCCAATTCCTCGTACGTTTGTGGCACTACTCCATTGTGCCTTTCCAATAAAAGTTCGGCCATCCTTTTCAAATTTTTGGCTTTGGTGTTTGCCAATCCGATTTCTTTGATGAGTTCTTTTATTTCAAACACTTCCAGTTTTGCCATTCTTTGCGGTGTTCCCGCAACAGCAAAAAGCTCAGGCGTAACCTGATTTACCTTTTTATCAGTTGTCTGTGCAGAAAGTGCCACGGCAACCATCAGAGTATAAGGATCGGTGTGATCTAGCGGAATCGGAACCTGAGGATATAATTTTTCTAATTCTGTCTGGATTAGCGCGGCTCTTTGCTTTTTTGTCATTTAACCATTAAATTTGAACAAAATTAAAATATTATGTTGAAAGTCGGAGACCATTTACCACAATTTGAAGGAACAAATCAGGACGGGGAAACGATAAATTCTGAAAAATTAATTGGAAAAAAACTGGTTCTTTTCTTTTATCCTCAGGCCAATACTCCTACATGCACCGTTGAAGCCTGTAATCTGAGTGACAATTACTCAAAGCTTAAAAAGGCTGGATATCAGCTTCTTGGAGTAAGCGGGGATTCTGTGAAAAAGCAGAAAAATTTTCACAACAAATTTGCTTTTCCTTATGATCTAATTGCTGATGAAAGCCACGACATCATAGAAAAATTTGGGGTTTGGCAACAGAAAACCACATTCGGAAAAACGTATATGGGAATTGTAAGAACCACTTTTATTTTTGATGAAAATGGAATCTGTACGAGAGTAATTGAAAAGGTGACTTCGAAAACTGCGGCCGAGCAAATTTTGAAGGGTTAAATTTTAATACTTAACACACGAGTAATTTCACAATTTTTAATGTTAGTGAAAATATTTGTGATATTCATGTTAATTCTCTGTTTCGTAATACATCAGCTCCTCCGAATCACCAGGAATTGTAACAAATTTCTGGAATTTCAAGCCTAATTTTTCAATTAATTTCTGCGACGAAAGATTGTCTTTTGTGGTAATTGCCGAAATCTTTTTTAAACCAAAATCATCCATTCCGATGGACTTTAGCTTTACGGCAGCTTCATAGGCATATCCTTTCCCTTCAAATTCATCCAAAAGAGAAAATCCAATATCCACCACATCCAGGCCTTCCCTTTCAAAGATTCCCACTCCGCCTATTTTATGATTTCCTTCTTTTGTGATCATTAGATAATTTCCAAAGCCTAATTTTTCAAGTTGAGGAAGAAATCTGTTTTTAATATAATTTTCAGCATCAGCAACTGTCTTTAAGTTTCGGTCACCAATGAACTGAATAAATTTCGGTCTGTTGTAAAGGTCAAGGATAAATTCCCCGTCTTCCAGGGACATGGGACGGAGGGTCAACCGTTCTGTTTCGTAGAAATTACCTGCGTCTTGTGGATTTCTTTTTAGGCTCATCTTTTGGTTCTTCTTTTTTCTCGAGCTTCAATAGCCTCGGATTATTTGTGCACTTTTTATAATAAAGCTCAATATAAGGCCCGTTATCTTTAATGTTTATGATTTCTCCGGAAGATTTATTTACCGTTAACGTATAATGTGTTTTCTGATAAGGGCATTCTTTTGAAGTAAGCTTCCCCAGATCCAGATAATAATTTGATTGGTCTTCACTATAGCTACCGCCCATATCTTTGAATTCTTCATCTATGAAATACCCGTCAATAGTTGCATTAATGGCTGCTTCTTCAACGTTGTCAATTTTTCCTATAAAAGATTTAAGACCTTCAAGATCTGTTATATAATTCATTTTCCCGGCCTGGGAATAGACAATATAATAAAAACTGTCCTCATCCGGAAAAAGATCAAAGCCCGAAGATTGAGGGGTATAATTTTTCTTTCCTGAGCTTACCAAAACATTATCTTTTCCGTAGCTGTTATAGATCAAAAACCAGGAATCAATCTTTCCGTTCGGGGTAATTTTCTGTAAAATATTCTGAATTCCTAAAAACTGTTTCTTTTCCTGACCGAAAGAGAATATTCCTAATAAGAAGAAAACGAATATGATAAGTTTAGATTTATTTTTTTTCATAACCCAAAACGAGGCAGAAAGTATGCCAATAATTTTACATGAATTTGTCACCTTTCTTTAGGCTTTTCAAATCCAGAACATATTCTTTGATGAGCTGATCGTTGTCTCTTGGGCAAATAAGCAGGGCCTTATCGGTATCTACAATGATATAATTTTCCAATCCGTCAATAATTACCGCCTTATTATTGTTTTTTAATCGGATAACATTCCCTTTAGCATTATAGGTGAGAACATGCTTTAATTTCACAGCATTCTGATTTTCATCCTTTTCCGTATTTTCATAGACGGAAGTCCACGTTCCCAGATCACTCCAGCCTAGATCGGCGGGAATTACGTAAACATTTTTAGCTTTTTCTAAAATCCCGTTATCAATAGAAATCTTCTGAACCTTAGGATAAATGGTTTCAATGCAGCTTTTTTCACTCTCTGCATTGTATTCGCAGGCCATGAAATGCTGTGTCATTTCGGGAAGATATTTCTCAAAAGCATGATGAATGCTTTTCACATTCCAGATAAAAATCCCTGCATTCCAAAGGAAATCCCCGCTTTCAAGAAAACTTTTTGCAATTTCCAAAATGGGTTTTTCTGTGAATGTTTTCACTTTGTAATAATCCGAATTATGGCTGTCTACAAACTGAATATATCCGTAGCCTGTATCCGGCCTTGTAGGTGTAATGCCAAGTGTAACCAGATAATCATGCTTCGAAGCAAGGTCAAACGCTATCTCTACTTTTTCCAAAAAAGTATCTTCCTTTAGAATCAGGTGATCCGCTGGTAAAACGATCATCGTGGCATCAGGATTAATACCCGCAATCTTGTTGGCCATGTAAAGGTTACAAGGTGCTGTATTTTTCAGCAAAGGCTCTCCTACAATGTTTTCCTGAGGGATTTCCGGTAGCTGCTGATGAGAGAGCTCTACATATTCTTTATTTGTAATCACAAATATATTCTCATTAGGAATTACCTTGCTGATTCTGTCATACGTCTGCTGAATCATCGTGCGCCCAACTCCTAAAATATCCTGAAATTGTTTCGGAAATTTCTGCGTACTCATAGGCCAGAATCTACTGCCGATTCCTCCCGCCATAATCACGCAATATCTATCTGATTTTGACATTCTTAAGTGCATTTTTCTACCCTTACTAAAGGCTTGAAAGAATACTTTCTTCCCGTAGCCAGGTTCTTACAAAGATAGTTTTTTTTAATAAGACCTTCTAACAAATACTTCTCATTCCGATAAATAAAGAAATCTCCTTTTTGTAATTTTTCAATGAATTGATGAGTATCATCTTGTTTTTCAATGTGAAAATATTTAACCAAATCCGGGCTTGCCATGAAATTTGCTTTCGGAGATTTTGAAAATCTGATGATGATCGGCCTCAGATTTTCTTCATACACATCAAGGCTTTGCAGCAGCATCTGCCTGAAAGTTTCTTTCCACTCATTACCATGAGGAGAAATTCTTCTGCCATATTTTTCAAAGGCAATAAGATGGGCGAGCTCATGAGTAAGCACGAAGAAAAAAAGCTGGGGACTCAACGTAGAATTAATAGTAATTTCATGAAAATTATCAGGAAGCTTACGATAATCTCCCAATTTGGAATCCCTGTTTCTCGTAATTTTTATATGAATATAGTAATCTGCAAACCAGACTTTTAAATATTGCGATGTATTTTGAGGTAAGTATTTTTCTAATGATTGAATAGACATTTTACAAACTTAATGGAATTCCTGCATAGAAATTCAATAATTTAAGACTGAAAAGATAATTATATTTTGCCTGAGCCACAGACCCTTGTGCATTTGCATAATTATTTCTTGCAATATTCATATCATAGATCGTTGATCTCCCTGCCGCATAGCTTTTATCTGCAAAATCCAAAGCCAGCCTGGTGCTTTTTTCAGCCTGAGCTGCAGATAAATAAATTTCATAATTCGCATCAACGTCAAACTGGGCTTTCTGAACACTCTGTCTTATCGTTTGCTTCTGCTGTTCCAAGGTAGTTTTAGCAATATTTTCATTTAGCTTGGCCTGTTCTACCTGAAGCTTGGTAATTCCTTTATTGAAAATCGGAATGTTTACCGAAACACCTACATTCTGCCCAAAATTATCTTTATACTGATTGAAAAAAGTAGGCTCAGTAATTGGATTTCCAAGCTGATCATAGCCTGTAACCCCTGTATTTAGAAGATTGTTATAAAAACTTCCGACCCCCGCGCTTGCCGTCACCGTTGGCCAAAAAGCCGTTCTAGTAACTTCAGTCTGAGCTTCCGCAGCCCTGATTCTGCTTTCCGCGGCTTTTATCTGCGGCTGGGTTTCGTAAGCCGTAGTTAAAACCTCATCAACAGACTTCAATTGTGGAGCAAGCTGATCCGGAACATCTACGTCTTCCACATCAAAATCTTTATACTCTTCAAGCTGTAGTAGCTGCACTAGTGCAAACAAGCTTCTTCCAACATTGATTTCTGCCGTTTTCAAATTCTGCTTTTCCCTTGCAAGACCTGCTTCTGCTTCTGCTAAAACGGTTTGGGCTGTAGTACCAACATCCGTTGTGATTTTTGACCTATCGTATTGCTTTTGAGCATTTTCAACAGCAGCTTGGGAAATTTTTACAATCTCTTTATTTAATAGAGTGGTTAAATATTGTTGTGCAATCTGAAGAGAAATATCATTTTTAATGGTCTCAATGTCGTATTGGCTGGCTTCTACATCAAATTCTGTTTTTCTGATCTGCTTTTCCAATCTTCCGTTATTGTAAACAAGGATATCTGCGCCAATATTTGCATTATTGCTGAATCTGTCGTTTCGGATACTTCCCGTTCCTAATGAAGCCTGTCCGAAGCTGACATTATTTCCTATACTTGCGGAAACAGATGGAAGATAGTTTCTCCTCGCTGTTTTCAGATTCAGATCCTGCATTTGTTTTGAATATTCATTTTGGATCACCTGAAGATTATGCTTGGTAGCATAGTCTACACATTCTCTCAAAGACCACTTTTTCTGGGCATTCACCACTAGACAAGATAATCCCAAAATAATAGTCAAAACTCTTTTCATATTTCGATTTTTCATAATTAGACGAGTTAAATATAAAAAAGTTACATTTTTGGAAAATTATTGTTTCATTTTTCTGGAACTTTTGAGAATTTTGCATCATGACAAACGAACAATATCAGGAAGCCATAGAATGGCTTTTTGTACAGGCCCCGAATTACCAGATTGATGGTCAAAAAGCTTATAAGCCTGGATTGGATAACATTACAAAACTTTGCGAATTTTTTGGGAATCCCCAAGAAAAAATCAAATGCATCCACATTGGAGGAACAAACGGTAAGGGGTCCTCTAGCAATATGCTGGCTTCCGTTCTCCAGGAGTCGGGTTATAAAACAGGTTTATACAACTCTCCCCATCTCATTGATTTTACGGAACGGATTAAAGTAAACGGTAAGAATTGTGATAGAGAATTTGTATTTGATTTTATTCAAAAGCTGAAAAAACTGCCGGAAGACATTCGTCCTTCTTTTTTTGAGTTCACCACCATTATGGCTTTTGAATATTTTTATCAGCAGCGTGTGGATTTTGCAATTATTGAAGTAGGTTTAGGCGGAAGGCTGGATTCTACAAACATTATTAAGCCCCTGATTTCAGCCATCACCAATGTTCAGCTGGACCATCAGAATATTCTGGGAGATACTATTGAAGAAATTGCATGGGAAAAAGCAGGAATCATTAAAAAAAACATATCAATTATTTCCGGAGACGAAAATGACACCGTAAAAAATATCATTAAAAATAAGGCTGAAAAAGAAAATGCTCCTTTCATTGACGCTTCTTTATTAAAAACAGACCTAACATCTGATTTAAAAGGAAATTATCAGAAAAAAAATATTAAAGTAGTTTTGGCCTTAATTAAAGAATTAAGAAAATTAAATTACCCAATCTCCGATCAGAACATTGAATGCGGGCTTTTACATGTTCATAAAAACACCGGATTTATCGGGCGCTGGTTTGAATTTTCAAAAAATCCTTTGACAATCTGTGATACAGGGCATAATCAGGCCGGATTGGAATACGTTTTTTCTCAATTAAATTCAATTAAAAAACATAAGCATATCGTCTTAGGTTTTGTAAATGATAAAAAAATCGATGATGTAATGAAGATTTTACCTGAAAATTCTGAGTTTTATTTTGCAAAACCCTCCATCCACAGGGGCAGGCACCCCGACGATTATGAAAACTTATTAATGCAAGCCAAAATTTCTTATAAAATTTTTGATTCTGTGCAGGATTCTTATCTTTCTGCAAAAGAGCAATGTACAGATGAAGAAATGATTTTTATAGGAGGAAGCAACTTTGTAGTGGGAGAATTTTTAGAAAAAAATTTGCAGGTTTCTGAATAAGTCGTATATTTGCAGCACTCTAATCGAGAAAACCTCGATAAAGGGGTTCTTAGCTCAGTTGGTTCAGAGCATCTGGTTTACACCCAGAGGGTCGGGGGTTCGAATCCCTCAGGACCCACAGAAAAGGAAACGAAACCTTTAAAAAAAATTCGGGTTCTTAGCTCAGTTGGTTCAGAGCATCTGGTTTACACCCAGAGGGTCGGGGGTTCGAATCCCTCAGGACCCACAGAAATCTCTCTTTTTCAAGGGAGATTTTTTATTTATACTACTTCTACCCTATTCATGGGAGTTTACAGCAATTCTTATTTAAATCCTAAGTTTTTTAAATCTCAATATTTTTCAATTTTAAGGCAAACTTTTAGGTGTCCCAACTTTTTCTCTGGTGTCCCATTTGTGAAATTTCTGTGAAATATTCCAATTCACTCTGATATATTTTCTCTCAAACTTACTTAAATCTTGAGTTTTGGTGTCCTATTTTGGTGTCCCATAAAAATCAAGGTGTCCCATCCTTAACCCTTATAAATACTAATAAAATGAAAATTGGATATACTAATTTAGCTTCCAGTTAGAGTTAAGCATAAAACCTTAATTTTAACGTATGAAACAAGGGCGAAAAATCTATGATCCAGCTTTTAA